>JAIMBT010000006.1 GCA_023511295.1 Alicyclobacillus sp.
TCTGCGCGAAGTTCACCATGGTCGTTCCCGGTGTACACCCAATCTCCAGGTAGTCGCCGCCCTGCGGCAGGTAACGCCGCAGAAGGTCGTTGAATAAGTAGTCGCGGGGATTGACCCACTTGGTCTCCTTGTCCCAGTAGTCCTCCCAAAAAGACTTCTCCGCCAGGCGCTCGTTCACGGCCCGCCCCCCTCTATCGCCATCATACACCGAGGGTCAGACCGGCCTCCATCCCCCCCGCTGTCGCGACAGTCGAATCCGGTCGGCGACGGTTCGCGAAGAGGGTCGAAACGGATAAAAAGGACCACCACGGCGCGGAGACCCCCCTTGCGTCTGGAACTCATCTGTCATAATATCGTGATAATTGGGACGAACGGCATGAGGAGAAGCACGTCATTGTGCACAATCTATGGAAAACGTAAACGGGAAAGGGTTGGACCTGTGAAACTGCGACCGTTTTCGGCTTCACCCGTGTGGATGCCATGGCGACCCTGGCAGAACCGGTCCCGGTCGGTTGCCTTGCTCGGTGTTCTGCCGTCGGCGCTGTGGCTGGCGGCTTCCACCGCGTTCCTCCTGCACCTGAGTCACCGCCCCCTGGTCCTCACCGGCATCCGCATCCTCGACTTCCTGTCCGTCACGTGGTTGCTCTCGGCGCTGTGGCAACGAGAGCGGGCGCTCGAACACCGCCGTGTGGACTACCAGAATCTGCTCAAAACGCTGTTGGACCCCGTCCTGATACACGTCGACGGTGTGGTGGTGGACGCCAACGCACACGCCGTTCGCGTGCTGCAGGCGGGAAGCCGGGAGAACCTCGTGGGGCGCTCCATCTACGAGTTTGTACGACCAGATGAGCACGAGCTCGTCCAAACGCGCGTGGAGCACTTGCGGCAGGGCCGTTCCACCGAGCTGCAGGAAGAGCACTTCATCACCTGCCAGGGCGAGGAGCGGGACGTCGAGGTCGCGGGCATTCCGGTTCAGCACCAGGGGCGGCACGCCGTCCTCGCGATTTTTCGCGACATCACGGAGCGCAAACGACATCAGCAGGCACTCGCGGACAGCGAGCGGCGGCTGCGCGCCCTCATCGACGGATTGCCGGACCTCATCTGCTTGATTGACGAGGACGGGCGCTGGATTGAGGCCAACCAGACGCTGCTGCAGAGCGCGGGCATCCCGGAGAATCAGTTCCGGGGCAAGACCACGGCGGAGCTGGCCGACCTCTGCCACCCGTCCCACCGCGCGTCGTTCCTGCGCCTCGTCCGCCTGTCCGCCGGGTTGCCGGGCGAGGTCACGCACACCCCCTTTGCGTACGAGCGACCTCGCGGGGGAACGCAGCTCCTCGACATCGTCCGGGTGCCCATCTGGCACAGCGACGGGACGCCCATGGGACAGATCGTGATTGCACGCGACGTGACCGACCAAAGAGCCGCCGAAGAGACGCTCATCCGCTCCGAGCGGTTGGCGGCGGTCGGGCAGCTGGCCGCGGGGTTCGCGCACGAGATCCGCAACCCGCTCACCGCGCTGAAGGGGTTCGTCGATCTGATTCGGGCCTCCGGGACCACCCGCGAATCGTACACCCGCGTGATGCGCGACGAGTTGGACCGGATTGAGTCCATCGTCAACGAGCTGCTGGTGTTCTCACGCCCGACGACGGGGACCTTCGCGCGCACGGAGTGCGGCTGCCTGCTGGACGACGTGGTGGAACTCATGTCGCACCAAGCCCTGTTGCGCAACGTCACCCTCGCTCGCGTCCACGGGGGAGACCCGTACGCGCTGGCCTGTGACCGTCAGCGTTTGAAGCAGGTCCTCGTCAACGCGGTCAAGAATGCCATGGAGGCGATGCCATCCGGCGGCACGGTGGTCCTCGGCGCCCGCCCGACGGAAGACGGCCGTGTGGCCCTCTACGTCCGCGACAACGGCCCCGGGATTCCGCCGGACATCCTCGGCCGTATCGGTGAACCGTTCTTCACGACCAAAGAGGGCGGAACCGGGCTCGGCCTCTTGGTATCGCGGAAGATTGTAGAGGCCCACGGCGGGCAACTCCTCATCCACAGCGTACCGAATGGGGGGACCGAGATTGAGGTGGTCCTGCCACGCGATGTGACGTACGCGGTGGAGGCGCATGCCGGGGTGTAGACGGCCAGCGTTATCGGGCGCCCCTTGGAGGACCGTCTTGATGGACCGCCTCGACGGAGAACAACAGCGGCAGGAACGGCCGTTCGCGCAGGTGCCACCAGCCCTCGTCGTCCCGCACCATCCAGCCCGGAAACCGCTCGTAATCCATGAACGGGTACTCTTTCAGCGCTTCGATGCGCAGCCCGGCTCCGGCCAGCGCGTTGATGACGTCTGCCAAGGTGTGGTCCCACTGAAACGTCTTCGTGTTTTGAACCGGCGTGTCCGCATCCGCGTACGACCGGTCCGACTCACACGCAATCGGCTCCGCGTTGAAATACGGGTACGCGCGCACCAACTGCCCCTCTGCGTTGACGTCGTACACGTTCGTGATGGGGTGGTGCTCCACCAGAACGAAGCGGCCGCCAGGCTTCAGCCGCCGAGCGATGATGGCGGCCCAGCGCGCCAAGTCCGGTAACCAGCAGAGGACGCCGTACGAGGTGAAGACGAGGTCAAACGTCTCGTCGAGCGCCTCGTCCAGCTCGTAGAGGTCGGCACACACAAAGCGCGCCTGCAAACCGGCCTCATCTCGAAGGCGCTCTGCCCAGCCGATGGCCCGCTCGGAAAAGTCGACACCCGTCACACGCGCTCCGAGCCGAGCCAGCGACAAGGTGTCGAGCCCAAAGTGACACTGCAGGTGTAACAGCGAGCGTTCGCGTACGTCGCCCAAAGCGCCCTGTTCCACTGAACGGAGCGTCGACGCCCCGCGCAAGAATTCCGTCACACCGTAAAACGGCGACCGTACGTGGATTTCAGTGATCTCGTTCCAGCGCCTGCGATTCCAGTCCGCCCAATCGGACATGTACCATCCCTCCAACAGCGCCACGTTCCCCGCTGAAGCGTCCGCAGCGCTGCAAGCCGTCGCTCGCCGCCGCCGGGTCCCCAGTGGGCCGCCGCCGTGAGTTTCCTCTATGGGTCTGCTATGATGGGGTCCAGACCGCCGACCGTTCAACCGGCAAAGGAGGCCCCATCTCCGTGCTGACATGTGTCGATCCCGATGGTCGCACCGTTGCATTCGACGTCGTCGGGGAAGGTCCTCCCGTGGTCCTCATCCCACCCGTGATGGTCGGCCAAACCGTGTACCGCGAGCTGGTGAGAGACCTGGCCCGCGACCACCAACTCATCCGGTTTGAACTTCCCGGTCACCGGGGCAGTTCCCCGTGGCGCGAAGGCGTCTCCCTGGACGGCCTCGCCCAACAGGTGGCGAGCGTCCTCGACCATCTCGGCCACCGTCGGGCGACGCTGGTCGGCTATTCGCTTGGCAGCTGTATCAGCCTGCAGTTTGCCGGCCGCTTCCCGGAACGAACCCGGGCGGTCTTCGCCGTCGGCGCGTTTCCCCGCACGACGGCCGTGTTGCGTACCTGCGTGCGACTGGCCTGTTGGTCGACACGAACCATCCCGCGCACATCGGCGCTGGCCTTTGCCTTCGGCAACGCCCGCCGCTGGAGCGACATCCCCGGGATGTTTCAGGCCGGGTGTCTGGCGGACCCAGCGACTTCGAGCGCGCTCTTCGCCAGCTTGTTGCCGCAGCCTTGTTTGACCCGACTGCCAGAGATCTCGGCCCCCGTCTTCCTCGTCTGCGGCCGTTGGGACGGGTATGCCGCACCGTATCAACGCGAGTTGCAACGGCGCATCCCCGGCTCCACCTTGACCTGGGTCCCGCAAGTGGGCCACCAGGTCCCTCCCAAACAGCCGCGCGTGCTCGCGGCCATCATCCGCGCGCACTTCGCAAACGACTCATCCCAATATTGATAATCGTCTGAACGAAAGGTACGATGGAGCCACGGCGGATGTAACCCCTGCCTTCCCACGTGTGAATCCGCAAAC
Organism: Alicyclobacillus sp.; assembly: GCA_023511295.1. GTDB lineage: Bacteria > Bacillota > Bacilli > Alicyclobacillales > Alicyclobacillaceae > JAIMBT01. Next base: position 3,995 of record JAIMBT010000006.1, read on the forward strand.
TCGCTGCCCGTCCGCCGAAATCGCGTACGGAGGAGGATGTGTCGTTGGCGGAGACGCAACTGCGCAAGAACTACCTCTCGCTCGTTGAGGTGTTGGCCCTGTCGGTGTCCATCGTGGCCCCGACCATGGCGATGGCGTTTAATACAGCGCCGACCGCCGGTGCGGCGGGCGCTGGCGTTCCACTGTCGTTCCTGATTGGGACCATCGCGATGCTGTTGGTGGGCGTATCGTTCTTCGAGTTTTCCAAGCGCATCTCCCACTCCGGCTCCGTGTACGCCTACAATACGCGCGGCCTCGGACCAAAGACCGGTTTCGTCTCCGGCTGGGCACTGACTGCCACCTATTTCTGCTACGCCGCAGGGTGTGCTGCGCTGTTTGGAAACTTCGCGAGCGCGTTCCTGCAACACTTCGGCATTCGGACGCCAGCATCCGTCTGGGTGGTCGTCGGCGTCCTCGTCGTGTGGTTCTTCTCCTACCGCGACATCCGGCTGTCCACGCGGTTTGCGCTCCTCCTCGAGCTCATCTCCATCGTCGTCGTCCTCATCCTCTGCTTGGTCATCGTCGGCAAGGGCGGGGCCAACGGCAACACGGCGACGCCGTTCACCTTCGCGGGCAGCGGTGCGTCGGGCGTCGGCGCAGGGATCATCTTCGCGGTGCTGTCGTTCGCGGGGTTTGAGGGAGCTGCGACCCTCGGCGAAGAAGCGAAAAACCCGCGGCGCGCTGTGCCCTTCGCCATTTACGGCACCGTGATTGCCGCTGGCATCTTCTACATCTTCGTTAGTTACGCGCAGGTAATCGGCTTTGGCACCGGCCACGTTCAGGCGTTGGCGGCGTCGACGGCGCCGCTCGACACACTCGCTTCCCGGTACGTAGGGCACGCGATGGGCACCTTCGTCGACTTCGCGGCAACCATCAGCGCTTTTGCCTGTTCGCTCGGCTCTGCGAACGCGTGCTCACGAATGCTGTACGCACTGGGGCGCGACCGCACTGTCCCCTCGTTCGTCAGCCGCGTACACCCGCGACACGGGACACCGCATTACGCCGTTCACACCATCGGCATCCTGATGCTCGTGTGTTACCTCGCCTGCGGGCTTCATGCGGGCGCCGCCAACTTTTATTCATACTTCGGGACCATCGGCACGTTTACGCTCTTGGTCGCGTACCTGCTCATCAACGTCGCTGCCATTCGCTTCTTTCGCCGATTTCGCGCGGAGGGATATTCGCACACGCGCCACCTGGTCATTCCGGTGCTCGGCTTCCTCGCCTTGCTCTGGCCCATCTACGGCAACGTCTACCCTGTCCCAGCGCCGCCGTTCAACCTGTTTCCGTACATCGCAGCCGCATGGATCCTCCTCGGAATTGTGTTGATTCAAGTCTTGTCCGCCCGTGATCCATCCCTTCCCTCGCGCATTGTGGAAGACCTGAACGTCCACGCCGGGTCTTGATGCCGGCTTCGCAAAACCAAAAAGGAGGTCGCTTTCTCTTGCAGACAGAAGATGTGACGAGACAGGCCCAAAACGCAGGCGTCGAACTGGTGGAGTTCCTGTACGTGGACAACGGCGGCACCATCCGCGGCAAGCTGACCCACGCTGACCACCTCGCGAGCCGGATGCAAGGCGGCATCGGGCTCACCACCGCGATGATGGCGATGAACATGCTCGACCAACTGCAGTCCGTCCCTGACATGGGTCCGGTCGGCGAAGTCCGGCTGATGCCGGACCCGGACAGCTTTCGTGTCCTGCCGTACCAGCCCCAGGTCGCTTCGATGATGTGTGACTTGCTCAGCTTGGACCGCGCCCCGTGGGCGGCCTGCCCGCGCAGTTTTCTCAAATCGGTCGTGGCTCAGGCGGAATCCCTCGGCATCCGAGTGATGACGACGTACGAAGACGAGTTCACCTTGGCTCGTACGGCAGAGGACGGGTCGTATGTCCCGATTGACACCTCGCTCTGCTTCAGCTCCATCGGCATGGAGGCTGGCAATGCCGTCGCGATAGACATCATGCGGGCGCTGAAGGCCCAGGGTATCGAACCGGAGCAGTACTACCCTGAACTCGGCCACGGCCAACACGAACTCTCCATTGCACCGACGCACCCGCTGGCGGCCGCTGACAACCAGGTCCGGTACCGCGAGACCGTCCGCGCTGTGGCCAAGCAACACGGCCTCGTCGCCTCCTTCGCGCCAAAGCCCTTCGCGGACCAAGCCGGCAACGGAGCGCACATTCACTTCAGCCTGTGGAGCCGGGACGGATCGAAGAACCTGCTCTGGGACCCGACCGACCGCTACAAACTCAGTGAACTGGGATACCAGTTCGCGGCGGGCATTCTCCGGCACCTGCGCGGCCTCGTCGCCCTGACCTGCGCGAGCGTCAACTCCTACCGCCGACTCAACCCGCGGTCGTGGAGTTCCGCGTACACCGTGTTTGGGCCGGACAACCGCGAGGCCGCGGTCCGAATCGCGTCGCCCTTCTGGGGGAACGAAGAGCGGTCGATGAACATGGAGTTGAAAGCCAGCGATGCGTCTGCCAATCCGTACCTCGCCATTGGGGCGGTGGTGGCCGCCGGTCTCGACGGGATTGTGCACGGCTGGCACCCCGGCAGCGCCGTCGAGGTCGACCCAGACACGCTGTCCGAAGCGGATCGACAACGACTCGGCATCGTCCGCCTCCCCGCCAGCCTGACGGAGGCGCTGGACGCTCTCGAAGCGGACCCGTTCTTCCGAGAGCTGCTCGGCGACCTGCGGCTTCGGTCCTACCTCGCAGTCAAGCGGTCCGAAGCGGCGGCGTTCGCGGAACGAGACACCGCGTTTGAGTTGCAGCACCACTTCTACAAGTTTTAGACCGGGTGCCACACACATCAGCTCTCTGCCACAGCGTTGCAGAGCACATCTGAAGGGGGCGGCGACGTGCACGATTTCGTCCAGGATATTCCGCTGACAGACCATCACTGCCACGCCATCGTGGGGGAGGACCGGAAGGCGGACGTCGACGCGATGCTCCGAGCCACGTCGGAAGCGCCCGGCGACTATCCGCTGCTGGACCTGGCGGCGCGCCCCATCTGGCACGCCGTGCTGGAGGTGGTGCACCGCTATACCGGCCAACATTCAGCCGCGCTGGCGGATTGGCAAGCGCTCCGCGCCGTTTTGGGCCAGACAGACTACGCCGCATACACGCAACGACTCTTCCACGACGCGGGATATGAGGCCTTGTATGTGGACACCGGCTTCGCACCGGAAGGCGCGCCCCGTCCGACGCAGTTGGCGGCGCTCACAGGCGTTCAGGTGCATCCCATCCTGCGGCTGGAGCGGCTGGCAGAGTTGGAGTTCCGAGCGGATCGGCCGTTTGACGACTGGTGGGAAGGGGTCTCGGAACACGTGCGCACAGCCCGCGCGGACGGCTACGTCGGCGGCAAATCGATTGCCGCGTACCGATGCGGCCTGCGGCTGCGCGCCGTCAGCTTGGCGGAAGCGCGTGCGGCGTACCGCGACTGGGCGGCGAGCCGCAAGCCGCGCCTGACGGACGAGCGTCTCATCCACTTCCTGGTCTGGAATGCGGCAGAATCTCTCACCGCACAGTCCCTCCCGCTGCAGTTTCACACGGGCTACGGCGACCCAGACACGGACCTGCTGCTCGGCAACCCGCTGCACCTGCGCACCTTTATCGAAGCGTTCACGCCCCGCGGCCTGGCGGTCGTGCTGCTCCACACCTACCCGTACCACCGCGAGGCCGGCTACCTCGCCAGCGTATACCCGAACGTGTACTTCGATACCTCGCTCATCGTCCCGCTCGGACTGACGGCTGCCCGCCGCGTCGTCGCCGAAGCGCTGGAATTGGCGCCGTACACCCGATTCCTGTTCGCGTCGGACGCGCACACGCGCCCTGAATTGTACTTCCTGGCAGCCGAGCTGTTCCGCGACGCGCTCGGGCATCACCTGGAAGACCCGCAACTCGGCCGATTCACAGGGGCACAGGTGCGGGAGCGGTGGGCGCAGCAGGTGCTGCGAGACAACGCCCGCACGTTGTACGGACTGGCCTGACCGCATCGAGTCTCGGCAAACACACGATGCGGCCGGCCCCAGCCTCAGCCGACGGGGGCGGCCCGGTTAGGAGAACTGAAAGACCGTGTTCGTCATGACGCCCATCAGCCAGCTCCGGTGCAGGGTCTCGACGGACGGGCGCGGTCCAGCCGCCCCCATGGCGTAGAACAGCGGTACAAAATGCTCCCGCGCCTGCGGCGGCACGGCCAGTTGGGCGTTCGGCGCGGCCTCCGCGTAGTTGAACAGTGCCGACAGGTCCCAAGCTTTCAAGTGCTCCTCGAGCCAGTCCTCAAACAGCTCGAGGGCTGATTGGACTTGGGCATCTCCCTGGTAGCGGAGCAGTCGAAAGTTGTGCACCGTCACCCCGCTGCCAATCACGAGCACGTCCTCCGCTCGAAGCGGCGCCAGTGCAGCACCGATGGCATACTGTTCTCTCGGGGTCAGGTCCGGGTTGACGGACATCTCAATCACCGGCACGTCCGCATCGGGAAACAGGCGCCGGAGAATCGTCCACACACCGTGATCAAGCCCCCGCCGAGTCTCCGCGGCATAGGCAACGCCCGACGCCGTCAACCGCTCCTGGATACGGCGCGACAGCGCCCGGTCGCCCACAGCCGGATACACCACCCGGTACAGCGCCTCTGGAAAGCCACTGAAGTCGTAGATCATCGAGTACGCATCCATCTCACTGACCTGCTGCACCCGGCTCTCCCAATGTGCGGAAAACACAACGACGGCCTTCGGCCGCGGAAACGCCGCGCCGAAAGCGTCCAGAAATCTCCCGTACGAGCTGTCCTCTATCGCAACCATCGGCGACCCATGCGCCACAAACAGGGCAGGTACCACTTCGCACATCCCCCTCTCCGGGCGCGCGCCTGCGCGAGAGGCTGAAACGTGGCGCCCTCCCGCCGCCGCACGTCACAACCCCATTGTACACCGCCGTGGTACGGCCGTTGTCTCGCCGAGCCCCCCGCGGTCGACGAAGGTCTTGTCTGGACACCGCACGGTGGGAGCAGCGATGGCGCAGCGGGGACGACTCAGGCCGCGATTCCGCGCTGGATGGTCCCCCATCCGCAGTTTTTTGGGCGCGCGACCCGCATTCCGACAGACTCCGACGCGAACCCTGTGGTATCCTCGCGTAGTTGGGTATATCAGGAAGGGGCGGTTCCTGTGGGCGTGGCGTTCGTCATCCTGTTGGTGTTGCTCGGCGGACTTTGTCTCATCATGGCGCGTAGCGCGGAGGACGGACCGGAACCGCCGCGGGACTGAGCGCGTCAAGCCCTGTCAAACCTGGCGCGCTCGGACCGCACCCGAAGTCTGTCTCGCTCTCCCCTCCCAGCCCCGGCTCCTGCGGCCTGCGCCCGCCTGGGCCTCACACCTCCCCCCGTGCTCCGCCCAGTTCCCTGAGCCGCCGTGTCGGCGCCCCCACCAGCCACAGCGTGGACAAGACCATCCCCGCGGTCGCCCAGATGAGCGTATGCCGGATGCCGATAGCCTGTCCCACCACACCAGCGAGCAAGGACCCGAGGGCGGTGAGGCCGACGGTGAGCACGCGGATGGTCGCGTTGACGCGACCGAGCATCGCGTCCGCGGTGCGTGTCTGGCGAAGCGTGGTGTCGAGGATCTCGTAGATCATCCCCGCCGTATCGCCGACGAGCTGCCAACCGAACAGGCACAGGACGGACCGCCACACCGGGCCGCCGGCTAAGATCCAAAAGACGCCGGACGCACCTTGAACCAGCATCGTGAGAAGCAGCGTCGGGCCCACGCCGAAGCGTCGAACAACCGGCCGCACCAACGCGGCGCCCGCGAGCGACCCGACGCCCCCCATCGTCACCGTCACGCCAAACCAGAAAGGCGTCAGGCCCAGCGTACGCAGCGCGTACAAGGTGTCCAGCACGAACAGCGCGCTGCTCATCAAACCGAAGCTGCCCGCCGCCCCTGCGAGCGCGCGCAACACCGGGTCGCGGCGGATGGCTCGAAGTCCGTCGGCCAACTCCGTCCGCCAGTTGGAGAGCGAAACCGCGACCGGTTCGCCGGATGGCTCCGAACGGTGCGCGGCTTGTCCGCTGCGGCGGCTGTGACGGCGGTGTTCGCGGCGGCCGATGGCCAGCAGAGACCCGGCAGAGAACAGGTACGACAGGGCGTCCAACCCGATGGCCAGCGGGATTGTCAGGAGTTGCACGAGGATGCCGGTCAGCCCCGGGCCCACCACTTCCGCCGCCGCCGACGTCACGCCGAGTTTCGCGTTCCCTTCGATGAGCCGCTCACGCCCTACCAGCCACGGCAAGTAGGCCTGATAGGAGACGTCGAACACGAGCGACAGGATGCCCGTACATCCGGCGATGACGAAGAACATCCAGAGGTGCAGGACCCCCGCCAGGGCTGCCGCCGGGACGGCCAGCAACAGCAGCGCGCGGAGGACGTCCGCTGCCACCATGAGCGGCCGCCGCGCCAGCCGGTCCACGAAGACACCGATGAACAACCCCGCGAGGGATGCAGGAAGCTGTGTGACGAGGCTGAGACCGCTCATCGTGAGGGGCGAGATCCCCATCAGCAGGACGGCCCCCATCGGCAGGCCTTCGCGGGTGATGCGGGACCCTATCTCCGACACGGTCTGCCCGACCCACAGCTCCATGAAATCCCGGTTCCTCCAGAGACTCATCCCGTGCGCTCCCATCCACCGAATTCGCTGCGCCCAGTCTACACGATTTTCCGACAGCCCGCACGCATCACCGCGCCGCGGCGGGGGCAGATACGAGTTCCGCCGTCACGATGTAGCGATAAGGCGCGGGTCCGATAAACGTGAAAGGGTAGCACGTCTGCAGGGTGAGTGTATCCGCGGTCGTCGGCTTCATCACTGCGACGTCCGTCGCAGGCACCACGCGAAACGCCACCGCCCGGTAGACGAAGTTCCCGTAGGGCGTCCCAACGACAATCCGGTCGCCCTTTTGCAGATACCGCAGGCGCGTGAACACGGTGTCTCGGTGTCCGGCGAGGTACACGTTGCCCGGCTGGCCCGGCAATGCGGTACCGGGTTGGTGCCCGACCCCCTTCGCCAGATCTGCATCTGCTGTACCCTGCAGGATGGGCACGGTCAGGTCCAGGGATGGGATATCCAGCGTCCCAATCCGCATCCCATCGGCCGGGAGTGGAGTCCACAGCGGCTTCGTCCCCACAGCAGACGGACTCGTGTCCCCCTCGCGGGTGGCCCCGCCGGACAGGCCAACCCCTAAAGCCTCCGTGCCCCCAGGTGCCGTGGCATCGGCCGCGATGGTCTGACCCGCCACGGCGCCCGTTTCAGGCTGGTACACAGGTACCGGCTGCCGGTTCAGCCAGATGGTCTCCGAGGCGTACTGATAACCGTACACCGCGAACACGGCCATTCCCGCGACCGCTGTGACCCCAGAGATCCACAATCCCATCCATCTCCATGCGCGTCGCATCGCAAGCCCTCCTGTGTTCTGTCACGACCGCCGCAGGCGCAGCCCAACCACCAGGCCCATGCCCCCCAACACCGCCAGCAAAGCACCCACGCCCATCCAGAGCGGCCCTCGGGTGGCAGTCTGGGGCAGCTTGTCGGCGGCCGGGCGGTTGGGGGCAGCGTGGGAAGAACCCATGCTCGTCGAAGACGACACGTGCCCGACGCTCGGCTGAGACACCGGCGCACCGGGCGAATGCGGGCTCGCGTGGCTCGGTCCGCCGCCCGAAACGGTGGTGACGACCTTCACCTCCACCTGTCCGCTGTCCGTCCCGTGGCTCGCCGCGGTCGATCCGCTGCACACCTGGCCCACCCCCGCCTGGCCGTGCGCACTGGCGCTGCCGGCCGCACATCCGCCGGCGCTCGCGGTCCGGCTCGTTCCGACGACACAGGAGGTGGTTCCGGAGTGGGTCCGGTTCGTCGCGTTCCCACGCGGCACCGCTGTCACGCAGCCCACCGGATGCCACGTGAGCGTAGCCGGTTCACCGCACGAAACCCATCCAGACCAGCGCACGACTTGCCATCTCCGCACGTTGAGCTGGTTGTTGACGTGGCTGTTCAAATGCGCGTTCACGTGCTCGTTGACGTGGCTGTTCAAATGCGCGTTCACGTGCTCGTTGACGTGGCTGTTGACGTGCGCGTTCACGTGCTCGTTGACGTGGACATTGACGTGGGTGTGCCCGACCGCCGCAGGTGTGCAGGCGAGTGCCGACACCGGTGCGGCAGCCAGCATGCCGATACCAGCCAGAGCCGCGATGGACCCTTGGCGCAATCGAATTCCCCTCATGGGCTTCATCCTCCGTGTCTATCGATGGCGAGGTCGATCCGGATCGACGATCACGGTCATAAGAGTCGAATGAAGCACCGTCATTTATGGGGTTGTCTACCTATTTTGGACATTTATGGGCTTCTCCGATGGTCCGTGTCAAAGTGTGATCAAACCAAGGGGGGATTACCGTCCGGGCTGCGAGCGACCCTCGGGCGCGCCGGGGCGCCGGCGCAGCCGGGCACCGACCCACCACGCCGCCCCTCCGGTCGCCATTCCGTACAGAGACAGCCACGCCATGGTCCGCCAGAAATGCGTGGTCAGCTGTGCGCCTGCAACCGTGAAGACGACCATCGTCGGAAGTTTTCCGAGCAGGGTGGCCCAGACGAATGCGGAAATGGGGATCCCGGTCACCGCCCCCGCCGTGTTGACGACGGACGACGGAAAGACCGGGATGAGCCGCGTCATCAAGACGGCGTAGAACCCGTGCCGCTCCAACAGCGCGACGAGGGCCCGCCAGTGCCGGTACCGGCGTAACCACCGATTGACGGGGCGAAGCAAGATGGTCCGCTCCAGGAAGAACTTGAGCAGGGCGCCGAAGCAGGCGCCCAACCATGCAGCCAACACCGCCGGGACGAGCGGCAGAACCGCGCCCATCGCGCCGGCAATCAGCGGGATGGGCAAAACAGGTACGAAGGATACGAACACAATCAGCCAGAACCCGACCCACGCGGCGAGCGTACCGCCCTGGGCAACGAGCGCGTACCAGTGGTGGACGTGCGTCAACAACGCGAGCGACCCGCCTGACCGGCGGACACCCGCCGCGCGCCGGCTCGATGTCTGGTCACCTCGTGCGCCTCCTCCATCCCCTTACGACGACGCCTGTGTCACGGCTTCGAGCGAATTCGCCACCCGCACCATCTGCCAGTCGCTGTACGGAGCGTTCGACTGCAGGTACTCCATGAGGACGTAGGTGCTGCCGCGCTTGAAGAACAGGAACTGGTTCACCTGACCGCGCTGGTTGGTCGTCTCGACGTAGCGCGCCGCAGACCCATCCGCGAGTTGCTCCTGGTACTGGACTTCTGGCTCACTCGGAATGTCGACAGGGTGCTTCGATTCAATCAGCCAGATGTGATTGTACACCAACCCGATAGATCCGTCGCCGTCTGTCTTGACGATGTGCAACGCGTCGTTGTCCAGGCCGAGGGTCGGCAGCCAGACCGGGATGCCGTCGCGTTGGCCCGTCTGCCCGGCCTCCTGCAACTGGTTCGCGGTGTACGCAATCGGCGTCAAGCGACCGTTCTGCACGCCCTGTGGACTCAACACGAACTGGTAGATCAGCGACCAATTGGCCCCGCCGTCCACCGTCGCAAAGACATCCGCAAACCGGTTGTCCGCGCGGGTGACCAACCAACCCTGCTGGTCGTTCACAAAGGAGATGGCGCCAAAGCTGCCTGGGAATCCGTCCGGTCCATTCTGCCAGTGCACCCCGTCCCCGGTTCGTCCGGTCGAGACAATCCCGTACGGCCCCGTCGGCAGAGACACCCCCGCCTCGAAGGCGTGTCCTTCATCCACCACGTCGATGTCGTCCGCCACCAGCCCTGGTCCGGCTGTTGCCGGCCCGGCGTTCGGCACGCCAGGAGCCGGTCCACCGCCAGCGGTGGCATTGGCGACCGGTGTGCTCCAGGTGGCCCCGGCGTCGGCCGAATGGAACAGGGTATACCCTTCCTGCATCATCCCGTAGCCACCAATCACCTGTACCCAGATGTCCCTTGGCGTGTCCATCCACACCTGCCCGGTCACGTCGTTCTGGGTCGACTTCTGCAACACGGTCTGCCACGTCGCCCCGCCGTCGGATGTCCGCTCCATCTGAAACTGCGTGCCGCCGGACACCAGCGCGGTGCCGTGGCCTGCGTCTGCGTAAGCGACGGCGGTCGCACCTTTCGGAACCGGCAACGCGCGCCAGTGCTGGCCCCCGTCCGTCGTCTCATACGCCGCCGCAGGCACCGCTGACGCGCCGGTCATCTCCGCCGTGGTACCACTGAGAAAGACGAATCCGGTGCGCGCATCGAGGAACCGGATTTGTACCTGTTGCCCGGATTGCAGGGCCCCCGGGAGCGCGTCGGCAGCGCTGGCCGGCGTCACCTTCTGCCAGGAGCGTCCCCCGTCCGACGTTTGCCACAACGCCAAGCCGGATGCCCCGCTGCCGGCCGCCGTCATCAGGGCGAACCCCGTGTCGCGGTTGACGAAGTCGACCCGGAGGATGGTCTGTGCCGACGTCTGGTACACCTCTGCCCAACGGCGCCCACCGTCCGACGTGGCGTAGATCTGGTTGGGGCCAACCAGCCACCCGTGCGCGGAATCGACGAACTGCACCGCATCCGGTGCGAATCCAGGAGCGTTCTGCAGCGGGTACGCCGCGGTCTGCCCGCCACCCGCCACGAGGCTCCAGCCAGCAGCTGGCGAGCGGGTTCCGCCCACCCCGTTTCCAGTCTCTCCTATGGAACCGGCCTCCGGGGTGTGGGTGGGATTCGATCCGCTCCCACGCCCATCCTGGCTACCGCTGGCGGCCGCTCCGCTGGTCCCACCCGCGGTGTTGGCGCCAGCCTGGTTCGCCGGCCCTGCCGTCGACGCCGCACCACCTCCGCGTCCCTCGCTGGTAGGACCGCTCTGTGCGTTGGCATCCGCCGAGCTGGCGGTCTGATGGGCCGGCGCCTCAGCGTTCGCCGTGTGACTGGCCCCGCAACCCGCAAGCAGCGCACTCCCCGTGAGTGCAAGGGTGGCCGTCCACCACGCTGCGCGGTGTCGAGGGCGCCGACGGCGCATGCCCGTCCGGCGCTGTGAACGCGGTGTCTCCGTGTTGTCCGTTCGTCCCATTGGTTCGCCCCTCCATCGATGCATGACGATGACTCGTGGCCACGTCGTCTCGTATATCCCTTCTGACGTTGACGCGGTCCCTTTCGTTTCACCGAACAGACGGGACAGAGCCGCGGCGGCCAACCGGCGCATCTCGAAGGCCCCGTCGACGGGGTCAGCGACGGCCGCCCCCGAGCAGGCCGATGACCACCGGGACCGCGACGATGCAGAGCAGCATCAGCCACGCCACAGGGTGGGCGAAGTTCACGGTCCACCCGACGCCGAAGCGCTTCGGCACAATGGGTGCTGGGTCGTGGCGATTCCAATAGAAGACACCGCCCACCCAGAACGAGTCGTCGTCGCGCTGCACCCGCACGGACGCTCGAGCGCTATCGTCTACGCGCCGGGCAGTCTGCGCGGCGCGAACGAGGAGCACAAGCGTTATCAGCACCCCGAAGGCGATGGTACTGAGGCTGACGGCCACAGCCGTCGACACTCCCAGGGCCGCCACGCCCCAGACCGGCAGCAGCGCGAACAGTTGACCCAGCGCGACGAAGGCGAGCAACACCCACACGCTCTGCAGCGTCGCACGCTGCAGAGCCGCGGCCCGGGCCTGGGAAGCTGCGGGACGGCTTGCATCCAGCCGGACCGGCAGTCGATGCACGTTCAGGTGCAGAGCCCCGAGGCCAACCGTCAGTGCCAGGACAATGAGAAACGGGCCGAACACGCTCCACAGAGACTTCGCCGCCCATCTATCTGGCTGCCCGTTCAAGCCGAAGTGGACCGCGACCTGCGCGGGCAGGCTCGCGTAGGCGCGCGCCCCAATGGCACACGCCGCCAGCGTCACAACGAGCGCCGGCAAAGCCCAGAGGAGGGATGGGGCCCGCACCGCGCGGCGGAAGGCTGTATCGGCCACAAGCGACTGCGTGTAGCCGGCATACCAGTTCTCGTCGCTCTTCGCCCGCAACAGCTTCCGCCGCGCGCCGTAGAAGTTGCCGAAGTGAAGCAGGAGCGAGGCCGCCATCAGACCGAAGAGGGCGCCTGGGTTCGCCCACCACCCCAGCACCAGTACCGCCCCGCACGCAGCCAGGATACACGCGAAGATCACGCACCAGCGGACCCGGTAGGCGCGCTGGGCGGACCGGACGGACGGCGCATCCACGAAGGCTGGGGGCACGCGGACGCCAAACTGGACGGTCTGCTCGCTGAGTTCCGGAACCAACGCGAAGCTCACGTTGAGTAAGCCGATGGTGATGCAGTACACAATGACGATGCTCATCCCTCCGATACCTCCCCATGTGCGCCGGACGCACCCCCGGCCGAATCCGAAACCACCTGAGATCCCCGTTCGACGAACTGGTCCAAGATCTCCACACACCGCTGCAGGACCTGCTCGCGAGTCCACCCACGCAGCCACGCTTCCGCCAACCAGACGCGCGCCTGTTCGCGCCAGAGCTCGGGAAACCCAGGGGACGGAGGTTGGACAGACACCACTGCACCCGTCTTCCGGCTGACCCGAACCAAGCCGTCCTGCCGCAACAGGTCGTACGCCTTGTGGACCGTGTGAAAGTTGATGCCAAAGTCGGCCGCCAACTGGCGCGTGGGCGGCAGCGCTTCGCCATCCCGCAGGCGCCCCTCGGCGATACCCACCACCACCTGGTCGCGGATCTGCTGGTACAGGGGCGTTTCACTGCCCACATCCAAGAAGATCTCCATCCCTTGTTCGCCATCCTCTGTTTGTTATATAACTTATATAACACATGAACAAGATCGATCACAAGCTGGTTTTCCGCCCAAACACGAAACGGAACGCCAGGTCGTCCTGACCCAGCGTTCCGTTTCGTGTCTGTGGGGGATGACGCGAAATCGCTCAGCCCATCTGTCGATTCAGGTTGGCCATCTCAATGGCCGTGACAGCCGCCTCCCAGCCCTTGTTACCGGCCTTCGTGCCCGCGCGCTCAATCGCCTGCTCAATCGTGTCCGTCGTGAGCACCCCGAAGATGGTCGGCGTCCCGGTCGAAAGGGAGATCTGCGCCACCCCCTTCGCCACCTCCGCGGCGACGTAGTCAAAGTGCGGCGTCGCGCCGCGGATGACCGCGCCGAGGCAGATCACCGCGTCGTACTGCCGAGATTCTGCCAGGCGTTTCGCCGCAAACGGGATCTCGAACGCCCCCGGCACCCACGCGACCGTCACCGCCGGCTCGTCCACGCCGTGCCGCCCGAGCGCGTCAAGCGCCCCGCTCAGCAGCTTCGACGTGATGAACTCGTTAAACCGCCCCACGACCACCCCAAACCGCAACCCTTGACCTATCAGGTGTCCTTCCAGTTTCTGTACCACCTTGTCCCCTCCGTCTCCATATTCGATGGTTTGGCGCACCGACCGCGCCCGCGTTCCTTCCATCCGACCACACCCCTTGGCCGGCCCTCATCCCCGTGTCACTTCAATGTCAACAGGTGACCCATCTTCTCCTGTTTCGTGCGCAGGTACGGCTCGTTGTACGGGTTGTGGTCCACCTCAAGCGGCACCCGCTCCACCACCGTCAGCCCGTGCCCCGCAATCCCGCTCACCTTACGCGGGTTGTTCGTCAACAGGCGCATCTGGCGGACGCCGAGGTCAAACAAGATCTGTGCGCCAATGCCGTAATCCCGAAGATCCGGCGGAAACCCCAACTGCTCGTTCGCCTCGACGGTGTCTGCGCCGCGGTCCTGCAACGCGTAAGCGCGGATCTTGTTGAGCAGCCCAATCCCACGCCCCTCCTGGCGCAGGTACAGCAACACGCCGCGGCCCGCCTCCGCAATCTGGCGCATCGCCGCGTGGAGTTGCGGTCCACAGTCGCAGCGCAAGGACCCGAACGCATCGCCCGTCAGGCACTCTGAGTGAACCCGGACCAACAGCGGATCAGGCCCGAGTTCGCCCATCACCAGCGCCACGTGCTCCTTGTCGTCGAGCAGGCTGGTGTATACGACCGCGCGGAAGTTCCCGTAGCGCGTGGGGAGGTTCGCCTCCGCCTCGCGGACCACCAGCACTTCCGTCGCCTTGCGAAACGCGATGAGGTCTGCGATGGAGATGATCTTCAGGCCGTGTTGTTTCGCAATCCGCTGCAAATCCGGCAGCCTCGCCATCGTCCCGTCCGGGTTCAGCACCTCGCAGATGACGCCGACCGGCGGCTCGCCCGCAATCTTCGCCAGGTCCACCGCCGCCTCCGTGTGGCCGGCCCGCCGCAACACGCCGCCCGGTCGGGCGAGCAACGGGAAGATGTGCCCGGGCCGGCGAAAGTCCCCAGGTCGCGACTGCTCGTCGACCAGCGCCGCAATCGTCTGCGCTCGCTCGAACGCCGAGATACCCGTATGCGTGGCGGCGTGGTCCACCGAGATGGTGAACGCGGTCCCGTAGCGGTCGGTGTTCTGTTCGACCATCTCCTGCAGGCCGAGCCGGGCTGCCCGCTCCGCCGTCAACGGCACGCACAACAGTCCCCGGCCCTCCGTGATCATGAAATTGACAACGGACGCGTCTGCCCGCGACGCCAGCGCCACAAAATCGCCCTCGTTCTCGCGGTCCTCGTCGTCGACGACAATCACGACTTTGCCGGCCCGTAGATCCGCGATTGCGTCCTGTATCGAGTCCAACACTGTCCATCCGCCCTTTCCCTCTGTCGGTCGGCTGGTCGAAACCGCCGTTCAATCACGCAAAGCCAAACCTCCGCAAGGTGTCCATGTCAATCCCGCCGGGATGCGCTGTCGGCTCGTTGTCAATCCCGGGCCCGAGGCTTGGCTGCGGCGCGCCCATCAACAGTCGCTCGACGTACTTCGCCAACACGTCGCACTCCAGGTTGACCCGGTCGCCGACACGCCGCTCGAGCAGCGTCGTCTTCTGCCCAGTATGGGGAATGACGGAGACCTCGAACCACTCGGATGCAGCGCCCATCACAGTCAGACTGACGCCGTCCACGCAAATGGACCCTTTCTCGGCGATGTACCGCGACAGTTCCGCTCCGACGGCGATGCGCAGAACGGTTGCCAACCCTTCGCCCTTCCGCTGCACCACGGTTCCGGTACCGTCCACGTGGCCAGACACCAGGTGTCCGCCGAGGCGATCTGTGAGGCGCAGCGCCCGTTCGAGGTTGACGGCATGACCCGGGGCGAGCGCGCCGAGCGTGGTCCGCCGCAACGTCTCCGGCACGGCGTCGGCGACGAAGCCCGCTGGATGAAAGCGCACCACGGTGAGGCACGCACCGTTCACGGCGATGCTGTCCCCGGCCCGGACGTCGGAAACCACGGTGCGCGCGGCGATGTGCAAGTGCGCACCGGACCCGGAACCCTCCAGCCGCTCGACGCGGCCCACTTCCTCAATCAGTCCCGTGAACATCGTTGGCCCTCCTCCCGGAGCTCACGTGGTTCGGGCAGGCGTACACCGGGTACCCCTCGACGCGCAGGTCCTCTCCGCAGGCGGCCCAGGTGACCTCGGCAAGCGGGATTGCCTGCTGCATGTGGTCGGTCGCCGGCCCGCGCAACGCCGGCACGCCGCTGCCGAGCAGCTTCGGTGCCACGTAGTACACGACCTTGTCGACGAGCTGCGCCTGCCAAAAAGCGGTCGCCAGGTGACTGCCGCCTTCGAGCAGGAGGTTGCAGACGCCGCGCTCCGCAAGGTCAGCCAAGGCGGCCCGCACGCTCACCCGCCCGTCGATGTCCGTCGCCACCCGCACGACCTCTGCACCGACTGCACGCAGGCGCGCTTCATCCTCCGCCGCCGCCTCTGCGGTCGTGTAGACCAGCGTCCGGCCGGGCTCGCGGAGCATCTGCAGGTGCGCGGGCAGCCGCAACCGCGCGTCGAACACCACCCGCAGCGGCTGGTGCGCTGTCTCCGCCTCACCGTGGCGGCGTACCGTCAGCCGCGGGTCGTCTGCGATGGCGGTCTCGGCCCCCACGGCGATGGCGTCCACCGTCCGGCGCAGGTCCTGGACCGACGCCCGCGCGACAGCGCCTGTGACGTACTGACTGTGTCCCGAGTCCGCGGCAATCCGGCCGTCCAGGGTGGCCGCACACTTCCAGACGACAAACGGACGGTGGTGCAGAACCCACGTGCGAAACGCCTCGTTCTGTCGGAGGGCTTGTGCCTCACACACGCCCGTGCGAACCTCCACCCCAGCCGCACGCAGCCGCTCGATGCCGCGGCCGCCGACGGCAGGATTCACGTCCGCTGCCGCCACAACGACCCGGCGAATCCCAGCCGCAATCAGGGCGTCCGCGCACGGCGGCGTCCGTCCGAAGTGGCTGCACGGTTCGAGCGTCACGTAGGCCGTCGCACCGCGGGCGGCCTCTCCGGCCATGCGCAGGGCGTGCACTTCGGCGTGGGCCTCCCCTGCGCGGAGGTGCGCTCCCTGGCCGACGATGCGGCCGTCGCGCACCAGCAGGGCGCCGACCACCGGGTTGGGGCTCGTCTGCCCGCGGCCCAGCTCCGCCAGCTGCAGTGCCAGTTGCATGTAGTGGACGTCTTCGTCCGCGGTCGAATGCGTCACCCCTGCTCCCCCCTGCTGTACGAACGAAGCCCCCTTTTCGTCGGAAAAGGGGGCTTGGTGATGCGCCTTCGCTCAGAGACCCACCAGGCCCCTGTCGCCGACGCTTGTGTCAGAACACACACCCGCAGACGCAGCGGCTCGACGACCGCGGGCGTGCCCGCGACCGAAACCGTTCGTCGACTGCGGTGTTCCTTCTTTCATCCGGACTATACCGTCGGTACTGGATTCTCACCAGTTCCTGCCGCCCGCGGCGCAGCGCGCCCCGGTAGGCTCGTGGACTCGTGCGGTAGGCACTCACCACCGATCGGGAATTGGCCGCCCGCACCGTTTTGGGACCTGCGGCCTCACCCTGCCCCGAAGGAAAAACAGCATTCAGTTGTCTGTCCCGCGTCCGCCACCGCGCTGGCAGGCGGATACGGGGCGGTCTTCTATGCGCATCATACCGCTCGCAGAAGTCGGAATCAAGTTGTCCCAAGGGCGGACCGGGGCGTCGCTTCTGCCGGCGGTTCCGGTCGATCTGCCGAGTACCGCACCTTCGAGTACGGCGGCACGCTCGACGTCACCCAGGCGTTGCTGCCAATCACGCTGTGGTGCCCAATCACCGTGTCCCCGCCGAGTACGGTCGCGTTCGAGTAGATGACGGCGAAATCCTCGACCGTCGGGTGGCGGCGCGTGCGCCGAACCATCGACCCGTCCTCTGCCCGTGGAAAGTACAGCGCTCCGAGCGTCACACCTTGATACAGCTTGACGTGGTTTCCCACGACGGCCGTCTCGCCAATCACAATCCCGGTGCCGTGGTCAATCATGATGCCGCGGCCCAACTGCGCGCCGGGGTGGATGTCAATCCCGGTGCTTTTATGCGCGTGCTCCGTCATCATACGGGGCAACAGCGGAATCTGCAGCCGGTGCAAAACGTGCGCGGCTCGGTACACCATCAGCGCGAACAAACCCGGGTAGGTGAGGATGATCTCGTCGTACCCCGTAGCGGCAGGGTCCCCTTCGTAGGTCTCGAGGACGTCCTCGTGCAGCATCTGCTGCAGGGTCGGCAGCTCTTGCAACACCGCGTCTGCCAGAGCGTCGGTGTGTGCGCGCGACTCCGTCGTGCCATCCTTGTGCGGACAGCGCTTGTACATCGCGCGGTGGATCTGCTCCGACATCAACGCGTGCAACTTCTCCATGCACGTCTCCACCGACGACGCGTCCGCCGGCCGGAAGTAGTTCGGCAGGAGGACGAATTGGATACCTTCAATCAAGCGGGAGATCTGCTCCGGTTCCGGATGACACGTCCGCCCTTGAAACCACTCTCGACTCTGTTCGTACAGCTCGCGCGCGATGTCCTGCCTGCTTCTCACAGCCGTTCACTCTCCTGACGGAACGTCACTCCCCTCAGCTTAGCACCTGTCGACCGCAGAGACAATGCAGAGCGCCTCGGGTGGCACGCAGACGCGACCGCGACTCAGACCAGGCTCACCAGGTACCAGAGGTTGAGGGCGATGATGACGCCCGCAATCCCGCCCGTCACCCAGGTTACGAGGCGGCGGTTGACCAACGGCCCCATGAGGCGACGGTTCTTTGTGAACAGGATGAGGGTGATGAGCGGCGCCGGCAGGGCGAAACTGAGAACGACCTGGCTCATCACCAGCGTGGTCGTCGGATTGACGCCGAGCGCCACGACGGCGACCGTCGGCAACATCGTCACCAGGCGGCGGACCCAAATCGGGATGGAGAACCCGACAAACCCCTGCATAATCACCTGCCCAGCCATCGTCCCGACCGCGGAACTCGAGATGCCGGACGCGAGGAGTGAGACCAGGAACACCCCGGCGGCCGCCGGACCGAGCAGCGGCTCGAGCGTATGGTACGCCCCGGCGATATCTCCAATCGCCGAATGCCCGGTGCGGTGGAACAAGGCTGCAGCCATCATCATGGCGAGGTTGACCAGTCCAGCCAGGGTCATCGCAATCACGACGTCCATCCGCTCAAACCGGTAGATGCGCCGCGCCTCGGCCTCCGAGTGCGGCACGATGCGCCGCTGGGTCAGACCGGAGTGCAGGTAGATGGCGTGCGGCATGACGGTCGCACCGATGATGCCGACGACGAGCATGCGACTGCCGGCATCCGCCATCCAAGGGACCGCGATTCCGTGCAGTGCCGGCCCCCACTGTGGCGGCGCGAGAACCAGCTCAATCAGGTAGCTGGCCGCAATCACCGCGAGCAGCGCGCCAATGAACACCTCCACTGGTCGAAAGCCAAACCGCTCGAGCGACAGGATGGCGAACGTCACCACGCCGGTCAACAGCGTCGCCCAAAGCAACGGGATGTGCAGCAGCAGATTGAGGCCCAAACTGGCTCCGAGGAACTCGGCGAGGTCGGTCGCCATCGCGGCCACCTCGGAAACCAGCCACAAGCCGACGTTGACCCACGTGGGAAAGTGATCTCGACACAACTCCGGCAGGTTTTTTCCGGTCGCAATCCCAACCTTGGCGGCGAGCGTCTGAATCAGCATCGCCATCAAGTTGGCGGCCACCACCACCCACAGCAGCCGGTATCCGTACGCCGCTCCGGCCTGGATGTTGGTCGCGTAATTGCCGGGATCGACATACGCTATCGCAGCGATGAGGGACGGGCCAATGAACGGAAGGAGCGCCCGCAGGCCATGACGTCCGCCGGCAGCCGCCTGTTCACCGGCTCGAACCGTCCGCGACCGCGTGCTCATCTTGTGCGGCGACACCGAGATCTCACTCAACGCGCTCCCTCCTCACTCGTCTACCGGACCGGGGCTCGCACCACCGCCCGCGCTTTTTTCCCAACGCCAACACTGTTGCCCAACTGAAACAGTGTGGCGAACCCGACACGATGTTTCCTTAAGGAAACTTTCTGCCCCTATTATATTCCCGCCGTGTGAAAATGTGAACCCGGGCGCGGGACAGATCCAGCACTTCCCGTCGGCATCCTGCACCACCGACGCGGGTGTACTATAATGTTTTCAGACCAATCAGATGGGAGGATCACGATGGCCAACACCGACTTTGATACATACCTGACGGCGCACCGGGATGAACACCTGGAACAGCTGCGGACGTTGCTGCGGTATCCCAGCATCAGTACGCTGTCGGCCCATGCAGCGGACGTGCGCGACTGCGCACAGTTTCTCGGCGAGATGGCTGCTGGCATTGGGTTCGAACACGTGGAACTGATTCCGACGCCACGCCACCCGGTGCTCTACGCGGACTGGTTGCACGCGCCAGGCAAGCCGACCGTCCTCGTGTACGGGCACTACGACGTGCAACCGGTCGATCCGCTGGAATTATGGCAAACACCGCCGTTTGAACCGGACATTCGCGACGGGCGCATCTACGCCCGCGGGGCCAGCGACGACAAGGGGCAGGTGTTCATGCACCTGAAATCGTTCGAGGCTCTGATGCAGACGACCGGTCAGCTGCCGGTCAACGTGAAGCTGTGCATCGAGGGCGAGGAAGAGATTGGCAGCCCGCACCTGCACGCCGTGCTCGAGGAGCGCCGCGAGCAGTTCGCCGCGGATGTCCTCGTCATCTCCGACACCACCATCCTCGGACCGAATCAGCCCAGCGTCTGCTACGGCCTGCGCGGATTGGCCGCGCTCGAAGTGCACGTGACGGGTGCCAACGGGGACCTGCACTCCGGACTGTACGGCGGTTCCATCCAGAATCCGCTGCACGCCCTCGTCGAACTATTGGCGTCGCTGCACCTGCCGGATGGCCGCGTCGCCGTGGAAGGGTTCTACGACCGCGTCGTGCCCCTGACCGCCGACGAGCGGGCCGCCTTTGCGGAACTGTCCCCGGACGACGCGCAACTCGCGGCGGACCTCGGCGTTCCCGAATTGTTCGGCGAGACCGGCTACACCACACTCGAGCGGCAGTGGGCCCGACCCACACTCGAGCTCAACGGCGTGTACGGCGGCTTTCAAGGGGAGGGGACCAAGACCGTCATCCCCAACCAAGCGCACGCCAAGATCACGTGTCGACTCGTTCCGAATCAAGATCCGCGGGAGATTCAGGACCAGATTGCGGCGCACCTCTCGCGGCACTGCCCACCCGGTGTGCGCCTGGAGGTTGTTCGCCAGGACTGCGGGCAGCCGTACGTGACGCCGTTCGACCACCCGGCCATCCAGCTCGCTGCCCGCGCCTACGAGCAGGCCTACGGTGTGCCGGCGGCGTTCACGCGGATGGGCGGATCTATCCCGATTGTCGAGACCTTCACCCGCATCCTCGACGTTCCCGTGGTCCTGATGGGTTTCGGTCTCGCGACGGAGAACTTCCACGCCCCGAACGAGCACTTCTCCCTGGCGAACTTCGACCGGGGTCTGCGGACCCTGTGCCACTACTGGCTTGGTCTCGCCGAACAGGGCGTGTAAGTCCGCAGACAGCGCGTGCAACGACGAAAACAGGGCGTCCAGCCAGCTGGAACAGCCGGCCGGGCGCCCTGTGTGCGTTGCCCGGTTCGTAAGGGGGTTGCGTCCCGCCCCCGCGCGACAGGAGCTCAGCGCTCGAACTGCCGCGCAATCTCATCCTCCACGTACGGGTTGAGGATGCGCAGGTGCGTCCCCTTCATCCCGAGTGACCGGCTCTCGATGGTGCCTGCGCTCTCCAACTTGCGGATGCTGTTGACAATCACAGAGCGAGTGACGCCGTGGTCATCGGCAATCTGACTGCTGACGACGATGCCGTCCGGCGACTGCTTCACGGCCTCCATGAGGTAGTTGGCCGCCTGCAACTCGGAGAAGCTGAGCGACCCGACCGCGAGGTGCGCGAGGGCGCGGAGGCGGCTCTCTTCCTCCTTCCGCTGCTGGCGCGCGTGGACAATCTCCAGCGCCACGATGGTTGCACTGTACTCCGCCAAGATGAGGTCTTCGTCCGTAAACGGCGTGGACGAGCGGGCGAGCAGCAACGTGCCCTGGCGCTCCCGCGAGCCGATGACCGGCGTGATGCTGATGAACTTGCTGCGGAACGACTCGTTCTCCTCCGGTGAGAACACGTAAAACGGCTCCTTGTCCTCCACGTTGGCGACGGACTGCTCAATCCGAATCAGGTGCTTGTTGAAATCGCCGGGGAAGCGCTGCTCTTTCGTCATGATGTTGAGCCACTCTTCGGTGAGCGCGTGCTCATGGACGCCGTATCCGAGGATCTTGCCTTTGCGCCCGACGATGTACACGTTGCAGGACATGACGCGACTCAAAAATTCGGCGACTTCGTGGAAGTCCACCTGCGTGTTCGAACTCCGGAGAAGCTGCCCCAACTCCTGAACTTTGCTCAAAAGATTCCCTTGTTTGTTCATCAGGTCCACTTGACATTCTCCTAACCCAAACGAGATGTTGTATGGAACGCCCACTGTCCAGTCTCCACCGAGACGAGGAGTTGCACGCGTTCGTTGGCACGAGCGGATGCGAGACCGGCGGAACAGGACGCGGCCCACTGTTCCGGGCGAACTCCATCAGATACTCTACCACATAACATTCTGATTACTGAACCGCAATTTTAAACATTTCGCAACAAAACTTCTGGTCCCTTCGACAACCTTCACCGCAGCTTGTCCCTGACGTCCCCTTCCGCTGCCTGCGAGGCCGAGTCATCGGGACGCATGCCCGGTGCCAGCTCTGCCGCAGCGTCGGTCCCCACCCATGGGAAGCTGGCAACCCGCACCGGTTTCTCTCCAGGCTTGACCATCCGCACGAGGTCCAACAAGCCGTCCAAGACGTGCGACGTCTCAATCCGCTCAATCCCCCACGCGTCCAACGCTGGCCCGAAGTCCACCTCGTGACTTCTGCGGTACCGCGCAGCCGCCGTGGCGAAGGAGAGAAAACTGTCTCGTTCAAAGTCTTCGGAGCGGTGTTCGAGACAGTATGTCTGGGCGGTCCACGGGTTCAGCCGCTCAGCGGGGTCCACCAGTATCACCTGGCCGCCCGGACGACAGACGCGGTACAACTCCTGAACCAGCGGGATGGGATGTTCAAACATGAAGAGCACATTGATACAAGTTACCACATCGAACGACGCGTCGGCAAACGGAAGGGCTTGAATCGCCCCGACCACAACCTGCGCGTTGTCCGCGCGGTAGTCCCCGAGATTCAGCTCGGCCCGACTGACCATCGCTGGGTCGACATCCACGCCCACGACCCGGTTTGCCCGCTGCGCCAGCTGTGCCAAAAAGTGTCCGGCCCCGCAGCCCACGTCGAGCACTTCGTCGTGGATGTGAATCCCAATCCAGTGTACCAGTGTGCGGTACAAACTCTTGCCCCAATCCGTCTGGCCAATCATATCGAAGAAATCGATGGCGTTCTCGACCATGCCTCTCAATCTCCGTCTCCTCCTCTACCGTGGCGTTCCGGCATAATGTCCGCGCGCCGTACATACCGTGTCTAGTGGGTTGTCCGCTTGCACCGCAAGCGGGCGGGCCCGTTTGGGGGGCTGAGCGTGAGCACCACCATCGAGATCTTCCTGCTGATTCTGAGTGCGTCCTTCGTCTTCACGACGCTGCTCAGTCGGGTTCCGTTGCTGCGCATCCCGTCCGCCGTCGGTTATCTGCTGTTCGGCGTCGTCCTACACCTGCACGTCTTTGCAAGTCGCCTCAGCGCCGAAGACCAGCAGTGGCTGACGCAACTCGGCTTCATCGGACTGCTGTTCCTCATGTTCATCTCGGGTCTCGAGGTCGACCTCAACTTGCTGCGCCTCCGTCGTGTGGCGGAAGGACAGCGACACCCGCTGTTGACTGCCGCAAACGGCTTCCTCGCCACCCTGCTGATGTCCTACCTGGTGGCGTGGTTCATCGCTTGGCGGTCGCCGGAACCCGTCAACCCGTGGATGCTCACCTTGCTCTTCGCGACGACGTCACTCGGTGTGATTGTCCCCATCCTCGAGGAGTCGGACCGGCTGCACACGCCGTTCGGCCAAGTGCTGCTGCTCTACGCCCTCCTCGCCGACATGTGCACCATGCTGCTGCTCAGCTTGTTTCTCAGCACCCGCCGGTCGGGCGACGCGACCGATTTTTTCCTGACGTTGGTCGTGTTGCCGCTGTCGCTCGCTGCGTACGCGGTCCTGCGCTGGCTTCGCCGATTCCCCCGCGCGCGCCGACTCGCTGGTGACGTCTCCAACCGAACCCGCGGCGCGGTCGCACTCGTGGCCGCGTTTGCGGCGGTGGCCGAATTCAGCGGTTCCGAGCCGATACTCGGCAGCTTCCTCGTCGGCATCATCGTGTCTGCCCTGCCCTTCGCCTGGAAGCGCCGGGTCAAAGAAACAGCGCACGGCATCGGCTACGGCCTGTTGATTCCCATTTTTTTCATCTCCGTCGGCATGAACTTCAACCTGGCGGTGCTGGAGCAGTTCCGCGCACTGTTGTGGGTTCCGGTCCTGCTCGGTGCGGCCTTCGTCACGAAACTGATTCCGGCGTGGCGCATGGCGCGCCCGTATGGGCGGCGAGCCGCGCTCGCCGGCGGTTTCCTGGTGTCGGCTCGACTCAGTCTGGTGGTAGCAGCGGCAGATATCGGGGTACGCGTCGGTGCGTTGCCGGAAGTGCTGTCGGAGGCGGTGGTCATCGTGGCGGTCATCACGTGCCTGTGTGCGCCCATCCTGTTTGTCTTTCTAGCCGACACCGCGGCCCACTGAGGCGCCGTTTCGGAGACCCTGCTGCGGCTTCTCTTCATCGGCTGCGCCGAGCGGAGCTGAAAGGGCAGTCCAACCAGCCCTCGCCCGTCAGGGCGCGCCTTCGCCGCGCTCCAAGCGGTCGAGGACGGTGGCGTACCCGTCCGACCCATAGTGCAGGCACCGCTTGACCCGGCTGATGGTGGCCGTACTCGCGCCGGTTTCCGCCTCAATCTGGTGATAAGTGTAACCCTTTCTCAACATTCTCGCAACTTCCAATCGCTGTGCCAACGACCGCACCTCTCCGATGGTGCACAGGTCATCGAAAAAGCGAAAGCACTCCTCGACGCTCTGCAGTGACAACACAGCCGCAAACAGCCGCTCGAGCGCGGGGTCGCGCAACTTATCCAGCGGCATCTTCCATCCCTCATTTCCGCGTTTCCGCGCGTGCGATGTCATCGGTTCCGGTACGCCCCTAACGCAACTCCAACATCAGGCGCTCGGGGTCTTCAATCAAGGCCTTTAAGTGGTTCAAGAAGCGAACCGACATGGCCCCGTCAATCACGCGGTGGTCAAACGACAGCGACAAGGTGAGCACGTCGCGAATGCGGATGTCGTCCCCAATCACGACCGGCTTGCGCTGTATCTGATGAACGCACAGGATGGCGACTTCTGGATAGTTGATGATGGGCGTCGCAAACAAGCTCCCGATGGGGCCCATGTTGGTGATGCTGAACGTGCTGCCCCGGAGGTCCTCCGGTTTCAGCGTCCGGGCCCGAGCTCCCGCCGACAGGCGGTAGATTTCTTCGCCAATCTCCTGTACGGTCAGCTCGTCCGCGTGGCGCAGGACGGGCACGAACAGGCCGTGTGGCGTATCGACCGCAATGCCAATGTGGTAGTTGGACAGCAGTTCAATCTCCTGCGCTTCCTCGTCAAGGCGGGCGTTGAAGTACGGGAACGCCTTCAGGGTCGACACCGTCGCCTTGATGAGAAACGGCAGGTAGCTGACGCGCTGCCCCACGGGTTCCAAGGCTTGATTCCACTTTGCGCGCAGGCGCACCAGCTCTGTCGCGTCGCACTCGTCAAAGGCGGTGACGTGCGGCACCGTGAAAGCAGAGCGTTTGACCTGCTCCGCCGTAGCGCGGCGAATGCCCCGGAACGGCACCCGCGTCGACTGGCGACCCCGCTCCTCCGCCAAGCGATCCACCCGCTCCAGATATGGCTTGCGCACGGTATCCGCATCGGGCTCAGCCGGAGGCTGCACGCGGGTATGCCGCTGCCGCTCCCGTTCTGCCTGGCGAACCGCACTCCACAGCAGGGACGTGTTCGCGTCATCCTGGGGGAGCGTCCGGCGGCGAACCGCCGGTTCAGCCGGCTCAGGCGGTTCCGCCGGTTCCGGGCGCGCGGCCGCTCTGGCAGCGAGGTCGACATCTTCCTTCCGGATGCGGCCGTCGCGGCCTGTCCCTTTCACGTTCGAGAGGTCGACACCGAGTTGGCGAGCGTAGTGGCGGACGCCGGGCGTCGCCTTCGGCCGGCGGGGCTCCTGCAGCCGCGCCACCTGGGCTTCACCGGGGGCATTCTCGGGGGCGGTCCGGGCGGGGTGCCCACTCGGCGTCGTCGGCTTCAATCCGCTGGACTTCAGGACGACGAGGACCTCGCCAACCCGAGCAATCGCCCCCGGCATCGCCAAGATGCGGGAGACGACCCCCGTCGCGGGTGCCGGCAGCTCCACCAGCGCCTTGTCCGTCTGTACTTCCACGAGTGGGTCCAGTTCATTGACCCGCTCGCCTTCCTCCACCAGCCAGCGGACAATCTCCGCTTCGTGAATCCCCTCGCCCACATCCGGCAGGCGAAACTCCACCTCGGCCACGCGGTTCACTCCTTCTCGTATTCAGAACGTCATCACGCGCTCGATACCTGCTCGGATGCGCGCTTCTGTCGGGACATGCCAATCCTCCAGGCGGAACAGCGGGGGCGGGACGTCCCAGGCCGCCACGCGGGTCACCGGAGCTTCCAAGTCCAGAATGCAAAACTCGCTGATGCGCGCGGCGAGCTCTGCGCCAAGCCCAAGGGACTGGACGGCTTCGTGTACAATCACGGCGCGCCCTGTCCGTCTTACAGAAGCAAAGACCGTGTCTTCGTCAATCGGGGACAAGGTGCGCAAGTCAACCAATTCGACCGAAGGTCCCCCGCTTCCTTCCATCGCCTCGGCAATCTTTGCGACATCTCGCACCATGGAACCCCAACTGATGACGGTTACATCTTTCCCCGGCTTCACCACCGCCGCCTGACCGAGCGGGACGGTGTACGGGTCGTCCGGGACCTCCTGCCGAAACGCGCGGTAGATGTGCATCGGTTCCAGAAAGATGACCGGGTCCGGAGACGCCGCCGCCGCCAGCAGGAGGCCCTTGGCGTCGTACGGGTTGGACGGTGTGACGACCGTCAATCCAGGTGTGTGGATGAAGTAGGTTTCCGTCGAGTCGGAGTGCAACTCCGGCGCCCGGATGCGCCCGCCGTACGGGACGCGCACCACCATCGGGGCGCTGTATCGGCCACGGGACCTCGTCCGCAGACGAGCGACGTGCGCCACCAGTTGTTCAAACCCTGGATAGATGAACCCCATAAACTGGATTTCCGCGATGGGGATGAGGCCGTTTGCCGCGAGACCGACGGCTGTTCCCAGGATGCCCGCCTCGGAGAGCGGCGTATCCACCACGCGGTGTTCTCCGAACATCTCGAGCAGTCCCTCCGTGGCGCGGAACACGCCACCATTCACACCGATGTCTTCACCGAGCAACAGCACGCGCTCGTCGCCTGCCAGAGCATCTTGCAGGGCACTGTTGACGGCTTGAATCAGAGTGCGCTCTGTCACTGGTCGGTCCCCTCCCAGTCCTTCAACTCCGCGCGCAACGCGCGCCGCTGCCGTTCCAGGTGCGGCGACAACTCCGCGTAGACGCAGTCAAACAGGTGATCTGGGTTCGGCGGCCCGAGCGCCTCCATCCGCGCCACCGCGGCCGTCACCTCCGACTCCAGCCGTTCGAGGAGCTCCGTTTCCGCTTCGTCGTCCCACAGCCCCCAACTGACGAGGGACTGGCGAAGCTGCACAATCGGATCTCGCTCCCGCCAAGCGTCTGCCTCCGAGGGGTCGCGGTACTTCGACGGATCATCCGAGGTGGTGTGCGCGCCGTAGCGGTAGGTCAGTGCCTCAATCAAGGTCGGTCCTCCACCCGCCGCCGCTTGCTCGACCGCCGAGCGCACTGCGCGGTACACCTCCAGAGCATCCTGTCCGTTAACGCGCACACCGCGCACACCGTAGGCCGCCGCCTTCTCCGCGATGGTCTGGGTCGCCGTCTGGCGCCGGAACGGCACGCTGATGGCGTACTGGTTGTTCTCACAGAAGAAGATGACCGGAATCTGGAACACCCCAGCGAAATTCAGCGCCTCGTGAAAATCGCCTTCCGAACTGGCTCCGTCGCCGAAGAATCCGAGTGCAACCTGGTCAATCCCGCGCAGTTTCGCAGCCCACGCCAATCCGGCGGCGTGGGGGAGTTGCGTGGCAATTGGCACCGCAATTGGAAAGACATTCACATCGTCCGGAATCTCGCACCCCTCGGCGCGCCCGTTCCAATACATGAGGATGTGTTCCATCGGGACCCCATGCACCATCATCGCGCCGTAGTCGCGGTACGTCGGGACGACGAAATCCTGCCGTCGAAGCGCCAGCGTGCTCGCCACTTGGCAAGCTTCCTGGCCTTCGAGCGGCGGATAGGTGCCGATGCGCCCCGCTCGCTGCAGCCGGACGCAACGGCGGTCAAACACGCGCAGCCGCACCATCTCGGTGTAGAGGTTCAGCAGCACGTCGTCCGTCACGTCGGACGGCTTACGCAGCATTGCTGTGTCTGCCACGCTCACGCCTCCTTGACGCTGCCGACCGAAATCTGCTTGAGGTCGGCAACCATCTGCAGGCGGTGCTCCACCAACTGATTGGCGGCCACGCTCGTCGGAATGCCGCGGCTGACAGCGAGATCATAGACGCGGAGCAGGATGTCATAGATGGCGGTGGTCTTTGCCAACACGCGCTCTGGGTTCGCCCCGTGCAGCTCGTCCGCAACCTGAATCAGCCCGCCGGCGTTCACCAGGTAGTCCGGCGCATAGAGGATGCCGCGCTGCTGGAGCATGGCCCCGTGCCGTTCCTCGTCCTCCAACTGGTTGTTGGCCGAGCCAACGACGGCCCGGCAGCGTAGGCGCGGGATGGTGTGGTCGTTCAACACCGCGCCGAGCGCACAGGGAACGAAGATGTCGCATTCGACGCTGAAGATGGCGTCCGCCCCGACCACCTCCAGACCCGGCACACGGCTTCGGACTCGCTCGATGTTGTCCGCGACGACATCGGTCGCAATCACATGCGCGCCCTCTTCCGCCAAACTCACCGCGACCTTCGCCCCTACCTTGCCCAGGCCCTGGATGGCGAACGTCCGACCCTGCAAGTCCGTCTGGCCCCACAGCTTCTTCGCGGTGGCGCGGATGCCCTGCATCACGCCGAAGGCGGTCGGCACGGACGAATCCCCACTGCCGCCATATTCGACAGGAACGCCCACGATGTACGAACTCTCGCGCTTCGCGTGCACAAAGTCCTGCGGATAGGTGCCGACGTCGGTCCCGGTGTAGAACCGGCCGCCCAAGCCTTCGACGAAACGGCCCAACGCGCGGAACATCTCCGGTGTCTTGTCCGTGTTCGGATCTCCCCAAATCACGCACTTACCGCCCCCGTTGTCGACATCGGCAATCGCGCACTTGTACGTCATGCCGCGCGACAAGCGCAGGACGTCGAGGAGCATCTCCTCTTCACTTGCGTACGGCCGCATCCGGCATCCGCCAAGAGCCGGGCCGGCCGTGGTATCGTGAATGGCCACGATGGATTTCAGGCCGGTCGCCTTGTGCTGAAAGAAGATGACCTGTTCGTGGCCGTACGCTCTCATCTGTTCAAAAATCCCCATCTTTACACACTCCCTCTGGAACGTTCGGAACCCTGACCTAGCATTCCTCGCCGCCGGTCTTTGTCGGCCGATACCAAGCCGCGGCTGTTAACCCTGGCGACGGTTGGTACCGCGCATCGCCGAGCTCCCGCTGGAGCGCCGACAGCGCGTACCACACGCTGACCGGGCCGATCCCGTTCAACCACTCGACGGGCCCCGCCGGATAGTTGGTACCAAGGCGCATCCCCAGGTCGATGTCCGCCGCCGTCGCCGTCCCTTCGTGCAACACCACCTGTGCCTCGTTCAGCACCATCGACAAGATGCGCAGCGCGACGCCGCCCGGGCCGTCACGCAACAACCGCGGCGCAAACCCCAAAGCGGCCAAGGCCGACACACAGGCCTCGTCCACCGCATCCAGGGTCGCTTCGGTCGCGCCCCCAGCGCGGATGGCCTGCACTGGGCGAAACCACTCGGCGAGCGGTTCCCCCAGAGACGTGCCAGGCAGTGTGCCGTCCGCTCGAAGGACGATGGAAAACCCGCGCAACCGCTTCGGCTCGGTCAGCCACGCGGCTTGCCGCGAAGTCGACGGGCCCGCAACGGAGGTGAGCAGCACCGCGTCGCGGGCCACTGCCCGTTCCACTGCCTGCAGAATCTGCCGATGCGCCGTTTCATCCCCCGCCACGCTCACCATCACCACGCGGCTCGGGTGCGCGCGAAGGAACGCCTCCACTTCCTCGGCGCGCCACTGTTTCCCGGTCTCGTCCCAATGCGGTTGCGGTTGTGCAAACGCGAGACCGCAATCCGCCGGCGGCCGATTCCAGACCGTGGCGATGCGCGCGCGCAGGGCATTCGCCAGCGGTGTATCGCCGACAACCACCGGCGGATACGCTGTCCAGCGCTGCGCAGCCTGCACAGATACGCCCGGCGTATCCACCGAGGCGGTCGCCGTTGCACGTGTACCGGCCCCCTGTCCTGCGGACGACGGCCCGGCGACCGGACGGTCTGGGCTGGCGTTGGACACGCGCACGCCACCGTCATACCGGTAGAACCCTCGGCCTGTCTTGCGGCCGAGCTGTCCGGCCGCGACCTTTCGCGCCTGCAGCGGGTGCGGGCGAAAGCGCGGCTCCTGGTGAAACGCCGCATACACCGATTGCGTCACGTCGTAGTTCACATCGATGCCAATCAAGTCCATCAACTCGAACGGCCCCATGCGGAAGCCGGCCGCACCCTGCAGCAGTTCGTCCACCTGGCTGACGTCCGCCGTACCTTCGCCGACGATGCGCAACGCCTCACCGTAAAAGTTTCGCGCCACACGATTGACGATGAATCCCGGCGTATCCTGACAAACAATCGCTTGCTTGCCAAAGGCCGCAACAATCTCGCGAACGCGTTCCACCACCGCGGGATCTGTGTCCTCACCCGCCACCACCTCGACCAGCCGCATGACCGGCGCTGGGTTGAAGAAATGCATGCCGACGACGCGCTCGGCGTGTGTTAACCCGGCCCCGAGCACCGAGATTGGCAACGAGGAAGTGTTGCTCGCCAGCACGGCACTGGGCGGGCAAATCGCCTCCAACTGGGCAAACACGCGCCGCTTCAGTTCCAACTTCTCGGGGACGGCCTCCACCACCAGTTCGGCGGCCGCGAGGTCCGACAGCTCGGTCGTCGTCGACAGTCGCTCCAGGCAACTCGCGGCATCCTCCGCCGTGCGCTGCCCCTTCTCGACCGAGCGCTGCAGTCGGTCCGTGAGCCCGGCGACGGCCCGCTCGAGCACCCGGGGCTCCACGTCGAAGAGGACGACGCGCGCACCGGAGGTCACCGCAACCTGCGCAATCCCGGCACCCATGGTGCCAGCACCCACCACGCCCACGACGGCAGGGACGGGGTTCGCCGAATGGACCCATCCGCTGTTACCACCAACCGGCATTCCTGCTGGCCCCCCTTGGTTTCATCGTCCGCGAAACGCGGGCGGACGTTTCTCCGCAAACGCGCGAACGCCCTCACGAAAGTCTTGTGACCGGCCCGCTTCGTCCTGCAGTTGCGCTTCCCGCTCAAGGGCAGCCGGCAGGGACGCTGTCATGTTTTGCGCCATCGCTTGCTTGGTGAGGCGATACGCGAGCGTCGGGCCGTCCGCCAGTCGCCGCGCCAAGGCCATGGTTTCCGCTTGCAGCGCATCGGCTGGCACGACGCGGTTGACGATGCCCAGCTGGTACGCCTCTGCAGCCGTCAGGACCTGGCCGGTCCACGCCAGTTCCAACGCTTTCGCGTAGCCGACGAGGCGCGGCAAGAAGTAACTCGTCCCGGAATCCGGCACCAGGCCAATCTTGCTGAACGCCATCGTGAACTTCGCGTCCTCCGCCGCGACCCGTAAATCACAGGCGAGCGCCAAGCCCATTCCCGCCCCGGCACAGGCACCGTTGACCGCGGCCAGCAGCGGAACCCGAAGCGTTTGCATCTTTGTGATGAGGGGGTTGTAGCGCTCCCGCACACTGTCGGCGAGGCGCAACGTCTCGTCCACTGCCACGCGGTCTCCGAGGTCCTGACCAGAGCAGAAACCGCGTCCAGCGCCGGTGAGCACGACGGCCCGGACGTCCGGGTTTGCGTCGACGGCGCGGAAGGCTTCGTACAATGCGTCCCCCAACTCTTGGTTGATGGCGTTGATGACCTGTGGCCGATTCAGCGTGATGCGGGCGACCCCCGCCTCGATGTCAACCCGAACGGTATCGCTCATGCGAAGTCCTCCACCTCCACGTCCGAGAAGTACACCTGCACGTACTCGCCCGCAAACCGCTGCGCGTCTCGACCGCTCTCGCGCCCAGGCTCCGACTTCAACGCGGCGAGGAGGCTATCTCGGTCCGCGAAGTACATGTCCGCCTGGAGGAACTGAACCGGCGTATCGCCGGTGAACGTGAACACCTTGCCGAGTTCCATGCGGAGCAACCCGGGTAGCCGGCGGATGATGGGCAAGTGCACGTTGTAGTAGTGGTCCATAAAACCTTCCACATCTGCCGGTTGACGGTACAGGGCAGTCATCTTCACCATGTGTGTCATTTCCTTTCCAGGGACAATCATCCCTTCCGAATGTCCAGTCCCCGCCGGTTGCGCACGCTGCGGCGAGGGCGCCACGCGCGGGGCGAAACGCAGGCCGCCGTTTCAGGCACAGCGACTCACACCGACCCCAGGGCGCGCTCGTCCACCACCCGCACCGCCTTCCCTTCACTGCGGGGCAGCGTTCCCGCTGGGTGGATATGAACCGCCCTCGGCCGAACCTGCAACCGTTCGCGCAAGCGCTCGGCGATGGTCTGCGACAGTTCGGCTGCGAACGCGTCGTTCACAGGCACACCGGCCGTCCACTCGACGTGGACCTCGAGGTGATCTAGCGGCCCGTCGCGGACGACCGTCAGTTGATAGTGCGGCGCCAGCGTTTCAAACTGCATCAGTTCCAGTTCCACTTCCTGCGGGAAGACGTTCACGCCGCGGATGATCAGCATGTCGTCCACGCGCCCCTTCACGCGGCTCATGCGGCGGTGTGTCCGTCCACACCGACACGGTTCCGAGAGCATGGCCGCTAAATCGCCGGTGCGGTATCGGATGACGGGGAACGCCTGCTTGGTCAGACTGGTGAACACCAGTTCCCCGACCGCGCCGTCCGGAAGTGGCGACCCCGTCTCCGGGTCCACCACTTCCACGAGGAAGTGGTCTTCCCACACGTGGAGACCCGCTTTTTCCTCCGGGCACTCCATCGCCACACCGGGACCCATCACCTCGCTCAACCCGTAGATGTTGAGCGCATCCATTCCGAACTGCTCCTCAATGCGTCGGCGCATGGCCTCGGTCCACGGTTCCGCGCCGAATATTCCGTAGCGCAGTTGGAGGGCGGAGCGATCCACCCCCATGTCCGCCATCGTCTCGGCGATGTTCAAGGCGTACGACGGCGTGCAGCACAGGCCGTTTGCTCCAAAATCCTGCAGGAGCGCGACCTGTCGGCGAGTGAAGCCGCCGGAGGCCGGCACAACGGTCACGCCGAGGCGCTCTGCCCCGGCGTGCAGTCCCAGGCCACCGGTGAAGAGTCCGTACCCGTAGGCGTTGTGCAGGATATCGCCGGGCCGCGCGCCCGCACAGGCGATGCTCCGGGCGACAACCTCGGCCCACACCTCGAGGTCCCCTCGCGTGTAACCGACGACCGTCGCCTTGCCCTTCGTGCCCGACGAGGCGTGAATCCGCGCCAACTCGCTGCGCGGAACGGCGAACATGCCAAACGGGTAGGTGTCGCGCAGGTCCTGCTTCACGGTGAACGGAAGACGGACAACATCCGTCAGGTCTCGAATGTCGTCTGGGTGAACGCCAAGCTCCTCGAACCGCCGTCGGTACAGCGGCACCCGGGCGTACGCGTGGGCAACCGTCGCCTGCAAACGGTCCAATTGCAAGCGCTGCAACTCGTCCCGCGGCATGGACTCCATGAGGGCATTCCACTGCACGCCATTCACCTCCGAGATGGACACATCGCGGCGGGCCGTCGTTTGTACCCGCCGCGCACCGCCCGATGTATGCGGTTACATTCTATATCAACTCTATTGTAGCACACTCTTGCCGCCTCGGGCGTGCGCGCTGCCTGCATACCCGAACGGCGCCAGGAGAAGCTATCCATGCTGCGGACTGCCGCAACGCGTACGAGACGGTGGAGGGATTCGATGAAGACAACCGGAGAGATCGTGATACAATCCATCACTGCCTTCGTCGTCCTGTTCATTCTCGCCCGCATCATGGGCAAGCGCCAGGTGGCACAGCTGACCTTTTTCGACTACATCGTGGGCATCACCATCGGCAACATCGCGGCCACCTGGTCCTTGGACGATGCGACCAACCTGCACGCCATCGTCACCCTCCTGCTCTGGACGGCGCTCAGCTTGATTGTCGCCTGGATTCAGCGCAAGTCTTTTCGCGGGCGACATCTGTTTGACGGGAAGCCAGAGCTGCTGGTGGAAAACGGACACGTCCTCGAACGCAACCTCCGCAAAGCAAACCTGACGGTCGAAGAGCTGATGACCATGCTCCGGCAAAAGGACGTCTTCAAGCTTTCCGACGTCGAAACCGCCGTGTTCGAGAACAACGGGACGCTCAGCGTGATGAAGAAAAAAGCGGTCAGTCCCGCGACGCCGCAAGATCTCCACCTCTCCGTGCTCGAGGAAAAGGCGCCGCGCATCGTGATCGTGAACGGGCACGTCTTGGGAAAGTCTCTCGCGGCGACCGGTTACACGGAGGAGTGGCTGCTCGAGGAAGTGCGAAAACAGGGGGCGGCGTCGTTCACAGACGTGTTTGTCGCGCAAATTGACTCCGAAGGCAGCGTGTACGTGGACCTGTTTGCAGACACGCTGCACACGCCGGCCATTCCCGAGAAGCCGCTGTTGCGGGCGAAGTTGAAGGGCCTGCAGGCAGACCTGGAGACGTTCGCACTCGAAACACACAACCCAGAAGCGAAGGAGAGCTACCGTCAGATGGCTCAGCGCTTGTCGGAGGTCATCCGGCGCGTCTCGCCGTACCTCCAGTGAATCGACCGCACCCGGGTTCGCCGTGTCCCACGGCGCGCGCCAATTCCGGCCGGCGGACGGCAGACGCTGCGTTCGGTTTCGCCGCCGGCACAACCAGAACTCCCGTTTACCGATGCAGAGACTGGACGACGCCGATGAGGTGCTCCACCTCCGCCTTACGCGCCTGAAGCAGCGCGAGTTGCTCCTCGGAAGCGTCCGCTTCCATTTCCTCCAACGCCTTCGCTCGGCGGCGCAGTGCGCGTTCCACCTGACGCATGGCGTCCTGATAGCCCAGTTCTTCACCGGTCATCGACATTGTGGCACCCCTCCCCCCGGGTCCTGAGATCTCGTTGGCCTCAGTATAGCATCCGCGCCGCCTGGCCCGTGTATCCCAGTAGGCGGCTGCATGCGTTCGGCCACTTTGCCGCGCAATCTCGGCCAAGCACAGGGCCTCTGCGCGCTCGAGCGCCCGGACCTCGGCGGCCGTTCCTGGCCAAGTAACCTCCGGGCGAGGCGCGTCCTCCGCAAACCACGCGGCTTGTAACGACCCGGACGCAGACGACGTATCGCCTCTTGCTGCGTGCAGAAGCGCGCCGTAGAGGTGCCGTTCGAAACGCGTCAGCACGCCCCAAGCGTCCGCCAGGGTGGACGCCACGTTCGCCCAGTCACCCGCGGACGTCGCCCGTGCCAGCGTCTTTCGAACCTGCGCTCTGCGACGCCAAGGAGCCCAGTCCGCCTTCCACTTCGCCACGTCCACCTGCAGCCGCTGCCCCAGCTGTTCCAGGACGGTTTCAGAGGGAATCGCGCGGCCGGCCTCGATATGACTGATGGCGCTCGCTCCGACGATACCGCGAGCCAAGTCGCTCCGCGACAGCCCCAACCGGGTGCGTGCCATTTGCAATTGCTGCCAAGGCAGGACGCCGACGCCGGTTAGACCTGCGCCGTGAACCGCGGAGCGGCTCTGTACCGGAGACGGCTCCCAACCGGTCAAGTCTCCGAATCCTCGTCCCACAGTTGGCTCAGCGGAACGCCCAGCGCGCGCGCAATCTGGTTTAGTTTCGTGAGGTTGCTGCCGCGCTCTCCGTTCTCAATGGCGTACACGTAACTGACCGAAACATCCGCTCGCTCTGCCAACTGGCGAACGCTGAGCCCGCGCTCCTTTCGCATCTGACGGAGACGCGCTGCCATGTCGCGCATGTCCACTCCCCCAAAAATTACTCTATTGAGGAATTATAGCCGATTTTGAACGCATTCTCGACCGTTCAATATTCGATTGTAGAATGCCCTGCGTGGTGATGCCTGCTGGCATGCGGTAGACTGTAGGCGCAATCTCATGAGCTAGGTGCGAGGAGCGGATGCGCGGTGCTGTTGAACCCCGCGGCGTGGGTCACATTGACGGCCGATGCGAGCGCAAAGCGGCTTGCTCGCTCCGTGTGGATGCAGGCGCGGTTCGACCCTGCTTGGCCGCTCGCCGACGGACGCGAGCGGACCTGGTGCGAGTGGCTCAGCCAGCGGCAGGCCGAAGCCGCGATGAGCTGGAGCGGTTTCCGGTTCCTCGTACGGCCGTCTGGTCAGCCCGTCGGTTTCCTGACCCTGAACCGCATCGAGCCGCATTGGTTGCCAGATGGCATCACAGCGGTCGAAGCTGGCACCTATCTGGTCCCGCGCTGGCGCGGCTCTGGGTGGAACTTGGTCGCGAAACAGGTGGCTGTACACCTGTCGGGACAACTGTATCGTCCGGATTGGCTGGTTTACGCGGTGCCGGCCGCCAACGACCGCGCTATCCGAGGTCTCGTGCAGATTCAACCCGCGCTTCCCAGGGTCGCTGGGTCGGTGCTCTCGAGGTGGACAAGGTACCTCGCCTGGAAGCACAGCCAACCCGTCTGCCTGTTTGCATTTGCCCAAGACAGCCCCGCATGGCATGCGCTGGCGGAGGCGCCCATTCACGCACCGTGAGAACCGCCCGCCGGCCACAGGCCAGCCGCGTCTTCTTCGACTCGTGCACAAGTGTCCACATTTGTGTAAAATGAAGACACAGACAGAAGGGCAGCGCGCCAGGACGCGCGGCCGGCGGATGCGGCACTGGGAACGGAGGCGCGAACATGGGGACGGTAGGAGAGAAACTGCGAGCGTTGCGGACCGAGCGAGGGTGGACGCTGCGTGAGCTCTCAGAGCGCAGTGGTGTCTCCCTGAGCCATCTCAGCGCAATCGAGAACCACACCCGACCAACGCCGTCACTCGACAGCGTTCGGCGAATCGCCAAGGCATTCGGTGTGTCGTTGAGCGTGTTCGACGACGAGCCGCGAACGCCGGATAGCTGGCTCGAACGAGCTCGGAGCTTGTACGAACCGGAAACGTTGGCGTTCCTGTTGCGCGAGGACGCGCGGCCGTATGTCGACTTGGCAAAATCTTTGGCCGAGTCGAGCACGGACGACCCATCCGCGTTCCTGCAGCGGATTGCCCAGTTTATCCAAGATCGCAAGGCGGCCTACAGCGGTCACTCGGATGAGGCCTAGGCACCGGGTTGCACGTGGAACGTACCGCGAAACTCCGGCCGGTCTTTGCCGCTGGGGTCGGATACCATCTCAAAGGACCCCGTTTGCCACGGTGAAAATTCAATCTGCTGCGTCTGACCGGGTGCGAGGTTTTCCGAGTAAATCCGGTAGTATGGGATGGAAAATTGGTGGGTCGTCGTGCCGCGATTCGCCACGGTAATACGGATAGACTGGTCGACCGTCGCCGTGACTTGGTTCGGTTGAAACCCGGTGTCCGTAATCTGGATGTCGACGTGGCGCCCCTGGGCAAGTGCGAGTGGTGTCCCAAACGCCCACCCGGCGGTAGCTGCAACAGCCACTGCAACCGCGCAAATGGCGCGGCCGCCGCGCGCATGGTTTCCGTCCATGCTCCTCCTCCTCACAGGCCGCCGAACATCGAGATGAGGAAAGGCGAAGCCTGCTCTGGTAAAATACCCCTCACCAAGCGTTTGTATGCATGCCATAGTGGCACCAAGACGCGTCCACGGTCGGCTGACCACATAGCCCGGGACATGATGGCCCATCCTAGGGCGTGATGCGCCTCAAGTCGGCGCTCGATTCGATTGGGAGGAGAACCCACGTGAGCCTGGCCCTTTGGATATGTCTCGCAGTCGTGGCCGTGCTCGTGCTAAACGCCGTCGGCGTATTGATGGTGGCCGTTCGGGAAGCCCAAACACCGGCGTTCGCACTGACCTGGTTGGTGGCCTGCATCGCCCTGCCGGTCGTCGGACTGTGGGTGTACAGGCGTGTCGCCCGCCGCGTGCCGCCGCGCCGGCCGATTCACTGGCACGCTCCCACCAGCGGCGCAAGCGTCGGGGGCGAAGGCAGTCCGCTCGTCTCCAATCTGTCGAAGTGTCTGAGGGGGGTCGCCAGCCCCATCGAACGGGCGGACGTCACCGTGTACTTCGACGGGAGCGCCTTTTACCAACAACTGCTGACGGACATCCAGTCGGCTCGCACCACCATCGACATGGAGTTCTACATCTTTCGCTGGGACGAGGTCGGTCAGGCTGTGGTGGCCGCATTGCTCGAGCGCGCAGCCGCTGGCGTGCACATTCGTTTCCTGCGCGACGGGTTTGGGAGCCTCACGTTCCCTCCCGCTGTGATTGCACAGATGCAAGCCGCTGGTATTGAAACGCGCGCGTTCTTTCCGTTGCGCGCAGGTTTTTTGAACCCAACGCTGAACCACCGGGACCACTGCAAGATTGTCCACATCGATACCGCGACAGCGTATGTCGGCGGCATGAACGTCGGCCTCGAATACACGGGCCAGAAGCCGCAAAACGGGCCGTGGCACGACGCGCAGGTCCGCATCCTCGGGCCTGCTGCGCGGCAGGCACAGGCCATCTTCGAGTCCGACTGGAGCGTGTCGACGCCAGATGTGTTGCCACGCCAAGCGCCCCAGTCGGCGCTGGCCCCGCCGACCGCACCTCCCTTTCCGTGGCGGGTTCAAGCGGCCCCCAAGGAAACCGTTTTTCGCCACGCGGACGTGCCGGTCCAGTTCTTCGACAGCGGCCCGGACCACAAACGGGCCATCGTCCGGGAGACGTATTTTGTCTGTCTGACGCAGGCGGAGCACACCGTGGACCTGATGACGCCGTACTTCGCTCCAGGCGAAGACCTGATGATGGCCTTAAAGACGGCCGCTGCACGGGGGGTCCGCGTCCGCTTGCTGCTACCCGAGAAGGTGGACCACCGGTTGATTGGATACGCATGCCAGACGTATTTTCGGGATCTCGTGGACGCCGGAGTCGAACTTTACCTGTGGCGGCCTGGTGTCCTGCACGCGAAGGTCGCCGTGGTGGACGGGTGCGTCAGCGTGATTGGAGCCGCGAACTTCGACCTGCGCAGTTTTCACTTGAATTACGAACTGTGTATGATCTCCTACGGTCAGCCACTCGCCGCATCGCTCTCGCAACGCTTTGAGCTCGACCTCGCGTCGGCGCGACCGGTCACCCGTTCCGAACTGGACCGCATCCCCTGGAGGCGGCAGGTGTTGCACCAGTCGGCGCGTCTGCTGGCCCCGTTGCTTTGAACGGCACCACGGCCGTGGGCGGGTGTTGACAGCCGCGCAGTTCGGTATAATAGCCAGGATGGCACGGCGCCGGGTACCGTGTGCCGCTGTGCTCCCGCCGCCCCGCGCGCGATGCAGCCAGGACCGATGCGGGTTTGCGACGCCGTCAGTGAGGAGAGGATTAGACAGCGATGCATCCAACAACGACCACGTCGGAGCGCTTGTCACCGTTCGTCACGTTCACCCGGGAGGCTTGGGGGGCCCTTCGGTCCGCCACGCCGCTGCCGCTCACAGAAGCGGAGGTGCGCCGACTGCATGGGTTGAACGTACCCATCTCGCTCGACGAAGTGGAGGTCGTGTACCTGCCTCTATCGCGTCTCCTGAATTTGTACGTGGCCGCGACGCAAAACCTCTACCAGGCCACCAACCTGTTTCTCGGGAACCGTACCGCCAAAGTCCCGTACATCATCGGGATTGCGGGAAGTGTCGCCGTCGGCAAGAGCACCACGGCCCGGCTGATTCAAGCCCTGCTCGCTCGCTGGCCCAATCATCCGAAAGTGGACCTCATCACCACGGACGGCTTTCTGTTCCCAAATGCAACCCTGGAAGCCCGCGGCATCCTCGACCGCAAAGGCTTTCCGGAAAGTTACGACGTGCGCCGGCTCATTCGCTTCCTGCGGGATGTCAAGTCTGGGAAGCCTGAAGTGGCGGCGCCGGTGTACTCGCATTTGACGTACGACATCGTCCCCAACCAGATGGAGCTGGTCCGGCAACCGGATATTCTCATCGTCGAAGGGCTGAACGTCCTGCAGACCCACACCGCGGATGTGCGGGCACAGCTGTTTGTCTCGGACTTCTTCGACTTCTCCATCTTTGTCGACGCGCCGGAGGCGTTCATCCGGACGTGGTACGTCGAGCGGTTTGAAGCCCTGCGGCGCACAGCGTTCCAAGACCCGACGTCGTACTTTCACCGGTACGCCAATCTGACGCCCGGCGACGCGGAGCAATTGGCGCTCTCCATTTGGAGCCGCATCAACGCGCCCAACCTGGTCGAAAATATTTTGCCCACCCGCCACCGAGCCGACTTGATTCTCCAAAAGGGTGCAGACCACCGCGT
Source organism: Alicyclobacillus sp. (assembly GCA_023511295.1). Classification (GTDB taxonomy): domain Bacteria; phylum Bacillota; class Bacilli; order Alicyclobacillales; family Alicyclobacillaceae; genus JAIMBT01. Next base: position 44,429 of record JAIMBT010000006.1, read on the forward strand.
GGAACGCGTCCACTTGCGCAAGCTTTAAATCGTCAAGGACCGCGATGGCGACACAGGGCGTGCGCCGAATTTCGCACAGACGCACGCCCAGGCGACACATCGGCGGCGGGTTGAGGCGACCGCAGTCAGCCCATCACAAGGCGTGCCATAATGAGGATGATGACGACTTGCAGCACGCCCTGAACGCCCGCCAACCGGTTGTTGTTGCGATTGAGCCGCAGCACCTTTTCGATGTTCGGGGGTTTGCGCTGCAGTTCCAAATACGTGCGAATCGAATTGGGCAACAGGATGCCAAAGCCGCTGACAGCCAGCAAGGTGATGACCGTCAGGGCCGCGAAAATCCATGGGCGCGTGGGATTCCCTGGGTCCAGCATGTGAAGCCAGTTCGCCATGAACCACCCGGCGGTTCCCGTGGTGAACGCGAGCACCGGCAGGTACAGCATGGTCCTTGGCACAAGCCAGGTGATGACGGCCTTGCGCTGGTCTGGGTTCAGACGGCGCAGTACTGGGCCGACAAAGAAACCCATGAAGATGTCCGCCCCTGTCCAGAGGACACCCGAGATGACGTGCGCGAAGTTGAGCCAGTACAGACTGTGCATGGCCAAGGCGACGAACAGGAGAATTGGCAGCGCAACCACCCACCACGTCAGCTTGCGAAACAACGGTTTCGGCGCTGGATCTGGCACGGGCGGAACGGCACCGGCAGGTGGAATCTCGATGGTCACAGGCGGACACCTCCAACCAGGGCATCGCAACCGGAGTCGTCGCGCCGGTCCGGCGAGCCACGTAGGAATGCGCTAATTCGTTTTCCCGAAGATCCGTTTCATGAAGATTCGCTTTTGATGGAACGTTTTCCTGCCGACGGAAGGAAGATTAGTGCAAGGGAGGACGCCCGATGCAGGTGGTCGTATTTGGCGGCACAGGACTCGTTGGCCAAGCGCTCGCGCGGCACGCGGCAGCCGCGGGGCACCAGGTGTTCGTCCCGTCCCGCACTCCGCGTGCGATACCGTACGGTCAGACCATCCCATACACCCTGTCCACCATCCCAGCGCTGTTCCCGGCGTCCGGCGAACCGTATGCGGTCGTCAACCTTGCCGGTGAATCGCTGCAGAGCGGGCGTTGGACGGCGGAACGGAAGCGACGCATCCTTGACAGCCGCGTCGAACTGACCGCCGCCATCGCAGAGGCTGTTCGAGCGACCCCGGTGCCGCCGGTGTGTTTTGTCAGCGGATCGGCCGTCGGATACTACGGCACGTCCGACACCAGGACCTTCGTGGAGACGGATGGGCCGGGAGAAGGATTCCTCGCCGATGTCTGCCGAGCATGGGAAGCGGCTGCGGCTCCGGCCTGCGAGCGAACGCGCGTGGTGCGGTTGCGCATTGGCCTCGTGCTCAGCTCACGCGGCGGGGCGTTCCCGAAGCTGGCGATGCCATACCGGTTGGGCCTCGGCGGGCCTCTGGGGAGTGGTCGGCAGTGGGTGTCCTGGATTCACGAGGATGATCTCGCACGGCTGGCGCTGTGGTGCCTCGACCGAAACATTGCCGGACCGGTCAACGGGACCGCGCCAGACCCGTTGACGATGGATGATCTCGGTCGCACGGTGGCCGCCGCCATGCGCAAGCCGCACTGGCTTCCAGTTCCGTCCGCTGCCCTCCGGCTCGTTCTCGGCGAAACAGCGGAGATGCTCCTGTCCGGACAACGGGTGCTGCCGGAGGTCGCACTGGATGGTGGGTTCACATTTCAATACCCTGCGGCGGCTGCGGCAGTCCGGGCTGTTGCGAGCGGCCGTAAGGTACGTCAGGAGCCGTGAGTTGCGGAGAGGGGGGCGCGGTTCATACGCGACACTACGTTGCTGTGACAGCGGCGGTCCACATCACGCCACTCTGTCGGTTTCCTGTTTTTGAGCCAGTCTTAGTCCACGCCCGCGCACGGCGGGCGACGTTAGCGCGGGTAACGTCTTTAGTCCTAGGAGTACGGGTTTCAATCCACGCCCGCGCACGGCGGGCGACCACCAAAAAGGACAAAAGTCCTAGGCAACCAAGACCGTTTCAATCCACGCCCGCGCACGGCGGGCGACCTCAGCGAGGATGGATGCTTCTTCGGCCTCTGTGATGTTTCAATCCACGCCCGCGCACGGCGGGCGACCCGGCGGGTGAGGATCAGGTGCTCAAGCTCGCCGAGTTTCAATCCACGCCCGCGCACGGCGGGCGACTCCGGCGGCATCCGGATTCTCAGCAAGCACATGGGAGTTTCAATCCACGCCCGCGCACGGCGGGCGACGGTGTCCGTGTTGTGGTGCCCGATCACGGTGTCCATGTTTCAATCCACGCCCGCGCACGGCGGGCGACGCAGTTGTCGGCCCGAGCTAGGTCACACATACTGGTTTCAATCCACGCCCGCGCACGGCGGGCGACAACGCCCGTAGAATTCGCCGACGAAATGCATGTGTTTCAATCCACGCCCGCGCACGGCGGGCGACCGCCCACAATTGTTTAGCGTCCATCCCGCATACCTGTTTCAATCCACGCCCGCGCACGGCGGGCGACGAGGGAAAGCCGGTTACGAATAACCACCCACCGGAAATGTTTCAATCCACGCCCGCGCACGGCGGGCGACACGCCGACTGACTGTCGCCCGGGGCCGGGTCGCTGTTTCAATCCACGCCCGCGCACGGCGGGCGACATGGACGTATGACTTTGTCAACATACACATGCAAGTTTCAATCCACGCCCGCGCACGGCGGGCGACGAGTGCTTTTTGCATACAAGAACTACCTCCCAAAGTTTCAATCCACGCCCGCGCACGGCGGGCGACGAATCGCCGGCCCGAAAAGTGGCGCGACAAGCAGGTTTCAATCCACGCCCGCGCACGGCGGGCGACGAATCGCCGGCCCGACAAGTGGCGCGACAAGCAGGTTTCAATCCACGCCCGCGCACGGCGGGCGACACTGCGTGGTTCGTATTCGATAGTACAGGGCGACGTTTCAATCCACGCCCGCGCACGGCGGGCGACGTAGATACTGCGATTAAGATCGCGCGTGTGCTAGGTTTCAATCCACGCCCGCGCACGGCGGGCGACCGTTGGTGCGATGGGGGCAGGTGTCTACGACGAGGTGTTTCAATCCACGCCCGCGCACGGCGGGCGACTGTGACCGTCGCCAACAACTTTCGTCTCTCCTGTGTTTCAATCCACGCCCGCGCACGGCGGGCGACTTGTAGACACGTTCGACCCACGCCCAAAGCTCTGGTTTCAATCCACGCCCGCGCACGGCGGGCGACCAAGGCGTCCGTGATCTGCAGGCTTTGGTCCGTGTTTCAATCCACGCCCGCGCACGGCGGGCGACTGTTGTCGCCGACGATGGGTTGCCCATTCTTTGTGTTTCAATCCACGCCCGCGCACGGCGGGCGACGCTTTTGGCAGGTATCAATCGGGTTCACGTTTTGGGTTTCAATCCACGCCCGCGCACGGCGGGCGACGCGCGACGAAGGCGGCTGCGTCGTCTACGACATGTTTCAATCCACGCCCGCGCACGGCGGGCGACATCTTGATCGCGCTTTGTATCTGGGGGATCACAGCAAAGTTTCAATCCACGCCCGCGCACGGCGGGCGACCGTGGCGCGTTCGTTCATCCTCGCGGGTATCGACGTTTCAATCCACGCCCGCGCACGGCGGGCGACTGGACCATCGAGCCACAGCGACCCGTAGCCGCCCGTTTCAATCCACGCCCGCGCACGGCGGGCGACGGCTGCTACATATATACGACGCCACAAGGGGGGCACGTTTCAATCCACGCCCGCGCACGGCGGGCGACTACCCACCGAGACATCTCTGTCGACCCTGCTAATGTTTCAATCCACGCCCGCGCACGGCGGGCGACCTTCAGAGCGTCAGCAGTGGGCGGGACTGATACAGTTTCAATCCACGCCCGCGCACGGCGGGCGACAGACATGAGTGGCGTAGGCAATAAACGCACACGAGTTTCAATCCACGCCCGCGCACGGCGGGCGACGATGGACCGGACGATCCTTGTCCGCGTGGAGTCGGGGTTTCAATCCACGCCCGCGCACGGCGGGCGACAAGGCCCGGATCGCACAGGCACGAGCACAGGCAGTTTCAATCCACGCCCGCGCACGGCGGGCGACGCCTGAAGCACCAGTCGGTAGTGGTCGTCATCGAGTTTCAATCCACGCCCGCGCACGGCGGGCGACAGTGGATGTGCCGAAACTCATCTTGGTCGTACTCGTTTCAATCCACGCCCGCGCACGGCGGGCGACGGCTGTCCTTCATAACTGTCTCAATACGGGTCTTTGAGTTTCAATCCACGCCCGCGCACGGCGGGCGACTAGTGGTACGCCCTTATAGCTTGCCAGCAGGTGGTTTCAATCCACGCCCGCGCACGGCGGGCGACCTTGACGGCAACGGGCGCAACCGTCTTCGTCGATGTTTCAATCCACGCCCGCGCACGGCGGGCGACGCGCGTATTGCTCGCACTGGCCGACCAGATCAACGAGTTTCAATCCACGCCCGCGCACGGCGGGCGACCGGTCCGCCGGATGAGTCCGTCGCGTTCTGGATGTTTCAATCCACGCCCGCGCACGGCGGGCGACGGAGGTGCGAGGAGATGTTCTGTAAGGTCTGCGGGTTTCAATCCACGCCCGCGCACGGCGGGCGACCATCCACGACCTCACGTTTCCGGTGTGGGTGGCGCAGTTTCAATCCACGCCCGCGCACGGCGGGCGACGTTTGAACGCGGAAGCGACCGGGGATGTTGGTCTTGTTTCAATCCACGCCCGCGCACGGCGGGCGACGTCGGTAGCGGGCCGTCCGCAGACGTTGCGCCGGGTTTCAATCCACGCCCGCGCACGGCGGGCGACCGCCGTCACAGTAAGATTAGCGCTGGACGCATTTTGTTTCAATCCACGCCCGCGCACGGCGGGCGACTTTCCATTTTCGCGCACCAACCGGGGATACCACGGTTTCAATCCACGCCCGCGCACGGCGGGCGACTGGGGACAGGGACAGGCACAAAGACAGGGATAGGTTTCAATCCACGCCCGCGCACGGCGGGCGACGTCATTTCTTGCATACAGATCCGTTACATATTCTGGGTTTCAATCCACGCCCGCGCACGGCGGGCGACTTGTGGGTGTAACTGGTGGCGTGGCCGTGATGTGTTTCAATCCACGCCCGCGCACGGCGGGCGACCGAAACGATGACGATTGGCGTCACTACTTTACGTCGTTTCAATCCACGCCCGCGCACGGCGGGCGACCACCGTCGCATCGTCTGACTGGAGTAGCTGCACCTGTTTCAATCCACGCCCGCGCACGGCGGGCGACTTTCTTGCGGTCGTGGGTGCGCAGCGTTGCGTGGTTTCAATCCACGCCCGCGCACGGCGGGCGACCAGGTACGCCTGACCCGCAGCGCTACGATAGGCCCGTTTCAATCCACGCCCGCGCACGGCGGGCGACGTTAACTAGAAGACTCACCCGACACACACGTGGCGTTTCAATCCACGCCCGCGCACGGCGGGCGACTGCGTGGGTGTATAGTCGCGCTACCATTGGTTCGCCGTTTCAATCCACGCCCGCGCACGGCGGGCGACTGCATGGTCTGCGAATCCGTTAACCACGCGGAATTTCACGCCAAATCCCGCGAACCATGGTTTAAGCCGCTGGACCCGTTCCTCCAAAACCGCACCGAGCTGCATTACAGCCACTGTGGACGCCATTCGCGAAAGACCGCGGTCTCGAATGGGCACCATAGGTTCGCGCGGGTCCGTAAAGCTATATCATCAGGAACCCTTCCGGGTCGTACGATTGCTTAGCCCCGATATGCTCCACCCGTCCTCTCCACTTCGCGCCTAGGAGATAGAACCGAAGACTGTCCCTATCCTTGTCAATCAATTGGACCAGTTTGTGCTTCAACTCAGCAAATTGTTCGGGATCGACAAGACACTCGAAGACGGAGCATTGCACGCGTTGGCCGAAATTTTCACACACCTGAGCGACCTTCCTTAGTCGACGCCGTCCTAGAGCCGTCGTGGTATTCACGTCATACGTGATCAACACCAGCACACCTCATGACCTCCTATTTCCAAAAGAACGGGGGGTAGTCATCGAGATCCCCACGCATATGCCGGGCTAACAACATTGCCTGGGCATAGGGCAACAATCCGATAGGAATTTTTTCGTCAAGAAACGGATGGCGAATGAGTTCCCGTTTGCGCTGTTGCCATTCCGTAAGGACTGTCTTACGCCCCGAATCAGTTAACAGCCACACACCTGTCTCCTTTCTGGTGAAATCGCCAGGTAGTAATTGGCGCCGATTGATGAGTGACAGTGCCGTCCGGTCCGCCAGGTAGACGCGAAACTCTTCCATCATGTCCAGTGCTAGACTGTTTCTCCCTGACCTGTCGCGATGAAGAAAGCCTACTTGCGCGTCTAGCCCCACGGACTCCAAGGCATGTGCCACGTCGCTTGCCAGTAACGTATATAAGAATGACAGTAGTGAATTCAGGCGGTCCGCCGGAGGCCTCTTGACTCTTCCAGAAAACGCAAACGCATCCTTGTTGGTCAGGACCTGATCTGAAAGAACGGAGAAATAGTGACGGGCGGCAAGTCCTTCGACTCCTCGCAACTCATCGAGGGATGCGCTCGCCTTGGCGCCGGAAATCTGGCTATTTAGTTCTTCGATGATGGATACCAATTTCGACTGGTCTATCCTCTCCGAATGATCCCGTACTGTTCTCTGCACTGACGCCCGTGCGTTGTAAATCTTTGCGTACAAAAACCTCTTCGCCAGCCGGAGTGAATGAGTCGGGTCATCACTCCATCGATATTGCGTTTTCCTAAGATGCACATTGCCCTTGGTTTCACCAGTCACGCGCGCCTTGAACTGCCCGTTAGGTGTTAAAAAAATCAATGCTACGTCGTTCTCGATGCAAAGATGCATGGCCTCCGGACTTACACCTTGATATCCGAATACGACAACCGATTCCAGATTCAAGATCGGAACCTGCAGCTCCTTAACTCCATGGGACCGGACCGTTAGCGTATCGCCCTTGGCACCTAGATACGCATCGGGCAAAGTCACATACAGCGTATTCAGCAGTCGCTTGATAGAGCCTCGCCTCCCACGTGCTCCAGTACGTAACCGCTCGCGGAACGCGCCTTTGGAACGCTCAGTTTCGGCTGGCATATTTCGAATAACGAACAACTCTTGCAGTGCGATTTATACACTGCTCTCGGAGTCAACGCTGCGCGGAGGAAATCATGCATCCTCTCGCAAAGCGCTTTTACGCGAGCGCGATCCATTTCCGTAAATTCCACATATTCGCGTTTGCGAGTTTGCGCGTAGAAGAACGTACCCCGACGTACGCTCACCCCAAGCATTTCCTCCAAGCACATCGCCTGTGCGCAAAGCTGCACGATGTCGCGGTCATCCGGCTTGGGTTTGCCACGCTTATACTCGACGGGCGTGACCGTCCAAAATCCTTGTCGCCCATCCAACGACATGGTTTCATCCGTTGCCGAGCGTACCCTCCGAAACTCAACCATGTCGGCGATGCCTCGTAATCCCAAACTGTGCGAGACAATCGGTACCGAACGAACGACTCGGAGATCCCTCCGCGTCTCGTCGAACTGGACCTCGTCAACGCGTTCATGAACGTGCTGACCCTCGGTGGTCAGCACGTTCTCCCGCCATTGCTGCTCTACATGGATGAGCGCCCACTGCCGCTCACAAAAGGCGAAATGTTGAATGCCCGACAGCGCCAGATATTCGTCATCCTCCCAAACCACCCACGCCCCACCTACCGAAACTCGATGAGCCGAACGCCACTGGGCGAACTCTCCACGGCAATCTCGTAGTCCTCAAACGATCTTGCTACGTCGACGCCTGGTCTCCTGTTCACTCGAATCCGTTCGAAAAGTTCATGTGCTGGGGCGTTGCCCAGTGGGGACGAATGCTCGAAGATGTAGAGTTTGCGGGTGGCCATCGAACCACGTGAGGCAGAGCGGTCATGTTCGAACATGTTGAGCAGTGCCTCCCAAAGCACATCCAGGTCCCGTGAATTGAAACCCGTACGGTTTGAAAGAGGCGCAGACACATAGCCCTCCATACGATAAAGCCCGTACGGGACGATACTCTTTCTCCCCATCGTGCGCTCCTTGTCTGCATCCCTCTCATTCGTGACCGCCATCCTGGTGATGGTGACCTCTTGCGGCGAGATTGGGTCGATGCTGGTCGCAAAGCTGAACTGTACCGGGCCACGTACTTGCCCGCAGTTGATCCCGGTGGTCATCACAGCCCCAAATGCCCGGATGTCGTAGTACTTTGCGCACATCCAGCGTGCGAGGCTTTCTTGGTCCTCCCGACGCTTGGCTTCCATCTTGTCGGCCTTTTTTTCCTTCAACTCAATGCCCGGATTGGCAGCAAACGCCTCCTTGTTCAGGTTGTTAAGCACCACGCCCTCCTTCACATAGATATCAAAAGACGGCTCTCCGGCCCGTGCCAGCTCCACGTAGTTACGGATCTTCCGCTTGATACACACGTCTGTAACCAAACCGCAACCTGTCTCAGCGTCTATCCGCGGCAAGTTCCCTGCGTCCGGATCCCCATTTGGGTTGCCATTCTTCACATCAAACAACACCACAAACTCGTATCGGCGATCCAACCCCGTCTCAACGTGTGTCATCGATTCATCGCCTCCATATTCTCACCTGGATGGTCTGCCGTCGGCTCCTCCGGGCGTCTGGCATAGAAGTCCTGTTTCTGGTGGTAGTACCCCAACGCAAACATACCCTGCTCTTCGAGCGTCAAGCGTCTAGGAAGGGCGGGCGGCAAGGAATTCATCACCTGCTGAATGAGCCTGTCATTCCAGTTCCCCCATTTCTCATCCTTCGCTACATGATGCTGAGCGAGGCTCAGAAGACGTGGAAAGACGCTGGCCGGGGTCGCGCTCGCGGCTCCCCAAAAACGTTCGCGAATCGTGGCGTTTAAACCGTGCCCCAGTGCACTTTCCTGAGCCTTTTCCAAACACGCAAACAGCCTGCCCAAGTTGTACGGTGTACTCGAAGAATGTTCGTCGAGAGCCATCGTGATCTCCCCTTTCCGCATGGTCGGGTTGGTTCGTGCAGCCCGGAGTAGATAGGCCTTAATCATAGCGGCTCGAATCGGCCCAATCTTTCTCAACCCCTTCTTTGGGTCGTCGCTCTCGGAACGAATGCGATTCATCAGTTGGACGAAAATGGAACGGGAATAGGGTAATCCGAGAAGAACCGACCGGAGCAATTGGCCCTCCATATTTGAGGGGATGCTAGCGGTGTCGCGACCGACCGCCACCTCTCGTAGCAGTTCTCTAACGGACGGACTTTTGTCCAAACCGACAATCGCCAAATCCTCATAGTGTTTCCAGACCCGTTCGCCAATCTCGCCCATCGTACCCATATACCAAAAGCGAACAGACAAGCGAGCGCTGTTTGGGGACAACCCCAGAATATAGAAGGCGATCGACGGGTCCAGGTCTGCGAAAGTTTCCCTGAATGTCTGACCATGGCTCACTCGTCTCACAGCACTGCGGACGCGTTCGCGAACGCTGTCGGGGTCCTGCCGTTGGGACTCGTCCCCCTCTTGCCAGTCGGCCAACAGACTAGCAAGTAGATCTACCTCTGGTTCGCTGCTCGACTCTGCCCAAAACACGACGGTCGTATCATTCATCCTCACCTTGTGCTTCGAATCGGATAACAACCGATTCAGGGCATACCCGTAGCCATCTGCGGCTTCTTGCGATGTCGGAGCGTTGTACGACTGACCGCGACCGTACGAGCAGAACGATTCGATGTTAAAAGAAACGACAGCGGCCCCGGAAGATTGGGCACCTACGACATTCTTGATGTTCGGATGCACTCGTGCTATTTTCGCCCATGGTATACGTTCACCCGTCACGAGACACGTGACCGATCCTTGAGCGCCTCCCCCAATCGAGTCTTGAGCGGTGCAATATGCCTCCCAAGCTCTTAGGATGGATGGATCTGCGTGTAGGTACCTTCCGGTCGGCGCGTACTTCAAAACGCAAAGGCCACCGCTCTTCAGAAGGTCCACGAGGGTTTCATCCGTTAGGGTACGAAGTTGGGACAAGAGCGTCTCGCTCTCGAGTCCCACAAAGCACTGCAGTGCATCCAGTTCGGGGGACGACATCGCAGCGTAAGACAGAACCTCACGCCACAGGTCTCGCGAAGCTTGCCGACACTCCTCGCGCATTCCCAACGCCGCTCCAAACAGATATTCAGGCTTGTCGCACAAGAAATACGGCTTAACACCAGACGTGCGCTTATCCTGCCTGGGCACGCGGTATTTCTGACGTCGAACCTTTCCTTTCTCATCCAAGTCAACTGTTATCGCGACTACGTGGCCCACCTCGTTCAGATGGACTTCGAAAGCGACGTCAGCTGAAGAGTAGTTGCCGGTCGGAACAGCAGACGCACCCTCTTGCTCGAGGAGAATCTGGTAATAGCGGTAGAGCGCCTGAAGTATCATCGAAAAGCCTCCTCGAGCCGTGGAACCTCAATCACGCCATCGACCATCCGGGCGCGAAAGAAATGTGGGACAGTCAGCGTCTCCCCCTTGTCGTTGACCTCGAAGACCTGGTCCAGCAACATGTAGCCCAGATCCACCTCGCCGGGGTGCACCACCGACGAAGCGCTCAACAAATGGCCCGGGTCGACAAGTTCGAAATGCGCTGGGAACTCGCGGCAGCCGAGGTACGGTCGATGAAAACATTGGCCTTGTCGCGCCCTGCGCAAAAAAATATTGTAATGCTTCTCGGGTGTATCCTCGTCGCCACATCGGTCCGTCATTTCGAAGTGTGCCTCGATGAGGTAATCCACCTCTCGAAGTACCAACGACGCACGCTGCTGTCGCTCATACGATGCGTAAATCGCATCCCTCCGCGCAGATGCCTTCGATTCCACTTCATTGCGACGGAGGTTTTCAAACCGGATGGGGCGAAGGACTCGAATTCTGTCTACAACCCAACGGATGGCCGGTTTCCAGTGGATAGCTTCGAGGATGCCGCGCGCAGCCGAGGGAGTCATCACATCATAGCTCACCCGCTCCGCCTTCATTTCTGGGCGGGTAAAGCACGCACGTTCTCCCCATACGCGAAGCGTAACACCATATCCCACACCATCACCCCCTCAAAATATAAGATCCTCCATCTCCGGGACGTCGGCGGCTGACAAAAGCCCCAGCTGGCTTTTGTCGTAATACGCTTTGTCGACGAGTAGCGCGACGCCGCCCAAACTCCGAATGAGTCCGAGTCGTCCAAACTCCATGAACTCGGGATGATAGACCTGGACCACATACGGCTGTAATTTTCGGAGTACCCGAAGAGGATACGGACTTGACGCTAGCTCTTTCACCAAATTCGTTACCAAATCGTCGTACGGAATCACGATGCTCCACATATTTTCGTCAATAAGCCGGAAGCGCTCGGACACCTCCTCGTATGGGATTTCGAGGTTACGACTCTTGCTCCTCAAGAGCGGAAGCAGGCCTGCGCAATCCGTAACGGAGTCTACTCGGCCGGTCCGGATGCCATGCAGTCTCTCAAAATAATCGCGAAGTGCAGATGGAGACAAGGGCGACCCTGGCGAATACGCCAGCGTGTTTTGGGCTTCGACGGCCGTCTCCTTCATCCATCCCGCAGACGGCATCCCGTGCGATTCCGGATAAAACACCATCACCTCCCCTCGTTGCAAACGCCCCTCTCGGTTGCAACGTCCTGCGGCCTGGGCAATCGAATCGAGGCCCGCGTAGGCGCGAAGAACCAGGGGAAAGTCCACATCCACTCCCGCTTCAATCAGCTGGGTTGAAACCACGCGGCAAGGCAGTCGCGCGGCAAGGCGTTGACGGATCTTGGAGATTACGTCGGAACGGTGCTTTGCACACAGTCGTCCGCTGAGGTGGTATACGTCCTCAACTTCCAGACTTTTTAGGATTGCGAACAGTGACTGGGCATGCTTACGAGTATTGACGATACAAAGTACCTGCTCCGCGCTGGCTATCCAGCCAGCCACTTGCTCGTCTCTCGTCACATGCGAACTGTCACCGTGAACCGACACCGACACCCGCTCAAACGTCCGCACCAATTCGTCGGGTGTCGGGGAATCCATAATCTCGGTCGGCATCACGCCCAACCCCCGCCAGGCCGGCTGGGTCGCGGTGCACAGTACCGCCGTGCACCCGTAATTAGAAACGAGCTCGTTTAGAGCTTGCAGACACGGTGATATGTAGCCTCGCGGAATACTTTGGGCCTCATCCACGATGATGACGGACCTGGCGATATTGTGAAGTTTGCGGCACTGACTCCTCTTGTTCGAAAAGAGTGATTCAAAGAATTGAACAGAGGTCGTGACCACCACCGGAGTGTCCCAGTTTTCTGCGGACAGCTTGAGGCGAGCGGCCTCATCGGGCCCGTAATTCTCCCCGTACTCCTCGTAGTTAAAGTTGCTATGGTGTTCCAACACTGCGTCCGGCCCGAGGGCCTGGCGAAAGACGCGGGCGTTTTGCTCAATGATACTCGTGAACGGGATGACGTAGATGACCCGCCTCATGCCGTGTTGCGTCGCGTGCCGCAACGCAAAGGCGAGCGAAGAAAGCGTTTTCCCGCCGCCGGTCGGAACCGTCAGGGAGAACATTCCTGGGCTCAACGCAGCTCGGCGTTCACAGGTCTCACGTATTCGTTCGCGCATTCGATTGATGTCTGTATCGGGTACACTTGAAAACCGGGTGTCCAAATAGGTCTGAAATCGATCCATGAGTCCGGATATGGATGGCACTGCATCGAGCCGAAGATCTGGGTCCAAACCGCTGCAGTAGTTCCGGGTGTCGATAGAGTCCGCATCGACCAGGCACGAGTACAGCATGCGACCCAAGAAACTGTAGCTCCAGGCCAGGCGCTCCGACGTCCAGTACCTCGTTAGCCGCGTCCTTTGCGGCCCCCAATCGTCCGGCTGCACCTGCAACTCCTTCCAAGCTTCGTGCCAATCTGGAATGCCTTGTTTCTCCAGTCTATTTTTTAACGAACCCTCCTCGTCCATGGTTCCATAGTTCTGAAGGCCGCCGTGATGCCCAGCGATGGCGTGTGCCACCATCACGGCGAAATGAAAGTCGAACCGCGTCTTGCCCAACAGATGCCGGGCGACATCGGGCCGCACAATCCATTGCGCGCCCGCACTGGAATGGTCTACACGTATGGATTCCCCACGAACACGCCGCTGGAATTCGGCAGAGTACTTGCCGACGTCATGGAGGATACCAGCGAGGTATCCGAGGTACCCGGCTCCGAACACGTCGGCAAAAGCCAGGCAGAGACTGGCGACATTCGTCAAGTGTTCCTTCAAGGGCTGATACTGCCCGTCGTCTCGACTGTGTGCATAGAATTCCATCCCGACAAAATCACTCCAATGGACAACCTCACCACCATTTTACACAATTCCGGAAAAATGTGTAGAATGATGCGTAGACCACCCTGAACCCAAGCGGCGCAAAGACGCCGCATCCCGCAAATTTTCGCGCGTAGGTTTTACCGTTAGCAGCAAAGCGAAACAAACTGTGCGACTCGCCACAAGGGGGTCTGTGTCTTGACGGTACGCTTTGACCGCAACGTCCCTTGCCCGATGCGCGACGGCGTCACACTCCGCGCGAACGTGTTCCGGCCGGAAGGCGGCGGGCCGTACCCTGTAATCGTGTCGCGGCTGCCGTACGGCAAGGACACGCACTTTGCCTACCTCGTAGTAGATCCCGTTCGGCTCGCGGAGGCAGGTTACATCGTCGTCATCCAGGACGTCCGCGGGCGCTTCGCCTCCGAGGGGACGTACACATCCATGACCCAGGAGTTCACGGACGGCTACGACACGGTCGAGTGGGCGTCGAAATTGCCGGGCTCCGACGGCCAGGTGGGCATGTTCGGCGCGTCCTACTTCGCCTTCACCCAGTTGACGGCCGCCGCGAGCGGCCACCCGGCGCTGCGAGCCATCGTGCCCACCGTCCCGTTTGACGATCCGTTCGACGGCGTCTCCTTCCGCGGCGGCGCGTTGGAATGGGGCCTGCAGGCGGCTTGGTACATGCAGATGGCCCCGGCTGAGCTGCTGCGACCGGATCGGTCAGGACCTGATCTCCCGACGCGCATCGGCCGTCTGGTCCACGACCTCAACCACCTGGCGGACGACGGGTACCTGCAACTGCCCCTCACACGGTTTGAACCGCTGCGCCGCGCTGGCGTACTCGACGAATTCCTCGCCAACTTGGAGGCGGGACCTGAGTCCCCGTACTGGAACGGCCTGTCAATCCGCCGCCACTACCCGGCCATGCAAACGGCGGCATACCTGGTCGGAGGTTGGTACGACGTGTTCCTCCAGTGCACCCTGAAGAGCTACGAGCACCTCCGGCGCACTGGTCAACCGACGCGGCTCCTGATTGGACCGTGGACGCACGGCAACCACGGACACGGCGTCGGCGAGGTCAACTTCGGGCTGGCCGCCGGGAGCGCGATGCTGGAATTGAAGGGAGACGCCACAGCGCGGCACATCCGCTGGTTTGACGCGGTGTTGAAGGGGGTGGAGAACGGAATGGCCGGGGAGCCGCCGGTGCAGGTGTTCGTCATGGGCGCCAACCGCTGGCGCCACGAATCGGCCTGGCCGCTGCCGCAGACGGTCTACACGCCCTTCTACCTGCGGGCAGACGCACCGGCCAACACAGCCCGAGGCGCCGGTCGGTTGAGCGCTGAACCACCGCTGGCAGAGCCGGCGGATGCGTACATCTACGACCCAGCCAACCCTGTGCGCACCCACGGCGGGAACATCCTGATGACGCCGGAATTCGCGGCGGGGCCGGTGGACCAGGCGCGGACCGAAGCGCGGCCCGACGTCCTCGTCTACACGTCCGATCCGCTGACCGCCCCCCTCGAGGTGACAGGGCCTGTCCAGGCGAAGTTGTGGGTGGCAAGCTCTGCGCCGGATACCGACTTTGTCGTGCGCTTGACGGACGTGTACCCAGACGGGCGATCCATCCACCTTGCGGACGGCATCTTGCGGATGCGCTATCGACACGGCCGTACAGAGGCGCCGCCGATGCGGGCGGGGGAAGTGTATCCCATCGAGATCGACCTGTGGGCGACGAGCAACGTGTTCCTGCCGGGGCACCGCATCCGGGTGCAGGTGACGAGCAGCAATTTCCCTCGCTGGAACCGCAACCTGAACACCGGTGCGTCGAACGAAACCACCGCGGAGTTCGCAACTGCACAGCAGACCATCTACCACGACGCGGACCACCCGTCGCACATCCTGCTGCCCGTCATCCCAAGTTAGGCCGACATCCAGCCGCCTGACAGCGCTACGCGTAAAAAACGGCGAGCCGCGCGCAGATGCGCAGCTCGCCTGCTGTCGATGGGTCAGTACTCGCCGACCCACAGCCCCTTGCGGAGGATGGGTACGGTCCGGCCGTCGGTCGTCTCCGCGTCCACGTCCAGCTCTGCCGAGCCAATCATGAAGTCGACGTGAACCATGCTGTCGTTCAATCCCTTGCTCTCCCACTCGGCGCGCGGTAACGTGCGGCCGCCCTTGACGAGCGGGTAGGCCATGCCGATGGCGAGGTGGCAGGAGGCGTTCTCGTCAAACAGCGTGTTGTAGAAGAGGATGCCCTGCTGGGCGATGGGAGAATCCACTGGGACCAGGGCAATCTCCCCGAGATAATGGCTCCCCTCGTCGGTCTCCACGATGCTTCGGAGGGCGTCCTCCCCTTGGTCTGCCCGGTACTTCACAATCCGGCCGTTCTCAAACGTCAGCTCAATCCCGTCAATCAAGCTTCCGCCGTGGTTGAGCGGCAGGGTGCTGCGGACGGTGCCGTTCACGCCGGTCTTGAGGGGCGACGCGTACACTTCTTCCGTCGGCATGTTGGGCACGAAGCGCACGCCCTCCGGGGTTTCCGTCGAGGCGACGTGCCAATAGTGGTCGGGGTGGAATTCCACGTGCAGGTCCGTCCCGGGTGCAGTGTAGTGCAGGGCACGGATACCGAGGTTCGTCATCCACTCGGCGCGCTTCCCGAGACGGGCGAGGTGATCTTGCCAGGCGCCGAACGGATCTTCCAAGTTCGCCCGAGTACACGCAAAGATGGCCTCCCACAGCGCCTCAACGCGCTCCTCCTTCGGCAATTGCGGGAACACCTTGTCCGCCCACGCCTGCGTCGGAACCGACAGGAGCGACCAGCTGTATTCGTCGCTCGTGCGGTGCTGGGTGAACGACTGATAGATGGACCGCTGCATGCGTTCCGCGCGGGCCACACGGCTCCCGTCGATACCCTGGTACAAGTCCGGGTTGGATGCAGGCAGGGCCAGGTAGGCAGCGCCCTCCTTCGCCAGCTGTTCCACCCATTGCACCTGCCAGCGGTAGCGCGCCTCCAACAGGTCCAAGTCTGCGTGCGCCACGGTAGATCTCATCCACGCCTCGTCGCCCCAGTCCACCTGCACAAAGCGGGCTCCCATCTCGTACGCGGCCTCCGTCGCAACCCGCGCGAACTCGAATTGCTCCGGCCACACCTGCCGATTTCCGTAGCCAATCACGAGCACCTGCCCGGGCTGCAGGTTGACACCCACCCGCAGCGCAATCTCGGCGTATTTTTTCAAGCTGTCCGCATCCACGTCGTTGTCGCCCCTTTCATGCTTGCGCGCCAGGCGGCGCGATGGCGAGCGCTCCGCGCGGCATCGATGCCGCGGGCTCCGCCTTGGTTTCGCCGCTTTACGCGCTATCTCTGCCAATATAGCACAGTGGGGACTGTGTCCACACCGCCGTCCCCGCGTAGCCGCGCCCGGGCTGCGCCGCACCGCCTCGCCCCTCACACCACCTCGGTGCGCTCGCGCGCCCCCGCTTCCGCCAGGAGCGGCGACGGATTGTCATTCGTCAACACGGCCAATCGGTGCAACGCCCGCGTACAGCCGACGTACAGCAGCTTCGCAGACAGCGGACTCCGGTCGTAGTGCGCCGCGTCGACGTCGACGAGGACCACTGCGTCGAACTCCAGCCCCTTCGCCAGGTACACCGGCAACACCGAAATCCCGCCTTCATACCGTTCCTGGCCCGCCGTAATCTGGTGCGCCGGCATGCCGGCGGCGACGAGCGCGGCGTGCACGGGGCCTGCCTCCGCTTGCGTCCGCGTGAGTACCGCGACCGTATCCGCTCCGTCCACCAGGTCCCGCACCATCTCGACCATGCGCGTGGTTCGATCCGCTGCCGCACAGGACACCACCGCCACGGGCTCACCGCTGCGAAACACCGGCACCGCTTGCGTGAACTGCTCGAACGGACGGATGACCTCGTTCGCGAACTCGATGATCTCCATCGTGGACCGGTAGCTCACGTCCAGCCGGAAGAACTGGCCGACGCCGTCCGGGAATTGCTCGAGAAATTCTTCCCACCGCGAGATGCCTTGGTAGGCGTGGATGCTTTGCGAAAGGTCGCCGAGGATGGTGAACGAGTCCGAGGGGCAGTACATGCGCAGGACCGCCAACTGCAACGGGGAGAAATCCTGCGCCTCATCAATCACGACGTGGTCAAACGTTTCCGTGCCGTCCACGCCGAACAGCCGCGTGTGCAGGTACACCAGCGGCGCCAGGTCCTCTGGTTGTACCACCGGCCGCCCCCCGCGCGACTTCGGCTTCGCCGGGCCGCTGACGAGTTGGCGGTACACCGCGTACGCGTCCAACTCAGGCCAACGCTTCGCGTAGGCTCGGTAGCGCGCGCCCGACGACTTCTTCTTGGCGCCACCTCTGTCCTCCGCCTTGACGTCCCGGTAGGCCGTCTCCATCCACCGTTTGACCCGAGCGAGCACCCGCTCGCGCCGCTTTGCGAGCGGATAGTGTCGGTACTCCTCGAAGAACCAGCGGCGGATGGTCTCCTCATCCAGCACCGCCCCGTCCCACGGTTCAAACGGCCCTTCGGGCACCAGGCCCCGCTCCAAGTCCGCCAGCTGCCGCTCCATGTCTTCCGCGAACGCCAGCGCACCCTGCCCTCGCACCTGTGCGAACAGCGCGTCCGCGCGGCTTTGCCGGTGGACCGAGAACCAGGTCTCCATCCGATCTGCCGCATCGTCCAACACCACCCGAAACCCGAGTCGCTCCAGCGCCCACTTCGCGAAGGTCGTCTGGCGGATACCGCCGACCCCCAGCTCCGGCAGCACCTCCGATATGTAGTCCACAAACATCGCGTTCGGCGCGAAGATGACCATCCGATCTGTCCGCATACGGTCCTTGTGCTGGTAGAGCAGGTAGGCAATCCGGTGCAGCGCCACGGTGGTCTTCCCGCTTCCGGCCACACCCTGGATGACGATGGCGAGGTTCCGGTCGGCGCGGATGATGCGGTCCTGCTCCGCCTGAATGGTGGAGACGATGTCGCGCAGGCGGTTGTCCTTGTTTTCCGTGAGTCGATACAACAGGAACTCGTCGGTCACATTCAGGTTTTCCCGGCCTTTGACGTAGCTGTCCACCACCCGTTGCAGCTGCCCGCCGCGGATGGCCAGGTTCCGTTTGCGGTGAACGTCCACCTCGAGCACGCCATCCGGCGCTTCGTAACGCGCGAGCCCCTGGCCGCTGAAAGAGTAGAAGACACTCGCCAGCGGGGCGCGCCAGTCCAGCACCAGCCGGTCGCCGGTCGCGCTGTCCTCAATCCCGCGCTTTCCGATGTAGTACGGCACCACGTCCACCGAGTCCATGTCCTGGATGTCGATTCGTCCGAAGTACGGCTCGGACGCAGCCCGGCGCAAAGCGTCCATCTGCTCTTCCCGCAACAACTCGACAGCCTGTTGCGCCACCTCGTCTGCCGTCTGCGGTTCGGACGGGTCATCCGTAAACTGCCGCGGTATTCCCTCGAGCCGCCCCAGCATCGCGCGGACCTGGCGGAGCGTCGTTTGCAACCTGTGCTGTTCTTCAGCAAACGCCGGGTCGCGCTCCGACTCGTCGCGGTTCGGATTCCGTTCGTCCGTTGCGTCCATGGGTCGTCCCCCATCCCGTTCGATTCTTCACCGCCTGTGACCGGCTGGCAACAAAACGCCATCTGCACACCGTGAGAAAGGCTTATATTTTACTCGATTACCTTAACCTGTGCAACACCTAATTTGGCACGGCGCTCGCAGCATCGGGCGTGCCGCCATCCGTCGCGCCGCCCATACAAAAGAGAGCCGAAGGAGGACCCTTCGACTCTCTCACCCGCGCTGCGAACGCGGCATCACGAGCGCTCCGGCGACGGCTTCCACTCCGTTTGCCGTTCCGTCGATCCCGTCGCTGACTCATTCACCTGCGCCTGTTGCGCGAGCACGGTTCGGTGCCGCGGCAGTACCAGAATGGCGAGGAAGGTCAGCACGGCCGTGACGAGCACCGCGAGGAAAACGTCGTGGATGCTGCTCGCGAGGAGTTTGTGGACCTCGTCGGCAATCGCGGCTGGAATGTGCACCGTCGCACCTGGCGTGAGCATCTGCGCCAGGTTGCCGGGCGGCCGTTTGCCACCGAACGCCGACGCCGCGTGGCGCGCGATAGCCTGGTTGAACAGTGTCCCGTACACCGCAATGCCGATGGTCTGCCCGAGGGAGCGCATGAACGTGTTCGACGCGGTCGCCGCGCCGCGCTTTTGCCAGGGAACGGAGGATTGAATCAAGACCGTAAACGGCGTCATGGAGAAGCCCATACCCATCCCGATGACCACCATGATGACAACCAGGAACCAGTACGGACTGCTCGCCTGAACGGTTGCGAGCCAGGCGCAGCCTGCCATCAGGAAGACGCCGCCGAGGACGGACATGAACTTCGACCCGACTTTGTACATCAGACGGCCGCACAGCGTCGCCGCCACCGGCCAACCGATGGACATCGGCATCAGGGTGAGGCCGGAACCGGTGGCACTGTGCCCGAGGACTGTCTGAATCCACATCGGCAGGTACACGTTCGACGCGATGAGCGCACCGCTCGCCAGGAGGCTGGCGAGGTTCGATACGCTGATGATGCGAATGCGAAAGAGGCCGAGCGGGAGCATCGGCTCCGCGAATTTCGCCTCCACCAGCAGGAACAGCGCGAGCGCGACCGCTGCCACTGCGAACAGCCCGAGCGTCGTCGCGGACGACCACGCGTATTTCTGGCCACCGTTCAGCAGGGCGTACAGCAAGCTCGACATGGAGACGGTGAACAGCGCCGCACCCAGGTAGTCAATCCGGTGCGACCTGCGCTCGAAGCGCTCGTGCAAGCCAATCCAAACCAGGATTAAGGTGATGATGCCGATGGGCACGTTGATGTAGAAGATCCATCGCCAACTCGAGTAGTCCACGAAGAAACCGCCGACCAGCGGCCCGAGAATGCCGGCAATCCCCCAGACTGAGCTGAACAGACCCTGCATCTTGGCCCGTTGCTCACCTGGGTAGAGGTCCCCGATGATGGTGAACGTGATGGGCATCACGGCGCCCGCGCCGACCCCCTGCAGGGCGCGGAACCAGATTAACTGCATCATGGTGTGTGACGCGCCGGAAAGCATGGAGCCAAGCAGAAACAGGATGACGCCGATGGAGAAGATGATCTTTCGGCCAAAGAGGTCGGCCAACTTCCCGTAGATGGGTGTGGTCACAGAGGTCGTCAACGTGTAGATGGCGAACACCCAACTCATCAACTGGATGCCACTCAAGTCCCCGACGATGCGCGGCATGGCCGTGCTGACGACCGTCACGTCAATGGCCACCAAGAGGATGGCGACCATCATGGCCACCGTCACCATCGGCCGATTCGTATGTCGATGCATTGGACTCCCCCCAGTCCCAGACGCGGATGAAACGCAAGAATCCATTATACCCCAAACGCCAATTTTGTCACCAGGGCAGATGGTCCACCCTCGGCCGAACCGCCCTCGAACAAGGGCGAATCTGACCCCGCGCGAGCTGGATGGCGCCGTTCGGGCGAAGCTCGGGAGCATCCCCCCACACGGCGCGCTGCCCGTCCGCCCACTTCCGTGGACGGACACCTGGGAACTGGCTGAGCCTACTTGGAGCATCCCTGCTCTAACGCATCAATCAGACGGCCGACGAAGGCGACGGCTTCGCGGTACGGCTCCGGAGACGCCATGTCCAGGCCGACCATGGCGAACAAATCGAGCGCCGATTGGCTGCCCCCCGCCTGGAGCGCCTCCAGCCACGGTTTCAGCACAGCGTCTCCCTCTTCGAGGATGCGGCGCGAAATGACCGTGGAGCCGACCAGGCCGACGGCGTAGGTGTACGAGTAGATGCCGCTGTAGTAGTGCCCTTGCCGCATCCAGTAGAGGTCGGCGCTCTCGTCGAGGACCACGTCGTCTCCCCAGAAGTCGGCCAGAACCTGCCTCGACGTCGACCGGATGACGCTGGTGGACAAGGGCTCGCCCGCGTCTGCGGCCGTGTACAGACGGCGCAGAATCTCCGCCTCCAGGTGGTGCGTCACGAAGTTGTGGTGGTACGTGAACAACTGGAGCATCGTCAACTTGCGTTGAAAGGCCAGATCTTCCGCCGTCGCACGCAGGTGCCGGATGATGAAGTGCTCCATCAAGGTCGACGGCGTCTCGGAGAACAGTTGCGACATGCGTGCGTTGACCGGTTCCTGATGGGTGAACATCAGGCGCTCGTGCACGGCGTGGCCGAGTTCGTGACCGAGGATGAGCACATCGTACAGTTGACCGCCGTACGGCGCAAAGACGAACGGGTGGGCGTACGTGGGGGCTGCGAAGGCGCCGTTCGCCTGACCACGGTTGCGGGCGCGGTAGATCCACCGCTCGGCGAAGGCCCGGTTGAGGATGTCCGCATACGCGCTGCCGAGCGGTGCCGCCGCCGCCGTGATGATTTCCCGCGCATCGGAGAACGGCAGTGGATCTCCCTGGAGCGATTCGAGCGGCGCCTTCACGTCCGCGAGCCGGGTCTCGGCCAATCCCAGCACCCGCTGGCGCAACCGGGCGTAGCGGCGCATGTGCGCGGCGAGGTCGGTGCCGAGGATATCCTGCACCATGAAGTAATGCGCGGGTGGGACGCCATTTCCCATGAAGTGCGCACCGGTCTCGTTTTGCAGCATGTCAAACACGGAATCGTACCCGCGCATACGGGCCAGCGCGACGTCGCGTTGGATATGACCGGCGAGCGCCGTGGCGAGGGTGTGCTGATGCGGGCGAAGACCGTCGTTCAGCGCTTCGTACGCGCGCCGACGCAACGGCGTGTCTGTGGACACTTCGATGTTCGTCATCAGGTAGAACGGAGTGACAGGGACCTCCTCGCCCTTGCTGTCCTCCACCGGTGCAAACTGCATCTCCGCGGCGCTGACGACGCCATAAATGCTGGATGGCAGGTTGAACACCGAGGACAGTTGGGCGAGGGCAGATTCCACGTCCTCCCCCAGCCGGTGCTGCGCCTCTCCCGCCAGCTCGGCGAGCAGAAGACCGTACCGAGCGAGCTGCGGTTCCTCCGCGAATGCGTGCAGCCGGTCCGCACCGAGCCGCACGAGGCGCCCCCGAAGGTCTCCGAGAACCTGCTCCAGTTTCGACGAGAACGCCTGAAACCGGCCCATCCGCGCCTGGTTATCCGGATTCGCGCCGTCTTCCGCGAACGACAACATCGCGTACGCGCCGAGATCTGCGCCAAGTCGCATCAGCGCGTTCATCGCCTCAAAGACGGCCACCACAGCTGTCGCTGTCGCGAGGTCTGACGGGACCGCCGCAGCGACCTCTGCAAGCTGGGCCTCGGCCCGCATCAGCGCATCGCGGTATGCCGCGTCATCTGGGAATAGGTCCGACAGGTTCCACGTCTGGTCGACTGCAATCTCCGCTCTGCTCGGCAGGGCCATCGTTCCATCTCCTCCATCCGCCGTGGCCGGCGTTGCGCGGGGTGGGCGGAACACCGGACGGCCGTTCGCGATGCTCCCTATCATCCCACAATTTTGACAAGGTGTGCAAGTCGGCGAACGGGGCTGTACGATGGCGGCCGAGCTGGCGGGTACGCGGGACCTGCCCCGACCCGCCGCATCTGTGAAACGGCTCCATCCGCCCCTAGGGCCGGCCGGAGCGCGCAATCGACCAGATGATCACCAGCACAAGGAACGCCCCAGCGCCGAGGGCGACATCGTTCATCGGCATCGACCACAGGGCGTTCGGGGACTTTGCGAGGGCGGAGGCGACCATCAGCCCGGATAGGAAGATGCTCAGCGCGAGCAGCAGAATGGTCAATGAGATGCGGTTCGCGATGCGCGTGAGCTGGCGCAGCGCGCCGTCCGCCGACGACAGGTCGAGCGCCAGTTTGACCCGTCCGCGCTGAACCGTCCGCAGCACAGAGCGAACCAGCTGCGGCAGGTCCATCAACATATCGAGGGCCTCGAGCGCAGACTTCGCCGTCTGCCGCGTGACGTTCCGCGGATGGAGCTTGTCCCGCAGCAACTGGCGCCCGAACGGCTCAGCGATGTCGAGCATGCGAAAGTCCGGGGCCAGCTGCTCGACCACCCCTTCGAGGGTCATGAGCGTCTTACCGACCAGCGTCAGGTCGGGTGGGATGAGAATGCGGTGGCGGTACGCCACGGAGAACAAGTCTCCGGTTGCCTCGGCGAGGCGGATGTCGTGGAAGGAACTCTCGTAGTACTTGTCCCGCAGGGCATCGACGTCCCGGCGCAGGCGCTGCGCGTCCACGTCGTCCGGCACGACGCCCATCCGGTACAAGGTGCGCAGGATGGCGTCGCTGTCGCGGCGCATCAGGCCAATCACGAGACCCGCAAGGTGGCGCTGGAGCTCCGGCGTCAAGTGCCCCACCATGCCGAAGTCCATCATCGCCAGTTCCCCCGAGGGCAGGGCTGCAAGGTTGCCGGGATGCGGGTCGGCGTGAAAGACGCCGTGGCGTAGCATCTCCGAGAGCACCGCTTCCACCGCCCGCTCGGCGAGGCGCTTCGGGTCGTGCCCCGCGGCCCGCAGGGCTTCGGTCTGCGTGAGCTTCACCCCGTCCAGAAATTCCATCACCAGCACCTTGGTGCTGGTCCACTCCCAGATGACGCGGGGGATGCGAATGCCGGTGTCGTCCTTGTGGCAGGCGCGAATGCGGTCGGCGTTGCGGCCCTCGCTCTGGTAGTCGAGCTCGCGCAGCAGCGTCGTGCGGAGTTCCTCCACGATATCCGTCACGCGGTACATCTGGGCCCAGTCAAAGCGGCGTTCCGCCATCCCCGCTAAGTCGGCCAAGATCTCCAAGTCCACCCGGATACGCCGCTCCATCCCCGGCCGCTGCACCTTCACGGCGACAATCTCGCCCGTGTGCAGGGTGCCGCGATGCACCTGGCCGATGGACGCGCTGCCGACGGGGACCGGATGGAGCGACGCGAACACGTCCTCCACCGTACACCCGAGCTCTGCCTCCAGCACCGCCTTCACCTGCTCGAGCGATTGCGGTGCCACGTCGTCCTGGAGCTTCGCGAGTTCGTCCACCAGTTCCTTTGGCAGCAAGTCTCTCCGCACACTCGCCAACTGGCCAAGCTTCACGAATGTCGGCCCCAGCGCTTCCAACACAGAGCGAATTCGCTCCGGCGTCGTGAGCGCCGTGCCATCACCTTTGGTGAGGTGCAGCCAGCGAAGCGGAAGGTGCAACAGGTCCGTCAGGCCGAGCTCCGAAATGAACCAACCGAAGCCGTTTGCGACCAAGATCTGTGCCACCTCGCGGTACCGCTTCAGATGTCGAATCCGCCTCCCAATCACCGGACCTGCCACGTTCACCCCTCCTCCCCACGAATGCCGCACGTGGCACCAGGAACGCGCCGCCGATGGGTCCCGCTGCGGACGGCCGTGTGGTAGACTGTGCGCGATAAGGAGGGCGCACACTGTGGCCGACGCGAAGGATTGGAACCTGCAGCCGCTGTTTCCTGAACCCATCCTTGAACAGCACCTGTTCCCGGACGTCCATCCCGGTCAGGCGAGTTACGTGTGGCGCGTGACCACCGCCCGGGAGCGGCGCATCGTCCGCACCAGCCGCCTGACCGCTGCGCCGGAGGACGCCTTTTGGGTGGGCTGCCGCGAGCTGTTCGGCGTGCAGCCGTGTAACTTTCTCGATATGTACGACATCAACGCGACCCTGCGGTCCCGAACTTCCTTGCCCATCCCGTTCGTGGTTCGAGCGGCCTCCCTGCACGGCAGGTCCCTGCTGGTGGTCGAAGAACTCCCTGGTCGCGGGCTCGTGGCTTTCAACGACCTCCCGGTGGACGCCGCCGCCCAGCTCGGGTGCGGCATCGCCGAGATCCACGGCGCGACGCGCGACGCGTACGGCGACTTTCCAGGACGAACCGCTCACCCGCTGCGGCGGTTCGGGGCGCACATGGCTTCTGTCATGGAACACCTGTTGAACCGATTCTACCATGATTCCCCCGAATTCCAGCGCGACGCGCCGCGGTGGATGGAAGCGGCGGCTACGTTGCCCGCGCCCGCCTGCGCGGTACCCATCCTGCTCGACATGGACCCGACGCAGTTCTTGACGGACGGCGAACGGTTGACCGGTTTGGTCGACACCGAACTGTACGCGTACGGGCCCGCAGCGTACGACCTCATCGCCCTCGAGCCTCTACTCGACCGGCCGCACGCAGCGGCCTTCGCACGCGGGTACCAAACCGTCCGGCCGATGCCCGACCTGCGGCCGGTTCGTCCGGTGTACCGGTTCCTACAGCGATTGATGGAGCTACAGGGCCCCGTCCCCCTCGACGCTTGGATGCGCGCACCGGCGTGGTTCGACGCGGTGTCCGCCTAACACGCTCCTCTGCGCCCCGGTGGACAGGCAAACCCCGCCCCTTCTGGGATATACATGAAGGAGACAGGAGGGGAGGGGTTGCAGGTGCGGGTCAAGGCGTACGACTTTCAGGCCTTCTGCCGCGGTGAGTTGGTTCAGGTGTGGCCGCGACCGTGGCTGAACCGGATCAGCCGATGGTTTGAGGCGCCGGTTTGGGACGCGGGCGGGCAGCCGATGCGCGCGATTGTCCTGCCCGGGTTCACGTACCTATGGTACGCCTACGAAGAAACGGGGGACGAACCAGGAGAACCAGCGCCGCCCGACCGGCGGGTGCCAAATCTCGCCCAGCGGCAGGCGCCGTCCGCTCCTTTGAGCGGGACGTCATGCCAGCCCGTCGACACGGCGACGAACTACGGGTGACGGCTGTCGGCCGGGACCCATACCAATGGATCCCGGCCGTGCTCGGCGTCCATCACGGCCCGTTAGCCTGGACGGCTGCCGAGATCCAGTTCCACTGCTCGCAGCAAGACCTCGGCTGCTTCACCGACCGTCAGGTCGGCGTGGGGGTCGAATTGACCGTTCTCAAGCGGAATCACCCCCGTCGCACTCATCATCACCGCGGCACCGAGGTCCGCCGCCGGGACCGCCTTCACGTCGCGGAAGTTCACCTGAAACAGCTCCGGGTGGCTGGCTGGGCCGTCCCACCCGAGCCAATCCACCAGAAACACCGCCGCCTCCGCTCGGGTGACCGGCCGATAGGGATGGAACAGGCCGCGGTCCTGCAGCCAGCCCTGCAGGATGGCCTCGGAAATCTCGCCCGCGTACGGATTGGCGTTCTTGACGTCGGGAAACTGCGGCGTCGGCGTCGCGCTGATGTTCTCGTTGTAGGCCCGCGCCAGCCACGCGACAAACTCGGCCCGCGTGATGCGGGCGTTCGGCTGGATCAGTCCGTCCCCGGCATTCACCACCCCGTGCGCCTCCAACACGGCAATGGCTTGTTCCTGCGCCGATGCACTCGAGCCAGACGGCACCGGCGGGCTCGTCGTGAGCCCCGGCAACGGTGCGGGGACCCAGCGGCCGGTGATGGCGTCGAGCTCGCTCGAGCTATCCGCTCGCGGTTTGCCGGTGTAGACGAGCTGCGCCTGGTCTCCGTACTGTGGCACGGGCGTGCCGCCCGACGCCGGAAGTTGCGGAAGTTGGTACTGGAGCGTAACGGGCGCGGCCTGTTCAAACGCCTGCTTCGCCTGCGTCGCGGAGATAGCCTGGCTCGGCGACGGGAAGGCCTGACTCGGGTCTGTGTTCAGGTTCAGCATCAGCGGCTGTCCCGTACCGGTATCGAGGGCGACCGTCACAAACGGCACAGCGACGCCGTTCACCAACAGGCTGTAGCTGAAGTATCGCTGATTGGACGGGCCGCCGTAGACCATCGCCGGACGAGGCACGATGGCCCCTGTCAGGTCTGGGTACACCTGCGCCACAAAGCGGTCCGCCGCGTCCTGCAGCTGACGGTCCGTCGGTGGCGTCGCAGGCGCGGCCGTCAGCGCTTGGCTGTACGCGTTGTAACTGACCATCACCCCGTCCGTGGCGTCTATCTGCACGGACGCTCCCGTATTTGTCTGGCTGTTCATGTAGTTGAGGTTCCAAACAGCGTGACCCGGCAACAGGTTGCCGTTGTTGGTCTGGAACTCCGCGTTCTGGAGGGTCCAACCTGCAGTGTCCAACCCGAGCCGCGACGCTGCTTCCGCCGCCGCCTCCGCCTGCGTCTTGGGCCCCGTTCCCGACTTGGGAAGGTCCTTCGGGCCGGACGGTTGAAGCGGCGTGTCCGTCGACGTCGACGTCGACCCGTTGACTGGTTTCAGGTCACTCCCCAGCAAGTTGCCCGTGACGGCGTCCAGAATCGGCCAAGTGGTGCCCGCCTCGGTTCCGCCCTGTCCCTCAGTCGACACACCGTAGACGAGCCGCATGGGACCTGGGCCGGTGTTGGTGTAGGACTGCTGGTACGAAAGCGACACGCGAAGCGCCGCCGCATAGTGCTGCACCGCTTGTGCCTGGCTGAGGAGGCCGCTTGGCAGGGACGGAAAACTGGCGGTCGGCCACGACAGGTCGTAGAACGCCAGTTTTCCATCGGCACGGAGGACCACCCGCACGCTGTCAAACGGCGCCGCCACCCCGTTCACCTGCCGCACGAACAAGAACGCGAATCCAGCTGAGGTCTGCTCCTCATCCTCGAGGACCAGACTGGGGTACTGCGTCGGCGCAAGTTTCTTCACCCATGCGGTCGCAGCCTGGCGCGCGGCCGCGAGCGACACCGCCTTGCCAGAAACCCAGTTGGACCCCGTGTACTGGAAGGTGAGGACCTGCCCCGTGTCGGCGTCCACAGTGGCGTGCGCGTACGGGTCACTGAGCCGGGGCCCGGCCGCATGGTCAAGGGCCATCGGCCCCCAGTCGATCTCGTACACCATCTGCTCTGGGTTCAGCGGATTCGGTTGCAGATTCGTCGTCGGCGTGGTCAAATTGTTCACCAGGTCGCCGAATCGCGCGGTGACCGTCTGCACCGCATCGTCGGACGACAACTTCACAGTGGGTGTGCCCGTGCCGCCTGGCTCTGCCTGGCCGGACAATCCGCCGGCATCGGCGGTCGCGTTCGTCGCGGCGGAAGTGCCGGTGCTGCCCGCCCCACTCCCAGTGTCCGCGTACACTGGGAGATGCCACGTGGTCAAGGCCAACCCCAATGCGCCGGCCCCCGCGAGGTACCGTCCGCGCCGGCCCGTTCTGCACGGTCGCAGACGACCCTCTCCTGCCTGTCCTCGCTCCATCCACGCATGCCCCCTATCGGTCGGGGTGTATGACCCAAATCTCTCCATTCTATGGATTCAAGGTAGCACGAAACGCCAGGCAAATCCAGATTTTTCATCACCGTTGCGGCCGCTGGGGCCAAGCAACGCGCAAAGCGCCACCCCCTGTGGGGTGGCGCTTGGCACATTCCGCGGTTGCACGCGGCGCTAGGGAACCAGCAGCGTGATGCCGCCGTCCACCCGGATGGTTTGGCCGCGGATCATCTCCGCCTCCGGGGAGCACAGGAACAGCGCCAGGTTCGCCACGTCGTCCGCCGTCACCATCCGGTGGTACGGCATCTTCTCGGCGACCCGCTTCATCGTCTCCTCCATCTCCGGGAAGTGCTCCAAGGCGCCGGTCTCGACCATCCCCGCGGAGATGGTGTTGGCGTTGATGCCAAGCGGCGCCCACTCCACCGCAAAGTAGCGGACGAGCGACTCAATCGCTGCCTTCGTCGCTCCGACCGTCGTGTAGTAGGGAAACACGCGCTCGCTGCCGAACGAGGAGATGGCCAAGATGGATCCGCCCCCTGTCATCAGCTGCGCGGCGCGCTGCGCCCCGAGCAGAAAGGCCCGGACGTTCACGTTCACCGTCCAGTCCCAACCCTTTGCATCCACGTCCATCGCCTTGCGGTTGCGGCCCGATGCGGCGTTGTGCACGTACACGTCCAGCCGGCCGTAGGCATCGCGGACCTGGTCGAACAGGTAGCCGACCTTCTCCGCATCGGCCATGTTCGCCTTGACCAGGATGGCGCGCCGGCCGAGCGCCTCCACCTCCGCGGCGGTCGCACGCGCAGCGTCGCCGTTGCGGAAGTAGTGGATGACCACGTCCGCGCCTTCTTCGGCAAACCGCAACGTCAACTGCCGGCCGATGCCGCGCGAGCTGCCGGTGACGCATACGACCTTGCCCTGGTACCGTAAGTTGTCTGTCATCGAACGGTCCTCCTACTGGATGGAACTGAGTCTGGGATTCACGGACTGCCTGGTGTGACCACGAGGCGAGCGTAAGCGGCCATCGGCGCCGTCCAGGGCGATCCGGTGCGTTCAGACGCCGCGCCCCCAGCCGGATTCAGTCTGTCGGGGAGGGCGTCGAGCGGGATTTTATGAATCTGCAGCCGCTCCAACGCCCCCCGTCCGTCTCCGCTCGCCCAGTCCACCAGCTTGGCCACGTCCCAACGTGAAGACCCAAAGCTGCCGATGAGGCGCACCCCCCTGCGAGCGAAGCCGGCCAGCGCCACGTCGGGGAGGGCGTCCGGCGAGAGGCCGACGACAGCCACCGCACCCCCGGGTCGGACGGCACCGAGGGCGAAGGCGACCGATTGTGCCGTACCCCGCGTGTCCAACACCAGATCTACGCCGCCCTGCGACCAGCGGCGCAACACCCGCGCCAAGTTGCGGTCGCTGTCGGACGTCTGCAGGAAACCTTCGTCGGCCCCGAGCGCGCGCGCCAGTTCCAGGGCCTGCTCGTGGCTGGACACCACGCCGACGGCTTCCAGTTGCCACAGGTCGCGCATCAGGACAGCCGCCATGCCGAGGCCGCCGGATCCCATCACGAGCAGCCGGTCCCCGGGCGCCGCGTGCGCCTGAGCCAACGCGTGGTACGGCGTGGCAAACGCGTCGACGAGCAGCGCCGCGTACGCTGGAGACAGCGTCGCGGGACTGGCTAACAGGTTTTCCACGGGCACCGTCACATACTCGGCGTAGCCGCCCGGTCGATGGTAGCCGACAATCCGCTGTTGCAGGCAGAGATGTCCCTGGCCGCGCGCGCACGCACGACAGTTTCCGCACCCGATGAAGGGGTAGACCAGCACC
Source organism: Alicyclobacillus sp. (assembly GCA_023511295.1). Classification (GTDB taxonomy): domain Bacteria; phylum Bacillota; class Bacilli; order Alicyclobacillales; family Alicyclobacillaceae; genus JAIMBT01. Next base: position 74,860 of record JAIMBT010000006.1, read on the forward strand.
GCGTCGCCAGGCTCAAGGCGACCGCCGTCGGTGTCAGGGCCAAACGCTGCGACGCGCCCCGCAATCTCGTGCCCGAGCACCACCGGGAGCGCCACGCCAGGCGGCCGCGTGGCGCCGGCCACAAAGCTGCGGTCCGACCCACAGACGCCGCACGCGTCCACGCGCACGAGCGCCTCGCCGGGACCCGGTAGGGGCACGGGGACGCGCTCCAGGCGGACCCGCCCGTCTGCCCCGCACACGGCGGCCAACATCTCGTCGGCGTGCCGTCTATCGCCTTCCCCGTTCATCGCGCCGCGCGCTCCCGCTTGCGGGCATCGGTCAGCAGCCGTTCGGCAATCGTCATCTTCTGCATCTCCGCCGTACCTTCCTCAAACCAGATGCTGCGTGCATCGCGGTACAAGCGTTCGACCGGGCTCCCGGCCATGTAGCCGATGCCGCCGAACAAAGCCAGCGCGCCGTCCGTGACCGCCCCGACCATGCGGATGGCAAAACCCTTTGCCATCGACGCCTCGAGCGAGATGTCCTGCCCTGCGTCGTACTTCCTCGCGGCATCCAGGCACAGCAAACGGGCTGCCTGCACCTCCATGGCCATCTCGGCGAGCCGCATCTGGATGGCCTGACGCGCGGAGAGCGGTTTGCCGAAGGTCGTCCGGTGCCGCACGAAGTCGGTCGCTTGGTCCAGCGCCTCCGCCGCCAACCCGACAGCGCTTTGAGCGATGCAGGCGCGGCTCTGGTCGAGGAAGCCGCGCAACGCGATGTCGAACCCTTGTCCGACTTCACCGAGCACGTCCGCCTCCGGAACGGCGCAGTCCTGCAGGGTCACCACCGCGTGCGAAGACCCTTTGTCGCCCATCATGTCGGGCATCGGCGTGAGCCGCATGCCCGGGTTGCCCTTGCGAACCAGGAATGCGGTCAGCCCCGCCCGGCCGGCCTCCGCGTCCGTCTTCGCAATCACCACCAGCACGTCCGCTTCCTCGGCAAATGTGATGAGGTGCTTCTGCCCGTTCAAAATGTACCGCCCTTGCTGGTACGTGGCGGTGGTGCGCAGGTCAATCCCGGTGCCGTTCCCCGGCTCCGTCAGGGCGAACGCCACCAACGCCTCGCCGTTCGCCACCTTCGGCAACCACTCGCGCTGCTGCTCTTCGCGGCCGCAGCCGACAGTCCGCCAGATGCTGTTGTACACGTGGACCACCATGCGGATGGACCCGTGGCAGCGCGCCACCTCCTCGAGGATGGGGAAGTACAGCTGCAGCGGCAGGCCGCGGCCCCCGGCCCACTGCGGCTGGGTCAGGTTGAGAAAGCCCAACTCGCGCAACCGATGCCACAGCGCATCGGGAATCTGGCGGGTCTGTTCAATCTCGTTCGCCCACACCGCACCTTCTTCCGTGCGAAAGCGGACGACCCGTTCGCGAATCTCCTGTGCGACTTGCTCCAACGATTGCGTCACGTCCGTTGTCCTCCTACTCGGAATCTCTCTGCAGTCCGTGCACTCAGCGGGCCGCTTCCACTTCCGACTCGAACCGTTTGCGCAGCTCCACCTTTTTGATCTTGCCGGAATGGGTCATCGGGAGCGCGTCCATGAACTCCAACCGATCCGGCCACTGGAACTTCGCCAGCCCCTGTTGCTCCAGGACGCGGTGTAGCTCCGACAGAGTGAACGGGGCAGCGCCTTCCTTCAGCACGACACACGCGACCGTCTTCTGGCCGAGGGTCTTGTCCGGCATGCCGACGATAGCGACGGTCTCCACGGCCGGGTGCGCCGAGCAGGCGTCCTCCACGCTCTTCGGGTCAATCTTCGTGCCGCCGCGGTTGATGATGTCGTCCATCCGGCCCATAAAGATGTAGCGCCCGTCCTCGTCTTGGCGAAACAGGTCGCCGGAGTGGAACCAGCCGTCCGCATCCCACTGCTTGGCGGCCGCCGTGGGGTTGCCGTAGTAGCCGGCGCTGAAGTTGGGGCCGCGGCTCCACATCTCGCCGGGCTCGCCGGGTTGCACGGGGTGGCCGTCCTCGTCGACGAGGATGACCTCCGTACCGGGGATGGCGTGGCCGACCGTGGTGCTCAGTTTTTCAACGGGATCTTCCGGGCGGGTGCCGGTTGCGAGGAACCCTTCCGTCCAGCCGAACACCCCGCCAATCTTCCAGCCGGTATCGGCCTGCAACTGCCGCAACACCGTCGCAGCGACGGGGGCGCCGGCGTAGAAGAGGATGCGCACCGAGTCCGTGCGAACCTTCTTGAGGTCTGCGCTCTGGGCGAGGTGGACGACATGCGGCGGGGCACCGACCAAGTACGACGGGCGCTCGTCCTCAATCCAGCGCAGCACGCGGCCGGCCGAGAAGCGGTCCATCAGCAGCATGCGGCCACCGCTGACCACCGGCATCGTGACGCCGATGAGCATACCGGTCTGGTGGCAGATGGGCGCCACGTCGAGCGTGGCTTCGCCTGCCTGAGTTCCATACAACTTCGAGTACGAGCGGGCTGCCCACAGGTAGTTGGCGTGCAGTTGCACCACGCCCTTCGGAGAGCCGGTCGTGCCGGAGGTGAACACCATCACGAACGGATCAAGCGGCTCTGGCCGGTTGGCCGCGGCGTCCTCCGGGCTCAGCCTGCGGCCTGCGCTGCGCACCTGCTCGAAGGGGATGGCTTCAGCGTGGACCTGGGAGGCCCCCTGCACGAACACGGTTTGCAACTGCGGCAGCTCTGCCTTCAACTCGAGGGCCGTCTGGACCAGCGGCTGCCCGCGGTAGCTCTCCGCGACCACCATGGCCTTTGCGCCGGATTGGTTCAAGCTGTAGGCCACCCCCTGGCGGCCGAGATCAATCTGAAGCAACACAGCTGCGGCGCCGATGCGCGCCGCGCCAAACAACGCCACGAGGTAGTCGAGTGAGGTCGGTAACTGAATGGCCACCTTGTCGCCCTTCCGCACGCCCATCGCGACCAAGGCCGCGGCGAAGGCCTCCGCTTCGTCCCACAGCGCGCGGTAGCTCAAGGTGCGCGACTCGTCGCGGTGAACCAGGTCACCGAAGGTGCGGACGTTGTGCTCCATCACGTCGACGAAGGTGTCGCGCTGCCAGATGCCCGCTTCGAAGTACGCGTTGGCGCGCGCCTCCGTCAACACCATGCCGGGGAAACGGTTCACGCTGCTCCCCCCGCCAAGCGTTGCTCGAGGTAGCTCTCAATCCCGCCGACCGTCGTGAGCTGGCTGAAGTCCGCATCGGAGATCTCGATGTCGAAGTTGTCCTCAAGGGCGGTCACCAGTTCCGTCAAATCCAGCGAATCGGCGCCGAGATCATTCACCACGTGCTGCGTCGGCTGAATCTCGTCCGGATTCACCTGCAGGTAGTCCCCCAAGATCTGGCGCACGCGCGCCTCAATCGTCTTTCGATCCAACGTCTGATTCTCTGCCACCGTTTCAACCTCCAACCGATGAATTGGCACGACAAGAAATAGTACCAGCTACTAAAAATCATTATACCAGTTCCGCGCAAATTCTTCGGTTCCTGCCCGCGGAGAACGGTTCTGCATTGGAAATCTGCGGCTCGTCTCAGCGTGCGCGGGCAGGGCGCACGCGGTCCCGCGGCAACCAGATGGAACACACCGCAGCGAGCGGCACCAGCCACAGAAACGCCGCGAGGGTGGCGTGCAAGCCGAGCGCGCCGTCCGCCAGACTGCCCATCAGCATCGTTCCAAAGCCGCCGATTCCACCGGTGAACCCAATCAACATCCCGGACACCATCGCAATGTTGTTCGGCATCATCTCCTGCCCGTACACCACTGCGACCGCGAAAGTGGAGAGCAGGAAGAACCCGAGCACTGCGAGGTCCGCCACCAGCCAACCTTTTGATAGAAACGGAAGCAAGACCGCAAACGGGGCGGAGATCCACATCGACAGGCGGGTGAGTGTCCGACGCCCAAACCAGTCGACCAGCGTCCCGCCGACCATCGTCCCGGCAGCACCGCAGAGCAGGAAGACAAACGTGTACACCCACACGTCCCGAGCCGGCACGCCAAACCTTTGCTCGATATAAAGCGGGACAAAGGTGATCACCGCTGCGATGATCCACGCCCGCACGCAGATGACGGCGACGAGGACCGCCAAGCCGAAGCGGTCAGAGTCCTGGGACGACGCCCCAGCCGGTCTCCGTCGGCCAGCGGGTGCGCTCGCGGCGTGCGCCCGCTGTTCCTGCAACTGCGCCGCAAACCAGCGCACGATGAGCGAGAGCATCACGGTCGAGAGCACCGCCAGGACCATGAACCAGGCCGTACCCGGCAAACCCGTGACGTTGCCGAGAAACCAGAGCGACAGGGCGGAAACCGCGGTCCCGGTGTTCCCGCCAATCTGGAAGATGGACTGGGCGAGCCCGCGCTGCCGCCCCGCTGCGAGGAACGCTGCGCGGCTGGCGTCCGGGTGGAAGGTGGCCGAGCCCATGCCGCCCAAGACGACGGCTGGCAGCAGCCAAGCGAAGGAAGGGGCAAACGGGAGCCAGACGAGTCCCACCCCGAGGGCCAACGCGCTGAACGGCAGAAGCCATGGGTTCCCCTTCTTGTCTGCCACGAGGCCAATCAAGGGCTGCACGAGTGATGACGACACGTTCGACACCATCATCAGGACGCCGACCTGCGTGTAGTTCAAGTGAAAGCGAACGGTGAGCAGGGGCAGGATGGCCCCCAACACACCGTTCAGCAGATCGTTCGTGAAATGCCCAAAACAGAGGGTCCAGATGACGCGTTTGTTCATCGCGCTACCCGCCACCGTTTCGCCCACGCGGCAGTCCGGCTATCCACCGCGTCGAGAACCGCCAATACACCGTCCTCCACGGACTGAGCGGCTGTGTTCACCGTGACATCCGGCGTCTTCGGCCGTTCGTAGGGCGAGGAAATACCTGTGAACTGGGGAATGAGCCCCTGCTTCGCCTTCTCGTACAGGCCCTTCGGGTCGCGCTCCGCGCAGACCTCGACTGGACAGTCGACAAACACCTCGATGAACGCCCCCTCGTCGAACAGCGACCGAGCGTGTTTGCGGTCCGCCTCAAACGGCGAGATGAGGGCAGCAATCACCACGACGCCCGCGTCGACAAACAGTTTGGCAACCTCCGCCACGCGGCGAATCTGCTCCCGGCGGTCGTCCTCCGAGAAGCCGAGGTCGGCACTGAGCCCGTGGCGCACGTTGTCGCCGTCGAGCAGGTAGGTGCGCACGCCCTGGCTGTGGAGGCGCTCTTCCAGCCGCACCGCCAGCGTCGACTTGCCTGCCCCGGACAGCCCCGTCAGCCAGATGCACAGGCCAGGGTGCCCGTTCAACCGTTCGCGATCCGCTCGCGCAATGCGCGTGTTCTGCCAGACGATGTGGTCATTCCCCTTGGACGCTTGGGACATGGTTCGACAACCTCCGAAAACCTCATGCGCTACAATCAAGGGCATCCCCGTCGGCACAGCTCATTCGGACAAGTCCCCGAAGCCAGCCAACGGGATGCCCAGTTTCCACAACCGCGAAAGGTGGTAGCTGCATGAAGGTGTTTTTGTTCTGTATCGCCTTGCTGTTCGCCGTGTACACCGGCTACGACGCCTACACCCTCACCCGCGTCGGGGCCGTCAACGACATCCCGCAACTACTCGGCGATGGCGGCGGCAGTCTGGTCTTCACGGTGCTCGTCGCGCTCGGCGCCATCAACGCCCTCTGGTTGCCCCGGGTGGGGGCGGGCGTCTTCTTGGTCGCGACCGTCGTCGCCGTCTTGGTCGCCCTGTTGTATCAGGATACCACAAGTTGGTATTGGGCAGGCGGCAGCGTTGTGCTGTGTGGGGGCCAGGTCGCCTTGCGCCAATCCCGCAGACACCGGCTCCGGGTTGTCAGCGAGGGCGGGCGTCGCGCATCGGCCGGTGGGCCCGCTCGGGGCCGGCACCGGCGGCAGCGAAGCCGCGGCGGCGAACACCATCCGACACCCCGGCGGGCGAGCCGGTGAGGCCACGCCCTGCATCCAGCCCATCTCACCTGGCCGCGAGGTGGGGCCGGCCAAGAAGGCGTCCCGCCGCTACTTCAGCCAGTGGCTGAGGTCGCGGTGGAGCAGGTCGGACAGGTCCAGGATGTCCTCCCGGTACTCCGCCTGGAGGGCCCGGCGGGTCGCCTCGCTCAGCTCGACCTTCTCGAGCGTCAACGCCTTCGCCTTGTGGCCGAGCCGCTGCCTTACGTGCGCCGGAAACAGCGGCTTGACCGCGTTCTTCAGCAAATTGGGCCGCGCGAAGAACTCGTACATGAAGCGCGACTTCGGGACGCCGGAGACGTTGTAGCGGATGGACGTGTCAATCGCGTCGTCCCACGGCAGTTCCAGAAACGCGAGGACCTCCCGGAGCATCCTCTCCGTGTTGCGCAGGTCTTCAAACAGGAAGATCTTCAGCTGCGATGCGTCCCAGACCTCGAGATAGCGCTTCACCTGCTTCGCGTAATAGCCGACCTCCCGATACCACCACAGCGGCTGGTACCCAGCCGCCCGGCGTTCGGGCTCCGCCGCCAGCGCTTCTTCGAAGGTCAGGGTCTCCCGCCCGTCGCGAACCGTGTGCAGGTACGCGGAAAACGCACGGTCGACCGGATTGCGCAACACGGCAATCAACTTTGCGCTCGGGTTGAGCGCCTTGATCTTCTCGGCCGTATCGGGGTAGTAGAGGTAGTACACGGACGCCTCGCCGAGGACCTCGGCATCTCCGGGACGCTCAAACAGAGCCCGGTAGTCCGATTCCGTGCGTACGACGCCGTTGCTGAACCCCTCATCGCCCGGCCCGGTAAACCGCGGTGGAAAGTGGTGACTGCATAAGTAGTGCGGTTCCTTGATGGCGCTCATGAAGACGGCGGGATGCTGCTGCAGGTACTCGTACAGCGAACTCGTCCCACCTTTCGCTGCGCCGATGATGAATAAGTTCGGTAGGTGCGGGGCCACCGGCTCCATCTCCTCCAAGACATTCTCCGCCCGCGGCACCCGCAGCGCGGGGCCGGACGGATCTGTACGACCGTTGCCATTGTAACGGCTCGCACCTTCCGACAGGTTACAGGGACGTGGATCGAATGTGAAGATATTGTGGAGGCCGGAGTGGAGAGACCGGGTGAGCGCGGCAGGTCAGCTCGGGCTGTCCGAAGCCGGTGCCTTCGTCGGCAGCCAGACGGTGAAGGTCGTGCCCTCCCCCACCTTGCTCGCCACCGAGATCCGCCCCTGGTGAGCTTCGACAAACTCCTTCGCGATGGCGAGGCCGAGACCGGTGCCACCTTTCTGACGCGACCGATCTTCGTCCGCGCGGTAGAACCGGTCGAACACGTGCGGCAGGTGCTCCGGGTCAATCCCCGGTCCGGTGTCGGAGACGTCGACGCGCACGTCGCCCGCCTCGATGCGCGCCGTGACCGTGACGCTCCCGCCATCCGGCGTGTAGCGCACGGCGTTGCCGAGGAGGTTCACAAATACCTGCGTGATCCGGTCCGGATCAACAAAGACCTGGGTCCCCTCGGGCAGGTGGGCTTCACTTCGAAACGCAATCTGGTGATCTTCAAATTCCACCTCGAAATTGTCGACCACGCGTCCAATCAACTGCGCCGGGTCGACCCACTGCCGCTCCAAGGTCAGCTGACCCACTTCGGCCAGGCTCAGTTGGTGCAGGTCCTGAACCAGCCGGGTGAGCCGGAACACTTCGTCCTGAATCGGCAGGAGGGATTCGGGCCCCGCCGACTTCACGCCCTGCTGAATTAACTCGAGTTGTCCCTGCATGATGGTCAGCGGCATCCGCAACTCGTGCGCAACGTCGGCCACCAGGTGCTTGCGAGCCTGCTCGGTTCGCGACAGGCGATCTGTCATCTCGTTGAACGCCTCCGCCACCTCGCCGAACTCGTCGCCGGTTGGCACCGACAGTTTGGTGTCGAGGTCGCCAGCGCCGATGCGCCGCATGCCTTGAATCATGTCGAGCAGGGGCCGAGTGACCCAGCGCGAGAACCACGCGCCCATCAGCAAGGCGATGATGGCGGTCACGAGCGTACCCCAGACCGTCGCAATCAGCGCGGAGTGCAGCACGGCGTGCTCGACGCGGTACTGACCTTCAATTCCGCGGTCTCGGATTTCCAGCTCTCCGACTTTGCGGCCGGAGACGACGAGCGGCACGGACACCATGTCCGCGGTGTCGCTGGCGTTCCCGCCGCGTCCGGTATCTATCGCGGGCGGCGCGCCGACCTCGGCCACCACTCGGCCGGAGGCGTTATACACCACCATCGACACAATCTGCCCCGTCGTCATCGGGTGCTGCCCAATCAGGGTGCTGAGGATGTACGGGTTCACGCCCGCCCAGGTGCCTTCGTTGGCGTAGTAGATCTCGAGCCAGCTCGCCCACACCTCGGCGTCGCTCTGGCGGGCCGCCGTCGCGTACTGGCGGAACAGCCCTGTGAGGTAACCGTGGGAGATGCTGAAAAAGGCCACACTGGTGAGGACGACCAGGGAGGCCATGGCGAGAAACAGCTTCTGCCGGACCTTCATGTCACTTCACCGAACCGGTAGCCGACACCGTGCACGGTCTGAATGTACTTGGGGTCTGCCGTATCGTCCTCGAGCTTCTTGCGCAGGTGACTGATGTGGCTGTCGATGGTCCGCTCGTAGTTCAGGTAGGCGTCGCCGAGCGTTGCCTTCAGCAGCTGCAGCCGGCTGTACACCACGCCGGGCCGAGCAGCCAGCGTCTGCAGAATCTGGAACTCGGCCGGTGTCAGCTGAATCTCTTGGCCGCGCTTCCACACGCGGTACTTGCTCTCGTCAATCACCAGGTCGCCGCGGCGAAGGACCCCGGACTCCTCCGGCGCGCTGGCGTTTTGGATGCGCCGCAGGACGGCGCGCACCCTGGCAAGCAGTTCTCGCAGACTGAACGGCTTCGGGATGTAGTCATCCGCACCAATTTCCAAGCCCAGCACCCGGTCTGTCTCGTCGGTGCGGGCCGTCAGCATCAAGATGCCGACGTTGCGCGCCGTGTTGCGGATCTCCCGGCACACGTCGAGCCCACTTCGCTCCGGCAGCATCCAGTCGAGGATGATGATCTCTGGGTTGACCTCCTCCACCATGCGCAGCGCGTCGGTTCCGGTCAGCGCCGTGTATACGACAAATCCTTCGCTCTCGAAGAACGGTTTGATGACGTCCAGTACCTTCGGCTCGTCGTCGACGATGAGGATGGTCGCTGCCACTCTCTCACACCCCTGATTCAACCGAGGGCGGACCACCTTGTCGGTCGCGTCACACCCTTCGCGAAATGTCGCTTCCTTCCACCGTACATTCTACAGATTGCCCGTGAAAAAGGGATGACGGGCATTTGGAGATCCTGTGGATCTCGCCTTCGTTCCGACACCTGCCGGCGCTGAACCGGACGTCCGCCCGAACACAAACACCCGCTGCCCGGAGATGAGGGCAACGGGTGTTTGTGTTGAGGCGGACCGACAGCGCCCTGCGCAGCGCCGCCAGGGCGAATGGACGGCAGCGGCGGCCACCCGCATCACTGCCCGGCGCTGTTCACGGTGTTCGACGCGGCACTCGGCGCGCTCGCCGAGCTCGTGGAGGAAGTGCCGGAAGCGGACGGGTTCTCAATGGTCGTCTTCACGCTCGCGTACTTGGTGTCGTAGATGACGATGGGATCTTGCTTGGCCAGGTTCGCCAGCAGCTGTGTCGGCGGCGTCGCTTTCGTCGCCTTGATATCCTGGATGATCTGACTGCGCACCTTGCTCAGCGGCTGCGGCGTCTTGGAACCGGACGGTGTAAACTGCGCCTTGTTCTGGTTGTAGTAGGTCTGAATCTCTTGGTCGGTCACGGTGATACCCTGTTCTGCGAGCTTCTGCTCCAGCACCTGGTCCTCCAGGATGTTGTTCAACTGCGCTTGCGTCACGCCGTTCGCCTGCAGGAACTGGTTCAGTTGGTCGCTGCTCGAGATGCCGTACTGCGCCTCCAGGTTCTGCAGGGCAGAGTTGATCTCCGACTTGGTCGCGGTGATCTTCGCCCGCTTCGCACCGTCGCGAATCAGTTGGTCCTCAATGAGCTGCTCGAGCGTGGATGTCCCGCCCTGCGACTCCAACTGGCTCACGAAGTCCGCTTTATGGATTTGGGTCTGACCGACGCTCGCAATGACCGGGTCCGCCGGGTGTGTGTGGTACGAGATGGCCCAAACCGCCCCCACAATCACAGCACCCGCTGCGGCCCCTCCGAGCGCAGCCCACCATGTGGTCGGCGTTGCACTTGTTCCGCTTACCGTTGTTGACTTCTTCTCTTCCTCTGAACCTGCCAATGTCATTCCCCTTTCGTGCAGATAGGCCCAGCATACCGAACCCATGTGTAGCCTCCGTCAAACACCTGTGGTCATTTTGTGGAGGCTCGTCCCCCATCCAAGCCCTATCTTTCCCTGGTCGCGCAGAATCCCCCATCACACACGATGCGGGCTGCCGAGCCCAACCGGCCCAACAGCCCGCACGTACCGACATGCCCTTGACCGCGTGAGAATCGAGCCGCTCGCCAGCGGATGACCGCCGTCGACGCAGGTCAGTGCTCGTGACCGGCCGTCACCAGTTCCGCATCCAAATTTCCACCGCGGCTGTGGCGGACGCGGCGCGCCTCCTCGTCGTCGATATCGGTCCCCATCACGTAGTCGAGCGTCGCGTTGGACACGCCGTACCAATACTTCGCGTCGAGGTAATGGTGCAGCAGATGCCGCTTCTTCATCCGCCGCCCCCACGGTGTGAGCGGGACAATGGGACGGTGGGATACGAAGTGCTTCCACTCGTAGAACAACTGCCGGAAGCTGAGACCGGCAACGAAGGCGCCCGTGAGATTCCAGCGCCGCGTGACGACGAAGGCCAATACGGCAAACACAATGTAGCCCGGTACGTTGAACTGGTTGGGCGTCAACAGGTAGCGCGTGTCGCGGGGATGTTCGTGGTGCGCGACGTGACCCGCGTACGCTTTCGGCAGCAGCCTTGGAAACTCGTGCAACAGATACCGATGGATGGCGTACTCCACCGGCCAGAATAACAGAATCCCAATGATGGCACAAACCCATGTCAACCAGTTCGACGGAGTGGCTGCAGCCACCGCTGCGCCCACCACGCAGACGCAGGCGATGAAAAGGACGCGGCCGTCCCGTGCAAACTCGGATACATACCGCACAGCTCTCCACCTCTTTTTTCTCTGTCCTATCGCGATATTCCCCAGAGGCTCGACAAGAGACAGGAAACACCGCGAACCCGCGGCTCCTTCCCAGCGTCCCGGCACGAGACTATTATTTCAAATTAGCCGATGCAAATCCAGAGTAGAGTGTTACCGGCCTGCGGTCAAGGGACGTTCGGTCCGAGCCGTTCATGCCGAAGCGTCTCCGTGGGTCCACCATCCGTGCAGGCTTAGAGCCAACGGAGGAGGGCTTGCATCGCTGGCTTCACACCGGCAATCCAACTCGGAACCGGACTCGGCACTCGCATCACCAGAAGCACCGCTCCGAGCAGGGCGACCGCATACAGCAGGCTCACGACCACCCACTCGGACCGACACCATCGCCGCCGAGCAGAGAGCCACTGGGTGACGGCCGTGATGGAGAGGAGGACGACACAGAGGACACCCTGACTGCGCATACCCAAGCTGGAAGCGGCGATACACCACGTCGTCGCAGTGCACCAGGAGGTTTCGGACCGCTGCTTCGTTTCGCTCGAGGTGGGGAGAGAGCCGCTCACTCGCCGTCGCGCGCTGGGTGAAAAACATCCATCAACCGCCTTTGCTGGACCTTACTGCGGGGCACCGGAGGTGGACCGAATACGGGACAAGGCACCCATTGTCCGGGACATTTCGGTAGTGTTTCCAGCAATGAGCGTACGTATGCGCCGGTTTTCTGGAACGCGTGCGCATCCACCGCTTCCAACCAACCTGTCGAAAAATCCCTCGTACGACCGTCATGCACGCGGGCGACAACCGTCTATAATAGAGGGCAACGAATCGTGCCAACGTCCGTCACAATCGAGTGGAGGGAGCAGTTCCATGAGTGCATCGAAGGACACATCCGACTTGCGGAGGCGCCTGACGCCATTGCAGTACGCGGTGACGCAGGAGAACGCGACGGAGCCGCCGTTTCACAACGAGTATTGGAACAATCAGCGGGAAGGCATCTACGTCGACGTCGTCTCCGGCGTGCCGCTGTTTTCATCCCAAGACCAGTATGATGCCGGCTGCGGGTGGCCGAGTTTCACGAAGCCCATCAGCGACGCGGAAATCGTCGAACGGACGGACACCTCACACGGGATGCTCCGGACGGAAGTCCGAAGTGCCCAAGCGGACAGCCACCTCGGGCACGTGTTCGAAGACGGTCCGGTCGTCACCGGCGGGCTCCGGTACTGCATCAACTCGGCCGCCCTGCGGTTCATCCCGAAGGAAGACCTCGAGCGGGAAGGATACGGCGCCTACCGAAAGCTCTTCGACTGAGGTTGTCCTGCGCCTGCGGCGCCGGACACAGGCCGAGACGTTCGAACGCTCCACGACAGGTTTCACCTGTCACACTTTCCAGCCGTACGTCGTCCATACTGTATAGAACCTGACGTGTGCGAGCCTGTTCTCGCCCCCACCCGCTTCCCGGGCGGCTGCGTTAGACGGCTGCCGCCCGCGAGTGCCCGTTTCGTCTCTCACCCGCATCTCTCACTTTATCCGGAAGAGGTATCAGACACCATGGAGTACCTACAGACGCCCCGCACAGCTCTCGACTCCCTGCCGCAAGGAGGTACCCGTCATGCCGAAACCCGCCAAAGGTAACGGACGGTACATGGCTGGACTGGACGGCCTTCGCGCCATCGCGGTGCTCGCCGTCATGGCGTACCACCTCAACCTGAGTTTCGCGCCCGGCGGGTTGCTTGGCGTCGGTGTGTTCTTCGTGCTGTCCGGGTACCTCATCACCGACCTGCTCATCAACCAGTGGCGGGCGACGCAGCGGATCGACTTCAAAGACTTCTGGCTCCGGCGGGCCAGGCGGCTCTTACCGGCACTGCTCCTGATGCTCGCGGTGACCGTCCTGTGGGTGGCCTACGAGCGGCCAAGCCAACTGGTGTCGTTGCGCGGTGACGTCTTGGCGGCTGTCCTGTATGTGAGCAACTGGTGGTTCGTCTTTCACCACGTCTCCTACTTCGCAAGTTTCGGCCCGCCGACGCCGTTTGGCCACCTGTGGTCGCTGGCGGTGGAGGAGCAGTTCTACCTGTTGTGGCCATTGCTGTTGTTCCTCGGCCTGCGCTGGACGCCGCGCCGAGGCGCGCTTGTCGGCTGCACCACCGCGCTCGCCGCCGCCTCCGCCGTGGCCATGGCGCTCATCTACCAACCGGGGACGGACCCGAGCCGGGTCTACTACGGCACGGACACGCGAGCCTTCTCCCTGCTGATTGGGGCAGCCCTCGCGATGGTGTGGCCGAGCACCCGACTCAGCCGCACCCTCCCGCGCGGCCAACGCTTCGCCATCGACGCCGTCGGAACGGCCGGCATCGCGACGATTCTCGCAATGGTCGTCTTTTCAAACGAGTACCAGAACTTCCTGTACCGCGGCGGGATGGTGGTACTGTCCCTCGCAACGGCGGCGGCCGTGGCCGCGTTGGCACACCCGGCGAGCCGCCTGGCCGCCTGTTTCGGCATCGCGCCGCTGCGCTGGCTTGGCGTTCGGTCGTACGGCATCTACCTCTGGCACTACCCGGTCATCGTGCTGACGACGCCGCTGGTCGACACGGGTGGACCGCAGCCGGTCCGAATGGTTGCGCAGGTTCTCCTCAGCATCGCCCTTGCCGCCCTGTCCTGGCAGTTGGTCGAAGAGCCGATTCGCCGCGGCTATCTGGCGAAAGCGTGGGCCGACCTGCGCCGTGCCAGCGGTCGCCGAGCGCGACCGTGGCTGCTCGGGGCTGGAGCCCTGGTCGCCGTGGCCGCCTGCTACGTGGGGGTGAGCGGCTCCATCCCGCTGGCCACGGCATCGTCGAACCCGGCGGATAACAGGGATGGCGCCGTGCCGGCGACGGCCGCGGTGGAGAACAGCGGCGCTGAGCACGGTTCCGCCGGCGGTTCGGCCTCCGGAATGGGGCGCATCGGGACGGGCGGAGGCGCACCGGCCGCGAGTCGCCTGGCCGGCAGCGGAAACAGCGGGACGCAACCTGGAGGGGAAAGCGGAAGCAGCGAGCACCAGCGGACTGGGATGTTGACCGTCCCACCGGCATCCCACACGGAGCCGCCGACAAGCAGCGCTGGGACGGCGGGCGGTGGTCAGCCAGGCGCGGGTAGCGACCACGGCGGAAGCAGTACCGGCGCGAGCGAGGGCAGCCAGGCGGTGATGTCCGGCAAGGGCGTGACGGCGATTGGCGATTCCGTGATGATTGACATCCAACCGTACCTCAGCAAGCTGTTGCCGGGGAGCGTCATTGACGGGCAGGTGGGTCGCCAGATGTACCAGGCCCCCACAGTTATCCAGGGCCTCGAAGCGAAGGGCGAACTCGGTCACATCGTCATCTTGGAGTTGGGGACGAACGGCCCCTTCACACAATCGCAGTTGGAGTCGCTCCTCCGTTCCCTGGGAAATCGGCAGATTGTGCTGGTGAACACGCGCGTCCCGCGTTCGTGGCAAAACGTGGTGAACCAGACGGACGCCGCGGTCGCCGCCGACCTGCCGAACGTGACCTTGGTCAACTGGTACGCTGCGAGCGCGAACGAGAACGGCTACTTCGCGCCGGACGGCGTCCACCTCAACCCTGCTGGCGCTGAGGTCTACGCACGCCTCGTGGCGCAGGCGGTGGCCAAACTGTCCAGCTGACGTCCCGCCCCGTCCCGTGGGGCGAAGGATGGCCCCGGTTTGGCTCCTGCGTACGCTGTCCCATGCAAATACCACCCGTCCGCTCTCCTCTGAAGCAGCAGGAGACGCGTGCGGGTGGGCGGTTGTCCAGGCGCGCAAAAGGCGCGCCACTCAACTCAATTTGGTCAGGGCCTCGGTCAACACGGGAACGACCTGCTTCTTGCGGGACACGACGCCCTTCAGCAGCGCCCGGTGGTTCTCCAGTTTCACGCCGTACGCCTGCTCGACCGCCGAGGCCATCCGCCCCAGGGCAACCGCGACGGAATCGTTGTTCAAGATGTCCGTGACGATGAACACGAAGAGGTCGAGCTGCTTGTCCGCGATGACGCGCTCCAACAAGGACTCCACTTCGGCTTGGCGGGAGAGGACGTCGCTTACGTCGACCGCGTTGACTTGTGCAATCTCCACTTTGTACGCACCCATCTGGAACTCCTTCGCGTCCAGCGAGATGAGCTGCGCAATGGGTTTGTCGCTGAGGTCGGCACCCGCCTTCAGCATGCGCAAGCCGTAGTCCTCGACGTCGACACGCGCAATCGCCGCCAGCTCGCGCAAGGCCTGCTCGTCTTCCGGCGTGCAGGTCGGGGATTTAAGGAGCAGCGTGTCCGAAATGATGGACGACAGCATCAGCCCCGCCGTGGTCTCGTCTATCTGCACCCCGTTCTCCTTGAACAACTTGTTCAGGATGGTCGCGGTGCAGCCCACCGGCTCGGCGCGGTAGTACAGCGGCTGACTGGTCTCGAAGTTGGCAATCCGGTGGTGGTCCACAACCTCCACGACCTGCACTTGGTCGACGTCACTCGCGCTCTGTTGGCGCTCGTTGTGGTCCACCAGAATCACCCGGCTCGCCTCACCGGCAACGGTGTCCACCCGACGGGGGGCCGCCACCCGAAACGTGTCGAGGACGAACCTCGTCTCCTCGTTCACGTCACCGAGGCGCACCGGTTCGACATTCCAGCCGAGTTGCCGCTTCAGCGTCGCGTACGCGATGGCTGAGCAGATGGAATCTGTATCCGGATTCTTGTGCCCAAACACCAATACCTTGTCCACCGTCATCCTCCTTGTGAATCGTCGCGAACGAGCTACACTGCGAGTAAGGGCTGCGCAGCTGACCGGGAGGACCGGAATCGCGCTGGCCGCTCTGTATCCGCGCCATCCAGGTGCCCGTTCGGACAAACTGCCTACAGTATAGCAGATTCGAGGCCTGCCGAGCGCCGGCGCGAACGAACCATCCATCGCTCGCGCTCTGCACAGCCTGGGGAGAGGGGTGAGGGGAAATGGACCGACCGCCGGTCATCGTCTACACCACGACGAACTGCGCCCGCTGCTTCGCTGTGAAGCGGTTCTTGCGGCGCCGGGGGGTCCCGTTTCGGGAGATCTCCGTCTTTCGTACGCCAGGAGCCGCGGAGGAACTGGTACGTCAGACGGGCGCGCTCGCGGCGCCGGTGACGGTGGTGGGTCGCCGCTTCGTCCGCGGCGCCGACTTCGAGCGCCTGGATGCACTCCTCTGCGAAGCCGGCTGGGTCAGCGACGGCCCCCCGTCGGCCGACGGCGCACCCAGCGAATGACCCCGTACACTGCGGCGAGGACGACCACGACCACCACTGCGTACAGGAGCGGATCGACATACCGTTTGACGACATCCCAGTTGCGTCCGAGCTTGAATCCCGCGTATGCGAGCACCGCTACCCACGGGATACTGCCAAGCGCCGTATACAGTGTGAACGGGCCGACCGGCATCCGCGCAATGCCCGCGGGAAGCGAGATGAATGTCCGCGCCGCCGGGAGCAACCGGGCGACGAACACCGCCCACTCGCCGCGGCGCTCGAACCACCGCTCCGCGCCCGCCATCCGCCGCTCGGTCAAGCCGACGTAGCGCCCGTACCGCATCACCACGGAGCGCCCGCCCACGCGACCCACCCCGTACGCCACGAGTGATCCGATGATGTTCCCAACCACACCGCAGACCACCACGCCGACGAGGTTGAGGTGCCCAGCCCCAGCGAGGTACCCGCCAAACGGCATGATCACTTCACTCGGAAGCGGGATACACATGCTCTCCACCGCCATGGCGAGCAGAATCGCGAGGTACCCGCTCGACTGCACCCAGTGAACCATCGAACCAGACAGATGTCCCACGCGCACACCTCACAAATCCGTGAGTCGGCCGCCCCCGTGGATGCCGCACCGGCTCATCCTTGTCCATCCAACGATAGCGAAAATACCGGTCGCCGGCAAGCAGACCGCCCTACCTGAGCCGGTGGCATTGGCGTATGTGAATCTACGGAACAATCAGGCAATGTCATTTCGCCGGATGAGGAGGCGCCCGGATGAGTGGAAGGACGGCCTCGAATCCTTCGACGGACGGCGTTTGGATGCGCGGAACCGACGCGCACGAGTTGCCGCTGCGGCGGCCGCTGCGTGGGGTGAACAACCGGATGGCCTTTGCCATCCATCCCGTCCGGTTCATGGAACGGATCACGGCAATCGATCCCGCTGCACCTGTGCACCACTTCATTCCGCAGCCGGACCAGTTCCAACCGGACCGCTGGACCGACGCCTTCGAGCAATCGTTGCCAGCGTACGCGTACTTCCCGTTCGGCGGCGGCCCGCGCATCTGCATCGGGAAGCATTTCGCCCTCATGGAAGCGCGGCTGGTACTGGCCACACTCTGTCGCGACTGGCAGTTTCGGCGCGTCTCTGCAACGCCGATTGACCAATTGGGCGGGATCACGATGCGGCCGAAAGGGGTCCTGCGCATGCGGCTCAGCCGCCGACGCGCCTGACGGATGCATATGCGCCCCACCGAGTGGAAAACTGTGGATAGCGGACGACGCTAGACGTCCACACGTTCACCGGAAGGAGACGGCGCGTTGACAAACTGGGCCGGGACACTGACATCGATTGCACTCGCTTTTCAAACTTGGGCCGGACTGCCGGTTGCCGACGCGGCACAGAAGTCGTCGGAGCAGCCTGCCGTTTTCTCATCCGCTGCCGTCACACCGGCTGGTGCACCGGGTCACGGCGAAGCCCGAGCGGGCCGGCCCAACCTGCAGGTCCCCGAGCACCTCTACCTGCCCCCGAACCCACCGGCTCCCGGGCGGGCCGTCGCGGCGTCCCACCACGCCATCCACCTGCTCGCGCAGCGTACGACCAACTACCGCCACGCCAGCCCGTCGCAGTGCCGGAACATCGAGCTGGTAGCGAAGCGCCTCAACGGCACCGTGATTCCGCCGGGAGCGGTCTTCTCGTACAACCGTAAACTCGGGCCATACACCGCGGAAAACGGGTACCACTGGGGGCGCGCGTTCGCCGGCGACCGGATTATTCCCTCCATGGGTGGCGGTGTCTGCCAAGGCGCGAGCACCCTTTATTCGGCTCTGCTGCGGACGGATTTGCAGGTGGTCGAGCGCCACCCCCACGGCCTGACGGTCCCGTACCTCCCCGCCGGTGAGGACGCGACCGTTTCGTGGTCCTCGGGGCTCGACTTCCGCTTTCGCAACACCGAGCGCACCCCTGTGGTCATTGGCGCGCAGGCCTATCCACGCGAGAAAGTCCTGACGATTGCCGTGTGGGGGGCACCGTCGCCGGCGGCGGTGTCGGTCCACCACGCCATCCTGGCGGTGTACCCGTACCGGACCGAGTACCGCGCCCCTTCCCCCGACCATCCGCCAGGGACGGTGGTGTTCCCGGGTCAGGCCGGGGCGAAGGTCCGAACCTGGGTAGAAACCCGCACCAGCGCTGGCATACGGCGACGCGACATCGGAACGGACACCTATCGGTCCAGCCCACGTGTCGTCGTTCGCACTACAGCTGCGGGCGCAGGCGACGCGAATCGCGGTTCGACAGGCGGGCACGGCGGACCGTCCACGCCCTCAAAACCAACCAACAAGCGATGAAGCCGATGGCGAACCAGAGCAGGAATACCCAGCCGTTCACCATGCGGCTGACGGCGTGCCCGACCAGGTCGCCGACGAGCAGCGACACGAGCGCCCGCACCACGTACCACAGTTGCGGAAAATAGAAGGTTTCCGTGAGCCGCTCGAGCGGCACCCGGTCGAACAGCCAGGCGGCCAGGCGCCAGAACCCGAACACCCACGCGAGGAACCAAACACAAAACGCGACCGCCGTGGCGACCCCTGAGAGGCGTGCGTCACTCACAGCACCGGCAAAGTACAGTCCATCGAGTGGGGATAGCTGGCGCAGCACGGACGCTGCGACCAACACCGTCCGGTCCGGCGCGACGTCCAGCGGCCGTCCCGTGAACGCGGAGCTTGTGAGAAACGACACCAGGGAAGCCACCATGTTCGGTACGCGAAGCACCAGAAAGGCGCCGACGACGGACGCGACAATCCCCCCGCACGCGCTCCCGACCGCCAGGCCCGTCACCCAGGCTGCGACGGCCAGGAGGGCGCGGGCCACACAGAGGATGAAAAGCGGGAGCAGCCAGCCCGCGTGTCCCGTGGACACAGCGGCGCTGGCGAGCACAAGCCAAGCGGCCAGCTCCGCACCCACCATCCACAGCCCGCCCATCACCGCGCGGACGCGCAGCAAATCGCGGCGGCGGACCGGGCCGTTCAGGGTGTACAGCAGGGCGCCAGATCGGTGCTCTCGCCACATCAGGCTGGCGGCGACGAGGACCGCCACTGCTCCCGCGAAGGTGACCGCGCCACTGCCGTTGACAATCGCGTTGGGGCTCACCAGTTGGTCCGCCAGAATCGGTCGGGCGACGGCCTCCGGAGCCCGCCCCGCCACCCACCAGCCGAGAACACGCCCACCTGCCTGCAGGAACACGAGGACCGCCGCCAGGGTGTACGACCACCGGTACAGCCGCCACTCCCGGAACACCAGCGCGTCCGGCAACCCGCCTGTGAGGCGGGCGGCGTTACGAGAAGAGGACTGCGTCACGGCGGTATCCCTCCTTCTCCATCCAATAGCGAAACAGATCTGCCAAGGCCAGCTCCATGGGTTCCACAACGGTCGCACCGGCCGCGCGCAGTTGCTCCGCGACCGCTGCTGCGTCCCCCTCAATGGTCAGAAGGTACACCTGGCCCTGACGATTCACCTCGGCGACGGCTGGGTGGTCCGCGACGGCAGCGGGCAGTCCGTTCGGCAGCACGGCCTGCAGCCGCGTACACCGGGCTCGCAGTTCATCTATCGATCCGCTCAGCAGCACGCGCCCCTGGTAGAGGGCGGCCAACCCGTCGGCAATGCGCTCGACATCCTCGAGCACGTGCGTGGCCAGCACCACCGTCGTTCCCTCTCCGGCGGCCTCCTGTACGAGGAACTGCAGGAACTGGCGTTTGACGATTGGATCAAGCCCGTTCGTCGGTTCATCCAGCACCAGCAATCGCGGGCGCGCCGAGAGTGCGATGGCGAGCCGGAGCTGCATCTGGGTTCCCGTCGACAGCGTCCGCACCGGCGCGTGCAACGGCAGTTCGACCGCGCGCAGCAAACGGGCGCAACGCTCTCGGTCCCAGCCCTTGTACAGCCGGCCGGCGTACGCGCACACCTCATGGACCCGAAACGACGGCAGCATCCCGGCATCCGCCGCCACGTAGTGCGCGTCCTGCCGGAAATCGGCGGCGTCGCGCGGGAGCGTCTGGCCGAACAACCGCACGGTCCCGCTCGTCGGCGTGAGGATGCCGACGAGCAGCCGCAGGAGCGTACTCTTCCCGGCCCCGTTGGCCCCGACGACCGCAAACAGCGACCCTTCCGGAACGGCCAAATCGACGTGGTCCACCGCCGGCCGATGTTCAAACACCTTCGTCAGTTGTACGGTTTCCACCGCGGTCATCGGCCATCTTCCCTCCTGTCTGCGCCCGCCACTCGGCGGCAACGCGTTGAAACATCGCCAGTACATCCACATCCCGCAGGTTCAAGTGGTGGGCCTCGACGAGCAAGCGCTGCATTGTCTGTTCCAGCGCGGCCATCCGCTCGGCCCGGTTGGGCGCCACTGGCTGCAGCGCCACGAACGTGCCTCGTCCCCGGACGACTTCAATCACGCGCTCTCGCTCCAGCTCTTGGTACGCCTTCGCAACGGTGTTGTGGTTGATGGTCATCTCGGTGGCCAGTTCGCGAACCGACGGCAGCCGGTCGCCGGGCGACAGCAAGCCTTTCGCAACCGCCGCTTTCACCCCGTCCACCACCTGCTGGTACACCGGCACGGACGAGCGCGGATCTACCTGTAGCCACACGATGGCCCCACCTCCTCCCCCCGAGTCGCGGCGGCCGTTTCGGCGAGACCCTCCTGGGCCCTGGCGGCACCGCGCATGCGTTGACTGTCGCGCTGTTGGGGCCTCGCATATCGCCCACAACCATCCAGTGTGTACTGTTACATGTAGTACACTTGGGGATGAAAAGAGTATAGCGGGCGCTCCGCCGGCCGTCAAGCCGGCGGTTGTCGGACCATCGACTGCACGGCCGCTCCGAACCACGCCGCTGCCAGGCTGAGCAAGCCCCCAAACACGCCGGTGACGACGAGCACCAGCCAACCCGACGCCGTTCCGAAACCCATCACGCCGGCGATGACCCCCGCAGCCCGGCCGATGGGCAGGTGGTGCGCCTGCCAGGCGAGCGGCAGCAGCCAGCCGAGGAAGCCGGCCAACCCGCCGGCGAGTGCGGCGCGGCCTGCGCGCTGCAGCAGCCAGCCGAGGAGGCCTCCCGCGAGGGCCGTCACCCACCACAACCCGCTGCGGTCGCCGAGCCAATCCGCTGCGACGGCGCACGTGATGCCGAGCAACCATCCCCACACACTTCGCACGCCCTCTCCCCCCATTTCAATCCCGATGACAAGCCGTCCATCCGGCCGCACCCGTTCCCGCATCGTACGACCCGTTCGGGCCCCGGTCCGCTTCCTGCGCTTCCAGCCGCGGTCTCAGCGGAGCGTCCACGTTGCACTCGCGGAGGCCGCCGCGGCCGTTCCGCTCAAGAGCGGCACGTAATCGCCATTCCACCAGGTCGCAATGAAATTCTCATACTGCGGCGACAGCGGATTCTCGCTCTGCCCGCCCGGGTACACGCCAAACGCGTCGCCCGTCCCCCAGTCGACGATGAATCGCCAACTCGGTCCTGCCTTCGACAGGTAGCCGTCGCTCGAGTCCGCCGCGTCCACCGTCCAGTTGTCGCCGCTGCTCGGCCGCGGACCGTAGCCGAGGGACGAGATCTGCGATACCGCGTCGAACCTGCGGCTGTGCAGGCGGCCCCACTGCCAACCGTCCACCGCGTTGCCGAGCTGCGCCTGCAGCTGCCGAACGGCCTCCGAGAAGGCCTGCACCATCACCTGTGGCGCGGTCCGCGGCGCGTGACCAGGCGGGGTGAAGGCTGCGTTCGTCGGGTCGTGGAGGGTCCACGCCTCCAGGTCTTCATCGAGTGGCGCCTGGTTCGGCCCGATGGCGAGGTCCGGGTCCGTCGTCACCGGCACCTTCGCGGCACTCCACCACGGGCCGAACGTGTCCTGCAGGTACCGGCTCCAAAACGTCCACCAGATGGAGGCGGCTGGCGAGTCGACCTCCATGTTGTCGTCCCACTGCGCCAAAGCCGTTTTCGCAGCCTGCTCCGCCTCCGTCAGGTTCGCGGTATCCAGTGCCTGCAGCAGTTTCGGAACGATCTCGGTCGCCAAGTAGTCCGTCGTGTCGTTCTGCAGCCGCTCCATGTCCTGCACGGTCAGCTTGTTGCCGGAGGCCAGCGTGCGCTCAATCTCGTCCGCCCGGTAGCCGTTGTCGAATAAGTCGAGCGTCGTTCCGATGTAGTACGGATACGTCGGCCCCACTTCACGCTGGTTCGCCGAGAACACGATGTGACTCGGTGGGTCGTACACCTGTGGCACGTCCTCGTACGGGATGGTGCCAACCACATCCGACTGGCCGGTTCCAGGCAACGGCAGCCACGGGTCGCCGTGTTTCACAATCGGGTAGTAGCCTGCCGAGATGAGTCCGATGTTCCCTTGGTCGTCTGCGTACACGAAGTTCTGGGACGGCGCGTGCCAGTTGGCCAAGGCTGCTCGGAATTGCGAGAAGTTCGATGCCTTCAGAATTTGCAGGATGACATCCAAATCCGGGCTCGGTTCAGCGCCCATCCAATCGACGGCCACCGTCTGCCCCTTGTCCGTCAGGATGGGTCCGTGGACCGTCAACTTCACAGTGAGCGGGACGGCCGGTGCACCCTTCACCGGAATGCGGTAGGTGACGGTGCGCATCGGGCGCCATGCCCCATTCCACTGGTATTCGTTCGGGTGAGCGGCGTCGGTCTTCTCCACGTAGAACAACGTCGCCTGGTTCTGCACGTTGGTGAGGCTCCAGCTGATGTGCTGGTTTCGGCCAATCAAGACCCCCGGCAGTCCGGGGATGCTGACGCCGCTGAAGTGGTACCCCGGGGCATCCCCGCTCAGCTCATACCAAATCGCGGGAAGGGTCTGGGTCAGGTGCGGGTCCCCGGCCATCAGCGGCTTGCCGCTCGCCGTCTTGGTCCCGTCGACCGCCCAGTTGTTGCTGTTCGACCCCTGGTGCACCGCCGTGTCCGGGAGGTTCCGCAGCCGCTGCTCAATCGCGCTCGCCGCCGCGGCCTCCGCGGCCGATACCGACGGATCGACAGGCGAGAGCAGCGGCACCACGCCGTCGTCTCGGTACGGACCGAGATCATACGGGTGTTGCGTGTCGACCGGCAGAACTGGGAAGAAGTTCATCGTCTGCTGATACCCCAACGACTGCACGAGCAGCGCGTAGTCGAGAGGCGCGGTCGTGAAGTCGAGCGACTGTGTCATGATGCCCTGAATGACCAAACTGTCGACGGGTGTCCAAGGTTTCGGCTGGTAGCCGAGCATCTTGAACAACATCGGCAGGTCGCCAGTCCGCTCGTCCTCGGCGATGCAGTCGTTGACCCCGCGCGCGTACGCCGTCAGCGCCAACCGCGCCGGGTCGTCCTTCGCCATGGCGTTCCACTCCTGCTGTGCCGTGCGCAGCAGGCCCAATTGCAACTCGAACTCGTCGCTCGACAGCGCCTCCTTGCCGACAAGCTGCGACAGCAACCCCTCACCCTGGCGGCGCATCAGGTCCATCTGGTTGAGTCGATTGCGGGCGTGCAGGTACCCCATCGCCAGGAACAGGTCGGCATCGTCTTTGGCGACGATGTGGGCAATCCCGTTTGCTTCAAAGACAATCTGGACCGGCTGTTCCAGCCCCTCGACGTGCAGCGTCTCCGTGTGCGGCGGCGATGCGTCTGCCGCAACCCGCCAAACGCCGGTTCCGGGATTGAACGCAGGCCCAAGCGGCGGCAACGGGCCCACCCCCCGTCCGCCGGCGTACAGCAATCCAGCCAAGACCACGGCCGCCGTGGCGACCTGCGCCATCCGCCAACCCGTTCCCTTCCGTCTCGCCATCACCCAGGCCTCCGCCCGCCGGTCAGCGCTTCAACGCGGCGACGATGTCCGGTTCGCAGTCTTCAGGTGTCGTGTTGGGGGCGAACCGCTTGACGACCCGGCCTTCGCGGTCAACGAGGAACTTCGTAAAGTTCCACTTGATGGCCTCGGTGCCGAGCACCCCTGGCTCCTGTTCCTTCAGGTACTTGTACAGCGGATGGGCGCCGTCGCCATTGACGTCGATCTTTGCAAACACAGGAAACGTGACATGGTACTTCGAGTGGCAGAAGGTCTGAATTTCGTCGTTGCTGCCCGGTTCCTGCCCGCCGAACTGGTTGCACGGAAAGCCGAGTACCGCGAACCCTTCGTCCCGGTGTTTCTCGTACAGGGCTTGCAGACCGGCGTATTGCGGTGTGAAACCACAGCGGCTGGCGGTGTTGACGATGAGCAACACCTTGCCTGTGTACGCTGAAAGCGATTGCGTGCGGCCGTCGGCCGTCTCGACCGAAAAATCGTAAACCGACATGGTACCGGTCAGCGCTCGGTGCCAGTCTCCCCGGCGCGGGCTGACCGTCCCCCCCTTTCGACGGTTGTGTCGCGGCTGCAGAGCGCCGCGGATTGTCCCGGCTCCACTGTATCATATCCGGAACATTCTGCCACCCCTCTCCGGCCGGTGTCGGGGGCAAACGTGGTACAATCCATACAGGAACTGGAACACAGTGGATGCGCACGGACGGGTGGCCCCGTCCGAAGGCGGTCTGCAACCGGGAGGTATCCACGTTGACTGACACCTCGCAGACACAACCGTTCACGAATCAATCCATTCTGCTTGCGAAGCGCCCCACCGGATTGCCGGATGCGTCGACGTTCCGCTTTGAAACGTCCGCCGTGCCGAGCGTTCAAGACGGGGAATTCTTGGTCCGTACCCTCTGGCTGTCGGTAGATCCGTACATGCGCGGTCGAATGAACGACGTAAAGTCGTACGTTCCACCGTTTCCGGTGAACGAAGTCATCCGCGGCGGCGGGATTGGCCAGGTCGTGGCGTCCCGACACCCTGACTTCGAAGCAGGGGATCTCGTCACGGGCGAACTGCCGTGGCAACGGTACGTCACGTCGCGCGGCCGCGGCCTCCGCAAGCTCAATCCGTCCCTCCAACCCATCACCGCCGCGCTCGGCGTGGTTGGAATGACAGGCCTCACGGCGTACTTCGGTCTGTTTGAGGTCGGCCGCCCACGTCCTGGCGAGACCGTCGTCGTATCAGGCGCTGCCGGCGCGGTCGGGTCGGTCGTCGGCCAACTCGCCAAACTGGCTGGCTGTCGGGTCGTCGGCATCGCAGGGTCGGACGAGAAGATTGAGTACTTGACGAAAGAACTGGGGTTTGACGCCGCCATCAACTACAAGGGCACAGACCTGCGCGAAGCTGTGCGAGCGGCTTGCCCGAACGGCGTCGACGTGTACTTCGACAATGTGGGGGGCGACATCACGGACGCGGTGGTGTTCCGCATGAACGACTTCGGGCGGATTGCGCTCTGCGGCCAGATCTCCGCGTACAACCTGGCGCGGCCGGACGTGGGCCCGCGGCTGCTGCCCCTGTTCGTGATGCGGCGCCTGTCCGCGCAGGGGTTCATCGTCAGCGACTTTTCCAGCCGCTTCTCGGAAGGGTTGCAGCGCTTGGCGCGGTGGCACCAAGCGGGGCAATTGAAGAGCCGGGAGACCGTCATCGAAGGCTTCGAACGGTTGCCGGACGCATTCCTCGGATTGTTCCGCGGAGACAACGTCGGCAAGCTGTTGGTGAAAGTAGCCGACCCGGTTCATCCAGCGGGATAACGTGGGAGCGGGGGGAGGCTTCCCATCCCCCCGCCTATGGGGTGGCCCCTACGACACGCCACGGGTGCGTGTAGACGTGAAAGGCGCCGCCGCGAACGAAGCCGACGGCGGTAATCCCGAGTTCCTCCGCGATGTCGAGGGCGAGTTGCGTCGGTGCGGATTTCGCCAACACCACACCGACGCCAATCTTCGCCACCTTCAGCAACACCTCAGAGGACAAGCGCCCGCTGAACGCAATCACGCGCCCCGCGACCGTACCGCCGTGGCGAAACACGTGTCCGTACAACTTGTCGAGGGCGTTGTGGCGGCCGATGTCCGTCCTCGACAGCTCCACCGCATCCGGTGTGCAGAGGCTCGCCATGTGCACACCGCCCGTTTCCCGCCACAGGTCCGCCTCGCCTTCCATCGCCGCCATGAGGCGCAGAACTTGGTCCGGGTGGATGCACACCGGGTCAGTCACCCGTTTCGCGGTGTGTGCGTCGTTGTAGTAGTAGAACATCTGCCGCCCCTTGCCGCAACACGACCCGATGTAACGCTTGTTGTAGAACGCCTGATTGAAGTTGACCTCGGTGGTCGTGCGTACCCGCGCTGTTCCGCGGTACCGGCTCACCTGCAGGTCCGTGATTTGGCCGGGGCTGCGGACGACGCCCTCAGAAGCCAAAAATCCCACCACCAAGTCCTCCAGGTACTCCGGCGTGCACACCACCGTGGCCATCTCCTGGTCATTCACGTAGAGCGTTAGTGCGTACTCCGTCGCGACCGCGTCCGTGCGCGGTGCGAAGCCCGTGCCATCGTAATGAAGGATGCGACGTTCCACCTGCTGCGGCAACCGGCCAGCGGTCGGCGCTGGCGGCGGATTCATCTCGGCCCTCGCCAGAGGGGTCGCGCCCGCCGACGGTGCACTCGGCGGCACGCCCCCCGGTGCCATGCCGTGGTCCTTCACGTTTGGTCCGCCTCCGCCGATGTTGTGCGCAAGCCCTGGCCGAACGCCTTCAAGAAGGCCAACGCGGCACCCAGGCCCGCGGCCACATCCGGGTCTTTCAGGTGGCGCAAGAGGTCGAACACGCCCATCGGCGCGGACTTGGCTGCCGCCTCAGCCGCCGCGTGAATCCCGGCCGTCGTGGCGGTGGCGGTGTGGCGAGTCAGGGCCGGATCGACCTGGCCGATGGCGCCGATGAGCGTCAGGACATTGCGGATCCCGTTCACGGCACCGGGCTGGTTCAACTCGCCAAGGGCCAACTGCAACACCTGGTCTCCCCGCTCAAACAGCGCCGTCAGCAACTGCAGCGCCTCTCGGTCGTGCATCGCCTGAAGCAACCGCAAGCTCTCCAACAGGCCCTCTGCGTGTTGGGCCGCCTGCTGCCGCAGTTCGAGAAGCCGCTCCTCTGCGACAGCCTCCCCGCCGCTCTGAGGTCGCAGGGTGGTCACTGGCTTTGCCATCCGCCTGCCTCCTTTCACTCCGTCGACTGAATTGTCGTCGTTCCAACCAGCGGCCGATAGTCGCGCCGCGCCCACTTGCGCTCGACTTCCACCCCCGGCCGCGGGTGAGGCTGCTTGAGGCGGAAGTTATTCCGCCCGAGGGGTGGTTTTCCAACCGTCTCCAAAACCTCGATGCGCACCTTCATGTCCTTGTACGCCGGGGTGTGGGTGTCCTTGTCCGCAGCGCTGCTCGTCAGCAGGTTGACCGCTTCGTCCGCTGCGTTCATCGGGATGTAGATCTCGTGGCCCTGCACGCGGTCGGTGACCACCGCACGCAACTTCACGGCGCCGTACGGCGAGACCACCCGCAGCAGAGAACCGTCGCGAATCCCCCGGGCAGCGACGAGATCTCGGGACACCTCGACGAAGGCGCTCGGCACCTTCTCGGCAATCCCCGGGACGCGGTACGTGAGGTTTCCCTCGTGGAAGTGCTCCAAGAGCCGACCGTTGTTCAGGTGCACGTCGTACACCTCGGGCAAGGTCATCGTGGGCGTCCAATCCACGGGAACCAAGCGCGCTGTTCCACCTGGGAGCGGAAACTGTTCGGTGTAGAGCAACGGGCTGTCGGTTCCATCTGGAAAGACCGGCCACTGCAGGCTTTGGTATCCTTCCAAGCGCTCGTAGTTTGCCCCCTTTAGGATCTCGGCAATCCCGCAGGCCTCCTCGAAAATCTCCCGCGGCGACGCGTAGTGCCATTCCGCCCCCAAGCGGTTCGCGAGGTCCTGGATGATTTGCCAGTCCGGGCGAGATTGTCCGAGCGGCGCCAACGCCTGATACAGCCGTTGGATGCGGCGCTCGGTGTTCGTGAACGTCCCTTCCTTCTCCAGGCTCGGTGCGGCCGGGAGGATGACGTCGGCGAACTGGGCCGTCTTCGTGAAAAACACATCCTGGACGACGAAGAAATCGAGTTTCTCGAACGCCTGTTGGACATGGTTCGCATTCGAGTCCACCACAGCCATGTCCTCTCCCACCAGATACAGGGCCTTCAGCTCGCCGGCGTGGATGGCGTCCACCATCTGGTGGTTGTTCAGCCCTGGGTTGGCGGGTACCTGCACGCCCCAGGCCGCCGACCACTTCTCCCGGACCGCCGCCTGGGCCACCGGCTCGTAGCCCGGGAAGTTGGCCGGCGCGCAGCCGAAGTCGCCCGCGCCCTGGACGTTGTTGTGTCCGCGCAGCGGATAGGCACCCGTGCCAGGCCGCCCGACGTTGCCCGTCACCAGCAGGAGGTTGCAGATGGCCGTGCTGGTGTCGCTTCCACCCAGTTGTTGCGTGACACCCATCGCCCAACAGATGCAGACCCGTTCCGCCGCCAAGATCATCTCCGCGACGTCCACCAGTTGCTGTTGCGGAATGCCGGTCAACTGCTCTGCGTACGCCAGCGTGAACCGGCTGAGGGAAGCGCGGTAATCAGCAAGTCCGGTCACGCGCTCGTCCAGGAACGCCGTCTTCTCCCGCCCGTGGTCCAGGATGTATTTGGTCACCGCACTCAACCACACCAAGTCCGTCCCGGGCCGCGGATGCAGGTAGATATCGGCCCGCCGCGCCAGGTCGTTGCGGCGCAGATCCGCCACAATCAACTTCTGCCCGAACTTCTTGTGGGCGCGCCGGATGCGGGTCGACAACACCGGGTGCGACTCCGCTGGGTTGGCGCCGACGATGATGACGAGATCTGCCTGTTCCAGGTCGCGGATGGATCCCGAATCCCCACCGTACCCCATCGTCCGCCGCAGCGCTTCCGTGGCAGGCGCCTGGCAGTAGCGGGAGCAGTTGTCGATGTTGTTGGTGTGCAGGACCGCGCGTGCGAGCTTCTGCATCAAGTAGTTCTCTTCGTTGGTTGACTTGGACGAGGAGATGAGCGCGATGCTGTCGTCGCCGTGCACTGCCCGTATCTCCTGCAGGCGCTTCGCGGTGTAGTCGAGCGCTTCGTCCCAGCTCACGGGCACAAAGGCGTCGCCGCGGCGGATGAGCGGCTGCTGCAGCCGCTCTTCGCTGTTCACCCAGTCCCAGCCAAACTTGCCCTTCACACATGTCGAGATTTGATTGGCGGGCGCTTCCATCCGCGGCTCGACCTTCAACACCTTCCGACCCTTGGTCCAGACGTCGAAGCTGCAGCCGACCCCGCAGTAGGTGCAGACCGTCTTCGTCTTGCGGATGCGAGCCTCGCGCAGCTCCGCCTCCATCTCGGAGAGGGCGAAGATCTGGCTGTAGCTGGTCTCCACCTGCTTGGTCAGAGTGATCATGCCACTGAGGGTCTCCTTCTCGAGACCCGTCAAAAAGCCGGCTTCCCCCAGCATTGACTTCTCCATCAACGCGTTGCAGGGGCAAACCGTCACACAATGCCCACAGGAAACGCACGATGACTCGTTGATGGGTACATCGTCGTCCCAGATGACCCGCGGCTGATCTCGTTCCCAGTCGATGGACAAAACTTCACTCACCTGCAGGTTCTGACACGCTTCCACACAGCGGCCACAGAGGATGCACTGGTCCGGGTCATAGCGGTAGAACGGATTCGAATCGTCCACCGCGTAGCCCTTCGGCGTAAAGGGGGCCGTTTGGTGCTCCACACCCATCTGCATGACCGTGTTGTGCAGCGTGCAATTTTTGTTGTTGTTGTCGCAGACCGTACAGTACAACTCGTGGTTAACGAGAATTCGATCCATCGCTTCCTTACGCGCGTGACGCGCGGCGACAGACTTCGTGCGCACCACCATGCCGTCTTGCACGGACGTCGCGCACGCGCGCACCAAGGTGCCATTCACCTCTGCGAGACAAGTATCACACGTCTGAATCGGTCCGAGCGCAGGGTGGTGGCAGACGTGCGGAAACTGCCCGTCCTGCGCGAGAATCGCGGCGAGCACCGTGCTACCTGGCGAAACTGCGACGGTTCGGCCATCTACCTCCAGCGTCCAAGCGGATGGCTCCGCTTGCTGACGAACCTGAGTGTCCAGGGCCACAATCACCGCCTCCTGTCGTATCTCAATCCGCGTTCGACTGAACGGCCGAATCGACCGAGACGCTCGGTTCCTGTCGCGTCCGCATCGCTGTGGGTACGACAAAGCGTCCGAACCGCACCCACCCGGCCAATCGGCGATGCGCAGAGCATGGCGCGGTACCGCGTTCGGTTCCAGCCGCCCGCTCCGTTCGGACATAGTTTTAGTATAGATGAAACGGACTGTATTGACAATTTCAACGTTTTGTGTGGCGAGGTCGGTCTGGCTATCGGAACGCTCACATCAGTCCCTGTCGAAGTCTCGAAACAGCCGCCCGTAGAGGAGCGTGGAGCACAGCTGTAAACCGGCGGTCAGAAAGAAGGGAAGGGACAGGCTGCCGACGTCGTACAGGGACCCCGAGATGGACGGTCCAATGGCCGACGTGGCGCGCATCGCGAGTGAGTTCATACTGACCGAGAACCCGCGCCGCTTGTCCCGCGTCAAGCTGCTGCTGAGTGCGGACCGGGCCCCTTGCGTGCCGCGGCTGAAGGCTGACCGGACGATGTAGATGACCGATGCCAGCCAAAACGACCGCGCCAGGGGGAGCAACAGCATCATCAGGATGCCGAACAACTGCAGCCACACCACAGACCGGACCATCCCGAACCGCTGCGTCAGGGCGCCCGTCAAGACCGAGGAGACACCGGTGAAGACGAAAGACAGCGCGAGCGTGACGCCCACCGCCGCGGCAGACACGCCGAACTTCGCTGCGAACCAGTACGACATGAGCGGCCCGACGAAACCGATGGCCAAGCCGTTCAACATGTTGACAAGGGCCAGTTTCGCCATGTTGCGGTTCTCCTGCCGACGGACCCGCTCCTCGTCGTGGACCGGCCCACCTACTTCCCCTCCCCGCGGCGTCGGCGTCTGTGGAGCGGCTGACTCGACTGCCGCTGCACGCCCTTCCTCAACACGCGCAGGCGACCGCGAGGCACGGTCAGCCCTGTGCCGTTCAGAAGGCGCCGTCGCAATCACCACAACGCATGCGGCCGATGCGATGCACATCAGGATGAACAAGGGGCGGAAGCTGGCGGGTGAGAGGAGACCGTTGCTCCACAACCGCGGTAAGCCAGCCAGTAGGCAACCGGCCGCCATGCCGAAAAAGCCGAGCGCCGTGTTGACGCTGAACACCCGTCCGCGGTCAGATCTCGGCACATGCGCCGCCATCCACGCCTGTTCGGCCGGCGTAAACGGCCCAGCCGCGCCGTTTTGCCCGCGCCCGAATCCCGTGAGCACGATGACGATAGATAACAGTGTTGCATTGGTGCTCACCGTCAACAAAGCGGCAGCGACCACGGTCAGACATTCATACACCAATAGGAACGGCTTGCGCCCGATACGGTCGCTGAGTACACCGACCAGCAAGATGAGCACCGCCCCGACCAAACCAGCCGTGGCGAGGACACTTCCGATAGCCGTGCCCGACCAGTGCAGGGACTTCAGGTACAGCGCCAGGTCCACGACAGCGATGCCCTGGCTGATGCTGCGCAGAACCCTCGCCAATTGGAGGTGCAAGACGGTACGATCTCGATTCACCGTAAACAGATGCCTTCACCCCCCCGTCCTGTTGACCACTCCCGGCTGCTCTTCTTCTGCAGTATACGCCGCCAGCAGCGCCGTCCCTCCCGGACGGTCCAGCGATGCCCGCCGAGACTCGTAGCGGAACGCCGTTCCGCTATGTGGGACAGGATGGGCCCTTGCCAGCTCCATAGCGGAACCGCGTTCCCTTGTGCCACGGCAGCTCGCCTTCAGGCGCGAGCCGCTGTTTGCGCTGGCCGCCCGCTGCCCCGGTTGAACAGGACCAGCGCAACCGCCAGGTAGACGACCCACACGGCCGCCTGCAGGACGCTCGGGTGGTCCGAGTAGCCGATCAGCGCATGCAGGACACTGCCGACAACACTGTGGGCACTGAGAACACTCGAGAGGTCGTAGGCATACGCGGTCGGGTGCCAGATCCCTGCCTCTGCGGCCGAGTGCACCGCGTTGCCGAGCAACCCTGCTGCGACGACAATCAGCGCATTGCCCATGATGCGAAAGAAGCGGTTCAGGTTTAACCTGGCCGTTCCGCGGTAGATGGACCAACCCACTGCCGCCGCAATCGCGAGACCTGCCAACGCCCCCCACGCGACCGGGCTGGCCTGATGGCCTTGGTCGGCGATGGCGAGCAGGAACATCACCAATTCCAGTACCTCGCGGATGACGGTGATGAACGCCAGAAAGACAATCTGCCACACGCCGCCCCGATGAACCGCGGCGTCAACCCGTCCTTGAATCACCCGCCCTAACGAGCGACTGTTCTGCTTCATCCAGAAGGTCATGTAGGACAGGATTCCGACTGCGACCAGAAACACGCCGGTCTCCAGGTCTGCCTGACCGCTCCACTCCTGTTCCCCGGTGACGACGTACAGGACACTGCCGAGCGCACCGGCCAGGACCAGAGCGGCTCCAGAGCCGAGCCAGACATATTTGAAATGCTGCCGCTGCGACAGTTTCTTGAGGTACGCGAAGATGATGCCGAGAATCAGCGAGATCTCGAGCCCTTCTCGAAGGGCCACCAACAACGCCGTCACAAGCACAAGACATTCCCCCAGTCGATGCGCTATGATGTTGAGTAAACGAGTCAACATTACGGGACGCTCGTTCGCAGACCGGAGACACCCCGGCGTTTGACGCGCCTTACTCTACACTAACCATATGTATTAGTCAATACTAACCGACAGACCGGTGCTCCGGCAGAAAGGGTGGGGGGCCGTGATCGGATTCACAGTCGGTTGTGCGCCCATGAGATATGCTCGTCACTGCCGAAGGATGAATCACAAAGGGGCTGGGTACAGTGCGCGTTCGGGAACACTTCTTGTTAGGTACAGACACCGCGACCATCACGGTGACAGCGAAGGGCGATTGCGCGCGAGATGCGCTGTTTCGGCACGCCGTGGCCAGTATCTTGACACGCTACCAAGAGGAGTTTGGCGAGGAAGCGTGTCGCGCCTTTATGCAGCAGCTTGCACGCGCCCCGCTGCAGCCATCCACGTGGCGGTTGCAGCCAGAGGATTCCTGCTGGAGTGTGGCCGCGGCATCGAATCCCTCGCTCACGGCATCGAACCCATCGTCCGCAGCAGCAGGGCCAGCATCCAACGGGCGGATGGCGTCCGATTCACAGGACGGACACCGCGCATCGAGCGGTTCCGTCTGATACACTGTCGGCTGTGACCCGCTGACGTGCAGTGCGGTGAGGTCTGATAGACTGTCGGCTGTGACGGGTCGACGTACGGATGGGAGGAGACAGGACCTATGGCGTGGATCGACATCGGCGAAGAATCGGATATCCCGGTCGGCAACATGCGGTATTATTCCATACAAGACATCGAGTTGGACGTCTACCACCTGGAGGACGGGTGGTTCGCCACGGCCGACCTGTGTACGCACGAGGACTGCTCGCTGTCTGAAGGCGACATCGAGGGCAACGAGATTGTCTGCTGGTGCCACGGCGGAGCGTTTGACATCCGCACGGGCGCTGCGACGCGGATGCCCTGCGTGCGGCCGGTCGAGACGTTTCCCGTCCGCGTACGAGACGGCCGGATTGAGGTCGATGTGGACTAGCCGCGGTCGAAAGGACCGGGCGTGCCGATTGGGGTGCTTGGATGGATGCTGGTCTATCATAACGGAGCCGTCACGGAGGCCGACGCGCATCGGGTCGCGGAGGGCTCCGTCGGCTTCATCTGGATGGAGAATCCAGATGTCGCGACCGTGGAGACGGTCTTGCGGGAGACGTACCAATGCCACCCGCTGGTGGTGGACGACTGCTTGCACATGGACCAGCGTCCCAAGGTCGATGTCTATCCAGATCACGCCTATCTGCCGTTTTACGTATTGGCGGATCGAGGGCGGTTGCTGGAGATTGCCATCGTCATCGGATCGAACTTCGTCATCTGCATTTCCAAAGAACACGTACCGTTTCTGGCAGATCTACGGAAGGAATTCTTGCGTTCGCCGAACCGCATGAACAGCAGTGGTATCATCCTCTACCACATTCTCGACGCGTGCGTCCATGGGTACCTGGACTACGTCGACAGAATCGAGGCGCGCATCAACGACCTCGAAAACCGGTTGATAGAAGACCCGTACGTGTCCATCGCCGAGACCGTGTTTCGGATGAAGCGGCGCTTGCATAAGCTGCGCAAGATCTTCTCCGGCGAACGGGACCTGATGACGGTGTTGCGACACTCCGACTTCCCGTACACCGCGGAAGAGTCGAGCGTCTACCTGGGCGATGTCTACGACCACCTGAACCGTGTGGTGGAGGAGATCGACACGTTCCGCGACACCATCACCGGTCTGATTGATATGCAGACGAACATCAAAGGAGACCGAATGAACGCCACCATCAAGACGCTCACAGTCGTCAGCATGTTCTTTCTGCCGGCTTCGTTCATCGTCGGGTTGTACGGGATCAACGTCAAAGGCGTCCCGGAGTACCGGTGGTCGTGGGGCTACGGGTGGGTCTGGGGCTGGATCATCGTCAGCACGGTCAGCATGTGGTGGTACTTCAAGAAGAAAAAGTGGTTTTAAGCGGACGGACCGGCGCCAGCCGCATGGAGACGGGACCCCGTTTGCAGCCAAAAGGAGATGAGGCTTCCTCCACCTCCCCGCGACCGCTTCCGAGCGGGGGAGGCTAGGTCTCGAGGTAGGGTGCGACCACCGTGCGCCGCGCCGGGTTGAACCGGTAGCGAAAGCTCGGGCGCCCGACGGAACGGTACTCGAGCTCGACCGTGAGGACGCCGAGACTCTGCAGGAAATAGAGGTATTTCCGCATCGAGACGCGGGAAATCCCAACGGACGCGGCGAGGGTATCCGTGGTGAAGGACGCATCCTCCAGCCGGTCAATGGCCTCCACCACGTGCTGCAGGGTAGCCTTCGTAATGCCTTTTGGCAACTGCGCGGGCGGCGGCGCCGTGCGTCTGCGCAAGATCCACTCGTCGAGGTCCCGCTGGCTGAGGTGCGGTCCCCCACGGAGGACGCTGCGCTCTCGTTGATAGGCACCAAGGGCAACCCGGAACCGCTCGAACTCGAAGGGCTTGATGAGGCAGTCGACGGCGCCCAACCGCAGCGCCTCCTGGATACTCGCGATGTCGCTGGCCGCGGTGATGACCATCACGTCGACCGCTCGCCGCATGCTGCGAATCTGCTGGAGGACGTCGAGACCGCTGTCACCCGGCATGAAGATGTCGAGCAGCACGAGGTCTATCGGCAGCGCCTCCAACTGCCGCAGGGCCTCGTCACCTCGGGCTGCGACCCCCACGCACTGGAAACCCGGCACCATCTCCACATACCGCCTGTTGATCTCTGCGACCATCGGGTCGTCGTCCACCACCAACACCCGAATCATCGCGCGTCACCGCCTCTCGGATAGGGCAGGACGACGGTGAACACAGTCCCGCCTGACCCGGTTGTATAGTCCATCGTACCCTGCAGCGCGCGCACGCGCTGCAGGACCAAGTACAGCCCAAATCCCCGGTTGTCTCCCTTCGTCGAGACGCCCTGTTCGAACAGTTGCTCCCGAACATCCGCCCGAATGCCACCGCCGCTGTCGGCGACGCGGATGGTCAAACGGCCGGGACGGTACAGCAACTCGAGGTCCACCTGTTTCACAGGGCAAGACGCCACGGCTTCAAGGGCGTTGTCCACCAGGTTGCCGACGATGGTGATGAGGTCATCGAGCAGGGTGGAATCTTCCGGAACCGCGAGGGCCGCCTCCGCCGGGCCCAGGTTCAGGTCGACGCCCCGCTCCCGCGCATAGCTCATTTTACTTAACAGGAAACCTGCCAGGGCGGGGTCCTTCACCCGTTTGGTCACAGACCCGACCTCCAACTGGTACCGATGGGTCACCTCTTCCACGTAGGCCGACAGCTGGTCGTACCGCTGCAATCGGACGATACCCAGAATGACGTGCAGTTTGTTCATGAACTCGTGGGCCTGTGCGCGCAGCGCGTCCGCGTACCGTTTGACCCCTGTCAGCTGTTCCATGAGGGATTTCAGTTCCGATTTGTCCCGGAACGTCGCAATCGCACCGACCACTTGCCGGTTCACGGTCACAGGCACCCGATTCACAATCAGCGTGCGGCCGTTGACCTCCAGTTCCTGGTCGACTTCCTCGGTCCCAGATTCCAGTACACGGCGCAGTCTCGACGGCGGCAGGTAATCCTCCACGTGCTGCCCCACCGGGTTGTCCATCAGCCCGACCCGACGGAACAATTCCTTCGCCGTCGCGTTCGCGACGACGATGGTCCCGGTCCGATCCACCGCGAGAATCCCCTCCCGCACAGCCTCGAGCATGGCGTTGCGCTCCTCCCAGAGGCGGGCGATTTCGTACGGTTCCAGCCCAAACAGCGTGCGTTTGATGCGGCGCGACAGCCAGACGGCCCCCACAATCCCGACGAGCGCGCCCACTCCAGCCCCTAAGTAGATGATGCCCTCGCTCTGTGCGACCGTGGTGTCGACCTTGTCCATCATGATACCGACGGAGACCACACCCACCTGTCGTCCGTTCGCATCGCGGACCGGGACGAACGCGCGCATCGATGGGCCCAGGGTGCCGGTCGCCACCGACACGTACGTTTGGCCGTGCAGGGCCCGGAATTCGTCGCCCCCGACGAACGGCTTGCCAATCAAGGCCTCGTTCGGGTGGGACAGTCGAATATGGTGCATGTTCATCACCACGATGAAACGCACGTGCGTCGCACGCTCCAACGTCGTTGTGAACGGCTCGACCGCGGACGTGTCCCCCCGCCCGTCGAGGGCGGCAATCACGAGCGGGGTGTGTGCGGTCATTTCCGCGACGTCCATGGCCTTGTCGGCCAAGTCATTTCTCGCATTGGCAGCTTCTTTGATGCCTATCAGAACCCCCGTCATGGCGATGGAGATGCCCACCACCAAACAGACCAACAGGGTGATCACGGTTTGCAGAGACAGGTGACGGATGTGCTTCATAGTCCACTCCCAAGTCCGCGGATGGCATGGTCGCCGGACAGGCCAAGGGCGTAGCGCCCTGCGTTACCCCCACTGTAGCGCAGATAGCTGCCTGGGCGCCCGAGAGATTCGGTTTTCTTAGTTACAAAATCGTTTCATTGATTACCCATTCTCGCGTTTGGCGTTTGCCCACGTCATATTGAGTAAGGAAGTTGGCGGTCTGGTTCCATGCCGCGGTGAAAGCGATTCCCACCCATCGTTCCGCTCCGCAAGCGGCGGTTCGATGTGGCGCCGCGGTCCCAACCGGCCTTCCATTACACGAGCAGAGGAGGATACTGTTGAAACCCACAAATGTTCGCTGGGGTGTCATCACGTTGCTGTTTTTCGCAACGACCATCAATTACCTTGACCGCACGAATTTATCCGTGGCGCTCCCGAAAATCGCCCAGAACTTTCATTGGGGGCCCGCAGCCGTCGGCGCCATTTCATCGGCATTCCTTTTGTCCTACGCGCTGCTGCAGGTACCGGTTGGCGCGCTGATTGACCGGCTGGGCACAAAGGTCACCTACATCTGGTCTGTCATCATCTGGAGTTTGGCATCGATGGCGACGGCCATCGCGAACTCATTCGGTATGCTGTACGTCTTCCGGTTGATCCTCGGCGTCGGCGAGGCACCTGCCTTCCCGGCTGCGACCAAGACCGCGGCCGACTGGATTCCCCGCAAACAGCGCGGGATTGCAACCGGCTTCTTCACAGCCGGTGTGAACATGGGATCGGCCGTCGCTCTACCGCTCGTCGCGTGGATTGTCACCGACTTCGGGTGGAAGACCTCGTTTGTCGTGACCGGGTTGATTGGCTTCGTGTGGCTCATCTTCTGGCTTGTCTTCTACAAGGACCGCAACGTCAACCCCCGCGTCAACGAAGCGGAACGGGCTTTGATTGAAGCCGGTACCGAAAACGCTGCCGTCGAAGAGCAGAAGGTTCCGTTCGGACAGTTGCTGGCACGTAAGTCCACCTGGGGCTTGGTCCTCGGCTACTTCTGCCAGATCTACATCATGTACGTGTTCATCACCTGGCTGCCCAGCTACCTCGTATCTGCCCGGCATATGAGCCTGCTCAAGACAGGCATCTACGGGATGCTGCCGTTCATGTTCGGTGCGGTCTTCGCGTTCCTCGGCGGGGTCGTATCTGACAAGTGGGTTCGCGCGAACCGCAACGGGCGCAAGTACGCGATGGTCATCGGTTTGCTGTTCGGCGCCGCCGTAATTCCGGCCGTGTTCGTCAGCGCCTGGGCTTGGGCGTTGGTCTTCCTGACCATTGCAGAATCCGGCATCATGTTCAGCAACGGCGCGGCTTGGGGCGCGTGTTCGGAAATCGCGCCGAGAGGCCAAACGGCTTCCGTCGCCTCCATGCAGAACTTCGGCGGGAACGTCGGCGGCTACCTCGCGCCGCTCATCACGGGCATCTTGGTGCAGGCGTCGGGCAACTTCGTCTTCGCCCTCGTGTTGTCCGGCGTCATTGCCGTCCTCGGCGCCATCTTCTACTTCACGCTGCTGCCGGCCTCCAAGACGACGGAAGTGTACGGCGACCGCGCACAGTCAACCCTCGGCGCTTAGCATCTCGCGGCGTCCGCCCGCGAAAATGCCGCACTCGGTCCGGATACGGCCGGGTGCGGCATTCGTTTTCGGGAATAGGTGCTGCGCTTCGCTGACGGGTCATTCAAACAGGGTGAGGAACTCGTCCAGAACAATGTCACCGAAGTACGTCTTCAGGTCGACACCCTGCAGCGCCCGCTCCAGATCTTCCCGCCGG
This sequence comes from Alicyclobacillus sp., assembly GCA_023511295.1. Lineage (GTDB taxonomy): Bacteria > Bacillota > Bacilli > Alicyclobacillales > Alicyclobacillaceae > JAIMBT01. The sequence goes on from JAIMBT010000006.1 coordinate 114,125, forward strand.
TACCGGCAACCGACCAACTTTCCTTCCACGTCGGCCAAGTCGCCCATTCCGAAAAAGTCCCCGTAGATCTTGCAGGACTCAATCACGCCGCCCGATACGTACAGGCGGACGTCAATCGATCCGATGGAGAACCGCTTCGACCGCTGCACGTTGAAATCCGGGGATTTGCCGTAGTTCCAATCCCAGTTGCGGTACCGCTCCTCCGACAGCGCCCGGATGGCCTGCCAGTCCGCGTCCGTGAAGCGGTACTCCGGCACGTCTCCGCCGCCGAAGATGGCCTCGAGGAGCTTCGCGCGGAACTCCAGGATGGTCATCTCCTGCTGGAGAAAGTCTTTGATATTGGCCACACGGCTGCGAACCGACTTGATACCCTTCGATTCCATCTTGTCCGCTCGCACGTGCAGCGCATTCGCGACGGCGTCCAGGTTCACGTCGAACATGAGCGTCCCGTGGCTGAACATGCGACCCCGGGTCGCGAACTGCGCGTTCCCGGAGATCTTCTTGTCGCCCACCTGGATGTCGTTTCGTCCCGTCAACTCCGCGTTCACACCGAGCTCGTGCAGCGCCGCGGTAACCGGTTCGGTGAACCGGCGGAAGTTGCGGAAGCTGTCTCCGTCGTTCTTCGTGATGAAACTGAAACTGAGATTGCCCAGGTCGTGGTAGACCGCTCCGCCGCCGGACAGGCGGCGCACCACGTGGATACCGTGCTCCCGCACATAGGTCTGGTTGATCTCTTCGAAGGTATTCTGGTTCTTGCCGATGATGATGGACGGTTCGTTGATGTAAAACAGCAGGTACGTCTCCTCGACGTCGAGGTGGTTCAGGGCGTACTCCTCCATCGCGAGGTTGACGGTCGGGTCCGTGATTCCCTGGTTGTCGATAAACAGCATGACGACGCCTCCGACGAAGCGCCCGCCAGTTGGCGGGCGCCGTTTGTTCAAGCCGATGTGATGCGGACATCCCCGACGTCGTAGGTGACGTTGCCAGCGATGGTCTTACCGATGAAGCACTTGTCGCGCGCCTCGACCGCCGCTTCCTGGTACGCTCCCGTCTGGCTGGCATCCCCGCCGTACACGGTCGGACTCACGCGCAGCCGCGCGAACTTCGACTGCACCGGGTACCCCGTGACGGTTCCTTCGGCCTCAATCTCGACCCGTTCTGCCGCCAACCCGCGCTTGCGCAGCACACCGAGCAGCGTGCCGCTGTAGCACGCGCTGACAGCCGCAATCAGCAGTTCTTCCGGGCTCGATCCGACCCCCTTCCCCCCCATTGACTCGGGCCCCGAATAGGTCACGGTCTGCCCACCCAGAGTCACCTGTCCTTCGCCTTCGCGTCCCGTTCCCTGCCACGTCAGTGTGGTTGAAAAATGAAGGTCTGCCATCAACCGTCCCTCCCCAATGCAGTATAGACCGCCTGCGTCCGGCCCCGCTGTGAACCAGCGCACACCAGGAAGGAGCTTACGCGAAGCGGCGGCTCATCGGCTCGACCGTGATGCCGGCATCCGCCAGCGACTTGCGCAGCGCGACCGCGAACTCAACCGCGTGCGGACCGTCACCGTGAATGCAGACGGTGTGGGCCTCAATCGAAACCGGCGTCCCTTGCTGCGACTGCACGGTGCCTTCCTTGACCATGCGGATGACCTGGTCCACCGCTCGTTGCTCCTCTTGAATCATGGCGTCCGGCTGGCGACGCGGCGTCAGGGTGCCATCCTGTTGGTAGGTGCGGTCGGCAAACACCTCACTGGCCGTCCGCAGCCCAATCTTCTGCCCGGCTTTGACCAGCTCGCTTCCCGAGAGGCCCAGCAGAATCAGCTCCGGATTGACGTCGTAGACGGCTTCCGCAATCGCCTCTGCGAGCGGCGCGCGGACCGCCGCCATGTTGTAGAGCGCTCCGTGCGCCTTGACGTGCTGCATGGTGCCGCCCTCAGCTCGGACAAATCCGTACAGCGCCCCGACTTGGTACACCACCATGTCGTACGCTTCCTTGGGGGAGATGTCCATGTTGCGCCGACCGAAGCCGAGCAGATCTGGCAGACCTGGGTGCGCACCAATCCCCACGCCCTTGGCCAACGCCAGCTTCACCGTCTCGCGCATCGTGGCCGGGTCTCCCGCGTGGTACCCGCAGGCGATGTTCGCGGAGGTCACCACATCCAGCAGTTCGCTGTCGCGTCCCAGCCGATAGGCGCCAAAACTCTCTCCCATGTCACTGTTGAGGTCCAGTCGGTACATGTCCATCGTTCCCCTTCCCATTGTGAGATACCGCACCATCCGATATGGTTTCGCGAGAACCGGCTCCGTCAGTGGGCGCGGACAGCCTGCGCGGCGACGTGCAACCCGCGCGCAAACGCGGCGAGTTCCTGCTGCTGCGCGCGCAACAGCCGCGTCGCATCCGCGAGTGCCAGCCACTCAAACCGGATTCGGCTACCTGGCCGCAGTTGCGCCAACACCGGCAGGTCGACGCTTGCCACCTGGGCCATCTTCGGGTAGCCTCCCGTGGTCTGGCGATCCGCCATCAGCAAGATGGGGTTGCCGTCCGTCGGCACCTGAACCGTGCCAGCCGTCACCGCTTCGGACAGCAGGTCTACCGGGTTCGCCAGGTGCAGCGTCGGTCCTTGCAGGCGATACCCCATGCGGTCCGACTGCGACGTCAGTTGAAACCACTGCGAGGTGAACGCTTTCCGGCTCTCTTCCGTGAACAGTTCCGTGTGGCGTCCGGGAAGCACCCGAATCACCGGTTCCGCTCGGTAAGCCGGGAGCACCGACGGGGCCGGGAACCACGCTGCCGCGCTCCCGGAACCAGACCGGCGCAGGTGCGCCAAGGCAGCTTCGGCGACCGACGAGCGCTCGCCCCACTGTATCTCGTCGCCCGCCTGCAGCGCTCGGCCCTGGAATCCGCCCATGCCGGCGCGCAAATAGGTGCTGCGGCTCCCCATCACAACCGGCACGTCCACGCCGCCCGCCACCGCCAGGTAACTGCGGCATCCCTCGGCCATCGGCCGGAACGACAGCGTACTGCCCGCCGCTACGAATACCGGTCGCCACCGCGGGACCTCCCGCCCGTCCACCATCGGCATCAACCCCAGACCCGTCACAGCGACCAGTGCGTCATCGGCAAACGACAGCCGCGGTCCCGTCAGCGTCATCTCGAGCGCCGCGGCGCCTGGCCGGTTTCCGACCAGCAGGTTCCCCACTTGCAGGGCGACCGCGTCCATCGCCCCGGCGACGACGACCCCGTATCGCTGGTATCCCGGGCGCCCGAGGTCCTGCACCGTGGTGAGCAGGCCCGGTTGCTCGACGTGAATCATCGCACCCTCTCCTCCTCGAGCAGACGCGCGTACGCCTCTCTGGACACCGGGTAGAACCGCACCACGTCACCAGCCTGCAACAAGCTCGGCGGGTTCTCCTCCGGCCGAAACAGCCGGACCGGCGTACGCCCAATCAGCTGCCATCCGCCGGGGGTCTCAATCGGGTACACGCCGGTCTGCATGCCGGCGATGCCGACCGTCCCCGCTGGAATGGCGAGGCGCGGATTGGCCCGCCGCGGCGCGGCAATCCGTTCCGACATACCGCCGAGGTACGGAAAGCCGGGAGCGAACCCAATCATATACACCACGTACTCGCCGGCCGTGTGAATCTGAATCACCTCGTCGACGGAGATCCCGTTGTGCGACGCCACCTCGCCGATATCCGGCCCGAACTCGCCGCCGTAGCACACCGGAATCTCCACCGTCCGGCCGGGTTCGCTCGACGCCTCCGGCATCTGCGCCCATCGCGCCGCCAGGATGCGTTCGAGATCTGCGAAGGTCGTCCGGATTGGATCAAAAAACACAGTGAGCGTCGTAAAGGCCGGGACGAACTCGATCATCCCCGGCAGCGGGTCCTCGGCGAGCGACGCGGCGAAGGCCCGGATGGTGCGGTGTACCGCGAGGTCAATCTCGGTCCCGAACTGCACGACGGCCGCCGCATCGCCCATCGGTTGAATGTCCACCAGTGTCCTCCTCAGTCCAGATCAGTCACCAAGTCGCGAATCCAGCGGCGCGTGGACAGCGGTTGCAGTTTGACGCGGGACCCAGCCACCGCCTTCGTGTTGCACAGGTACCCCACCTTCCCGTCGATGACCGCGGAGCACTCCTTGCAAGCGTTCGCGGACCGGCAGGAAAAGCGCACCACCAGGTTCGGCGATTGGTGCTCACGCACCCATTGTACCGCATCCAGCAAACTCATCCCGTCCGCGTAGGGCACGGTATACGTCTCCACCCACTCGCCCTGCTCCGGCGTGCCGCGGGTGATCTCCAGGGTGACCTCTGCCATGTTGCCCAGTTCCCCCTTCTCCTCTTGACATGAGCCAATCCGTTGCCTGCTCTGCCGACAGCCAGCGGCCCGCGCTCGTCCCCCTCATCTGGTTTCCAGCGTGACCTCCCACCGGCCATCCGGACGGAACCACGCCCGACTGTTCTTCGCCGTCGCGTCCGACTCCGGGAAGTCGAGGCGCTGGTGACAACCTCTCGACTCGCGTCGCAGGAGCGCACTCTGGATGATAACCTGCCCGAGTTTCAACATGTTGTCGAGTTCGGCCCGCTCCACGTACTGCAGGGGGTAGGCCGACTGCGGAGCAAGGCTGGTCTGCGCCACCTGGTCCGCGAGCTGTGCCAATTGACCCAGCCCGGCCTGCAGTTGGGCCTCCGTCCGCAGCGGACCAGCCAGCGTCCACAGGATGTGTTGCAACGCCCGCTTGTGCGCGCTCATCGACGCCTCATCCGAGGCGGTCGGATGCGGGTGCCACAGGTTTTGCAGGCGCGCCCACTCGGCTTCGCGCTCGCGCTCGACCGCGGTTTCTTCGCTCGGCCATCCGCCGCGGCACTTCGAGGCCTCTTCGCCGGCAATCCGGCCCGTTACGAGCGCTTCCGTGATGGCGTTGCCGGAGAGACGGTTCGCCCCGTGCATCCCCTGAATCAGCTCGCCGCACGCGAACAGGCCGTCGACCGTCGTCTCCATCGTCGGCGCGACGCGCACACCGCCTATCATAAAGTGGGCCATCGGGGCGACCTCCACCATGTCGCGGGTGAGGTCAATCCCCTGCCGCTCCAGGATGCCGATGACCGGGCCGAACGCTTCCCGGAGCTTCGGCTCCGGCACCATTCGGAAATCCAGGTACGCGCCCCCGTGCGGAGACCCGCGCCCGGCAGCGACCTCTTCGAAGATGGCGTAGGTCGTCGTGTCGCGGGTCGCCGTGTACTTCCCGGCCACCTCCCCCGCGTACCGCTGCATGAATTCGTCTCCTTCACCGTTCAGCAAACGGCCGCCCAGCTTGTAGCGGAACGGGTCCCACATGATGGGATCTACGCCGATGAGCGGCGGCCACAGGTGCGCAATCGGGAAAAACTGCACCATCTCCATGTCGCGCAGCTCCGCGCCCGCTTCTGCGGCCAACATGAACCCGTCGCCCGTCATGTTGGCGGTTGCGCTGTTGCGCTCGTACATCTCGGTCAGTCCACCCGTCGCGAGGATGACCGCGCGGGCGGAAATGGCGACGGGCTGCAGCGGATCAAGCTGAAACCCGACGGCTCCGACGACGCGGTCATCCACCTTCGCCAGCCGGGTCAGCATGACGTTCTTCAGGCGCCGGATGTTCGGGTCGTGAAACGTGGCGCGCCGCAGCCCGGCGGACGTCGCGCCGCCGGTATTGAGGATGTCCACATAGACGCAACGCCGTCGCGAATGACCTGGCGCGACCACCTGCGAGTGTTTGCCGTCCGGCGTCTTGGCCCAGTGAACGCCGTAACCCTCGACCTCGAGAATGACTTCCGGGCCGCGGTCCACGATGGCCCGAACGATGTCCGGGTCCGACAACCCGCGCCCACCCTCCATCGTATCCTCGAAGTGAATATCTGGGTGGTCCGGCTCCGCGTCCCCGAGTGCAACCGCCACCGTCATCTGTGCGAGGATGGTGGCGCCGCCCCGACCGACGATGCTCTTGTCGACCAGGAGCACGGTCGCGCCCGCGTCGCTCGCAGCGCGCGCTGCCATCATCCCCGCGGCGCCGGAGCCAATCACGAGCACGTCTGCCGTGTAGGTCTGTCCAATTTCGCTCATCTCTGTTCCTCCTCTGCGTGCAAGAGGCGCCAAACCCGCTCCGGCGACAGCGGCAGGTGCCGCCCGCGCGCGCCGATGGCGTTGGCAATGGCGTTCGCCACTGCAGCGGGCGCCGGATCAATGGCGACCTCCCCAACCGACTTCGCGCCAAACGGCCCGTGCGGGTCCGGCACCTCCACAAACGAGACCGAGACCGGCGGAATATCACTCGCCCCGGGCATGCGGTAATCGAGCAGACTCAGGTTTTTCACCTGGCCTTCCGCAACGACCAAGTCTTCCATGGTCGCCCACCCGATTCCTTGTGCCACCCCGCCGACCACCTGTCCGATGGCTGCCGTGCGGTTGAGGACCACCCCCGCGTCGTGGACCGCCCAGTAGCCGACCACACGCACGCGGCCCGTCTCTGGGTCGACCTCCACCTCGGCCACGTGCGCCGCAAACGGATAGGCCGGTGACGGGTTGCCGTAGAAGTCTTTTCCGGGGAAGTCTGTCTCGGGCCGATAGGATGCACGGACTTCCAGGGTGTCCCCCGCGTAGCGAGACCGGTACCGGGCCGCAACCTCCGCGAGGCTGTGGGCAGCGCCCCCGCTTTGTACGACGCCGCCTATGAGTTCTACGTCCGCGCCGTACTCGCCCTGTGCGAACACCGTCAGCTGCTGCCGCAGTTGCTCCGCCGCCAGCTTCACCGCGTTCCCGCCCATCACCGTGCTGCGCGAAGCGAGGGTGCCGATACCGAACGGGTAGCGCGCGGTATCGCCGGATTTGACGATCACGCTGTCGACCGAGATCTCGAGCACACGCGCCGCGATGGCGGCGTACGTAGCCGACATCCCCTGGCCGAGGTCAATCTCGCCGGTCTCAATCTCCACCCGCCCGTCGTCCCGCAACCGGGCCACGGCGGTGGACCCTTCGAAGCGGCTGTCAATCCCCCGGTAGCCGGAGACGTGGTTCCCGAGTGCGACGCCGAGGCCTCGGTTCGGCGGGAGCGCCTGTCGGCGCGCCCAGCCAGAGAGTTCCGCCGCTTGCCGGAGGCACGCCTCGAGCTCGCAGCTGTCGAGCTGGTAGCCGTGGATGGTCACCTCGCCGCGGCGGACGATGTTGCGCAGGCGAATCTCGACCGGATCAATCCCCAATCCGTCCGCAATCTCGTCAATCACGCTCTCCACCGCAAACAACATCTCAGCGTTGCCGAATCCGCGCATGCACGTGGTGGGGCTGTGGTTGGTGTAGCACAGGTGACCTTCCGCCCGAACAGCGCCGAAGTGGTAGAGCGAGTCCGGCCGGGTGCAGGCGGTCGCCATCACGTTTGGACTCCAGTACACCCGCGCGCCCGCATCGCCCCACACCACGACGTCCTTGCCGAGAAAACGGCCTTCCGCGTCCGCCGCGATGCGGATGTCGATGGTCAGCGGTACCCGCGGGTGGGCGGTCAGCATGTCCTCGTAGCGGTCGAACACCATCCGCACCGGTTGCTTCGCTGCCATCGCCAATGCGGCGGCAATCACGTGCGCCTTCAGGACGTACTTGGCGCCGAAACTGCCGCCGATGGGTGGCACGACAATCCGGACCTTGTCCTCCGGCAACCCGAACGCCGCCGCGTACGTCTCGCGGGCGCGGTACGGGATGTGCGACGGTGCCCAGATGGTCAGGCCTTCCTCTTCGCTCCAGTTGGCGAGCACGCCAATCGGCTCCAGGTGGCCCTGGTAGATGCGGTTGGTCGTATAGCGCCCTCCGCGGATGATGTGCGCCTTCGCAAAGGCGGCGTCGACGTCGCCGCGTTCGAGCTGCACGTGCATCGGCCGGTTGTCCGGCTGCTCGTCGTGCACCACCGGTGCACCGGGCGCCAGCGCTTCCTCGGGCTGGAGCACGGCCGGCAGCAGCTCGTACGTCACTTCCACCGCCGCGAGGGCAGCCCGCAACGCCGCTTCGCTCGTGGCTGCCACCGCAACCACCTCGTCGCCGACGAACAGCACGCGGTCCTTGGCGAGGATGTTCCAGTCTTTGAACTGCGTCGGGCCGTACGCGCCGCCCGGCACGTCGTCTGCCGTCAGCACGGCCTGTACGCCGGGGATGGCGCGAGCCTTCTCGACGTCCACCTTCACAATCCGGGCATGCGCGTGCGGACTGCGCACAACCCCGCCGTACAGTTCGCCCGGCAGGTGGATGTCCGCGACGTAGCGGGTCTCCCCCCGCAGCTTCGAGGCGACATCCGACCGCACCGTCACTTCGTTGCCCATTCCGTTTCACCTCCCGCTTGCGGCGCAGTGGCGTCCGTCGACTGCCGGACGACTTCCAGCGCGGCCGCGAGGATGCTCTGGTAGCCTGTGCACCGGCACAGGTTGTTCTTCAACACGCCGGCCACATCTGCTGCCGTTTGCGGCGGGGCGTCTGCCGAAAGTGCGGCGGACAGGGTCACCATGATGCCCGGGGTGCAGTACCCGCACTGAGATCCGCCGGCGGCCTCCATCGCGGCTGCCAACTGCGCGAAGTGCGACTTCGCGCGCAACCCTTCCACCGTTTCGACATCGCGGTCGGCCGCCGCCGCCACCGGCAACAGGCAGGACACGACCGGTTGCCCGTCGAGCAAGACGGTGCACGCGCCGCACTCGCCGGTCCGGCAACCCACCTTCGTACCGGTCAAGCCGAGGACGTCGCGCAATACGTCGACCAACGGCCTCGTCGGCGCGCCTTCATAAGCGGACGAAACGCCGTTCACGCGGAGCGAGATGGACCTGTTCTGTTCGGACATGCTGCTCATCTCCCTCTCTCCCTCCCATCCATCGTCAGGTGTCGAGGACCGATTCGTCAAACGCCGCGTCCACTGAGATGGGCCGCGACAACAGACCGTCTTCCACCAGGTAGGCGACAAACCGCTCCAACTGCGCGCGGTTCTTCCCAACTCCGTACGGCCAGATGTCGCCGTCCATCTCGCGCAACGCGTGTTCCGCCGACGCCACCGCAAACGGCAGCGTCGCCCCGAGCTTGATGGTCTCGACGAGGTTCGCCACCGCCGCGTCCTTGATCTGCGCGAGGGTGTCGTACAGGGTCCGCGGCAGCGCGGGGTCCGCCGCCACCACCTCCTTGCGGACGGTGACGAGGTGCATGATGGGGAACACGCCGGTCCGCCGGTAGAACGCGCGCTCCTCTGCCCAAGCGTCCGGGAACAGCCGGCGGATGCGGCCCGCGCGCCCATCGAGCGGGAAGTACGCGGCCGGCGGCCGGCGCGCGGACATGACCGCGTCCACTTCGCCCTCAATCAACCCTTCAAACAGATTCTCCGCCTTACCACGGACGGCGGGCACCGGCACGTCGATGCGCTCCGGCCGATACGTCACCCATTCGACGTCATCCGGGCCAAGACCCCATTCGTCGCGGAACCAGCCGCGGACCCACACCGCCGCGGTCATTTGGAACTCCGGGAAGCCGAAGCGGCACCCCTTCAGTTGCGACGGATGTTCGATGGGGCTGTCGCTCCGCACGTACAGAGCGTTGTGGCGAAACGACCGCGACAGGAAGACCGGAATCCCGGTCAACCGCTGCTCCCCCCGGTCGAGGGCAATCAGGTACGACGCCAGGGAAGTCTCCGCTACGTCGTACGGTGCATCCGTCAATTGCCGTTGAAAGATTTCCTCGATGGTTGCCTGCTCCGGGCGAACCTCGTAGCCCGGAAGGACGGTTTGACCGGACAGCAACGGGGCTGTCCGGTCGCTCGTCGACATGGCAACCGACAACGTGCGGTCCGCCATGGGAGAACGCCTCCTTTGGTGTTGCTTTGTCGCGTACGTATCTGTCGCCTGGCCTCCGCCGGTCGCAGGAGCGGCGGATTCGAGGAACGCCTGTTCCAAAGCCGCTCCCTCCTGGGAGTCGCCTATTCCGGAAGCGGCTGACCCTTGGTCTCCGGCAACAGCAGGGCCGCGACAATCCCGAGGATGTAAATCAACCCGAACACGGTCGCAGCCGTGCCGTATCCGCCGAAGGTCTGAATCAAGACCGAAGCGACAATCGGGCCGAACATCGCCAGGTAGCGCGCGCCGTTGAAGATGACGCTGACCGCCGTCGCGCGCGCTGCCGTCGGGAACAGCTCGGGCGGTTGAATCGTGTACCAACTGTAGAGACCAGAGGTGAGGAACCCGTTGAGCAGTTGCAGCCACAGCACCAGAGCCAGGTTGTGTACCACCATAAACACGACCGGGGTGATGATGAGCGATCCGATAAAATACAACGCGGTGGTCCACTTCCGCCCCCACGCGTCGGCGAGAAAGCCGAACAGGATACACCCGGCAATTTCACCGATGTTGTAGAGGATGCCAGCGAGCCCGGCGTAGTACGCGGACTTCAGTCCCGCCTGCGTCGCGATTTGGCCGACGTACGACGGCACCCAGGAAGAGATGGCCCACCAGCCGACCGTGATCGAGATGGAGACCAAGAGGCCGACCAACAGGTCGCGCCCGTAACGTCCCTTCCAGATGACGCTGAGCTTCACGGACGACTTCTGCGCCTGAATCCACTGGTGCGACTCCGGGATCTTGCGCGCGGAGACGAACACCACCAGCGCGGGCAAGATGCCGATGACGTAGATCCAACGCCAAGACAGGCCCAGTTGCCCGCCCAGCAGCCACCAGATACCGGACGCGATGAGCGCCCCGAGGGAGAATCCAGACTGCAAGAGGCCGGCGCCTTTGGTCCGCGCCTCCGGCGGCCACGTCTCCGCGAGGAGCGATGTCCCGACACCCCACTCGGCGCCGATGCCGATACCTGTCAAGAACCGCGTCAATGCAAGGGCCCACCAGGAACCCACCAACGCGCTCGATCCTGTGAACACGGCGTAGATGAGAATCGCCCAGATCATCGTCTTGCGCCGACCGATGTGATCTCCGACAATCCCGCCCAAAATGCCGCCAGTCGCCCAACCCAGCAGGGTAAAGGACACGAGGAACCCCGCGTACCGCGGCGTCGCGGCTAACTGGCTCGGTCCGAGCAAGCTGTGCAATGCCGGAACCATGGTGAGGATGAGTGCGTAGACTTCGTAACCGTCAAACAACCAAAACAAGAGGGTGAGGCCGAGCACGCCCCACTCGCGCCGCCCGAGCGACCGCTGCGGAATTTCCCGCGCTGCAACGCTGTTCATTCTTCCACCTCCTGGGCAATCGCCCGGAATGTCAGCGTGCCTGCAATGGCGCGCCGCACCAACACGTCGACCATGGCGGTGCGGTACGCCGCGCTCGCCCGGACGTCCGAGATGGGCTGCGCCGCCTCCGCGTACCGCCGCGCCACGGACGCAACGACCCCGTCCACGTCGCGGAGAGCAGCGCCGTCGGCGACCGCCAGTCCCTGAAGCGACGCATCCACTTCGGGCAATGAAAACGGCACCGGGTTTGCCGCGCCAACGGCAACCTGTGCAAAGGACACGCGTCCTTCGTCGACCTGCGCCACGGCAGCGGCTGACACCAGCGAGATGTCCGTCCCGCCGCGCTGGTCGAGCCGCAAAAACTGCTGCGGTCGCCCCAGCACACGCGCCGGGATGCGGACCTCCGTCAACAGCTCACCCGGTTCGAGCGCTGTCTGTCGGGGACCGCGCAGGAAGGTGCGAACTGGCATCCGCCGTCGCCCACCGAGCGATTGCAACGCGACCACGGCGTCGTAGGCCACCAGCGGTACGGCCATGTCCGCCGCCGGCGACGCATTGACAAGATTGCCGCCGATGGAGGCGCGGTTCTGAATCTGCCACCCGCCGACCACCCGCGCGGCCTGCTGCAAGGCGGGTACTGCCGCGCACAACCCGTGAGACGCAATCTGATGAGCCGTGACAGCCGCGCCAATCACCAAATCTCCGGTTGTATCGTCGAGGGAGATGGTTTGTAGCTCCGGAATCCGTTCGACGGACATCCAGTCCGCTTCGCCGTACGTTCCTTGTCGCCGGGCCCAGTTGACGAACAAGTCCGTCCCGCCGCACACCACCACCGTCCGGGCGTCCGCCGCCTGCTTCACAGCTTCCTCGAGGCGATTCGGTTGATACCACGCCACCCTGTCTCCCGCCTTTCAACTCTTTAAACCGACTATCCATATGTACATTATGAACTAACGATTTGCAAGGCTTTTTTCGGCTTCCCCAAGGGACCCGGTGTCATTTTGTCCCTTCCCTTGTGTCCTGAATCGCTGACAAATCCAGCGCTGTATATCGTTCCCTCAGCGTGGAATTCTATGGATCTTGCAGTGACGGACGAGTACATCCTGCCGGTCAACATGGTGGGAATCCCGCTCGTCCTCTGGGTGATTGGCGCCATCCGCAAGCACGCGGGTCAGCCGACCCCGGCACCGCCATCGTAAAAAAGGCTGGCACGGCGCACCTGCGCCCCTGCCAGCCTCCACTGCCGCATCTGTCCGTCCCGCTCAGTACGCCGTCCAGCCCGCGTCCGCCACAATGACCGCACCGTTGACGAAACTCGCATCGTCCGACGCCAGGAAAAGCGCAACCTTCGCAATTTCCTCCGGTTGGCCCGTGCGCGGGTTGATAGCCATCCCCGCCAGGGCGCTTTGTACGCCGAGCGCCGTCATGTCCATCTGGGGATGGCTGCCCATGATGTTCGTTTCGACGCCTCCCGGTGCGATGGCGTTGCAGCGGATTCCAAGGCGCGCGTACTGGTACCCGACGTTCTTCGTCAGACCGACCAAGGCGTGTTTCGAGGCCGTGTACGCCGCGCCCGCTCGCGACCCATGCAGTCCGCCAACCGACGCGGTGTTGACAATTGCGCCTTGACCCTGCTCCATCATCATCGGCAAGACCTTACGGATGGCGCGCATCGGCCCCGTGACGTTGACCGCAAACACTCGTTCCCAAAGATCATCCGTCACATCTGCGGCAGCGGTCATGCCGTCCATCACGCCGGCGTTGTTGCAGAGGATGTCGATCCGCCCGTATTCCGCCACCGCCGTGTCTATCATGCGCTCGACATCCGCCTGTGCGGCCACGTTGCTGACAACGCCACGCGCCGTCCCGCCGGCGCTCTGAATCTCTGCGACGACCTGCTGCAGCGAATCGGCGACGATGTCCGCCAGGACGACCTTTGCGCCCTCGGCTGCAAACAACTTCGCCATCGCCCTGCCCATCCCGGACGCAGCGCCCGTGATGACCGCGACTCGATTTTCCAGTTTCACGGCATACACCCCTGTGCTCAGGCTGGTTGCCACTCAAGTGTACGCTTTGGTTTCCGCATATTTCAACCGCGAAACTGTTCGCAGGAACGTGTGCGCGCAGGAGCAGGTGAACACATTGACACGAGTCCCGGCACCTCGACCGACAAGGATGTACCAACCACTATCGGAGCTGTTCCAACACCCGTTCATACACGGCACTTTCCCGGATGCGACCGCGGCTCGCCAGGTAATCGACCGCCCACGTACACAGCGCCTCGATTTCGCGCTCGGCCTGCGCACGAAGCCCGACAAACCAGTCGTCGTAGATGGGGATGGCGCTGTCCACGTCCAGCATCCCCACCACTTGCCTCGTCAATCGGTAGCGCCGGTCCGGCGCCTCCTCCGCAACCGCTTCTTGAATCCGTTGGAACACCTCGTAGGCGTCGCAATGAACCTGACCGAGCAGTTGAACGTGTTCCCTGTCCGCAGCCAAGAACACATCGTTCCCCTGCCGGGTCCGAAGCAGACGTTTCAGATGGGAAAGGTACACCCGAAGCGCCGGCCGACTCTTGGTGTACGGGACCTCCGGCCAGAGCGCATCGCAGATTTGCTCCCGCGTGGTCAAGGGATGAAAGACCAAGTACACCAGCAGCGACTTCGCAAAACGCTGATTCCATCCTTGCCGGACTTCTACGCCGTTCACCAAGACCCGAAAGCCTCGCAGCAGGTCGACTTGCAGCATATCCGCCGCCTCCAGCCTCTCCTTTCCCGCTTCGACCACATCCCGGACATAGACCTTCATGGCTCCATACAAATCGTCCACGAACGGGTCGCGGGCCGCCGGGGTGCCATCTGGATGTCGAATGAATTCTGTAATCCACTCCGCCGTGAGTTGGGGTTGGTCGACCACCACGAAATAAGCTGCGCCCGGCACCACGCGGAAGCGGTATTCGGGTAAGTAAAAGCATGCAAGTGCACTCAGGTACGCCGGAAAGACGACATCTTGTTCGCCCGCCAGCACCAGGGTCGGCACCGTCAACTGGCCCAGGTCTCGAAAAGGCTCATAAGCACAGGACAGCTCCATCACGCGTGCGTACGTCGCCGCGGACATCGGCTCGACAATCCACCGCCGGTTCGGGTGACCGGGTGGTAACGCGGTCATAACCCGTTCGATGAACGCCATCGGAACGGTTGCGCCGCCTTCGCTGAGTGCTCTGCGGTGATTCTGAACCGCATCCGACACCGCGTGCATCGAAAACGGGAGCGATATCAGGGTCAATGTTTCCACAATGTCTGCGTTCAGCAAGGCGTATTTGAGAGCCACAATCGCGCCAAACCCATGCCCCACGAGATGGCAGTGTTCGATGCCAAGCTGCGACATCAGAAACTGCAAGTCTTCGTAATAGGTCTCCCAGTCCAGCGGCTCGGAACCCCGGTCGCTCTGTCCAAACCCTCTTAAGTCGTACACCAACACGTCGCGGGTTTGCTTCAAACCGGCCATCATCGGCGCAAAGACCTCGTGGGTTGCGACGTTGCCGTGAATCAAGATGAGCGGATGGGAGGCTCCAGCCGCCGTCGAGGTGTACCACACATAAAAAATTCGGTCCGTTCCCCTAGAAATAAACGCCATCGGAATCCCCCGCAGTGACCCGTACCATCAACCTCTGTAGCGCAAGTGTAACACCTCTTGATCTACCATGCCTCTATCCATTCAGAGACAGGAATGAGGACTTTGCGCCCGCTCCAAGAGGCATCCACCGAACGAAAGTACCCCAGGCTTCGTTTGACGAACGATCCGCTGACCGGCAGCATCCAGATTGTCGAGGTTCGAGGCCGTGCTGTTCAGTCTCGATGGACAACGATCTACGTGCGAGACGTCAGCCAAACAGGTTTGTGCTTCGCCTCCGACGTCTCGTTCCCGGTTCGTTGCGACTACCTCGTGCAGATGCGCTTCACCGATGACGGCCAACGGGTCGGCTTGCAAGGGTTCATCCGATGGCGGGCAACTCTGCCGCTACACAACTTGTACCTGCACGGCTGTCAATTCACGCCCGACTCGGCGGATAACGGCGGATGGACCCGACTGCTCGCCGGGTTGTTGGAACGGATTCAGCGGTACCGAACCCCCTGCCTGGAAGCGTATCGCGCTCCGGACGTGTGGCATTCCACGCCTCCCTCGCTGGCCCGCTCGCCGTTCGCACGACCTCTGTAGAAACAAAATTCCACTGCCCTGTGTCACTTCTCGGGCAGTGGAATTTTTTTCTGGAGCGGGTGATGGGAATCGAACCCACGCTACCAGCTTGGAAGGCTGGAGTTCTACCATTGAACTACACCCGCATCTTCAAACCAATCGAGGATGATTATATTACAACCGACAGCGACGGTGCAACTGGTTCTCAGCCGATGACGGGCGCCGGATTGGACCCAGGCGCCACGTACCGGCCGCAGCAGCGGAAAAGGGGGGCGAGGCTTCGCAAAATGACCGCGCATCGAGCCACATCGGTGGTGATCTCCCGCGGGGACTGCTATATACTGAGCGCGGTATGCAACCTTGTGAAGGCTGGGTGGTTTGTCTGCTGTCCACAATCAAGCGGATTTTGATTGGCCGGCCCCTCAAAACCAAAGAGACCAGTCACGTGAAGATTGGCATCTTTCGGGGTATGGCGGTGATGACGCCGGACGCCTTGTCCAGTGTCGCGTACGCGACAGATCAGATGGAGTCCATCCTCGTGGTTTTGACGGGCGCCGCCGCGACCAAGATGTACATCACGGACGTACTCGGTTTCTCGATGCTCGGGACGTTCATCATTGTTGGGCTGGCATTCCTGTTGTACCTGGCCTACCGCAACATCATCCACGCCTATCCGCAAGGCGGTGGGGCGTACGCGATTGGCCGCAACGATCTGGGCAAGTTTTGGGGGCTGTCGGCAGCGTCGACGCTGATTGTCGGATACACGCTGACGGTCGCCGTGTCCGTCGCAGCGGGTGTCGATGCGATTGGTCCCATCATTCCCGTCATCGGAATGCACAAGATGATTGCCAACATCGTCCTGACGCTCATCATCATGGGCATCAACCTGCGTGGCACCAGCGAGTCCGCGAACGTATTCGTGCCCTTCACGTATGTGTTCATCGGCTGCATCTTCGTGCTCGGCGTAGCGGCCGGCATCAAGGCCATCCTGCACCCGTCCGCCGTCCACGTCCCGACCCTGACAGGCATGCACGCGGTTCAGGGGATGGGACTCTATTTATTTCTCAAGATGTTCGCGAACGGGTGCAGCGCCCTCACCGGTGTCGAAGCGGTGTCCAACTCCGTCCCAGTGTTCAAGGATCCGGCGCCGGAAAGAGCTAAACGCCTGTTGCTCACCCTGGTCATCACCCTCAGCTGCTTGTTCGTGATTGTGTCCGGCATCGCCATGATCCACGGCCTGACCTACAATCCGGACGTCCCGCTCATCAATCAGGAGTCGATGGTGGTCTTTGGCACGCGCGGGTTGGGCTATCTCATCACGGTCATCATCTCCTTCTCAACGATGTGCATCCTCGGCATCGCGGCCAACACAGCGTTTACCGGTTGTCCGGCCCTGTGGTCCTCCATGGCCCGGGACGGGTTCATGCCGAGGTGGGTGTTGCATAAGGGAGATCGGCTCGTCTACAGCAACGGCATCATGTTCTTGACGGTGATCTCCTTGGCATTGACGATTGGGTTCGATGCGAAGGTCAACGAGCTCATGCCACTGTACGGCGTGTCGGTGTTTTACACATTCAGCGTCTCCCAACTGGGCATGGTGGTACGTACCATTCGCGAAAAGAAACCGCGCTGGGCCCTGCGGGCGGCGACCAGCGCCTGCGGGTTCGCACTGACTGCTGGCGCATGCCTCATCTTCGGCATCGCCCGGTTCACCAGCGGCGCATGGCTGGTCTTTGTCTGTGTGCCGCTCATGGTCGTGATGTTCAGCAAGATTCAGACACATTACGAACAGGTCCGCGAGGACCTCAAGTACGACTTCTCGCGGCCGCTGCACGTGGGCGCGAATGCTATCACCATCGTTCCGATTGCGTCCATCAACCGCTCGTCCGTCCATGCACTGGAATACGCGCTCGCGAACTTCAAGAACGTGATTGCGGTCAACGTGATTGCAGTCGACTCTGAAGAGGAAGCGCGCAGACGCGAGGCGAAAATCCGTCAAGAATGGGAGCGATTGGACGCTGGCATACCGTTGGTGGTCATCCATTCCCAGTACAGAGCGGTCGCAAAGCGACTGCAGCGGTTCATCGAGATTGAACTGGACCACTATGACAACGACAACATCACGGTCGTGGTGCCGCAATTCATCACGAAGCGCTGGTGGCACAAACTCCTGCACAACAAAACCGGCACTGTTCTGATGGCGTGGCTGTTGCTGAGCAAATCGGTGAAGGTGATGGCCGTCCCGTACCGGCTTTCACGGTGACGGGCGAGGCTGCGGACCGTTGTCCATCAACGAAGTCCGTGGCAACCGCCGCCGCAAACCGACGAGACTCGCCTGGAGCACATCGGCTCGGCCCGGTATAATGGAGGGCATGGACAGGCGACGTCTGCTCGGACGGGCCCATCCGGTGCTCGAGCGGGCGAGAAGGGGCGGATCTCGGCATGCATCCCTACCGATTTTCACACGACCTGCGGGTGCGCTGGGCAGAAGTGGATGCGCAGCGGATTGTGTTCAACGCGCACTACCTGACCTATGTGGACATCGCGTTCGCGGAGTATCTGCGGCGGGGACTGCAGGTGAGCGACGGGGAGATGTTGCACACCGTGATTGCCCGAACCACACTGAACTTCCGCCAACCGGCACACTACGACGAGTTGTTGACCATCTGGGTGCGTACCGCGCGCATCGGGCGAACCAGCTTAACGGTTCTGTTTTGCATCTGCCGCGGCGAAGACGTGCTGGCAGAGGTGGAGACGACGTACGTGCATGTCGACGTGGAGACCGGACGGCCGACGGCGGTGCCGGATGATTGGCGGGAGAAAATGATGGCGTACGAACCGGGGTTGACGGCTTAAGGGCGCCGGGTCCGTTGCCGCCGCGAGATTGGTTTGGAGAGAGGGATACAACCATGCGGTTTCAGGATAAAGTTGCGATTGTCACCGGAGGAGCGGGCGGGATTGGCCGCGCGAGCGCGAAGCGGTTTGCGGAGGGTGGCGCCAAGGTGGTCGTGGCGGATCTGCGCCGAGACGCAGGGCAGGCGGCCGTGCAAGAGATTCAGGCGGCGGGCGGATCTGCGATGTTTGTGCCGGTCGACGTGACAGACTACGACAGCGTGTCCAGCCTGGTCCGGGAGACGGTGGACACGTACGGGCAACTCGACATCATGTTCAACAACGCCGGCGTGTTTGGGGACGGACAGAAGGACTTGCTCTCGATGCCGATTGAGGAGTACCAGCGGATCGTCCGCATCAACCAGGACGGCGTATTTTACGGTATCCGCGCAGCGGCCTTGGCGATGAAGGAGCGTGGCGGCGTCATCATCAACACGGCGTCCATCTACGCGTTCATCGCAGATCGGCGACAGTTGCCATACCACGCGACGAAGGCGGCGGTGGTCGGCATGACGAAGGCGGCAGCGCTGGACTTGGCGAAGTACAACATCCGCGTGGTCGCCATCGCCCCGAGTATGATTGACACCCCGTTGATTGACCGTTGGCGCAGTGATGAGCGGGTTTGGAACAGCATCCGCAAGGCGCAGATGCGGCTACAGGTGGGTACGGCGGAGCAGGTCGCTCAAGTGGTGGCCTTCCTCGCGAGCGACGAGGCGTCATTTGTCAATGGGCACGAGTTCTACGTAGACGACGGCGCAGCGGCGTTCAAGCGGTAACCGCCGAGGGGTGCGCGCTCGGCACCCTCGGCCGTTTCCCTGCCCGAACGGAACCCACATCCCCGATGAATACCCAGGCAGCCGACTCAGGCGTTGATCTGCCCGACAGCGACCGACGAGCCTCGCGGCAGTCCGTGTACCGCGGTCCACACCTGGCGAACCTGGGTCACCATCTCGGCGAACGCATCCAACGTCAGCGACTGCTGCCCGTCGGAGACGGCCTTCTCTGGTTCCGGGTGCACCTCGACAATCAAGCCGGATGCGCCAGCGGCAATCCCCGCGCGGGCCATCGGCAGGACGTAGCGCGCGTACCCTGTGCCGTGACTGGGATCCACGACGACAGGCAGGTGCGTGAGTTCCTGAGCAACCGGAACCGCGTTGAGGTCGAGCGTGTTGCGCGTCGACGTCTCAAAGGTGCGGATACCCCGCTCGCACAGAATCACGTTCGGGTTCCCACCGGCGAGGATGTACTCCGCCGACATCAGCCACTCCTCCACCGTGTTCGAGAACCCACGTTTCAGCATGACCGGGCGGTTCGTCTTGCCGACCGCCTTCAGCAGTGGGAAGTTCTGCATGTTCCGGGCGCCAATCTGAAGGATGTCGACGTACTCCGCGACCAGCGCCACGGCGTCGGGTTCCATCACTTCGGAGATGACCGGCATCCCCGTGATGCTGCGCGCCTCGGCCAGGTAGCGAAGTCCCTCCTCGCCCAGTCCTTGGAACGAGTACGGAGACGATCTCGGCTTGAACGCCCCGCCGCGCAGGATGTCCGCACCCGCGCTTTTGACCGCGAGGGCGATGTCAATCAGCCCCTCCCGAGTCTCTACGGAGCACGGCCCGGCCATAAGGACCGGCTGGTCTCCGCCAATCAATACATGGCCCACGCGGACGATGGAATCCTCCGGATGTTCCTCCCGGCTCGCCAACGGATACGGTTTACGCGACATGGTACATCCTCCTCTTCGTTGGAAACTGCCCTGTGTCCGCCGCCCTCAGCGCCCGCCTCGAAGCAGCGCGCGGGCGATGGTCATCTTCTGGGTTTCCGACGTGCCCTCTTCAAACCGCTGCATCCGCGCATCCCGGTAGATGCGCTCCATCTCACCTTTGAAATAGCCAATCCCGCCAAAGATCTGCAGCGCCTTGTCGGTGACGCGCTGCAACATCTCGGTGCCCTGGAGCTTCGCCATCGAAGCGAGTGCAGCGCTCGGCTCACCTTGCTCAAATGCCCTTCCGGCGTAGAGAACCAGTTGTCGCGCGGCCGCGATGTCCGTCGCCATCTCGGCCAGCCACATCTGGATGGTCGGCCGCTCGGCCAGTGGCTTGCCAAACGTGACGCGCGCCTTGGCGTGTTCCACCGCCAACTCGAGCGCCCGCTCGGCCAACCCCACGCAGGTCATACCGATGGCCGTGCGGCTCGGGTCGAGAAACCCGGCGAATGCCACCTTCAGCCCGTCGCCCTCTGCGCCCAGGCGGTTCTCCACCGGGACGCGGCAGTCGCAGAGGACCAGGTGTCCGTGGCCGGTACCCGTGATACCCATCGCGGGCGGCATCGGCCGGATTTCTAGCCCCGGTGCGTCGCGCGGGACGAGCAGCGCCAGCGTCCCCTCGCCCCCCGTCGTGCCCTCGAGCCGACAGAAGAGCAGAAAGTAGTCCGTGACGTCCGAGAAGATAATCATCCACTTCTCGCCGTTCACCACGTACGCGTCGCCATCGCGCCGCGCCGTCGTCTTGATGTCCGTGCCGGACCCGGAGTTCGGCTCGGTGAGCGTGAACGTCGCGCGCAGTTCTCCCTGCACGAACGGGATGACGAATCGATCCCGCTGGGCCGGCGTCGCGGCCTGGTCCAAACTGCGCCAGAGTCCGTTTGCCACGTGCACCATCACGCGCATGCTGCCGTGCAGGTGCGAGAACAGCGCGAGCAGCTCCAGGTACTGCGTGAACGGGAGACCGAAGCCGCCGTACGCTTCCGGCGCGGCGAGGCGGAGGTACCCCCGCTGCCGCAGTTCCGACCACACCTCCGGGCCCACCTGACCCGTCTCCTCAATCTGGTGTCCCAAGTCTGCCCCGCGGCCGCGGACGAACGTCTCCACGTCCTCTCGCAGTTGTGCAAACCGAGCTGAGTCCATCCGTCAGTCCTCCCCCGCCTGCAGTTTGTCGGCGATGTACTGCCGGAGGATGAACTTCTGCACCTTTCCGCTCGGCGTGCGCGGCAACTCGTCCATCGGCTCAATCCGCTCGGGCCAGTAGATCTTGGCCATCCCCTGCGCACCGAGGAAATCGCAGACTTCGGCGAGCTCCGGCACCTGGTGACCCGGTTTCGCGACGACGAACGCGCACGCCCGCTCCCCGAGCCGCTCGTCCGGCATCGCCGCCACCGCCACGTCCTGAATCGCCGGGTGGCGGTACAGCAGGTCCTCAATCTCCGCCGACGGGATCTTCTCCCCGCCGCGGTTGATGACGTCCTTCTTGCGGCCCGTCAGGCGAACATAGCCGGCTTCGTCCATCACCGCCAGGTCGCCCGTGTCGAAGAACCCGTCGTCCGCGAGCGAGGCCAGGTACCACTCGTGGTGGTGCAGGTAGGTCGGGAACATTGCCGGGGTCTTCACCTGGAAGTTGCCCTCCATCCCTGGCGGCAACACCCGCCCTTCGTCGTCCACAATTCGCACGGCCATGCCGTCAATCGCCCGGCCGTCCGTCCCCCACTGCTTCTCCGGCGGGTCTTCGGGCCGTCCCACGGTCACCAGACAGCACTCCGTCGACCCCCAAGCTCCGAGTACGGCGCAGCGCAGAGCTGCCCTGGCCGCCTCCGCCAGTTGGCGAGGCACCGCGGCGCCGGTGACGACGAAGATCCGCAGTCCGACCGGCGGCGCGTCCGACCGCGTGATATCCGCCAAAAACGGCATCGCTGCCTGGACGAAGCGTGCACCGTGCTGAACAATCGCCCGCCGCGCCGTGTCGACGGACCAGATGGCCTGGTACACCCCAGTCGATCCGTTGTAATGCGACACCATCATCCCGTACAGGAACCCGGTTTGGTGCGCGAGCGGAGACGGCACCCACACCGTGTCTTCCGCTGTCAGCCCGAGTGCGCCGCGATGGCTCGCGAGCGCGTGCGACAACGTCCGGAAGGTGTGCAGCACGCCCTTCGGCTCTCCGGTCGTGCCGGAGGTGTAGAGCAGTTGCGCGGTCGCGTCCGGATTCGGCCGTCGCGCCTCGAGCACCGCGCGGTCCGCTTGCGGCGCCATCAGTCCGCCGAGCGTCGACGTGCCCGCCGCGAGATCGGCATCCGTCAGGACAAACACCGATACCTCCTGCGGCACCGCCGCCGCGACGGTTTCCGCGAGCGGGCGGTAGGCGAAGTTGCGAAAGGTCTCCGGCACAACCAGCAGCCGACTCCCTGAACTTTCGAGGATGAAGCGCACCTCGCGCTCGCGCAGCGACGGCAGCAGCGGGCAGGCGACCCCGCCCGCGCGCCAAATGCCGAGCGTCAACGCGATGAACGCCCAGCTGCTCGGCAACTGGTATGCGACCGCCTCACCCGGCCGAACGCCCAGTTCCACGAGGCGTGTGGCAACCCGGTCGGCGAGTCCGTCCAGTTCGTCGTAGCGAAGGACGACCGGTGTCTCCGTGTTCAGGTCCACCACCGCCGGTTTCTCCGGCGTGGACCGCACCACTTCGTCGAACCGGTCGAGATACGGCACCACCGTCGCCCCCGTGTGGGGGTGTGCCGCTGCCGCGACCGGATTGCGCGCCACGTTACCGTGCGCCACTTGCGACCAACTCCTTCTCCGCCGCTGCCTTCTTCGCGCCGGTGTCAATCACGGCGTTCAAGCCCAGGGTGCGCATCTGCTCCAGGAACTCCGGATACGAGATCTCGTAGGCCCGCGGGAAGGTCAGCGTCGTCTCCCCGCGCGCGGCACTGGCCGCAATCGCGAACGCCATCAGCACGCGGTGGTCGTTGTACGACGAGATGTCCGCGCCGGTCAGCGTCTCGACGCCGTCAATCACGAGCGTGTCGCCCACTTCCTGCACGCGCCCGCCCATGCGGTTGAGCTGCAACATCGCCTTGACGCGGTTGGACTCCTTCAAGCGTCCGGGACCGATGTTGTGGAGCACGGTCCGGCCGCGGGACAAGCTGGCGAGGGCCGTGAGCGCCGGAATGAGATCTGGGATGTCCTTCATATCCACTTCCACGCCGCGCGGCCGTCGACCCGTGTTCTTGACAATCGCACGTTCCGTCAGCGGATCAACCGTGAGCGGCACCTCCATCTGCTGCAGCACCTCGAGCAAGCGTCCTTCCGGATGGTCGCCAGCGCCGCGAATGCCGGTCAGTTCCACCGTCCCCGGGTGGAGTGCCGCGTAGATGAGGGGAAACGCCGCCGAGGAGAGGTCCGCGTCGAGGGAGATCTCGGTCGGCCGGTACACCTGGCCAGCGGGAACCGTCCACACGCGCTCGCTCGCGTCCGCGTGCACTTCAATCCCGAACCGCCGCATGAACGACGCGGTCAGGTGGACGTAGGTGCGTTCGTTGAACGGATCAAGGATGCGGACGGTGGTGTCGCGCTCCGCGAACGGCGCAACCAGCAAGAGCCCGGAGATCCACTGGCTGAGCACGCCCTCAATCGCCACCTCGCCGCCTGTGGGCTGGCCAGGAAACACCGTCACCGGCAGTCGGTCTCGGACGGACTCTGTCCGCACGCCGATTCGGCCCAGAGCCTGCAGCAACGGGCCGATGGGACGGCGGCGCAGCGCATCCACCCCGTCATAGGTGACCGGACCGCCCGTCGAGCGCGAGCCGAGGCCGAGCAGAAACTGGACGGTGGACCCGGAGCTGCCGACCCGCACCCGGCCGTTGCGCGGCACGTACGGCCCGCCCTCAACGACGTAGCCGCTTTGCGTATGGCGGATGGGCGTGCCGAGATCTCGAAGGGAGTTCAGGGTGTCGCGGATGTGTTTCGCAGCGGAACGCCCGTGGACAACCGTCTCTCCGTCTGCCAGCGACCCGAGGATGAGTGCGCGGTGCAAGTGATACTTCGATGGGGGGATCTGAACACTGCCAGAAGCTTCAGTCTGCGTTGGAAACACCTTCAGTCGGGACACACAACCACCCCTTCTGGTTCAATCGAGTTCGTCTGTTCAGTTGGATTCCTTGCGGCTCGAGAACCGCTCGGCGTTCCCTGGGGTTTGAGTGCAACGAGCGTGCAACGATTGATACAGATTATGTAGGCCTGGGACAGGCATGCCTGCTTTCGCACTGCCTTCCGACACCGGTGCGAGCAAAACCCCTGTGGAGCGCGAGGCGGACCGGGCGGTTGCCCGGGTACACCTCGATGGTAGCACTTTTTATGACCAGAAAACAACACCTGGTCATAAGACCTGGCCATAATTTTGTGGTATATAAAAGATGTACCGTGAACGGGCTGTGAGCCACTCCGGCCCGGCAAGTCCTGCAGGAGGAGGTGCGCGGGCTGTGTCCATCTCCAGCGCGACCGTACGGTCTCACGCCGCGGCCGCCGCACTCGCGCGGCCGGGCCGCATCGGATCGCTCGAATTGCCACACCGAATCATCATGAGTTCGATGCACCTTGGCATCGAAGGCGAACCCGGAATGCTCGAGCGACTGGTGCGCTTCTACGTCGACCGCGCCAAGGGAGGCGCTGCGCTCATCATCACCGGCGGCGCGGCCGTCCTGCCCCAGGGGGGCGGAGACCACATGTACAACCTGACAGATCCCGCCGCCCGCACGGCACTGGCTGCGCTTCCGCCCGCCATTCACGCGGCCGGAGGCCGGATTGCGTTGCAATTGTTCCACGCCGGACGCTATGCCTTCGAGCGGGAGACCGGGCTTCCGGCCGAGGCGCCGAGTGCCATCGAGTGTGCGTGGACCCGCTCAACCCCGCGGGCGATGACCGAATCGGACATCGTCCGCACGGTGGCGGCATTCGCGGACGCCGCGCGGCACGCGCGCGAGCTCGGCTTCGACGCCGTGGAAGTGATGGGGTCGGAAGGCTACCTGCTCAACCAGTTCCTCTCCCCCCTCACCAACCACCGCAAGGACGCGTACGGCGGGGACCTGGCCGGGCGGATGCGCATCAGCCTCGAGGTTGTGGCGGCCATCCGCGCCGAGATCGGCCGCGATTTCCCGCTCATCTTCCGCATGTCGGGCGACGACTGCATGCCCGGGAGCACGACGCGGGAAGAGACCGTGACGTTTGCTCAGGCGCTCGCCGCGGCCGGGGTCGACGCACTGAACGTCGGCATCGGCTGGCACGAGGCGCGTGTTCCGACGGTCGCAGCCGTCGTGCCGCGCGGCGCCTTTGCGCCGGTTGCCGCAGAGATCCGCCAGGCGGTGGGCATCCCCGTGATGGGCGCAAACCGCATCAACACACCCGAGTTGGCCAACGACCTGGTCGCCCGCGGATGGCTGGACTTCGTCGCGCCGGCCCGGCCGTGGCTCGCGGACCCGGAGTTCGCCCGTAAAGCGCTCGCCGGAGACCGGCGCCACCTGAACGTCTGCATCGCGTGCAACCAGAGCTGCCTGGACCATACCCTCGCGCAACCGCCGAAGCCGGCGAGCTGTTTGGTCAACCCGCGGGCCGGGGACGAAGTGGCCTGGCCGATGGTTCCAGCTGCCCAGTCGAAGCGCGTGGCGGTGGTGGGCGGCGGACCGGCCGGGCTCCAGGCGGCGGCGACGGCAGCCGAGCGGGGCCATCAGGTGACGCTGTTCGAGGCCCGCGAGGTGCTCGGCGGCCAGCTCCAGTACGCAGCGCGGGTGCCGGGCAAAGAGGAGTTTTACGAGACCATCCGCTACTTCACCGCGACCCTGGAGCGCCTCGGGGCGGACGTGCGCCTTCAGACCACGCCCTGCGCCGCAATGCTGCAGTCGTATGACGCCGTCATCCTCGCCCAGGGCGTGACGCCGTCCATCCCGGACCTCCCGGGGGTAGACCTGCCCCACGTCGCGACGTACGCCGACGTGTTGTCCGGCCAGGTCCCGCTCGGCGAGCGGATTGTCATCCTCGGCGCAGGCGGCATCGGCTGTGACACCGCGAAGTTCATCCTTGACGGCAGCGAGCCGGCGGCGGACGTGGAGCGCTTCCTGAAACACCACGCGGTGCCGCAATTGGCGCGCGTGCCGCGGCAGATCACCGTAGTTGCACGGTCTGGACGCGTGGCGGCCGGGGTTGGCCGGACCACGCGTTGGATTGTCCGCGGCGAACTGAAGCGGCCTGGGGTCGACGTCGTCACGCACTTCCGGGCGACCGCTATCACGTTGGACGGGGTCATGGGTCACGACGTTCACCCGGATTCCAGCACGCGCACGGCCGAGCGGCTGCTGCCGGCGGACCAGGTGATCTTGTGCACGGGTCAACAACCCCGCACCGAGTTGCTGACCGCCTTGGAAGGGAAGGTACCCGTCACCGTCGTCGGCGGAGCGCGCGACAGCGCCGGGTTGAACGCGGCTCGGGCGATTCGCGAGGCCTTCGAGGCAGCCTACGCACTGTGACGCCACCGCAGGTTCAGGGGGCGCGACGCAGATTAAAGGGGGACATGAACGCATGACAGACGTACTTGCGGGCAAGAAGGTGCTCATCACCGGGAGCGGGCGCGGGATTGGCCGTGCCACGGCCATCGCCATGGCCCGAGCAGGCGCGGACGTGGTGGTGCACTACCGCCGCGATGAGGCTGCCGCGGCGGAGACGGTCGCAGCCGTTACGGCGCTGGGCCGGGAGGCGTGGGCAGTCCGCGCCGAGATGGAATCCGAGGAAGACATCGCCGCGATGTTCGGAGCGGTGGCGGACCGCTGGGGACGCTTGGACGTGTTCATGGCGAACGCGGCGGCCAGCGCGTTCAAGCCGATTGAAGACCTGAAATCGTACCACCTGGACCGGACCTACCACGTGGTCATCCACAGCGTCGTCCAGTCGGTCCAGCACTGCTTGCCGTTGATGGGCGCGGGCGGGCGGATTATCGCCATGTCGAGCATGGGCAGCCGCTTCACCCTGCCACGCTATGCGGCGCTCGGCACCGCCAAGGCCGCCCTCGAGTCGCTGGTGCGGTACCTGGCGGCGGAGCTGGGTCCACGGGGCATCACCTGCAACGCCCTCAATCCGGGCGTGGTGGACACCGACTCCGCGGCGTTCTACAGCGGAGACCATACCGAGGCGTATCGACGAGACGTGATTGCGCACACCCCACTGGGCCGACTCGGCACGCCGGAGGACGTCGCGGACGCCGCGGTGTTCCTCGCGAGCGACGCGTCGCGGTTCATCACAGGACAAACCATCCGGGTCGACGGCGGCCTGACACTCTTGACCGGCGGGTTCGAGAGCTTCTGAGCCTGGCTAGCCCGGACGCGCGGACGACGCGCAGCAAAACAGCGGCGTGCATCGAATGCACGCCGCTGTCATCGTTCTGTTCGGTCCGCTGGTCGCGACCGCTTGCAGTTTGTTTCGGGGTGCCAGTTTGTTTCGGAGTGGTTGAAAGGTCAAGAGACCGGGCGCGCCTGATGGCGGAGCGTGCGCTTTCTCGGACCGTGATCGTCCGTGTCTGGAGCGTTTGCAGTCGCCCACCGGCGCGCCGGTTCCGGCAGGACCCAGACGGCCAAGTAGGCGGAGAGCGCGAAGATGCAGGTGATGCCCATCACGTGCAGAAGGAACGCCTGAACGCTGAGCAGGGTGTAGATGAGCAGCGCGCCACTCGCAGCCTGGAGCATGGCGAAACAGAGCAGCCCGATGCCGATACCCATCAGGTCGCGACGGCCGATGCGCCGTGCCCAAACCGTGAGGGTCACCAGCAACACGACGAGACCTGCAGCCACCGACCGGTGCGTCACGTCAATCCAGTACAGGCCGTGAACCAGGTTCGGGCTCTCCGTCGGAATCGGCCATCCTTGGAACGCTCCACCCGCACCGGTCGCCGCGACGAAGGACCCAAAGTAGATGGCGAACAGGACGTACACGAGGGTGAACCATGCCAACGCGCGAAAGCCCCTGCTGACGGGCTGCGTGCGCAGCGGCCCGTGCGTCTGCAGGAGCGCGCCCTGATCTATCCGGCGGATGACACCGGTCAACACGGTCACCGCGCAGAACGCGACGAGGGCCACGCCCATGTGGGACGCCGTCACCGCAGGTGGGGTCACGAGCAACACCGCCATCGCACCGAGGACCGCTTCCGCCAACACGAAGACGACGGCAATCAGGCTGAGAACCTTCGCTTCGACGTAGTCGCGGTAGCGCAGCCACACCCACACGGTCAGCGCCAGCAACAGAATCAGCAGACCCCCGACCAACACGCGGTGCGTGTACTCGATGAACTTCGCCGCATCCCAACTAGAGGGGAAGAGCCCCTGTTGCGTGAACGGCCACGTTCGCCCCAGCGAGAGGGACGAATCCGTGAACGTGTCGACAAAGCCAAACATATTCACGACGAACATCCACACGGTGGTCACTGCGGACAGCCAGAAGGCGCCGCTCAACCGCCCGGACGCAGTGCCGCGGGATGGTTTCTGCTTCGACTCGAATTCCGTATCCATGACATACACCGCCATCAACTCCCTGGGTCCATGGTACTGCAAAATGCAACCGCGTGAATCGCCGTCCACCGCGTATTGTTTACAAATCCGTGGAAGTTTAGTGGCGAACTTCGGAACACCGCACAAACCTCTGCCAACTCCGGCAGAAAGGCCCGCTGGCTCCCCACCCGGGGAACCAACGGGCCAGATGGCACGTGCCCATCACCTGCCGACTCAGGACGCGATGTTGTTGAAGGTCATAATCCAGATGGACGCCCCGACGAACAGGAACGCGAACAGAAAGCCGATGGTCAGCGTCACCGAGTGATACGCCGGGCCGCTGCCGCCCGTGCTCGTGAAGTGCATGAACAGGAACAGCTGAACAAAGATCTGCAACACCGCACAGGCGAGCGCCGCCCACGTGAGCGGACTGAGTGGAATCACGTGGTGCAACACGAGCTCGAGCGGAATGATGGTGAGAATCAACGACAGCACAAACCCAATCACGTACTGCCACGGGAATCGCGCCTCGTGGGCATGCTCCTGCTGATTTACGGGCTGCGACGCATGCTCCGCCATCTCACATCACCCCCATCAGGTAGACGACTGTGAACAGGAACACCCATACGACGTCGAGGAAGTGCCAGTACAGGTTGACGATGAACACCTTGCGCGCCGTGATTGGGTTGATGCCGCGTTTCGCGACCTGCAGGATGATAGAGGTCATCCACAGGATACCGACCGACACGTGGCACCCGTGAGTGCCGACCAGCGTGAAGAAAGCCGAGAGAAACGCGCTGCGCTGAATCGTGGCGCCGATGTGCGCATAGTGGATGAACTCCTTGAGTTCCAGACCCACGAACGACAACCCGAGCAGGGCGGTCAGAATTAGCCAGCCAATCACGCGACCCTTCTTGCCGCGGTGCATCTCGAACGTCGCAATGCCGCCCGTGAAGCTGCTCGTCAACAGGATGAACGTCTCCTCCGTGAAGCCTGTCACGTCAAACAGCTGCTTGCCGGACGGGCCGCCGTCGATGTGTGTCCGCAGGACGACGAACATCGCGAACAGACAGGCGAAGAGGATCATGTCCGTGGCGAGGAAAATCCAGAACCCAAGGATCTTCAGAGACCCGTCCTCCGTCTGATACTCCACGGACCGTTCTGGGTGGTCTACATGGATTCCCTCCGCGTGGTGCGCTGCGTGATGGCTTGCCGCGACCGACGAACTCATGCCTGCAACCTCCCCAGGGTGGTTTCGGTCTCCACGACCTCATCCACCGGAATGTAGTAGTCCGTGTCGTACTCAAACGACCGTCGGAACAGGCAGAACGCCACGCCGAGCCCCGCGATGATGTCGAGCGGCAACAGTCCGAACACCAGCCCCACACCGCCGATGAAGAAGAACACGGACAGGATGAACGGGCGCCCGGAACTCTTCGGCATGTGGATGGGCTTCACGTCCTTCTTCGCCGGGAACAAGCTCGACTTCGGCAGCTCGCCTTGCTTCACCGCCCACCACACGTCGCGTCCGGAGACGGTCGGGATGGTGGCGAAGTTGTAGTGCGGCGCCGGCGAGGGCAGGGACCACTCAAGGGTGCGGCCATCCCACGGGTCGCCGGTGACGTCCAGCTTGCGCTCGATAATGCCCTGAACAATCTGAGCGACCATGAAGATGAACCCGACGCCCATGGCGTACGCCCCAATCGTCGAGATGAAGTTCGGCACTGTCCAGCCGAGACCCGACGGATAGGTGTAGATGCGCCGCGTCATGCCCATGAAACCGAGCGCGTACTGCGGTAGGAAGCAGACGTAAAAACCGATGTTGAAGAACCAGAACGCCCATTTGCCGAGCTTATCCGGCAACATGAACCCAAACATCTTCGGCCACCAGTAGTACATTCCGGCGAACATCCCGAACACCGTGCCACCAATCAGCACCTGGTGGAAGTGGGCAATCAGGAAGTAGCTGTTGTGGTACTGGTAGTCGGCCGGTGCCACAGCGAGCATCACACCCGTGGCGCCGCCGATGGCGAAGCACGGGATGAACGCGATGGTCCACATCATCGGCAGCGTCATCCGGATTCGCCCTCGGTACATCGTGAAGAGCCAGTTGAACACCTTGACGCCGGTCGGGATGGCGATGATCATTGTGGCAATCGCGAAGAACGTATTCACGTCAGCCCCAGAGCCCATCGTGAAGAAGTGGTGCACCCAGGTCACAAAGCCCACGATGCTGATGGCCATCAGCGCGAACACCATGGACTTGTAACCGAAGATTGGCTTCTTCGAGAAGGTCGCAATCACCTCGGAGAAGACGCCGAAGGCGGGCAGGATGACGATGTACACCTCGGGGTGACCCCAGATCCAGAACAGGTTGATGAACATCATCGGGTTGCCGCCGTGCAACATCGTGAAGAAGTGCGTCCCGAGCACGCGGTCGAGCAGCAGCAGCGCAAGTGCCACCGTCAGGGCCGGGAAGGCGAAGATGATGAGCACGCAGGCCGCGAGCACAGACCACGTGAACAGCGGCATATCCATCAGCCGCATGCCCTTCGCCCGCATGCGCAGGATGGTGACCATGAAGTTGATGCCCGTTGCGATACTGCCGATACCGGTGATCTGCAGTGCGAGTAAGTAGTAGTTTTCTCCCGGGCCCGGACTGAAACCGAGCTCCGACAGCGGCGGGTAGCTGGTCCAGCCAGCGTTCGGTGAACCGCCGAGGACGAAGGAGATGTTCAGCAGCAGGGCGGCCAGGAAGAAGAGCCAGAAGCTGATGGCGTTCACATACGGGAACGCCACATCGCGAGCCCCAATCTGCAGCGGCACGGCCACGTTGAACAAGGCGAAGATGAACGGCATCGCCATGAACAAGATCATGATGGTCCCGTGCGTGGTGAAGATCTCGTCGTAGTGCTCCGCGTTGAGGAAGTGCATGTTCGGCAGCGCCAACTGCGTGCGCATCAACTCGGCGTCCACACCGCCGCGGAACAGCATCAGAATCGCGGCAATCATGTACATGATGCCGATCTTCTTGTGATCTACCGTGACAATCCACTCACGCCACAGCCAACCCCACTTTTTGAAGTAGGTCAGCGTGAAGATGATCCCGATGGACGCGAGGAGAATCAGCACGTCGGAGCCCATGATGAGCGGCCCCTCTTGCCACATCAGGTACTTGTCAGCAAACTGGTGAAACCAGGCTGGCATCGGCGGTCCCCCCCATCGTTAGTTGCTCGAATTGCTGTTGTTCATCGTCATGCCGGCCATGTTGCTCGTGCCGGCCATGTTGCTCGTGCCGGCCATGTTGCTCGTGCCGGCCATGTTGCTCATGCCGGCCATGTTGCTCATGCCCGCCATGTTGCTCGTGCCGCCGGATCCGCTTGATCCGCTGGCCCCACGACCCGCATCGCTGGACCCGCCGGTCGTTTGGTTGCTGGCACCGTTCATGCCTGGCATGTTGTTCATGTTCTTCATGTACTTGCCGCCGTTCTGGTCGACCACTTGGTTGAACAGCCCCGGCGGGAAGCTGGAGTACGACGACTGCCCGACCACGCTCGGCTTCGCGAGCTTCTGGTATCCAGCCATGGTCAGTGCCGGGCTGGTCTGCTTCACCTGTTGCACCCAGCGGTTGAAGTCGGACTGCGATTCGGCGTTGACGGTGAACGCCATGTGCGCAAAACCCTTACCGGTGAAGTTCGCACCGTATCCCTGGTATGAACCGGGCTTGTCAGCCTGGAGCCACAGCCGCATCGCCATGCCCGGCATCGTGTACTCCTGTCCACCCAGTTGTGGAATCCAGAAGGAGTTCATCGGCGCATCGGCCGTCAGGACGAACTGAATCGGCACACCCTCGGGGATGTTCACGTAGTTCACCGTCGCGACACCCTGCCCTGGGTACTGAAAGAGCCATTTCCAGTCCAGCGATGTGACTTCAATCGTCATCGGCTTTACGTTGTTTTCCGGCGGTTTCGTCAAGGCAAACGTGGTCTTTGCCGTAAAGAACCCGAGCACGCCGATGATGATGATGGGGATCCCCCACCATACGAACTCGAGCGCCTTGCTGTCCGTCCAGGTCGGGTCGTACGGCGCCTTGTTGCCCGGCTTGTCGCGGAATCGAGTGACGATGATGGCCAGCAGGATGAGCACCGGCACAATCACAATCCCAACCAAAATGGCAGACAGGATGATGAGATGAAGTTCGGTCTTTCCGACGGGTCCGGCCGGATTCAGCACGATGTACTGACGACCACACCCCGTCAAACCCAACATCATGACGAGCGCCAGCGCTGTGACGCTTCCGATGCGGGTTCGTTTGAGCCTGTTCACCGCGTCTCTCCTCCTCGCTGTGGAGTGCTGCGCAAGTCTCGTCCGGGAGCACCGCGAGGACGGGTGACCGGAGCCCTGAAGGAACCGCACTCCTTTACCGGCCCCCGTTCCCCCGCGCATGCGAGACGGCGCACCGCCGCTGTTGGACGGTGCGTGATTCCAAACGCGCTCTGCACCGTTAGTGGTATCACACAGCAGATGAGACTGTCAGGCAGGTTCACATACCTGTCGATTTTTTATAAAGCAAATTTAACGTTTCTGTGAAACGGGGATGTGCGCGTTTGCAACCGTTGCTGGAAAGCATTACGCTAATAATTGTTGCTTTGATTTATGGACGAAACATTCAAGAAACTTGGCCGTGTTGAGCCTGGTGCGTCTCGCGTTGGCATGGGGGGCGGCCAAGAGCCATCGAAGTCTGAATCCCATCCCCGCTCCTCCACGCCGTCTCGCCAACGCATTCTGAGCTGCACGGCTTGGTTGAACGTCTCACCCGCTGCGTGTTACAATAAAACGGCATTTGCGGAGGGATGTCCGAGTACAACGTGCGCGGAAGTGGCTCAGGGGTAGAGCATCGCCTTGCCAAGGCGAGGGTCGCGGGTTCGAATCCCGTCTTCCGCTCCAT
>JAIMBT010000007.1 GCA_023511295.1 Alicyclobacillus sp.
ACCCGAGCCGCGACCAACAAGGGACTCGCGTTCCGCTATCCCACGGACCAACCCCCGATTTCGAGCCGAACAGAGGGCTGGGCACACCAACAGCGGAACGCGAGTCCCTTAACGCCACCGGGATCGGGCCTCCGGTGCAAAATAGAGGAACGGCAGTCCGCTACCGGGGCCGGCTAACCGGCGACGCCCGGCGAGACACTGCGCCGGGCCCTCGACAGGCCCACCCCGACGCCAACAAGGGAACGCAGTTCCGCTGTCCGCCTCCGCAGCACCCGAGCCGCGAC
This sequence comes from Alicyclobacillus sp., assembly GCA_023511295.1. Taxonomy (GTDB): domain Bacteria; phylum Bacillota; class Bacilli; order Alicyclobacillales; family Alicyclobacillaceae; genus JAIMBT01. The sequence continues at coordinate 285 of JAIMBT010000007.1, forward strand.
CAACAAGGGACTCGCGTTCCGCAATCCCACGGACCAACCCCCGATTTCGAGCCGAACCGAGGGGTGGGCACGCCAACAGCGGAACGCGAGTCCCTTAACGCCGCCGAGATCGGGCCTCCGGTGCAAAACAGAGGAACGGCAGTCCGCTATCGGGGCCGACAAAAGCCGACAAGAGCCATCAACACCGCCAAACCAGCAAGGACCATCCCGCAGACCCACCCCAGCTCCAACAAGGGAACGCGGTGTTCGTCCAGCACGAATCGACCCGCCGACCCATACGATGATGGTGTGCCCTCTGAGGCGGCGATACGGGATACAGGGCACAGCGGTCGCCTCAGAGGGCGATCCAATGTCTCTTCCACACCACCGCCGCGCGAGCCTCGAGTGCCGCATGGCGTGTCGTCAGGTTTCACTCTTCTTGCGCCAGGCGGGTGCTTCCAGGACGTCGATTCCGTCCAGATGTCCGGCTTCAAATTCCGAAAGCCACCGCCGGTCATCGGCCGAGAGCGAGGCGTGCTGCAGAAGGTCCGGCCTCCGCACCCACGTTCGATAGAGGGCGTGCCGACGCCTCCACCGCGCCACTTCTGCGTGATTTCCGGACAACAGTACGGGCGGCACATCGAGACCGCGAAACGATGCGGGCCGCGTGAACTGCGGGTACTCGAGCAGTCCATCGGTAAACGAGTCGTCTTCGGGCGAGGCTGTGTTGCCAAGTACCCCCGGCACCAAACGCGTCACCGCGTCCATCACGGCCATCGCCGGAATCTCGCCGCCGGTCAATACAAAGTCCCCCAGGGAGACTTCCTTCAGATGGAGCCCCCGGAGGATACGTTCGTCGAAGCCCTCGTAATGTCCGCATACGAGGACAATCCGCCGGAGCTTCGACCACGCCTGTGCCAGTTCTTGTGTGAATGGCTCACCTTGCGGTGTCAGCGCAACGCGGACCTCCAAATCCGGTCCGAGATCTGGCGGCAGCGAGGACATGGCATCGAACAGCGGTTGAGGCTTCAGGACGAGCCCGGGGCCCCCGCCGAACGGTGCGTCGTCGACGGTCCGATGTTTGTCCAGTGCAAAATCCCGAAAGTTGACGAACCGAAATTGTACCAATCCCGCATCTTGCGCCCGCTTCAAAATACTTTCGCCGAGGACACCCTCGAACATCGACTCGAACAGGGTCACGACGACAATCTCCAACATGTCAGGTTGAACCTCCGCCAGCGTCGGAATCTCCACCAGACCCCGGCTTGTTCGCCTCGAGTTCGTCCTCCTTCAGCAGACCGGGCAGCAGGTGAACCGTCATCACACCCGTCTCGAGAGACACGTCGAGAACGCAGTCGGCGATGGCGGGGATGAGAACCTCGTCTGCTTGCAGCGGTCCCCGCACCACGTACACATCGTTCGCGCCGGGCTGCAACACGTCCGTGAGAACGCCGACTTCGCGTCCGTCATCCGCCACCACCCGCAGTCCAACCAACTGGTGGATGTAGTATGTATACGCTGGCAGTGGCATCAGGTCCGCTTCGGCCACACACAGTTCGACGCCGCGCCATTTCTCCACCATGTCAATCCGATCATAGCCGGAAAACGCGACCAACCAGAATTGTTTGTGCCGCCGAGCGGTCTGAACCGTCAACCAGCCATCCTCGCCGACGGCCGGACGGGTTCGCAGTCGCTGGCCGCGACGAAAGCGGCGTTCTGGGAAATCGGTCTTCGAAATCACCCGGACTTCGCCCCGCAGACCATGGGTGCCGACGATAACCCCCACGGTGAACAGTTCCTCTGTCAATCCGACTCACCTCGCTTCAAGCGTCCTCAAACGACGCCCCTGGTCAGGAAAGGTATGAGACCCATCGTTCCATGCTGCGTCCATCGGTCCATATAAAGAAGTCCGGCCTGCATCGCGGCCGAACCCTAGACCTGATTCATGTCGTCGCCCGCGTACGGTCATCGCACGGCAGAGCGGTCCCTGGTCCGCAGCGCACTACAACTGTGGCCGTGCGGCTCACTCCAAGCGGAGCGTACCTCCCGCCTCTGCTCCGAGCGAAGCAATGGTCTGTCCGCGCTGGCGGATTTCCTGAACCACACCGTCCTTGACGATGATCTCGGAGCCCATCAGGATTTTGCTCCAATCGTCGCCGACGTTGACTTCCACCGCCGTCTCGACGGTCATGTTCTGCAACTCTGTGCCGAGTTCCAATTGCTGAATCTGCTGAATCTGTTGAATCAGCTGTTCGCGCTGCTGCAGGCGTTTGGCGCGTTCCTGTTCCAACTGCTGGCGGATTTGCTGGGCCACCTGCCCGCCCTGGGCCATCGCCTGCTCCATCGCTTGCTTCCCCTGTTGCTCCAACTGCTCGAGCTCAATCATCAGCTGTTCGACCTGACGGCGTTGCTCCTGGATTATCTGTTGCTTCGTCTGTTCGGTCAACACCGTTTTGACGACCACCGGTTGACGTATCTGCACCCTGTGCACCCCCTTCAGAAACCCTGGACTCCAAACCAGTCCGCGGCGGCATCCCCACCGCCGCGGACGGATTAGGAGTCGATGTCCACCACCACATGCTGCTTTTCTCGGTAGGCCCGCGCACTCACGATGTTGCGAATGGATTTGGCAATCCGACCCTGTCTGCCAATAACCTTCCCGACGTCCGATGGGTGCACAGAAATCCGATACGCGAGGGTATCGCCTCGCTGTTCTTCGGTTACGGACACCTGGTCAGGATGTTCGACCAGCGACCGGGCGAGAAACTCCACCAGATCTTTCATTCGGCCATCCCCCTGTGCCGCGGCGCCTCTAACCAGCACCGCACCTGCGGATTACTTCTGCAGCTTCGATTCGTGGAACTTCTTCAGGATTCCTGCCTGGTGAAACAGGTTCCGTACTGTATCGCTCGGCTGTGCGCCGTTGTGCAGCCAGGCGAGGGCGCGCTCCTCGTCGATGTTGATCTTGGCTGGATCAGTCAGCGGATTGTAGATACCAATCTCTTCGACAAACCGGCCATCTCGCGGCGAGCGGGATTCTGCGACCACCAGTCGGTAGAACGGAGCTTTCTTTGCACCCATCCGCTTCAAACGAATCTTCACTGCCATGTTTTCATTCCTCCTCATGATTGCGCAGGAAGGCTTGGCCCCTGCGTTCTCCTTCCCTCTTCCGCCCGATCTCGCCGGATGTCCCTTCCATCCGGCCTGAATGGACAGCGCGTACCAACAGAGAAAAAGTCACTTGCGCTTCTTTTTGCGGTGATGCCTCGGTTTCGCAGGCCCAAGTGCCCCTTGCAGCGCGTCCAGTCCCGCGTCCGCGGGGGCCCCCATCCCTGCGAGCGAGGACAAATCGCCCATGCCCTTCAGGGCCTTCAGCGCCCCGCGCTTTCCGAGTTTCTTTCCGAGCCCCGAGAAGCGCTTCATCATCTGCTGCACCTGTTCGAACTGGTTCAGCACTTGGTTGACTTCGCGGACTGTGACGCCGGCGCCCATCGCGACGCGGCGGCGGCGGCTGGCGTTCATGACGGAAGGGTCGGACCGTTCCTGTTTGGTCATCGACGAGATGACGGCGTCGATGCGCTGCAGCCGCTTCTCGTCCACCTGCAAGTTGTCCAATCCCTTCAGCTTGTTCGCACCGGGCAGCATCTTCAGCACCTGGTCAAGCGGTCCAAGCCTGCGGACCTGCGCCAGCTGATCTCGGAAGTCATCCAGAGTAAACTGGGCCGAGCGGAGTTTCTGCTCCATCTCTCGGGCCTTCTCCAGGTCCACGGCCTCCTGTGCCCGCTCAATCAAGCTGAGCACATCACCCATTCCCAGGATGCGTGACGATAGCCGGTCCGGGTGGAACACTTCCAGCGCCTCAATCTTCTCCCCGAGGCCGACAAACTTGATGGGCTTGCCTGTCACAGCCCGGACGGTGAGCGCAGCACCCCCGCGCGTATCGCCATCCAGCTTTGTCAGAATGACACCGGTGATGGGCAGCGCACCCGCGAAGGCTTCCGCCACATGGACGGCATCTTGGCCCGTCATCGCATCGACCACGAGCAACATCTCGTCCGCAGGTACCGCCTGGTGAATGCGGCGGAGCTCGTCCATCAGCGGTTCGTCTACATGAAGCCGACCCGCCGTGTCGATGATCATCACATCACTGCCCTGCCGGCGCGCTTCCTGGAGTCCCGCCTGAACAATCTCCACGGGGTCCACGTCCGTCCCGAGTTGAAACACCGGGATGTCAATCTGGGCACCGAGGACCCGCAACTGTTCAATCGCAGCCGGCCGGTAGATATCGGCAGCGACCAACAGCGGCCGGTGTTGGTGCTTGCGGAACGACAGCGCCAGCTTCGCTGCGGCGGTGGTCTTCCCTGCGCCCTGCAGGCCGACGAGCATCACCACAGTCGGCGGCTTGGCCGCCATGTTCACGCGTTCCTCGGCGCCACCCATCAGGGCCGTCAGTTCTTCGTGGACAATCTTGACGACCTGCTGGCCAGGTGTCAGACTTTTCTGTACGTCTTCCCCAACCGCTCGTTCGCGAACCTTGTCCACAAACTGCTTGACAACCTTGACGTTCACATCCGCGGCGAGCAACGCCAGCCGCACTTCCCGCATCGCTTCCTGCACGTCCGCCTCGGTCAGTTTGCCCTTTGCTCGCAACTTCCCCAAGGCTTTCTGCAGGTTGTGCGACAGCCCTTCCAGCACGGTCATTCCTCCTTCGAGGCCCTGTGCAGAGCCGTCTCACCTAAGCTCACGAGCAGCGCAGCGAGGACAGACTCCAGTCGGTCCCGCTCCTCAACGGGCATCGACGGGCCAATCTCGTCCCATACAGCCAGCAGGTCCACAACCGCGGCGTGCGTTTTGCGGCCGCTCTCCAGCAGGTGGAGGGTCGCTTCGTAGTGCTCCAACTGCTCCGTCGCACGGCGCAGATGGTCGTGCACCGCCTGCCGGCTGACCTGCAGGTGGGATGCCACCTCCGCGAGAGACCAGTCGTCAAGGTAGTACAACTCCACCATCTCGCGCTGCCGAGCCGTGAGTAAGGCACCGTACAGGTCGTACAGATCCCCGATACGCGTGACCTGCTCTATCATATGGGCATCCGATTCCACTGTCAAGTGCAACTCCTTTACACCGCTCACCGCTTCAAGTCATTCCGGGCCGTATCCAACCCAGACACCGGTGCTGATGGGCCGGGCATCAGGACCCTGGCTGACAAATGGCGCTCGCGAACGCCGTTGCCGAGAACGGCTCCATGTCGTCCAATTGTTCGCCGAGTCCAACCCATTTGACTGGAATCCCGTACTCACGGACAATCGGCAGGATGACGCCGCCCTTCGCCGTACCGTCCAGCTTCGTCACCACCAAGCCGCTGACATTCGCCACGTCGAGAAACGCCTTGGCCTGCAGGATGGCGTTCTGCCCCGTCGTCCCATCGACGACCAACAACGTCTCATGCGGTGCACCCGGAAGCTCCCGGGCAATCACCTTGTAGACCTTCCCCAGTTCTGCCATCAGGTGCGCCTTGTTGTGCAGGCGGCCCGCCGTGTCGCAGAGAATCAGATCAATGCCGCGGGCCTTTGCCGCCGCAATCGCGTCGTAAACCACCGCTGCAGGGTCCGCACCCTGCGCGTGGCGGATGACGTCGCACCCCGCCCGCCGCCCCCACTCTTGCAACTGCTCAATCGCCGCCGCGCGGAACGTGTCACCCGCCGCCAACAGCACGGACCGTCCTTCCGCCCGATAGCGCGCAGCCAGTTTGCCAATGGAGGTTGTCTTACCGACGCCGTTGACCCCGACGAACAGAAACAACGTTGGTCCCGAATCCGCGAAGTGCATGTCCGGCCGGTTGTCCGCCAGGGCCTCCTCCATCGCCTGTTGGAGCAAACCCGGCAGTGCTTCCGCTTCAGTGGCTCGTGCCGCTCGGGCCAGACGTCGCACCTCCTGTACCAGCCACACGGCTGTATCGAACCCAACGTCTGCCGCCAACAACACCTCTTCCAACTCTTCATACAGCGCTTCGTCGAGTTTCCGGCCTTGGAACAAGCTCGTCAGTCTACCAAACACGGCTTCGCGGCTCTTGGCCAGCCCGCGCTTAAACCGATCCAACAGTCCCAACTTGTCGACCCCACTTTCGCATCCGCGCATCCGACCGCCCTATCCGGCGGATTCGTGATCAAACTCTGCTTCCTCCAACCGAACGCCAATCAGCGAGGAGATACCGGACTCCTGCATGGTCACGCCGTACAACACGTCGGCTTCTTCCATCGTCGCGCGCCGGTGCGTGACCACGATGAACTGCGTGTCGTGTGAGAAGGCGCGCAGCTGCCCTGCGAAGCGCCCGACATTCGCTTCGTCAAGTGCGGCTTCCACTTCGTCCAACACGCAGAATGGCACCGGCCGGACCTTGAGGATGGCGAACAGCAACGCCATGGCCGTGAGGGCACGCTCACCGCCCGACAGCAGATTCAAGTTCTGCAACTTCTTCCCTGGCGGCTGCGCAATCACCTCAATCCCCGTGTTCAACACGTCCGCCGGTTCGGTGAGCGTTAAATCCGCCCGCCCGCCGCCGAACAGTTGGCGAAATGACGCTTGAAATGCGACTCGAATCTGTTCGAAGGCTTCCGCAAACCGCTTCGCCATCTCGTCGTCGAGTTCGGCGATGACCGCCGTCAAACGGTCCTTCGCCTCGCGCAGGTCGTCTCGCTCGCGCGTCAGGAACGCCAAGCGTTCGGACAGTCGCTGCCACTCCTCCACTGCGCCGAGGTGCACGTCGCCCATCGCCGAGATCTCGCGGCGCAGCTGGTCTGCTCGTTGACGGGCCAGAGCCGGATCGACCGTCAACGCGTGGTGCGTACGCGCCCACTCGTAGGTCATGTGATGTGCTTCCCCCATGCGTTGGAGCGCATGGTCCAACTCCACGTCCGCGCGCTCCACCTGCAACTCCACGCGATGCACCTGTTCGTCTGCGGCCGTGAGTTGCTGCTGGCGTTCGCGCACTTCCCGCTCACTCTGCAGAACCCCCGACTCCAGCTCTTGCAGGAGGTGTCGAACCGTTCCGGTCTCCGCCTCGAGCTCTGCCAGGCGATTGGACACCTCGCTCAGTCGTTGCTCCGTCTCCATCCGCTCGGTTTGTGTCTGGACCCGCTGTTCCCGCAGCGCAACCAGTTCTCGCTGCAGTTGCGCACGCCGTTCCGAGACCCGTCCTGTGCGCTCCTGCATCTCCACACGTTGCTGTTCCACCGAAGCGCACTCCTGTTCCAGTTTCGCCAGGTCCACCTGCAGGGCCGTGAGCACCGACTGATGGGCTGCAGCATGCTCCTCCCGGTCCTGCAACTGCGCTCGGCACCGGCTGAGTGCCGCCCCCACTCGCTCAATCTCCGCTGTCGTCTCCTGCACGGCGGCTTCCGCCGCTTGCTTCTGTTCCATCCAGGCGGACCGGCCATCCGCCAACTCCGCCAATGACCAGTCCGCTGCCTGGATTCGGTCCTGAGCGTGCTCCCACCGGGTCTTGGCGTCGTTCCACTCGGACTGCAGCCGGTGTACCGTCTCCTGCAGTTCGTCACGCCGGGCCACCCGTTCCCGCTGCTGCGCCTCCGTCTGCTGCAGTTGCTCGCGAAGTTCGCGCTGCTGTGACAAAACGCGATTTCGTTCCTCAAGCTTTCTCCGGATGCTCTCCTCCACTTCCTCCAATTCACGCGACCGGCCCAATAACCCCGGCCCCTTGCGTTGGAAACTGCCACCGGTCATCGCGCCACCCGGGCTCACCACGTCGCCCTCCAAGCTGACAATCCGGACGCGATAACCGAGTGCACGAGCAATTTCACCTGCGTGGACCAGGGTGTCCGCCACCACGACGTTGCCGAGCAAGTGTTCCGCCACGGGCCGAAACTCCGCCTCCGTCGCGACCAGCTCACTGGCCAGCCCCAAAAAGCCGGTGACGCGAGCCGCCCGCTCTCGCTCTGGGCCGGATAACAATCGGCTGCGCAACACGGAGAGTGGCAGGAATGTCGCACGGCCAGCATGCCGCTGCTTGAGCACGTCAATCGCCGCTCGAGCATCCGCCTCCTCCGCCACCACGATGTTCTGCAGCGCACCGCCCAGTGCCGTTTCGACCGCCAGTTCGAACCGCTTGTCCACCCGAAACAGCCCAGCCACCGCGCCGTGGATTCCCTGCAGTCTGCCTTTGTCCGCAAGCTGCAGGACTGTTTTCGTACCGAGCGCATACCCGTCGTATCCCGCCTGCAGTTCGGTCAACAGTTCACGCCGCGACCGCAGAGATGCGATGTCTGCGTCCAATCGGTGAAGCTGTGCCGCGCACCCGGCCTCCGCGGTCGCCAACCTGTGCTGGGTCTCCGCACCCGCGTCCAGTTGGCGGACCGTCTCGCCAACCGCGGCTCGCTGTTCCTCGAGTTGCATCGCCTTCTCGGCACAAACCGACTCCCACCGGTCTGCCTCCTGCCGCAACTGCTCCCGCTCCGCCTCTGCCCGCGCCCGCCGAGCCTCGTCTGACCGGACGCGCTCCTCGGCCGCCTTCGCGTCGTTGCGGTGGCCGGCCAACTGCTGGTGTAAGTCGATGTACACCTCGTTGAGTCGGGCAATCTCTTCTTCCAACCGAGCTTTCACAGCTGGATTCACAGCGTCGCTCGCCGCTTCCAACTCGGCGGCTTTCACCTCGCGCATAGCCACCAGTTCCTGCAACCGATTCGACAGGGAGGCAGCGCGCGCCGCGAGTTCAGCGGATTCCCCTGCCAGACTCGTCTCCTGCGCCGTCTGTTCTGCCAACCGTTCCTCGGTGTAGGTGAGCCGCTCCTGCAGAAGGTCTAACCGGCCTTGCAAGGCCTGGCGCAACTCGACGGCGTCGACGTACTGCGCCTGGATGGCAGACGATGCACTTCGTTGCGTCTCCAACTGTGCACGTTTCGCGTCGAGGTTCGCTTCCGCAGCCGCAAACTCCAGGCGGCGCTCCTCCCGCCGCGCTGCAACCTCCGCCAGCGCCTCCTGCGCCTGCTTCCAGCGCTCGGTGAGCGTCTCAATCTCCACCACAAGCAGTCCAATGTCGAGCAGCCGGTGCTCCTCGGTCAGTGCCTGGAACCGCGCCGCCCGCTCGGCTTCGCGCTCCAGAGGCCCTGCTTGCTGCGTCAACTCGTCGAGGATGTCATCCACACGCAAGAGGTTCTGTTCCGTCTCCTCCAGGCGGCGCTCCGCTTCTTTACGTCGAAACTTAAACTTGACAATCCCGGCCGCGTCTTCGAAGGCGCCCCGCCGATCTTCCGGCCGGGTCGACAGCATCTCCTCAATCTTGCCTTGGCCCACAATCGAGTACGCCTCGCGGCCGAGCCCGGAGTCCATGAACAACTCCGACACGTCCTTGAGTCGGCACGTCTGTTGGTTGATGAGGTACTCGCTGTCGCCCGACCGGTACACGCGCCGCGTCACCGTGACCTCATCGAAGGGGACAGGCAGATGACCGTCGCTGTTGTCGAGGGTGAGGGAGACCTCGCAGAAGTTTACGGGTTTTCGCGACTCGCTGCCGGCAAAGATGATGTCTTCCATCTTCGCCCCGCGCAGGGTCCGCGCGCTCTGCTCGCCGAGAACCCAGCGAATCGCGTCGGATATGTTGCTCTTGCCACTCCCGTTCGGCCCCACGACCGCGGTGATGCCGGGTGCAAAGTCGATGCTGGTCTTTTCGGCGAACGACTTAAATCCCGTGATCTCGATCCGCTTCAGGAACATCGCTTCTCCCTCCGCTCGCTGCCTCCTCGACCCGGGCCGCTGTCCCAGCCCCTGCCGGCGTCGCCGTGCAGGCCGTGAGCTTCGCCAACGCTTCTCGCGCAGCCTGCTGTTCCGCTTCTTTCTTCGACCGCCCTGAGCCACGGCCCATGGCCTGCTCGCCAATCCGAACCTCGACCACAAATTCCTTTGCGTGTGCCGGGCCCCGCTCTTCAATGATGGTGTACCGCAAGGAACGCCCGTCGTGCTGCTGGACCCACTCCTGCAAAGCCGTCTTATGATCTGGCACGTTCGCGTATTCGTCGAGGTACGGAAACATGTGGCGATGCAGAAACTGGCGCACAGCGTCCAAGCCTTGGTCGAGATACAGCGCCCCAATAAACGCTTCGAATACATCGGCGAGCAGTGCCGCCCGGTGCCTCCCACCCGACCGCTCTTCGCCCCGTCCCAGCCGAATCAGTTGGTCAAACTGGAGGTCCCGAGCAAACCGCACCAGCGCCGGTTCGCAAACGATGGCGGCACGCATACGCGTCAACTCGCCCTCTGGGAGGTTTGGGCGCGTACGGTAGAGGAACTCACTGACGACCAGTTCCAAGACCGCGTCGCCGAGGAATTCCAAGCGTTCATTGTCTTCCACGGAAGGACGCCGGTGTTCGTTTCTGTAAGACGCATGGGTAAAAGCCTGCCGGAGTAAAGATTCAGAGCGAAAACGGATGCCCAGTCCGTCCCGCACCAGGTCCCATCTCGAAGCGGCCACTGAATGCACTCCCATCCTTCCTGCGGTTGTCGGAGTGAAAACGCCCCCGGTTGAACGGGGGCACCGACAGCCGATATCCGAGCCGAACCTCACCAACGGTCCATGTAGCCACCGGGCCAACCCGCAACGTGCCGTGAGCGGCTCGGGTGAAGATCACTCCTCACCCGAGTATTTCCGAAACGCAACGACCGCATTATGGCCGCCAAATCCGAACGAATTGGACAGTGCAATGTCAACCTCAGCGCGGCGAGCCTGATTTGGAACATAGTCGAGGTCACAATCCGGGTCGGGCGTCTCGTAGTTGATGGTCGGAGGCAGGAGGCCCTTGCAGATGGTGAGCACGGTCGCAACCCCTTCCACGCCACCGGCCGCACCGAGGGTATGTCCAAGCATCGACTTGTTGGAACTGACGGCCAGCCGATACGCGTGCTCTCCAAACACACGCTTGATGGCAAGCGTCTCCTGCTTGTCCCCGATGTCCGTCGATGTGCCGTGTGCGTTGATGTAATCGACGTCCTCCGGGTGGATTCCCGCGTCTTCAATCGCTTGCCGCATCGCCTGGGCCGCGCCTGCGCCCTCCGGCTCCGGTGCGGTGATGTGGTACGCGTCGGCAGACATCCCGTAGCCGATGACCTCCGCGTAGATGCGCGCGCCACGAGCCGTTGCGTGCTCCAGCGACTCCAAAATCATGACGCCAGCGCCTTCGGCCATAACGAAACCATCCCGGTCTCGGTCGAATGGGCGGCTGGCCCGTTCGGGCTCCTCGTTGCGCGTGGACAGTGCTTTCGCGTTACTGAATCCTGCCAATGCGAGGTCGGTAATCGCGGCCTCTGCGCCACCGGCAATCATACAGTCCGCTGCGCCTCGCTGGATGATCTTAAACGCGTCTCCGATGGCGTGGGACCCGGTGGCACAAGCCGTCACGGGCGTCGCGTTGGGCCCCTTCGCCCCGAACATGATGGAGATTTGACCGGACGCGATGTTCGCAATCATCATCGGAACCACGAACGGACTCACCCGCTTCGGTCCCCGTTCCAAGAGAATGCGGTAGTTCTCCAGCAATGTGTGGATACCGCCGATACCTGACCCAATCAGCACGCCGACGCGCTCCGCGTTCTCAGGTGTGATCTGCAAACCCGCGTCCGCAAGCGCCTGGCTGGCCGCACCAATCGCAAACTGAGCAAACTTGTCCAGTCGGCGAATCTCCTTCTTATCAATGTACTGCTCTGGCTCGAAGTCTCGGACGACACCGCCAATCTTCACGGGATAATCTGTCGTATCCAGCTCGTCAATCAGAGAAATCCCGGATTTCCCGGCCGTCAGGTTGTCCCAGAAGGTTGAAACCGTACTGCCAAGCGGGGTCACCACGCCGAGACCTGTCACCACAACACGCCGACTCACACGAATCACCTCGATTCACGAGACCCACATAACAGAAAGCCCCGGCAGGTGCGCGGGACCCCGTTGTATTCATAGACATGGTACATCCAGCATTACTGGTGTTGGTCGATGTATGTAACGACATCGCCAACCGTCTTAATCTTCTCTGCATCCTCGTCCGAGATCTCCATATCGAACTCGTCTTCCAACTCCATGATGAGTTCGACAACATCCAACGAGTCCGCTCCGAGGTCATCCTTGAACGTTGCGGCGGGCGTCACCTTGTCTTCGTCCACACCCAAGCGATCAACGATGATTGTCTTGACGCGATTCAGTGTATCGGACACAGTTTCACCTCCTTCGCAGCGTAGTCTCTGCCAGTCGGCGCGTCACGGTGTCACATCACCATGCCGCCGTCGACGTTCAGGACTTGCCCCGTGATGTAGGCGGCCGCCGGTGAAGCGAGAAAAGCCACCACACCTGCGACGTCTTCAGCGGTTCCCGGCCGCCCGAGGGGAATCTGCTCGACCATTTTGTCGGTCAACTCGGTACCCAGCCGGGCCGTCATCTCGGTTTGAATCAAACCGGGTGCCACCGCGTTGACGGTGATGTTTCGCGAAGCGAACTCCCGCGCTGCAGATTTGGTGAGGCCAATCAACCCTGCCTTCGCGGACACGTAGTTGGCTTGTCCAGGGTTTCCCGTTAACGCCACCACCGACGCCACGTTCACAATCCGGCCGAAGCGCTGTTTCATCATCGGCCGCGCGGCCGCGCGAATCAGATGAAAGGCACCCTTCAGGTTGGTGTCTACAACCGCATCCCAATCTTCGTCCTTCATGCGCAACAGCAAGGTATCCCGAGTGATACCTGCATTGTTCACGACGACATCCACCCGGCCAAACGCCGCCAACGCCGATTCTACCAGTCGCTCGGCATCCGACGCAACACTTACATCCGCCTGTTCGACAATCGCTCGACCACCAGCGGACTCTATCGCGTGCGCGGTGGCCCTGGCATCGTCCTCTCGGCCGACATAGTTCACGACGACACTCCCGCCGTTTCGGCCGAGTTCCAGCGCAATCGCCCGGCCAATGCCGCGCGAGGCGCCCGTCACGATGGACACCAACTCCGGCATGCAACGTCCTCCTCAACCGACAGACAGGGTTTCTCGCAATGAAGCCAAGTCTTCCACATGGAGCGTTTGGACGCTGCGGTCGACCTTGCGCACCAGACCTGACAACACGGTGCCGGGTCCAAACTCGATGAACGTGTCTGCCCCCATCTCGAGCATGGCGCGAACATCCGCCTCCCAGAGTACCGGCCGGTACAGCTGCTGCTCCAAGACTTGTTGAATGTCCGCGGCCACGGTCCTCGGCTTGGCATCTACATTCGCCACAACCGGCACAGTTCCTTCTCCCCACGCGACCGCACGCAGCGCCTGTGCGAGTTTTCCAGCCGCCGGCTGCATCAACCGACAGTGAAATGGGCCGCTTACGTCGAGCGGAATCACCCGGCGAGCCCCGGCTTCCTTCGCCAAGACACCCGCTCGTTCGACCGCTTCCTTGGTGCCTGAGATGGCGATTTGACCCGGGCAGTTGACGTTCGCCAGTTCGACCACGCCCCCCTCGCTCGACGCCTGCTCGCACACCGCGCGAAGCGCGTCCGCATCGAGGCCAATCACTGCGGCCATCGCGCCTTGTCCGGCGGGGACCGCCTCGTCCATGAATCGACCGCGCTGGTGAACCAGCCGGACTCCATCGGTGAGCGACAGCACGCCGGCAGCAACCAAGGCGCTGTACTCTCCGAGACTGTGCCCCGCGCAGACAATGGCGGGTGGGCCACCTTCCGCCTCGTACACCCGGTACGCGGCCAGGCTCGTAACGAGCAGTGCGGGTTGCGTATAGTACGTCAAGCGCAGCTGGTCTTCCGGACCCTCCGCGATGAGGGTGGAAAGGGAAAACCCGAGCGCTTCATCCGCTTCTTCAAAAACGGCGCGCGCTACGGCGAAGTTCGCCTGTAGCTCCGTGCCCATCCCCACATACTGTGCACCTTGCCCTGGGAATAAGAATGCCCGTTTCACAATCCACCTCCGACTCTGTGTGGCTGTGCCCACCCAGTCATTCCACACCTGCGGCGCAACTCCTGCCTGGAAACGAAGGGCGATTTAGAGGCGTACCGCCGCGGCCCCCCAAGTCAGCCCACCACCGAAGCCAACCATCACCACCCGGTCGCCCGGACCCACACGTCCCCCGCGAACCGCTTCGTCGAGCGCAATCGGGATGGACGAGGCGGAGGTGTTGCCGTACTTGTCAATCGTCACCGCCACCTTTTCAGCTGGCAGGTCGAACCGCTTGCGCGCCGCTTCGATGATGCGGATATTCGCCTGGTGCGGCACCAACAGGTCGATGTCGTCGCGTCCCCAACCAGCGGTGGCGAGGACGCGCTCGGCCGAAGCCGCCATCGCCTTGACCGCGAACTTGAAGGTCTCTTGACCCTCCATCTTCAAGAAGTGCATGCGCCCGCCCACCGAATGTTCCGACGCGGGCTGACGGCTGCCTCCCGCCGGGAGGTACAGGTAATGGCCGCCACTGCCGTCAGACCCGAGATCAAACGCCTGAAATCCGTGATCCGCTGGCACCTCGCCAACCACGACCGCCCCCGCGCCGTCGCCGAACAGAACGCACGTCTTGCGGTCTGTGTAATCCGTGATGCGAGACAGCAGGTCCGCGGCCACGACGAGCACGCGTCGGCACTGGCCGGACTCCACAAATGCGGCTGCGGCTGAAACCGCGTACAGAAAACCGGTACAGGCAGCGGAGAGGTCCATCGCCCCCGCGCGTTTTGCGCCGATGCGGTCCTGCACCAACGACGCAGTGGACGGAAACATCATATCCGGCGTAACGGTCGCGCAGAGGATCAGATCTAAGTCTGCCGGGTCCACGGCGGCACGCTCCAGCGCCCGCTGTCCCGCCAACAACGCGTAGTCCGAAGTCGCTTCCTCCGGCTTCGCGACGCGTCGTTCGCGGATGCCTGTCCGGGTGACAATCCACTCGTCGGACGTATCCACCATGCGTTCAAAGTCCGCGTTGGTGAGAACTTGGTCAGGCAACGCAGAGCCGGTTCCCAAGATCCCAGCTTTCCAATTCGCCATCCTGCAACTCCTCTCGGTGCACGCTGGCAGCTCAATCGCCAGTCCGTCGTCGGTCGGCGAGGCAAACCCCCGCCCGATGCCACGGCCACGAACCGCACAACGGCGCGGGGGCGGCCTATGGTTGTAAGTTATGCTGGTTCTCGGCTAGGTCCGTGCGGATTTTCGACAGCAGGTCTTGCTCCGCAAACTTCACCGCTCGTGCAATCGCGGTCACCCACGCTCGTTCATTGCTGCTCCCGTGGGCCTTGATGCATCCGCCCGCCACGCCTAGAAACGGCGCCCCCCCATATTCTGCATAGTCGAACCGATTTCGAAACCCGCGAAGTCCAGACTTCACCATCCCGGCAGCCAGCTTCGCCGCCAGGTTCGCCGTAAACAGCTGCTTCAGCTCCCGGAAGATTCCGAGGCCGACGCCCTCGACAAGTTTCAACATCACGTTGCCGACGAATCCGTCGCAGACCGCGACGTCAATTCCACCGTCGAGGACGTCCCGAGCCTCGACGTTGCCGACGAACCGGAACCGCGCCTGTTCAAACAGTGGAAAGGTCTCCTTCGTCAAGGCGTTTCCTTTCGTCGATTCCGTCCCGACGTTGACGAGGCCAACGCGCGGCTCCGGGACACCCAGCACGTATTTCGAGTACGCGACGCCCATATAGGCGTATTGCACCAAGTTGTGCGGATGGGCGTCCATCGTGGCGCCGGCATCCAACAGCAAGACGCCGGTGCCGTCAAACGTCGGGAGCACGGGTGCGAGCGCCGGCCGGTCAATCCCTTCCAGCCGGCCGAGGATGAGTAGGCTGCTCGCGACGAGGGCGCCTGTGTTGCCGGCAGACATCATCACGTCGGCCGTGCCATCGCGCACCATCTGCACGGCGAGTGCCAGGGAGGCGTCCGGCTTCCTGCGGACGGCGCGCACCGGTTCGTCGTCGCTCGCAATCACGGCATCGGTATGGCGAATCTCGACGTTCGCCGGCAAAACCGGCGCGGTGGCGCGAATGTCGGCTTCGCGCCCAATCAGCACGAACGACACGTCCTTCCGCTCTTGTGCACTATGTACCGCTGCCAGAACCGGCACCCGCGGTGCCAGGTCTCCACCCATCACGTCGATGGCGATCCTCATGCTCTCACCTCGCGGTCGGCGGCATCGTCCCGTACGGCGACCCAGATGGTGCCGTCGACGACCACCTCACCTTGCGATACCGTCTGCACGCGGACCTTGGTCACGCCCGCACGCCGCATCAAGACGTCCGCGCGGCCAATCAACGTTTCGCCGAGCCGCACCGATCTGTGAAAGCGCAGTTCGGTCTTGGCGGTCAGCACCACGTCCGCGTCCATCACCGCCACCGCGAGGGAGTTGACCTGGCCGAACAGGACATGCCCGCGCACGATCCCGTTGCGGGAAAACACGTGTGCCGGCGTGATCTCCAACCGAGAAGTCGCGTATCGATTCAGTTGCAGTTCCGTGATCTCCCCGAGGACTTCCTCACGTTCGAGGGAGCGGACACGGTCGTGGTGCCCCGTGGCCATCAGGCGAATCCGCTCCCGCGCCTCGGGAATCTGCAAAGCAGCCCGGTCCAGCCGAATGGTCGGCACGCTCACCCGAAACCGTTCTGCCAACTGTTCGTCTGTAGCGAACGGATTGTCCAGCAAATAGGCAACCAACGCCGTTCGGCGTTCCGATTTTTTCAGACTTTCTCCCCCCTCAGCACGCGCCCCGCAGACCCGCGCTGCATGGAGGCGCAGGCTCCCGTCACCCCATCTTAACACCTGGTCACAAACTGGAACAAGGCGGAGTTGAGCCTCGGGGCTGAGCCGAAAAACAAAGAGCCGGCAGTTCCGGCTCTTTCCACGGCGCTTTGGCGTTCGCGTTCACACTCGCTCCACACGGTAGGCTTACTTCACGTTCAGTACCGTGCGGCCCTTGTAAGAACCGCAATTCTTGCACACGCGGTGGGCGAGTTTGTACTCACCGCACTGGGGGCACTCAATCATACCCGGCAACTGCAGCTTGAAATGCGTGCGCCGCAGGCGTTTGCGAGTCTTGGATGTTCTATGCTGTGGAACGGCCATCGTGACACCCCCTTTACGCGGTTGCCGAAACCGAACAAGCGACCACAACGGCCCACCTCGGTTCCCATGCACTGTACGACATGACCGTTCATCATCTTACTCTGAATCGGTATCAGAAAGCAAGTCAGAGAGAATCGCAAGTCGCGGATCAACCCGGGACTCCGAGCAGTTGCAGGCTGCGCGGTTGCGGTTGATGCCGCAGTGCGGGCACAGGCCTTGGCACGACGGTTGGCAGACCGGAAAGAACTCCAACTCCAAGTTGACGGCCTCAGCGACGTACGGATCTAAGTCGGCAATCCCTCCGGCCGCGTAATGCACCGCTTCGTCCGCCGCGCCTTCGTCCAAGGTGAACACTTCCGCAAACGGCACCCGCGGCGCTCGGACGAACGATTCCAGGCAGCGGGAACACCGGTAGACGACCGTAAAGTCGAGGTTCCCGTCGACGGTGAACTGCTTTCCTTCCCGGGCAGCCACCACGTCGACGTTCACGGGAGACAACGCCTCCACTTGACTCAGCGATTCAACGACACCCGTGACCTGCACTTCGTCCTGACAGGCGATGGCGTCGAGGCCGGGGCCGAGCGCTCGCAGATCAATCTCCATGGCAAACCACCCCTCAGGCAAACATGACTGAGTATAGCATGGCCCACCGCGCTGTCAATCCATCCACGCGGCCGTCTCCAACGCCGGGTCAACGGTCGCTCGCGGCGGCACCATCTTGCTGCAACAGCGACTGGATATCGGGCATGGCCGCAAGAGCCGCCTGGTAGCCGATGTCAATCGCCTCGCCTGCACGGTGGAACTGAGAAGAACCGATGTCGGAGAGGTCCGGTTGGATGCAGACGTCCGCAGCTTGAATGCGTTCTTCCATGAACGGCTCTTGCATGGCGTCCAGGGACATGGAGACGACGTCGAGCATCGTCTCCGGCAAGGTACGCTTGTGCGTCGCCGTGACGTCCACAGCAATCACCACCGAGGCCCCCAATTGCTTGGCAGCGGCAATGGGGACCCGCTCCATCACGCCTCCGTCCACAAACACGCCATCGTCGCGGACCAGCGGGACGAACACGCCGGGGATGGAGATGCTGGCGCGCACCGCGTCCGCAATCGATCCGCTCGTGAACGTGACCAGCCGACGGGACACCAGCTCCGTGGCAACGACCGCGAAGGGAATCTGCGCCTCCGCGAACGTAGCGTTCCGAGTCAGCAAGGCGACCAGGTCCCGCACCTTCCGCCCCGCGACCAGCCCCACGCGGGGCACCGTCACGTCCACCCAATGGCGCCACGTCAACGTGCGCGCCAGGCGCTCCATAAACGAAGGCTGCATCCCCGTCACGTAGAAGGCCCCCACCAAGCTGCCCATGCTGGACCCGCTGACGACGTGAACGGGGATGCCGTTTTCGGCCAGCGCCTTGAGCACGCCGACGTGGGCAAATCCCTTGGCTCCGCCAGATCCCAGGGCTAGGCCAATCCGCGTCGCCACGGTCAGTGACCTCCTTCCGTCGCCGCCGCAAACCGCTTCGCGAGTGCAGCGGCGACGTTTGGTGGGACCAACCCGGAGACGTCGCCGCCGAACTTCGCAATCTGACGAACCAGCGTGCTGCTGATGTCCGCACTGTGGACGTCCGTCGCAAAGAACACGGTCGTGACCTCCGGATTCAACCGCGCGTTCATCTGTGCCATCGGGAGTTCCGAAGCCACGTCCTGGGTGCCGCGAATACCGCGCACCACCGCGTCAGCCTGCACGCGCCGAGCATAATCGGCCAGCAAACCGGTGAACGAATCCACCCGGACGCCGGGGACGTCCGCCAGTGCCTCCGCAGCGAGCGCGACGCGCTCTGCGACAGAGAAGAGCGGTTGCTTCTCGGGATTGTGCAACACAGCCACCGTCACCTCGTCGAACAGCCGCACCGCCTTCTGCACGATATCGAGGTGACCGTTGGTCAACGGGTCAAAGCTGCCTGGATACACCGCGCGTTTCATCGTCCACATCCCCCTCTGCACTGGCCCGTGCGTCGTGATACAAGGTGAGGCTGATATCCCCGTAACTGCGCGTTTTCCACTGCGCCAAGGGGCCAATCTCAGCGGGCAGTTCGACCGTCCGCGGGTGCTCACACACCACGCCGTGCACCGCCGCCAGCTCCGCCTGCGCAATCGCCGCCAGAACATCCGGCCACAGGCCGCGGGCATACGGCGGATCGACAAACACCCAACCAATCCACGATGAGCGATCTCGTGCCGCCCGGAGGGCGCGCTGCCAACCGACGCGCCAATCGGCGACAACGGTCTCCGCCCGGTCGGTTCCCCGGCAGCGCCGGAGGTTTTCGGCGACCAACCGCATGCTGCGCGGGCTCTGATCCACAAACACAGCCCAGTCGGATCCCCGGCTCAGCGCTTCAATCCCGAGCGCTCCTGACCCGGCAAACAGATCCACCGCACCCCCACCTGACCAACGCGGGCCCATCAGGTTGAACATTGACTCCTTTACGCGGTCCGTGGTAGGTCTCGCTTCCCGACCCACCGGGCCGGCCAGGTGCAAGCCGCGCCACTCCCCAGCAATCACGCGCATCCACGCCACACTCCTCGGTCCGCTCCCAGGCAACAGCCGCGCGTGGCCACACCCTGCGTGCGAGCGGCCGACTGGTGAACCACACGCTGTAACTGTAGCACACGCCATCGGCAGCATTCCCGCATCCAGGAAAATTCATGTTCACCATCCACTCGCAGGTATAATCCCCCGCTTCAGCGGTTACGCTGATAGCAACAACGGCGGAAGCTGTTGTAGGCAACCGCTGGAAGCCTTCGTTCCCCAGAAGCGCTTCCTCCGGTTTCTCCTCTCCCAGAATCGTTTCCCTGTGGTCGGCAGACGCCTGCAGGGAAACAGCAGAACCCACGCGTACCCGGGCGTGGGTTTTCTGCGCTGTGGGCCTGTGAGCACAGACCCCACGCCCGACGTGGGCCAGCACATAAAAGAGCACGCAAAAATTTTACACTTCTGCAGAAACATCCGCGTCCAACACCCCCAATCCATAGTATACTTCTGAAAACAGAACTGGAGGTGAACGTTGTGTTTATCCGCAACGCATTGACCGCAGCCGACAAGTTAACCATTGTCCGCGCTTCTGACACAGTCGGCAAGGTACTCGACGCGATGGGAACACACTTGAGTCTTCCATGTTTAGACGAGAACGGGTACTTCCTCGGTATGGTCAGCAAGCGTACCGTGTTTGACGCGTTCGTCGAGCGAGCAGCGTCCGGCAGCGACTTCGCATCCTTTCTGGAGGAATCCGTGACGCCGTGCGTCGATACCGCGGTCCCCACGCTGACGCTGGACAGCCCATTTGAGGCGACCCTCGACATCATCATCCGCTACCCGTTCGCACCGATTGTTCAGGATGGAAAGTTGGTCGGCATCGTGAAGCGCGGCGATGTCAACCGCGCGCTCAGCGTGGCGTTCGCCACCAACATGAAGACGCAACGGTTGCTCATCGGGATGGCGGAGATTGAAGGCGCACTGCAGCGGCTCTTTACCATCACGCACCGCTTGGGCGTGAACGTCGTCTCCGCGGTCACGTTCGACGCCCGCGTGGACGCCCTCAACCGTCGGCTGTTGCTGAAAGTGACACCGACACCGCACTTTCAAGAACTGTGCAGCCAGCTCGAACAGGCGGGATACTCCCTACTGTCTGTAGAAGGCTAACGTCTGGGAAGGAGTCGTCGCGAGTGACACCGCACCACTGGAGCATCGCACAGACGCGCCGAGCGCTGATGGCTCGGGAGCTGTCAGCGGTCGAGCTCGTCACCTGGTACCTTCAACGCATTCGCCAAACGCAAGCAACTCTCGGCGCTTTCATCTGGGTTGACGAGGAAGGCGCCGTCCAGCAAGCGCAATCCATCGACGCGTCCATCGCTCGCGGCTCTTCCCTTCCTCCCCTGGCTGGTATCCCGCTCGCAGTCAAAGACCTGTTCGACATTGCGGGTATGCCGAGTACCTACGGGGGACGCCATTTCGTCCATCACCGGCCCGCGGCGACGGCCACTGCCGTCGCTCGGCTCGTGCAGGCAGGCGCGATTGTCATCGGCAAAGCGAACCTCCACGAGTACGCGTTTGGCACGAGCGGAGAGAACCCACACTTTGGAAACGCCCACAATCCCTGGAACCGGCACAAGATCACCGGCGGATCGAGCAGCGGAACAGCGGCAGCCATTGTCGCCGGCTTGGCCGTTGCCGGACTCGGCACAGACACCGGTGGCAGCATTCGCATCCCGGCGTCTCTGACGGGACACGTCGGATTCAAGCCTACGTACGGACTGGTCAGCAAGTACGGCGTGTTCCCGCTCGCCCCCTCGCTCGACCACGTGGGCCCGATGGCCAAGTCGGTCGCCGACGCGGCTCTGTTGCTTCACGTGATGGCGGGGTATGATCCCCTGGACCCCGCGTCCATCCGGACGCCTTGCCGAACGCTTAACCTGCCGGATGGCGACGCTGCCCGTCCCGGTCGTGCATCCGCGGACCCGAGCCGCCCCTTGCGCGGATGGCGGCTCGGCCTCCCGCGCCAATTCTTCTTCGAACGGTGCCACAACAGCGTACTCCACGTCGTTCAATCGGTTCTGCAGGAACTGGAGCGAGCCGGAGTGGAGATGGTGGAGGTCGACATTCCGGGCGTGCAGGACGTACCCGCACTACAGAATGCGTTGCTCACCGCAGAGGCTGCCGATGTCCATCGACATCGGATGGACCAGCTGGATGAGTTCGGCGAGGACGTGCGGCAGCGCTTGGAGTCCGCGGCGGGGATTCCAGGCGCGGACGTGGTGCGGGCCTACGCCTTTCAGCGGAAATTTCGGGCCGCCGCGACGCGGGTGTTCGAAACAGAGCGGATTGACGCCGTCGTGACCCCAACCACCGCCCTCGCCGCAACGGATATCGGGCAATCAAAGACCCACATCCGGGCCATCGAGGTCCCGGTCCGGAGCCATCTGACCCGGTACACCAATCCGTGGAACTTCAGCGGTCTACCGGCCATCTCCATCCCATGCGGGCACACACAGGACGACCTGCCCGTCGGCCTCCAGCTCGTCGGCGCACCTTTCGCTGACGCCAAGCTGCTGAAGATGGCATCTCAGATGGAGGCCCACATCGGCTGGAACCCGATTGCGCCTCTCTACCGGTGAGAGTGTCGTCCCCATCCAAAAACGTGTGCAAAGTGGCCTGTCGCCGTCTGGAATAACCGGTGACAGGCCACCTCGCGTTCCGACGTTGGATACTCTAGGGCCGAGTCCCTCGAAACACCAGGAATCGCAGGAGGAGATAACTAATACTGGAGGAGACCAACATCGCAAGTGCTTTGGATACGTTGCTGCTGACAAACAGTGGAACATCGCGCGAGAACACGAGATAGGGCGCGCAGACGGCGAGAATCACGTCGTTCAACACCACGTTCAAGACGGCTTGCAGGAAAAACAGGCCGCGTTCCCGGGCGCTGCCCGTTGTACGGTCGGAAAACGTCCAGCGTCGGTTCAAGATGTAGCTGTTCAGGATGGCGCACGACACAGCGATGGTGTTGTCGACCGTCAACATCAGTGCGGAGTGGTCCGGAATCAGCAGCAGCAGGGCGTTGAGCACGGTCAGATCAACGACTGCGTTGGCGCCGCCGACGAGAAGAAACTTGGTATAGCGCTTGACGGTCCTCACGCCGACCAACACCCAGGGCCCAGACTGCAACCCACTGCCTCCTTAGCTGCGGCCATGGTGAACCGCGTGTTGAATCCCGACGGGGCTCGTGAGCAACCGCTGGTAATGTCCCAACAGCTGTTGGCTGGGACCCACCCAATCCAGTGTATCCGCAATCTCCCGCCCCCGTGCCTGAATCTGATGCCGGGTCTCGTCGTCAAACAGCAGCCGACGCGCGGTCCGTTCGATATCGCTGGGATTGGTCGGATCAAACATCAACCCAGCGCGGCCGTCCTCCAAGACTTCACGGGTCGGGCCACTCGCCGCCGCCATAATCGGCAGGCCGGCCGCCATCGCTTCGAACAGCACCAAGCCGAGGGTCTCTGTGGTCGAGGGAAACACGAAGCCGTCCGCGGACGCGTACGCTGTCGCCAGCTCCGTCCCGTGCAGGTAGCCTGTAAAGGTCACCCGCTTCCCTGCGAACACGCGCTCGAGTGCTTGGCGGTGCGGTCCGTCCCCGACCACTGCCAGATGAACCCGCGGATCTGCATCAAGCACGGCCTCGAGCCGTTCGATGCCCTTTTCTGCCGCCACGCGGCCGACGTACAGCAGGACCCTCGCATCTTCGTCTGCGGTTCCTCCGAGCAAGCGCTGACGCATCGCCGCGTCGGCCGTAGCGGATGCGTAGAGATGGACGTCGACCCCTCGCTCCCAGAGCCCAACCGAGAGAAACCCATGTTGCTCCAGCTCCTGCGCCATCGCGCGCGAGGTGGCCAGGTTGATCTGCGCCTGATTGTGCAGGGTCCGGAAGTACCACCACAGCGCTGGTTCCAGCCAATTGAGGCCATAGTGCCTAGCATAAGCCGGAACATTCGTATGAAAGGAGGCGATGAGCGGAATCTG
This sequence comes from Alicyclobacillus sp., assembly GCA_023511295.1. GTDB lineage: Bacteria > Bacillota > Bacilli > Alicyclobacillales > Alicyclobacillaceae > JAIMBT01. The sequence continues at coordinate 23,916 of JAIMBT010000007.1, forward strand.
CCAACGCCGCGCGTAGTAAATTCCGCCCAAACCGAGAAATGCAGGGTTCAGGACGTGAATCAGATCTGGCTGAAATGAAGCCAGCTCCCGCCCAATCAACCGCCGCGGAAAGGCGAAGTTCTTCTCTTTGTACAGGAAAAACCGGAACGACGGCACACCGACCACCTTCGCGGACGCGTATGTATCCGGCCCGCCCGCCGGGGCCACCACGAGAACCTCGTGCCCTTCCTGCGCAAGGTATTTGAGCGTTGCGCACAGCCGGGTTATGATTCCGTCCGTCCCAGGCAAGAACGTCTCCGTAAACATCGCAATCCGCATGGTTCTGAATTACCTCCAAGACGAAGTCGGTGCAATCACTTGAAAGTCCACCCGGTGCCGGTAGCGACTGGCCGTCTCAATCAACTCCTGAATCAGTTCATCAGACAGCAGGTGCGGCCGCAAGCCGAGGTCGAGCAATTTGGTGTGAATGGCGTTGTAGTAGTGTTGTTCCTTCTCCACCCGCGGATTCGGCAAGTGCGCGATCTGTGCCGAAAGCCCCATCCGCTTCGCGACCTCCTGAACGCGTTGCGCCAGTTCCAGCACGGAGAACTGCTCGGTGAACTGGTTGAACACACGGAACTCCCCGTGGTCTGCAGGGTGTAGGGCCGCCAGTTCCACACACTGCAGCGTGTCCCGGATGTCGAGGAATGCGCGGGTTTGGCCGCCGGCACCGTACACCGTCAGGTCGTGTCCCACAGCTGCCTGAATGCAGAACCGATTGAGCGCCGTCCCGAACACCCCGTCGTAGTCGATGCGGTTGTACAACCGCTCATCGCGCTTGGTCTCCTCCGTCCACAGTCCGTAGACCACCCCTTGGTTGAGGTCGGTCGCGCGCAGCCCCCACGAGCGACAGGTGAACATGATGTTGTGGCTGTCGTGAACCTTCGAAAGGTGGTAGAACGAGAACGGCTGCTTCGGGTACGGCAACACATCCTCGCGACCTTTGTGCTGGATTCGGATGTACCCTTCCTCGATGTCGATGTTCGGCGTTCCATATTCACCCATTGTCCCCAATTTAATCAGGTGGCAATCCGGGACAATCTCTTTGATGGCGTACAGGACATTCAAGGTACCCACGACGTTGTTGACCTGTGTGAACACCGCGTGCTGCCGGTCAATCATCGAATAGGGCGCCGACCGCTGCTCTGCGTAGTGGACGAGGGCCTCTGGTTCAAACGTACGCATCACGTGTTCGACAAATTCGTAGTCCGTCAAATCGCCTACGAATGTCCGAATCTCTTTACCTGAAACCGCCTTCCATGCGGCAACTCGCTCTTCGAGCGAGGCGATGGGTGTCAGGGACTGCGTCCCCAGTTCCTCATCCCACTTCCGGCGAATCATGCTGTCCGCGATAGCCACCTCGTGCCCGCGTTCCGAGAAGTACAGTGCCGTGGGCCACCCGCAAAAGCCATCGCCACCAGCAATCAAAATTTTCATCCACTTGTCACCCCATCATTGTTCTTGCTACCACTTCACAGGCTTTTCGAAAGGAATGGTAGGCCGTCGTGCGGACCTTTCGCTCCTCAAGTGGGTAACAGATAACCCATATTACAAGTCTACGTCTACACTGTACAAGTTTTACGGACACGGGGCAAGCGACAACTTCCCTCCGCGACTGCAACAAAAAGGGACCGCACAGCGGTCCCCCAGCGTACTTTTGGTTTTAATTACCAGGGTCCGTGCAGGTCCCCCATGTCCATTGCACTCTTGATCATGCCCTCCCAGTACCAGCGCAAACCCCTTCTGCACCAGCGAGCCACCGTTCGAATCGGGCGCATGGTCATCACCTCGGTAACAAGGTGCCCCACACGCAGAAAAGGTATACCTGCCGGTTACCGTTTTCCCTCGCGTCCCAACCGCGTGGCAGGCGTGAACGGAAGCGACGCGACGCATTGGCCCATCCGAACGGGGTCTCCTTCAGCAACTTGAAACTGCAGCGGCCATCCGGGCGGAAAGAGGCAAATAACCGTCGACCCGAAGGCGAAGTAACCCAGTTCTTCGCCGCGGCGCACCGGGATGGATACCCTGTCCGACTGAATGCCACCCGCTCGTCGCCGAAACGGGTTCTGCGGCGCTGGCCCGAAGGCCGTCCGAATGCTCCCGACAATCGTCGCACCGACCAACACGAGGGCGCAGAGTCCGAAGGGCGTATTCAGCTCGATGACCAGTCGTTCGTTCTTGGCAAACAAACCGCGGACACTCGATACCCCCGCCGCATTCACCGGGTACAGTGTGCCTGGCACGTACGTCCAGCGGGTCACCGTCCCGTCAAGCGGCGCGTGCACCCGGTGGTAGTCGCGCGGACTCAAGTACAAGGTCAGGTAATGGCCGCCCCGGAACCATGCAGCGCAGTCATCCTGCACGACCAACTCGGACAGTCTGTACAGGCGGCCTTTGGCCTGAACCATGGTTTCCTCCTCGAGCCGTCCACAGCAACTGGCTCTGCCGTCGACGGGACTGGCGACACCGCAGCTCGCCACCACTCGGGCGCCCGGGCGCAGTCGACGCGAGAAAAATTCCGCCCAACTCCGGTACGCTGGAAGCGGCAGTTCCGCCTCGTCTACGTCAATGCCGTAGTGGCGGACAAACCAAGGAATCAACGCGCGGCTCTGCGGCGTCGCTGCCAACATGCCGACCGCTGCCGTCACCAGACGTTTTGGCAGCAGTCGGACCCACAGTCCATCCCAGGCACGCCTCATAGTCCACCTCAGTACACAGCCGCCTACACCGACGGCGGTGTCTCGATATCCTCAAGTAGCTGCCGGAGCGCCGCATACTTCGGGAGTAGCCAGAAGTCCGGATCTGCGACCAGTCTTGCGGCTTCGTCCCGAGCGACCTCCATGACCCGGAGGTCCGTCGTCAAATCGCCAACCGAAAACTCCGGGAGCCCGCTCTGGCGAACCCCCAGGAACTCGCCCGGCCCGCGCAGTTCAAGATCCCGCTCGGCAATGTAAAAACCGTCCTCCGACGCCGTCAAGGTCCGCAGACGCTCACCGCTCACGCCTTGCCGGGCATCCGACATCAGCACGCAGCAGCTCTCATAGGCGCCGCGACCCACGCGGCCCCGAAGCTGGTGCAACTGCGCGAGGCCAAATCGCTCGGCACCATAAATGACCATCAGCGTGGCATTCAGCACGTCGATGCCGACCTCAATGACGGTCGTACTCACCAACACCGCAATCTCGCCAGCGGCGAAGGACCGCATGACGGCGTCCTTCTCCTGCCCGGGCATGCGCCCGTGCAGAAGACCGACGGAAAACCCGGCAAACGCGTCCCGCATGCGCGCTTCCAACTCGACGGCGGACGGTGCTCCCGTCGCACGGTCTCCCTCTCCCTCTCCTTCTTCAATCAGCGGGGCGACGACGTAAACCTGCCGGCCTGCCGCCAACACCTGCCGCGCGCGAAGGATGACCTTTGGCTCCTCCGAATACCCACAGATGACCGTCCGAATCGGCTTGCGCCCAGGCGGGCGTTCGTCGAGGACGGAGACGTCGAGATCCCCATAGAGGGCGAGCGCCAGTGTACGCGGAATCGGCGTGGCCGACAGCATCAGAACGTGCGCCCACCGCCCTTTGTCGCGCAACGCGTTGCGCTGCGACACGCCGAAGCGGTGTTGTTCGTCCGTCATCACCAACTCCAGTCTGGCGAAGCGGACGTCCGCCGTCAACAGCGCGTGTGTCCCAATCACCAGGTCCACGGATCCCGCGGCGAGGCGCCCCAAGATGGCCGCCCGTTCCTTCGCTGGCGTCCGTCCGGTGAGCAGCTCCACGCGCACGCCGAGCGTTTGTAACCGCCGGTGCGCTTCCCGGTGGTGTTGCTCCGCGAGGATCTCAGTCGGCGCCATGAACGCGGTCTGCCCTCCCGCACGGGTCACAGCGTAGGCCGCCCACAGCGCGACCCACGTTTTCCCGGACCCGACGTCCCCTTGCAAGAGGCGCACCATCGGGCGGTCCCCGACCAGGTCGCTTGTGGTCTCTCGACACGCGCGCAACTGCGCATTCGTCAGCGGGAAGGGCAGCGAGGCGGTGAAGGTTTCGAACGCATCTTCCGGAACGGCCAGTTTCGGCCGCTGTTCACTGTGCGCCCGGCGTGCCCGTAGAGCCTGTAGCTGTAGTTGGAACAGGAAGAACTCCTCAAACGCCAGCCGCCGGTGCGCCTGTCGACGGTCTTCATCGCCGAGCGGCCGATGCATGGCGGCGACGGCGCGTCGATGCGACCACAGGCGGTACTTGTCCACCAATTCTCGCGGTAGGCGCTCGGACAACGCATGACCGTATCGAGCGAGTGCCTTGTCGATGATCTGTTGAATCTGGCTGGTCGACAACCCTTTCGTGCTTCGGTAAACCGGCACGAACGCCGCACCCTCGGCTCCGCCGAATTCTGTGTGGGAGACGACCAGGGTCCGACGGTCCGGATCATACCGGCCCGTGACGCGCAGCACGCGACCGTCTCCGAGCCGTCCCCGCAGGTAGTGTTGGTTGAACCACATCGCGGTGACGAGGTGCCGATGGTCCACCCGCACCCGCGCTCGCAGGACCGACTTGCGCCCCCGCCAGCGCAGCTCAGGCGCGCCTTCGACGGTCGCCAGAACCGTCACCTGCGCTGGCTCGGTGACAGTTTCCAACGGGCGCGGACGCCGGTCCTCAAACCGGACTGGAAAGTAGTGCAGGAGGTCATCGACCGTGTAGATATCGAGTTCGGCCAGCAACCCCTGCTTCACGTGGCCGACGCCTGGGACCAAGGTCACGGGAACCTGTTCCAGGTGCTCCGACGGTACCCCGTTCAAGCCACAGCCCTCCCGACTTCTCGATACACGCGCACAGTGCGACGGCCCCACTGATGCCACCGCGAGCGTGCCTACTCGGGTTCACTCCAGCGACAGGAGGTAGTCGTAAATCGGTTGTCCACCGAAGCGCAACTCCACCGACAAACCCGGGTACTGCTCGACCAACCGTTCCATCTCCAGCAATTCGTCTCGGCTCACGTCGTCGCCGTAGAGCGCGGTCAGCAGTTCCGCTTCGGGAAACCACATTGCGCGAAGCGCCGCCGCAACCGCTTCCAACCGCGTGTCGCACGCGGCGCGCAGATCCCCGCCAGCGAACGCCAGGTACTGGCCTGTGCGCACCGCCACGTCTTGGTACACGGTGTCGCGCGTCGCTCGCACGACAGAGCCAGAGACCGTAGCCGCCACGGCGCGCTCGAGGGCAACCCGATTCGCATCGGCGGTTCGATCCGGTCGAAAGGCAACCGCCGCTGCCATACCCTGCAAGATGTCGGCTGTCTTCACCAAGTTGGCGCTGCCACCGAACACCGTTACCGCCTGCTCGGCGGCCATCCAGACATTCTTGTTGTTCGGCAGCAACACGACCTCCGTCGCTCCGGTCTCCGCCGCGACGGACCGCATCGCCTGCACCAATTCCTCTGTACTCGGGTTCATTGTCTGTCCACCGCTCACCACGCGGTGTGCGCCGAGGCTCTGAAACGTCTCCTCGATGCCCTTCCCTACCGCGACGGCGACCAGCGCACACACCGGCGTCGTCGATTCGTTGTCTCCACGCGGACCGGCCGGCGATTGTGCAGCGGCCGACGCAGGTGAGGAACTGGCGGTCCCCGCATCGCCAATCGAATGGGATGTGCCGTGGATGGCCGTAAACTGCTCCGTCATGTTCTCGACCTTAATCTTCACCAGCGGACCGTACGTCAGGGCGTCTTCCAAGACTCGGCCGGGCCGGACCGTGTGCACATGAACCTTAACCAGGTTCCCAGCGCGAACCACCAACAAGGAGTCCCCGTACTGTGCGAGCCGTTCGCGCAACGCGCTTTCCGCTTCCGTCTGCTCCCCCGGCACGCGAATCAACACTTCCGTACAATAGCCGAACTCCGATTCCGCTGGCGCGTGGGCATGGGCGTCCAGCTGTGCCAGTTGGGTAGAGGACAGGACACGGGCGCCGTGGTCATCCTTCGCCGCCTCGTCCAATGTCTCCGCTGCATCGCCGCGCAGCCACGATAGCCACCCCGCCAGTAACGTGACGAATCCCTGTCCCCCCGAATCGACCACCCCGGCCTGCCGCAGCACCGGCAACTGAGCGGGCGTGTTGTCGAGTGCGGCCTGTGCCGCTTCCACAACACCCGCGAGCCACTCCGCCAAAGCCTGTCCAGGTTTCGCGCGCTTGCGGCCAGCCATCGCCGCTTCCCGTGCCACCGTCAAAATGGTGCCCTCGACCGGCTTCGAGACGGCTTGGTAGGCAATCGTCACGCCTTCCTGCAAGGCGTTCGCAAACAATACGGCATCCAGCTCCCGCCGCGCCGGACAAGTTCGGGAGAAGCCGCGAAGCAACTGCGACAGAATGACGCCGGAATTGCCGCGTGCGCCCATCAGCAGGCCTTCGGCGAGTGCTCTCGCCGCAGACTTGACGTCCACGTGCGGTTCGGCATCCATTTGTTGCAGGCCTGCGCCCAGAGAGAGCGCCATGTTCGTCCCCGTATCCCCATCCGGTACCGGAAACACGTTGAGCGCGTTGATGCTCGGCACTGCACGGCTGAGCAATGCGTGGCCAGCCCTCATCATGTCGGAAAACTGCCGCGCATCCAGCGAGACGTGAGCAGACATGCCCTGCCTCCTTTATCATCAATCCATGCTGTCACAGGCACGTGTCCCAGCCTCGACGCCAGAACGGGTCACGGATGATCTGTCACCCGGACGCCTTGCACGAAGATGTTCACCCTTTGGACTTCAATCCCGGTCGACGTGGCCAGCACGTAGCGAACTTTGTCGCGGACGTTCTGCGCAACCTCATAGATGTTCGTTCCGTAACTCACGATGATGTACAAATCCACCACAACTTCGTCGTCGCTGATGTGAACCTCCACGCCGCGCCCGGGGTTCTCCCGACCGAGCAACTCCTGCAGGCTGTCCTTCACCTGCTTGCGCGAGGCCATCCCGACCAGGCCGTAACAGTCCATGGCGGCAAAGCCGCAAATCGTCGATATGACCTCTTCGTCTATGACCACATGGCCTAATGGCGTGTCCAACGTCTTCGGCATCCGGGCACCCCCTGCATGGCTGCGTTCTACCAATAGTACTATACCATCGGAATCCGCCAAAATCAGCCTTCCTACGCCGGGTTGCGGCGGGCCGGGAACCGATGCCACCCCCACGAGTTGCGCAGTTGGGCGGGGGCATGGTAAACTAGACGGGTCAGCCTTCTCCAGCCGACGACCACCATCGGGAACGGCGGAGGGCACAGAAGGGGGTGCGGCGAAATGGCAAAGCGCTGTGATGTGTGCGGAAAACAGCCGCAAACCGGCAACCTTGTGAGCCACGCTGAAAACAAGACGCGGCGCCGTTGGCTTCCGAACCTACAGCCAGTGCGCGTGAACGTGAACGGAACGGTCAAGCGTCTGCGCGTGTGCACCCGGTGTTTGAAAGCGGGCAAGGTCCAACGGGCTGTCTGACCAGGGCTTCCGGCCCGCAATGCGTCGAATCCATTGAAAAAGAGCACCCGGTTGACCGAGGTGCTTTTTTCGTGTTTGGGAGGTATGCGGCGGCGCATGCCCACACCAGCCTGCCAGTCGGCGACAACCACAAGCTCGCCGGGCGGCGGCAAAGGCATGCGCCCAGCCCTCGTTCCGGATGGTTTTGCAAATGGTCGGGCAATCCGGGCGGCGCTTCCCAGGCGCGTGCACCGTGCGGAAGCTGCAATGCACGCCGCCAGACGTCTCCGCTCACCGCACAGACGCGGGTTCAGTCCTTGGCAAACACACCGATGCATGCCTTGACAATCCCACCGAGAAACTTTGGCAATTTGATGGTATAGAATTTCAATCACGGTCCCTCCCTGTAGGTGAACGCAATCCGCCATTGCCTTCTCCATGCGCCTGAACGGTATCTATATATATTCCTACAGCCTTGGGCCGTGAATCATTCCACAGATTTCGACCGAACCTCACACGGTGCGCGAAGCCCTCTGCCGCAAGCGCTCAACCGCAGCCTCGACGCGCTCCGCGCCAAAGATCGACGACCCGCCGACGAACACGTCTGCTCCTGCACGCGCCAACTCGCCAATGGTGTCCTCGTTCACCCCGCCGTCCACTTCGACGTGGGTAGGCGCTCCGCCGACACCGTCCAACCACGCCCGCAGGTCCCGGACCTTCTCCGTCATCTCGGGCAGAAAGGCTTGGCCACCGAAGCCGGGGTTCACCGTCATGACCAACACCAAGTCCACGAGATGGTGCACATACCGAATATCCCGCCACCCCGTCGCAGGGTTCAACGCCACACCTGCCGGCAACCCCAGGTCCCGTATCAGGCTGATGGCGCGGTGGAGGTGTGGGGTCGCCTCCACGTGAACTGTGATGCGGCTCGCGCCCGCCCTCGCAAAGGACTCAACCCACTGTTCGGGCCGTTCCACCATGAGGTGAACGTCCAAGACACAGTTGAAGCGGCGCCGCAGCGCGGACACAATGCTTGGGCCCATGGAGAGGTTGGGCACGAAATGGCCGTCCATGACGTCGACGTGAATCCAGTCGGCACCCGCTTGCAGGACCTCTTCCACGTCGTGGGCGAGTTGGCCAAAGTCTGCAGCCAGGATGGATGCAGCGAGGATGGGTTTCAATACCGCGACACCTCCCGACGGCGAATCTCTTGGTAGAGCAAGCGGTAGCTATCGTAGCGGGAAGCAGCCAGGCGGCCATCCACCGCCGCCTGCTTCACGGCGCACGCGTCTTCCTCGATATGGAGACAACCGCGGTACGCGCACGCGGGATCGAATGCGCCGAATTCCGGGAAGTATCGACGCAGGTCGGTGGAGTCGACCTCCACCTGCAGTTGACTGAACCCGGCAGCGTCCGCGATGAACGTACCGGGGGCGACCTGGAACAACTCCGTGTGACGCGTGGTATGGCGGCCTCGCCCAATCTTCTCGCTCACTTCGCCCATTCGCAGGCCGAGTTCCGGCGCAAACGCGTTCCCGAGGGAGGACTTCCCGGCGCCGGACGGTCCAACGAACACCGCCACGTGGCCCGAGACCGCCGCCTTCACGGCGTCCACTCCGCGTCCCGTTCGGACGGACACCGGAATGATCTCGATACCGGCTTGGCGGTAGGGATGGCACGTCTCGTCCACCACCGCGTCGTCGACGAGGTCACACTTCGTCAGCGCAATCGTCTGCAGGACCCCGGCAGCCGCCGTCGCCACCAGCGCCTTGTCCAACAGGTAGCGCTGAAAATCCGGCTGTGCAATCGAAAACACGAGCACAGCCATGGTGACGTTGGCGACGGGCGGCCGCGTCAACTCAGACACACGTGGCAGTACGTCTTCGACGACCCCTTCTCCCGCCCCCGTCTCGCGGTACGCCACGCGGTCACCCACCAAGATCTTCAGACCGCGCTTGCGCAGTAGTCCGCGGGCGCGGCAGGTGATCTGCACCTCGCCGTCCGCAACGTCGTAGAATCCGGCCAAAACCCGAACCACCACGCCGGTTGGCATGGATGCTCACCCCGTTTTGTCAGTTGCTGTAGGGAACCGGGTAGTTCTGCTCGAGCTGTCCATCTTCGTACACCAACACCTGTCCTGGCTGGTCTGGAGTGACGACCAACGTCACGGCCCACGAGGTGGTGCCGTGAATCACCTGGTCCACGGCGACGGCACGCGTGCTTTCAGCGTCCGACTTGAAGATCTGCACGTGGATCCGCTTGCCATCTGGATCGTTCACCTGGACTTCAATCGTCTTCGGTTCACTGTCTCCCATGGCCGTCCCTTGGCCCGTCGTGTTCGACGACCCGCCGGCGGCCGGTCCGGTTCCCGAGCCGGTAGTGTTGTTCGCCGCACCGCCCGGCACACCGCCGCCTTCTCCGCTGTTGTTCGCGACCCACAGGCCGATGGGCGTCCCCGCGGGCACACGGTCACCGGCTACGTACGGAGCCGTCTTGTACACCGTTTGGTCCGGAGCCGGGTACGGCCCGTAGGTGACCTGTCCCTCGACCAAGTTCGCCTGTTTGAGCGCCGCCACCGCCTGGTCAAGGGTCAACCCGACCAACGTCGGCACGGTGACCATCTGGCCCTGACTCACCTGCAAGGTGATCTGCGTCGTCGGGGTCAGCGGCGTTCCCGGCGCCGGGTCGGTCTGCACCACCTCACCTGCCGGCAGGCTGCTGTTCGTCACCGGCTGCTCTGTCACCTGGGACTTCACGTCCACACCGAGGTTCTGCAGGGTCTGAACTGCCTCCGTGACCGGCACGTCGGTGAGGTTTGGCATCAAGTTCTGCTGGGGCCCTTTACTGACCCACAGCGTGATGGTGCGACCCGGTTTGACCTCTGTCGGCCCTTCCGGACTCTGGTCGTACACCGTCCCCGCCGGTTTGCTGTTCACCGCCTGCTTCTCCACGATGTCGTTGAAGCCGGCATTGTGCAATTTCGCGACCGCCGTCTGAACCGTCTCCCCGGTGACGTTCGGCAGTTGCAGGTTCGGTGTCTGAATGGAGTCCATCACAATGTAGTACGCAGCGGCCGCACCGACACCAATCACGACCAGGGTCACGCCAGTCCAGACCAGCGGCATCCACCAGCGCCGCTTCTTGCGCGGCCCATCCCCACCGCTCTTCCCGGAGCCCGACTCCTCGACGGCGCGTAGCCCTCCCACCGCGGGTATGGCAATCGTCTCATCGAGCGGCTGCCGTGGTTTCATATACTTCGGGACGTCTGGATGGAGCAGCGCCGTTTGCAGGTCCGCCTTCAGCGCGGCCATATCCGGGTAGCGATCTGCCGGAGACTTGGCCAGACAACGCAGGATGATGTTCTCCACACTCTGCGGAATGCGCGGATTCCACTCCCGCGGGTCGACGAAGTCGTCACGCAGGTGTTTCAGCGCGATACTGACCGGCGAATCGCCGGAAAACGGCAGCCGCTTCGTCAACATCTCGTACATGACAACCCCGAGCGAATAGATGTCGCTCTTGGCGTCCGTCGCAGCCCCCCGGGCTTGCTCCGGCGAAAAGTAGTGAACCGAACCGAGAACTGGGTCCTCGGGGTGGTGGGTGATGGTGTTCCCCGTAATGGCTCGCGCGATCCCGAAATCCGTGACCTTGACTTGGCCGCTCGACGTCAACAGGATGTTGTGCGGCTTGATGTCGCGGTGCACGATGTGTCGCGTGTGCGCCTGTTCCAACGCATCGCAGATCTGTTCCGTGATGGCGACCGCCTCGTCGACCGGCAGCGGCCCGCGCTCGCGGATGACATCCTTTAACGTGGGCCCATCCACGTACTCCATCACAATATAGTACTCGTTGTGCTCCGTGACACCCACATCGTACAAGTTGACGATGTTGGGGTGAGAGAGACTCGCGGCCGATTGAGCCTCTCGGCGGAAGCGACGGATGAATTCCTCATCGCCCGCAAACTGAGAGCGGAGCATCTTCACCGCCACCTGCCGACCCAACATCGTGTCGACGGCCCGATACACCACCGCCATGCCGCCGCCGCCAATCTGTTCCTGGAGATCATACCGTCCGCCCAAGAGGTGCGTCATGAACCACTGATCTCCTTTCCGCAAGCCGCCAGCACGAGCGTAATGTTGTCCTGCCCGCCGCGTTCAAGCGCGAGACCGAGCAGAAGATCCGCCGCTTCGCCCAGGACCTCCTCCGTCCATCCCCGCTGCGACTGAGCGATGGAGCCGAGGTGGGCCTCCAACTCGCGTGTGGGGACGAGGTTGGTGAGGCCGTCCGTGCACAGCAGCAACAGGTCGTCCGTCCACCAAGCGATGCGCTCGACGTCCGGCTCACTGACGGGAGCGGTTCCCAGTGAGCGCGTGACGATGTTTCTCTGTGGGTGGTGCTCGGCCTCCGCTTCCGTAATCTGCCCCCGGCGCACCAGTTCGGCGACCAGGGAGTGATCCCGCGTCAACTGTTCCAAGCGGCCATCGTGCAACCGGTAGGCGCGGCTGTCTCCAATGTGTGCGAGGAACAGTTGGGATGGGTGCAGCAGCGCCGCAACCAAGGTCGTCCCCATCCCGAGCAGGTCGACGTTCTGTCGGGCGGCTTCCCAGATTTCCCCATTCGCCCGTTGGACTGCGTGGCGCAGAACCGTCTCCAGATCTACGTCCGCTGGGTCCGCCTGTTGAAGGTTCTCCAGGATGTCCTCGGAAACCGCTGATGCGGCCATTCGACTGGCCACTTCACCCGCAGACGCCCCACCCATCCCATCTGCGACGACCAACAAGGTCCACGGGCGATACTCGTGAACCGCATAACTGTCTTCATTCATTGGACGCACGAGGCCAATGTGTGATCTGGCGGCATACAGCACGGTCTCCACCTCTTCCAACACGTCGTCCTTGCGGCGGTCTGGCGGTCCTGCCAAACGCACCGAGCGGTCAGCCGCGGTTGGCGTGTTCCGCGCGCAACTGTCCGCATGCTGCCGCAATGTCGTGTCCCATCTCCCGGCGAATGGTCGCGTTCACGCCGAGACGTTTCAACTCGTTCCAAAACGCGTAGATCTGGTCCTTCGCAGTCCGCGTCAGGTTGCGCTCCGGCACGTAGTTCACAGGGATGAGGTTCACGTGGCAGGGCAGACCTGCCAGCAGCTCCGCAAGTTCGCGCGCCTCCTGCAAACTGTCGTTCTTCCCGCCGACGAGCGCGTATTCGAACGAGATGCGCCGGCCCGTCACTCTGTGATAATAATGACAAGCCTCCATCAGTTTGGCAATCGGGTACGCGCGGTTCACCGGCATCATGGACGAGCGCAGCGCGTCGTTCGGCGCGTGTAGCGAGACCGCGAGCGTGATGGGGCGTCCTTCGTCGGCCAAGCGCACAATCCCCGGGACGAGCCCCACGGTCGAAATGGTGATGTGCCGTTGTCCGATGTTCAGGCCGTGTTCGTCGCTGATGATGTCGATGAACTTCATCGCCGCGTCGTAGTTGTCCATCGGCTCGCCGGAACCCATCAGCACAACGGATGAGACCCGCTGGCTCTGCTCGTCCAACAGGCGCTGGCTAAAGAGCAGCTGCTCGACCATCTCGCCGGCTGTCATCTGGCGGATCATCCCGCCGAGGGTCGAAGCGCAGAACGTGCAGCCCATCTTGCAGCCCACCTGGGTCGACACGCACACGCTGTTGCCGTAGTCGTGTCGCATCAGCACGGTCTCCACGGTCACCGCATCCGGCCACTCCAACAAAAATTTCGTCGTCCCATCCACCTTTGAGACCTGGCGAGTGACTTCTCGCGCCCGCCCGATGGTCAAGGCACTCGCCAAGGACGCTCGCAGCCCTTTCGACAGGTTGGTCATCTCCTGGAAGGACTGTGCGCGACGCTGGTACAACCACTGAAAGATCTGCCGAGCCCGGTAGGGCGGTTCGCCGAGATCCTGCAGGTACACTGTGAGTTCTTCGAGGGTAAAGTTGTACACCTGTCGCGAGCCTGCCGGCTCCGCTGCCCGCAACCCTAACCGCCCGCCCGTTGCGCCTGTCACGCCCGACCGCCACCTTCGCTGTAAGATCTGTCCGCCTGCTCCATCACTCATCGGTCCGCCGAATGCGGGCCATATAGAAGCCGTCTGTGCCGTACCACTCCGGAGTGACGTACACGCCCCACCGGGCCGGTGTGGCAATCCGCTGCGCTGCCACTGGCAAGTCCCTTTCCACCGGTTCCGCTCGGAATCCCGACCCCACCTCCGTGAGCACTGCCGTCAGCACGTCTTCGTTCTCCTCCGCCAGAACGGAACACGTGGCGTATACCACGCAGCCGCCCGGGCGGACGAGCCGCAGCGCAGTGACGAGCAAGTCGCGCTGGAGACTCGCCAAGGACGCGAGGTCAGCCTGGGTTCGCCGCCATCGGATTTCCGGACGGCGCCGAAGCACCCCACTGCCGCTGCACGGCGCGTCCAGCAAAACACCGTCAAAGGCTCCCCGGAACGCGGGACGGCGGTCCAGCGAACGAGCGTCCGCGAGCACCGTTCGTGGACGGCGCACGCCGAGACGGTCACACGCTGCCCCGAGTGCCGCCAGCTTGTGGGCGTGGATGTCGCAGGCCGTCACATCGATGTCGTCCGCGCCCCATTCCAGCAGCTGTGTCGTCTTCGTACCCATGCCCGCACACAGGTCGAGCAGCCGCCCGCCGGATTCCGGCCGGAGAAGCGGTGCAATCAGCTGGGACGCCTCATCCTGGACCGTGACGAGACCCTCGCGGTAGGGTGCCCAGCGACTGACATCCAGGCCGCGAGGCAACCGGATGGCGAACGGCGCGAGGTCTGACACGGTCGCTCCAGCCGCGACGCCCTCGAACCGCCCCGCCAGGCCCGCCACGTCTTCCACCCGCCGGCGATTCGCCCGCACGGCCAACCGTGGACGCTCATTGCCCGCTTCCAACATCGCTCCCGTTCGGTCGGGGCCCCACCGCGCCGACAGTCTCTGTACGAGCCAATCCGGATACGAATGTCGGATGCCCATGCGCTCGCCTGCCCCCGCTTGTTCGACGCAATTCGCCAACTGGTCGGCATAGGACTGCGGATGGCGGAGGTACGCGCGCAGCACGCCGTTGACAAAGCCGGCTGCCCTTGGCTGGCGCTGTTTACACAGGGCGACCGCATCGTCGACGACCGCATAGGCTGGAACGCGCTCGAGGAAAGCCAGCTGATAGACAGACATCTCGAGCAGACCGCGCACAAACACGTCGAGCTCGTCCAACCCACGGCGTAGGTAGGGCGCCAGAACCGCCCCGATGCCGCGCCAGTGTTGCAGCGTCCCGTAGACGATCTCGGTGCACAAAGCGGCGTCCCGCTCGTCGAGGCGCCCTGTGTGGAGTGCGCGGTCCAGCGCGACGTTGCTGTAGCGACCGTGCGCGAACACCTCGTACAGGACCTGAGCGGCGATTCGGCGGGCGGGCGACGTCATGGCACAATGGCTGGCGCAAACGCCAGCTCCGCCCGCCGTTGCCCGCGCGCCCAATCGCCGGCAGGCATGCGCCGCCGCCCCGCGGGCTGCACCGAGGAGATGCCGAGCCACCCGTCACCGCACCGGACCCATACGGTGTCGCCGTCGGACGGCCGGATGGCGCCGGGTTGAGCCACCTCGCTCCGTTTGGCGCCCCCTTCCGACGGCGGCAGGCTCGCCCACACCTTCATATCTTCTCCCTCGAACCGGGTGGTTGCCCCGGGCCACGGGGAGAGCCCGCGGATGTGGTTGTGAACCTCGAAGGTGCTCCGCGTCCAGTCGATCCACTCGTCGGCGCGGGTGACGCGCTCTGCGTACGTGACTCCGTCGACCGGTTGTGGCGTCGGTTGCAGAGCGCCGGCAACGTAGACCGGCAGCAGTTCACAGAGCAGTTGCGCGCCCATCCGGGCAAGGTCGTCGTGTACGCGGCCGACGTCGTCGTCCGCCGCAATCGGCCGTCGCCGCACGCCGAGGATGGGTCCAGCGTCCAGTTCACGGACCGTCCGCATGATGGTGACGCCCGTCTCCGCGTCTCCCGCCATGATGGCGCGGTGAATCGGGGCTGCACCGCGCCACCTCGGCAACAGCGACGCGTGCACGTTGAGGCAACCGTAGGGTGCGAGGTCGAGCAGCCGTTGCGGCAGGATTTGGCCGAACGCCGCCGTCACCAGCACGTCCGGGCGGAACGCGGCGATCTGCTCGAGCGCCTCCGGATGGCGAACCCGTTCCGGCTGCAGCACAGGAAGGCCCAGTTGCGCCGCTGCCTGCTTGAGGGGGGACGCCATCGGGATCTGCTTGCGACCGACAGGCCGGTCTGGCTGGGTCACCACGGCGACGACCGCGACACCAGCCGCCGCGTGCAGCGCGTGCAAGGTCGGCACGGCAAAGTCCGGGGTCCCCATCATCACCACGCGGATTGGCTCTGTCATCGTGTATCTGACCCTTGGCGGTTTTCGTAGACAATCTCGGACGGCTTCAAGTAGTCCGTGAAGAGGATGCCGTTCAAGTGGTCCACCTCGTGCTGGATGCAGCGCGCAAACATCCCATCGGCTTCGTACTCCACCGTTTCCTCCTGCCGGTTCCAGGCCCGGAGTTTCACGTGGCTGGCCCGCTCCACGTCGCCGTGGATGCCGGGCAGCGACAGACAGCCCTCCGGCCCGACCTGAGAGCCGCTCATCTCGACGATTTCCGGGTTGATGAGCTCCACCAGCCCGTCCCCCACGTCGATGACAATCAATCGTTTTAAGATGCCGATCTGGTTGGCTGCCAAGCCGATCCCCTCGGCGTCGTACATGGTCTGCGCCATGTCGTCCAACAGCTTGTGCACGGCGGGCGTGACCCGCGGCACGGGCTTGGCAATCTGGCGCAGCACCGGATCATTCCCTTTGCGGATGATTCGAATCGACATCCGGCGAACTCCTCTCACAGTGATTCCTTCAGATGCGGCCAGCCTGTACATCGAGAACGCACTGTCCGGACACGCCGCGCATGCGCTCCGCGACCACATCGTACGCCTCCCGCACGGCGCGTTGCACGCGCCGCCACTCCTGATACTTTACCACAACCTGATAGCGGTATCGGTTTTCCACTCGGCCAATCGAACTCCGGCACGCCGGCAACACCGTCGCGTCGCTGGGCTCCAGTCGGCGCCGCAACTCCCGTTCGAAGCGGCGGGCGGCCCCTTCCGCCAAAGCGGCGTCGCTGTGCGTCGCCATCATCACCGCGAGTTCGCAGAACGGCGGGTACCCGTAGGTCTCCCGAGCCGCTCGCTCGCGGCGATAAAACGCCGCGAAGTCGTGGCGCGCTGCGGCTTGGATGGCGTGGTGGTCAGGCTGGTACGTCTGAATCACCGTTCGCCCCGGCACATCCGCGCGCCCCGCCCGACCCGCCACCTGCGTCAGCAGGCTGAACGCCCGTTCATTCGCACGATAGTCGGGTACGGCCAACATCGTGTCGGCGCTGACCACGCCGACAAACGCCACGCGAGGAAAGTCGAGACCCTTGGCCACCATCTGCGTGCCAATCAACACATCCGCCTCGCCTGCGCCAAACCGGCGGATGATCTCCTGGTGCGCACCCTTCCGGCTGGTGGTATCGACGTCCATGCGCAGCGTTCGCCAGCCCGGCTGCAATTGCTGCAGCTGCGCCTCCACCTGCTGCGTGCCGACACCAAACGGCCGCAGCGCGTCCGCGCCGCAGTCCGGGCACACGTCCGGAACCGGCGCCGTGTGCCCGCAGTAGTGACACAACAGCCAGGTGTCCGACCGGCTGCGGTGAACGGTCAAGGAGATGTCACAGTTCGGACAGTCCGCCCGATACCCGCAGTTTCGACAAAGGAGAAACGCGGAATACCCGCGGCGGTTGAGAAACAAGATGGCCTGGCGGTTCTCGCCGATGGCGGCCATCAACCCATCGTAGAGCGCGCGACTGAACAAGCTGCGATTTCCAGCCTTCAGCTCGTCGCGCATATCCACCACCTCGACGGGCGGCAAGGGCTGGCGGTTGACCCGCTCCGGTAACGTGACGAGCGTCGCTTCGCCCCGCTCCACCCGGGCCATCTCCGCGAGCGACGGCGTCGCGGACCCCAACACGAGCGCGGCGCCCGCTTGCTCGGCCCGCCACTGGGCCACTTCTCTCGCGTCATAGAACGGCGTCTCTTCCTGCTTGTACGACGGTTCGTGTGCCTCGTCAATCACCAACAGTCCAAGGGACTGCACGGGCGCGAACACGGCTGACCGCGCGCCAATCACGACCACCGGGCCGGCTCCCGCCGCCAGCAGCCACGCGTCGCGCCGCTCTCCCGCGGAGAGCGCCGAGTGCAGCACCGCGACCCGGTCTCCGAAGCGCTCGGTGAACCGTGCAACCATCTGAGGGGTGAGGGAGATCTCCGGGACCAGGACGATGGCCGAGCGGCCGCCGTCCAGGCACCGCGCAATCGACTGTAGGTAAACCTCTGTCTTCCCGCTGCCCGTAACGCCGTGCAGCAACACCTGCCCACCGGACGTCAGGCGCTCGGTGATGGACGCCACCGCCCGCTGCTGCCAAGGCGTCAGGGTGAGCCCCGGTTCCCGCGACGAGGAGGTCGGCAGGGACGCTGGCCGGCGGAGCTGCACGCGGCGCTCCACCTTCACCAGCCCCGCGGCGGTGAGGGCCTTAACTGCTGGGTCCGACGGCCGGAGCCCGTGTTGGGAGAGCTCGAGCCACAGTGTGCCGTCCGCTGGCGTCCCCTCCGTGCGCAGCTGCTGCAAGACGCTCGCTTGACGCGGAGCCCGATTCCTGCGCGCGACTTCCGCGGCCAAGAGCGCATGGGCCGGTTGCGCCGCGACCAAGTAGGCGGCGGTCCGCTCCGACACTCGGTCCCGCACCACCGCGACCGGTTCCACAAGGCCCAGTGCGATGGCCTGTTGCAGGGTCAACCAAGCACCGGCTCCGTGCCGGGCCACCAACTGTGCGGTAGACTGTGCGGCAGCCGCGAGCGTGTCCGCCAAGCGCCGTACAGCGTCCGGCACGTCCTTCGCCACAGCGCGGGACGTCCGGCGGTAGCGTTCCTGCAGGACAATTCGAAACGCACCCGGCAAGGCCGCCTGGATGGCTTCCAGACGCGTACAGACGTACCGCTCCGTCAACCACTCGGTCAGCGCCAGCAGTTCCGGTGTGAGAACCGGGCGCTCGTCGAGGACCGACGCGACGGGTTTCAAAGGTCGATCCGCTGGTGCCCCCGCAGCACGCGCCACGCCCACCACGTACCCCAGGCAGTTCTGCCGTCCAAACGGCACCAACACGCGCACGCCCGGTTTGACGTCGTCTGTCAACGCCTCCGGCACCGCGTAGTCAAACGGCCGGTCCAGCGCCTTGGTTCGGACGTCCACGACGACCCGCGCGACGGTGGCGCCGCTCGGTCGAGGTGCGGCGTTCACGGTCGCCCCTCGCGCAGCTGTACCACGTAGTCCAGAATCTGTTCGGCGACCTCCTGTTTCGACCCGAGTGGCAGCTCCACCTCGCGGTCTGCGAACACCAGCGTCACCCGGTTCGTGTCGCTCTGGAACCCAGCACCCGGTTCGCCAATCCGGTTCGCGACCACCAAGTCCAACCCCTTGCGCTCGAGCTTGCGCTTCGCGTTCTGGACGACGTCATCCGTCTCGGCAGCGAAGCCGACCAGTGTTTGCCCCGGCCTCCGGCGTGCGCCGACGGCCGCCAGGATGTCCGGCGTCTGCGCCCACGCTACCACGGGCGTTCCGTCCGCCTTCTTCCATTTATGATCCAACCGTACAGCCGGCTTGAAGTCCACAGGTGCGGCCGCGCTGATGAGCACGTCGGCCCGCTCCATCTCGGCCAGTACGGCCCGCTCCATGTCCTCCGTGCTGCGGACCATCACCCGCATCGCTCCCGGGACCGGTTCCAGGTGCGTCGGTCCACTCACCAGCACCACGTCGGCCCCACGCCCCACAGCCGCCGCTGCAATCGCGTACCCCATCTTGCCAGAGGAGGCGTTCGTCACATACCGTACCGGGTCCAGTTCCTCCACCGTCGGTCCGGCCGTGACCACAATCCGCAGGCCCGAGAGGTCCGCGCGCGGATGGAGGACCGCCTGTACCACCTCCGCGATGTCTTCCGGTTCCGCCAGCCGCCCCTTGCCCGTGTAGCCGCAGGCGAGCGGGCCCGTACCGGGATCAACCACAATCACGCCACGCGCACGCAACGTCCGGAGATTGGCCTGAACCGCCGGGTGCTCGAACATGTGCACGTTCATCGCCGGCGCCAGCACCACCGGCGCGGTGACGGCGAGCGCCGTGGTGGTCACCATGTCGTCGGCAATCCCGCACGCGAGTTTGCCAATGAGGTTGGCCGTGGCCGGTGCGACGACAAACACATCGGCTCGATCCGCCACGGCGATGTGCGCAATCTCCGCCGCGTTCGGTTCCGCGAAGGTGTCCACCAACACGGGTTGACGCGTGAGCGACTGGAAGGTGAGCGGCTGGATGAACTCCATCGCGTGCCGCGTCATCAAGACCTGCACGGCACACCCAGCTTTCACCAACAAACTACACAGGGTTGCTGCCTTGTAGGCCGCAATCCCACCGCCAACCCCGAGCAACACGTTCTTCTTCACGTCGACCCCTCCCGGATGCGGCGACCGCCGTCCGCGACTTTGCGTCTGCGGCCGTCTCGCCAATAAACGACAAAAGCAGAACAGCACTCGACACCCGGCTGCGCCGCCGCCGAAAGCTGTTCTGCTTGCCTCGCAACCCGTTACTTGATGCCTTCGCGCGTGCGGAAGTACCGCACCTTCCCCTCGGCAATTTCCCACAGCGCGCGGCTGACGTTCTTGGTCGCAGAGGAACCAGGTTGGTTCATGTTGCGCTCCTGCAACTTGCGCGCTCGTTTCGACGTCGCGACCACAAGACTGTACTTGCTGTCGACCAGTTCCATAAGGCGGTCGATGGACGGATACAGCACACACATCCCTCACATTTTCATTGGAATCGCAATGGTGGTCTGTGCCAAGCCAAGAGCCCACCGTGAAAGGTCTTCACCGGTGCGCCCGCTACCACTCATTCAAAAGGAACAGGTTCCGCTCGACACTGCAGTGCTCCGCCGTGATAACGGCCTCGATTCGGCTGCACGCGCGCTCCACCACGTCGTTCACCACGACATAGTCATAGGAGCGCATCATCGCCAGCTCTTCGCGTGCCGCGCCGAAGCGCTGGCGGAACGACTCTGGGGTCTCCGTACCGCGGCCCCGGATACGAGCTTCCAACTCCGTGGCCGACGGCGGAATGAGGAAGATGAACACCCCGTTGGGGTAGCTCTGCTTCACCTGCATGGCCCCCTGGATATCGATCTCGAGGATGACGTCGAGCCCGGCGGCCAGCTTTTCCTCTACGAACGACCGCGGGGTGCCGTAGCAGTTGCCGTACACCTCTGCCCACTCCAGCAATTCGCCTCTCGCCGCCATCTGGTCGAACTGCTCCCGCGTCTGAAAGAAGTAGTTGACACCGTGCTGTTCGCCGGCGCGCGGAGCGCGGGTCGTCACGGAAATGGACAGGCACAGGTTCTGCACCCGCTGCATCAGCGCCTTGCACACCGTGCCTTTGCCGGCCCCGGAAGGGCCGCTCAAGACGAACAAGATCCCGCGTCTTTGCTCTGCCATGCCATCATTCCTCGTCGTCTATCATCTGGTCTTTGGCACTCAGGCGGTGCGCGACGGTCTCGGGCTGTACGGCGGAGAGAACGACATGATCACTGTCCGTGATGATAACCGCGCGCGTACGCCGACCATAGGTCGCGTCGATGAGCCGCCCGGCCTCGCGCGCCTCCTGCACGATGCGCTTGATGGGAGCGGACTCCGGGCTGACGATGGAGACAATCCGGTTTGCCGATACGATGTTGCCAAACCCGATGTTGATCAGTCGGATGGTCACTGTGGTTCCTCCTCGGCTGCCGGCAGCCGATTACTCGATGTTCTGTACCTGTTCGCGCAGCTGCTCGATCACGGTCTTCGCTTCCACTACACCTTTGACAATCCCCACATCTCCAGCCTTGGACCCGATGGTGTTGACCTCGCGCAACATCTCCTGAGCGATGAAGTCGAGCCGCCGCCCAATCGGGCTGCCCGCAGCCAAGGAGGCGTCGAACTCGGCGATGTGACTCTGCAGCCGAACCAGCTCCTCATCGACCGCCGTCCGCTCGCTCCACAGCGCCACCTCTGCCAGCAACCGATCCTCGCTCACCGCGGCCGCCAATTCCTTCACGCGCTGACGGGCGCGCGTCAACAACTGGTCGTGCACCGCCGGCGCGAGGGCCGCCACGCCTGCCACCACCTCACCGAGTTGGGACACCCGAGCGCGCAGGTCCGCGGCCAACCGCGCTCCCTCCCGTTCGCGCATCGCCCGCAGTTGACCGACCGCTTCGGCCGCCACGCTGCGGACGGGGTCGGCCAACGCGGCGATGTCCACCTCTTCTGCCTCCACACGCACGACGTCAACCTGGTCCAGCCAGCGTGCGCCGTCGAAGCCGCGCCGCCGAGCTTCCGCCTGCAACTCGACCAGTTGTTCGAGGAGACGCCAATCGACCCGCACGGTCCGCTGCGGAGGAGCGACCGGGTCCACCTGCACGAACACGTCGCAGTGCCCGCGTGCAACGCCCTCCGCCAGGACGGCCCGGACGACTTCTTCCAGTGCCAGGTATTCCCGGTTCATGCGAATTTGAAACTCCGCAAACCGGTGGTTGACGCTGCGCACCTCCACCCGGACACGCAGGCCCGCCGCCTCGCACATCGCCTGTCCATACCCTGTCATACTTCGAATCGGCATCGTCCTGCCCCCAAGGGAGACCGCACCAGCGTTCCCCCGCGGCTACGCCGCTTCAAACGTGCCTATATTCTACTGCCGCACAAGCAAAAGTACAAGTTATCTCCCGCTCTCTCAGCCTAGGTCACTGGCACGGGCTCATCAGCCGGTTGCGAACGAAACGCCCCCCGGCCAGTCCAGCCATGGAGGGCGTTGCGAGATGCCAATCTTGCACCGGGTGTCGAGCAGACCTCAAGGTTCCCTCGGGCGGGGCTACCGGACGGCCGCCTTCGTTTTCAGGGCCTTGCGGCCGGCGCGCCGGAGCGACAGCGCAAACGTCGGAACGGCCGCAGCCACCACCACAATCAGCCACTCCAACCCGGAGAGCCGGACGGTGCTGAACACGTGCGCAAGCCCGGGGACGTAGATGGTCAAAAGGAACAGGGCCAACGACGCCGCGACCGCCAGAACCAGCCAGATGTTCTCGAACAGGTTTCGCTTCCAAATCCCTCCTTCGACGCTGCGGCAGTCGAACACGAGGATGAACTGCGCCATCGTCAACGTCGCGTACGCCATCGTCTGGGCCCGCACGAGGTTTTGCGGCTGCGTGCGCAGCGCGTACAAGAACACCGCGAGGGTGACGATGCCAATGAGGATGCCGCGGCTTAAAATCTTCACAGAGAACCCTTTGGCGAAGATGCCCTCGTTGACGTCCCGCGGCGGGCGGTTCATGATGTCGCGCTCCGCCGGGTCAACGCCGAGCGCAATCGCCGGGAGCCCATCGGTGACCAGGTTCACCCATAAGATTTGAATGGGCAGCAGCGGCAACGGCAGGCCAACCAACATCGCGACGAACATCGTCACGATTTCACCGACGTTGCTGGAGAGCAAGTAGCGGATGAACTTCTTAATGTTGTCGTAGATGCCGCGCCCTTCCTCGACCGCCGCGACGATGGTGGCGAAGTTGTCGTCGCCGAGAACGAGCGCAGAGGCTTCTTTGGCCACGTCGGTGCCGGACAGACCCATGGCAATCCCGATGTCCGCCTGCTTGATGGCCGGCGCATCGTTCACGCCATCCCCGGTCATCGCGACAATCTCACCGCGCGACTGCAGCGCCTTCACGATGCGCAGCTTGTGCTCCGGCGTGACGCGCGCATAGACGTAGATGTCCCGGACCTGGCGCGCCAGTTCCTCGTCGGACATCGCGTCGAGATCGGTCCCCGTGACCACCAGCCCGTCGGGGGGCAGCATTTCCAGTTGCCGCGCGATGGCGGTCGCTGTGGCCTGGTGGTCGCCCGTAATCATCACCGTCCGAATGCCAGCGGTGTGGCACTTGTGGATGGCCTCGTAGACCGATTCGCGCGGCGGGTCCATCATCCCGCACAGGCCCACGAACACCAATTGCTGCTCGGGATCTCGCTCCATCTTCACAGCCTCTACGCTGCGGAACTTCCGATACGCGAAGGCGATGTTGCGCAGCGCCTGCCCCGCCATCGTCTGGTTCGCGGTCAGCACCTGCTTGCGGATGCCGGCGGACACCGGCTCTTCTCGGCCCTGCGTGAAGAACTTTGTGGACCGCTCCAGCAGGACGTCGGGCGCACCCTTGGTCAAGAGATAGATGTCCTCCCCCCGCCGCACGAGCACGGACATCAGTTTCCGGTCGGAATCGAACGGCAGTTCGTCAATCCGCTCGTACACCGCATCCGGGTCGTCAAAGCCTGCCTTCTTCGCCATCACGAGCAGCGCGCCTTCGGTCGGATCTCCATCGCAGGCCCACTGTTCGCCGTCTTCGGTCGCGACCAGTTTCATGGTCGCGTTGTTGCAGGTCGCGCCAATCTCCACCAGCCAGCGCAGGCTCTCCCGGCGCATCGCCCGGATGGCGCGGTCTTCGAACACGAACTCGCCGGTCGGGTCGTAGCCGCTGCCGGTCACGCGGTACCACTGCCCCTCGACCCATACGCGCTGCACGGTCATGCGGTTTTGCGTGAGCGTTCCGGTCTTATCCGAGCAGACCACCGTTGCGCAACCCAGCGTCTCCACGGAAGGCAGTTTGCGGACGATGGCACGGCGCTTGATCATGCGCTGCACCCCGAGCGCCAGGGCAATCGTGACAATGGCCGGGAGCCCTTCCGGAATCGCAGCCACTGCCAGGCTGACGCCGGCGAGGAACATCTGGTACAGGGGCTTGCCGTGCAACACCCCCGTGACGACCACCAGCGCGGTGATGGCGAGGGCCAGCCAGACCAGGACCTTGCCCATCTGGTCGAGTCGCCGTTGCAAGGGAGTCAAGGTGTCCTCCGACTGTTGCATCAAATCGGCAATCTTGCCCATCTCGGTGCGCATCCCGGTCTCCGTCACGACGACTTCCGCTTTTCCGCGAGTCACCATCGTACCCATGTACACCATGTTCACGCGGTCGCCGAGCGGAGCGGCCGGATCGACATAGGCCGAGGCCTGCTTGCTGACCGGCACAGACTCGCCGGTCAGGGACGACTCCTCCACGTCGAGCCCCGGGGAGGCTACAATCCGCCCGTCTGCCGGAACCCGGTCGCCGCCTTCGAGCAGGATGATGTCGCCGGGAACCAACTCTTTTGCCGCGATGGTGACCACCTTTCCATCTCGGCGGACCTTGGCCATCGGCGCCGTCAGTTCCTTCAGCGCCGCCAGTGAGCGCTCTGCCCGCACCTCTTGAACGAAGCCGAGCACCCCGTTCAAGATGATGATGGCGATGATGGTGATGGCGTCGGTGTACTCGCCGAGCAGTCCGGAGATGAGCGTCGCAGCGAGCAGAACCAAGATCATGAAGTCGCGAAACTGATTGAGGAAGATGGTCAACAAGGAGACCTTGTCGCCCTCCACCAACTGGTTCCATCCTACCTGGTCTCGCCTTGCCTGCACCTCGGACTCGCTCAACCCAGCTGGCGACGCCTCCAAAAGCGCCAGGCAGTCTTTGGCCGCTAAAGAATGCCAGTTCTTTTCCACTGAGGCCACCCCTTCGCGTCTCATGTCTCGTAATCCTTATGCTTGTACCGAGCGAAAGATGTCCAAGCGGGCAGGATGTCCGCGCCCCGAGGTACGGGGCGCCAGCCGGCATCGGCAGGCACCGCACCTCGCGCCGCAGCCGAGTTGCTTTTGACCCCGTTTCCGCGACCCCTTATACTTCGGTGAAAGAGATTCACGGGAGGAACAGGCATGGACGGGCTTGGGATACGAGTGTTGGCGCAGGAGTGGAACGCGTGGTTCGCCGGGGCCCGAATCGACAAGGTCCATCAGCCGACCGCGCGCGAGTTGGTCCTCGCGGTCCGTGCACCCGGCCGCAGTGAACGCATCCTGTTGTCCGCGGACCGCCAGGCACCGCGCGCTCACGGGTTGCGCGGCGGCCGTCCGGCAAACCCGACAGATCCGCCGATGTTTTGCATGTTGGTTCGACGGCGGATTGAAGGCGGCCGCATCGTTTCCGTCCAGCAACCCGGTTGGGAACGCGTCTTGCAGATCCACGTCGAGTCGCTGGACGACATCGGAGAGCCTGCCCACTTCGCACTGGTCCTGGAGATGATGGGCAAGCACAGCAACCTCATCTTCTGTGCGGCAGATCCCCTCGGCACCCCACTGCGCGTGCTCGACGCGGTGGTGCACGTCACGGCCGATATGAGTCGGGTGCGGCAGGTCATACCGGGCGTCCCCTACCAGGCGCCGCCGCCGCAGGACAAGGTCACGGTGTCTGCGTTGACCGTGGGAGAGGTCGCGGACCTCCTCGCGGGCCGTTCCGAGCGGTCGGTTCTGCGGTCGTTTCTCGCCCGGGTCCACGGCGTTGGGCCAGAGTTGATTCGCGAGACCGCAGCCCGAGTCGGGTGGGACGCGGCGCCGGAGGTGTGGCTCGCACAGCTTCGGGAACTGTTCAATCCCGCTGCCGCGGGCCACTCCACCCCGACCGTCGGCGTCAACGAGCTCGGGTATGTTGTCGCTGCGGCACCGTTCCCGCTGACGTTTACGCCACGGGCCGAGACCGCCTCGTCGTTTGACGCGGCGGTCGAGCAGTTGTACGCCGATGCTGTGCGACGCCTCCAGAACTCGTCCGCCTATCGAGAACTGGACCAAGCGATTGCGGCACAACTGGACCGCCTGCGCGGGAAGCGTGCGAAGCTGGAGCAGGAACAGGTGGACGAGCGCGAGATCGAGTCTCTACGGATGCAGGGGGACCTCCTCATGGCGTTCCTGCACCAGGTTCAGAAGGGCCGCCGCTCGGTGACCCTGCCGAACTTCTACGACGGCGACCGTCCCTGCACCATCGCCCTCGATCCCGCACTCAGCCCGACGGAAAACGCCACGCGCTACTACAAGCGGGCGAGCAAGCGCAAGCGGGCGCTGCCCGTCGTCGCTGCGGAATTGGAGCGCACCGCGGACGACATCCGGTACCTGGAGAGCGTGCTCGCGACGCTGGAACAGGGGGACCCCAGCCTGTATCCGGCGATTCGCAAGGAGTTGGAGCGGCAGGGATTCATCCGGCCGAAGGTACAGGCGCAAGGACGGCGCAAGGGAGTGACCGCGGAAAAGCGAAACGGGCGCGGCAAAGACGACATTGGGAGACCGGACGAATACCGAAGCAGCGACGGCTGGCGCATTCGAGTTGGGCGCAACAACCTCCAGAACGACCGATTGACACTGCGCCAGAGCCGGCCGGACGACCTGTGGTTCCACGTCAAAGACGCACCCGGTTCGCACGTCGTGGTGGAAGTGCCGTCTACACCGGTTCCCGAGACGACGCTGGCGGAGGCGGCCTTGCTCGCCGCGTACTTCAGCAAACTCCGCACAGAAGCCAACGTCCCAGTCGACTACACCGCGGTGCGACACGTCTGGAAACCGAACGGCGCCCGGCCCGGACACGTCCTCTACGAGGGCCAGCGGACCGTCTACGCAACGCCGGACAAGGCCTTGATGGACGGACTCCTCGCGCGCCGCGTCACGCCGTGAGCGCAGACGGTCTCACGGGCCCTCCGCTGACCGATTCGGGCCGCACCAGCCGTCAAACAGGTCCAACCGATGCCGCTCGGGCAGGTCTGCCCACCCTTCGGACGAGTCGGCTACCTCGCCACCCCAGACGGCGGTGAGCGTAGCGAGACATTCGTCGCGCGCGAGGTAGCGAAGCAGGTCGACCGCCACGCGCCGCCCCATCGCCTGGACGGACGTCGGCGCGGCGTCCGCCCACCAGCGCGCCCAGCGGGCGATGTCGCGCCGGGTGGCCGCCTCTGCGAATGCCCGCCACAGCATGAAGTAGCACGCCACCGCCTCTGCTTGCTCTACGCGACCCTCGAAGTTGTTCACCGTCGTCGCGAAATCGTCGAACAGTAACAGGCCGGGCAATACCGCAGGCAGCGCGGCCGGATGTGCGCGCAGCGTCGCTTCGCCAATCGTCCGCACGACCTGCCACGTTCGCAGTGCGAACACCTCTCCGCGTTCGCCGACGGCGCTCGCCTTCGCGGCCATTCGGTACACGCGCAGGACGACGTTCTCCACCTGCAGGATGTGCCCGTCGCTGAGGAGGCAGCTGAACGTCAGGTGGCGAAACGCGCGGACCACCCACTCTGCCGTCAGCCAGTCGGAGGATTCCACGCACACCGCTCCGAACGCCGCGAGCGCGTCAAGCGCGGCCGTGACGACCGCGGTCTCCCGCTCCTTGACCGCCACGCCGGCAATCTCGGTCCACTGGTCAATGACGACACGGTACAGGTCCGGCCAGTCGAGCTGCGCACCGCGTGCACGAGCCCCGGCGAGCACGGGGCGACCTACGCGCATTCTGCCTGTGCCGTCCCCGGCGGCGCGCCGCCAAAGCCCCTCTTCCGGCAGCGTGTGGGCGATGTCGCGCAGCACCTCGACGCAGCGCATTCCGGTCACCGAATCGCTGAACGACGCCGCCCGCTTGGCGATATCGCAGATCTGCTCAATGCTGTCGAGCGCCGCACCCAAGCGCCCGCGCTGGCAGGAACGGCGGTACTCGCGCCGGATGAGCTCGATGATGCGTTCCGGCTTGAGCAACTGAACGACCGCGTACATATACAGGAGCAGGCTGACGAAGCAGATGGCGACCATCACGAGGTCGGAGCTCATCTCCACGTCGAGGCGCGGTGGGAGCGGTTCGTTCACCGGATCGCGAATCTGCGCCATCAAAAAAAAGCTGTGCATAATCGTCCCGAGATAGAACAAGAATAGAGAGACGTTGTACGGCAGGCGGACGTAGAAGTCCAACACGCGCGCCGTGTAGTTGCCGGCGGTCATCTGGATGGCCACAAGGATGATAGAGATGCACAGCGCCAAGATGGTGGACAGAGACGATACAATCGTATTCAAGTAGTTACGGGCGGTGTCCGTATCACCGGAAAACAGCGCGGGCGGGTGAGCGAACACGAGGGTCAGCACGGCACCCGCAAAGAACAGGTGGAACAGCCAGGAGGACACGGCCTCCCGCAGGTGCGCCGTCAGCCTGTGCAAGGACGCATCCGTCTCGATCTCCCCCACTCCCACGATGGTGTTGCAACACTCTCTTTCCATCCTGCCCCGTCTGTTCTATTATGAAACGGGACAGAAGGCTGGTCCGGCGCCCGGCGCACGGGTGCAAACCGAGAACGTGCAGTGCGACTGCGAGAGGAGCGCTTATTCCACATGGCCATGAATGTCGGCAAAAGACTGGCTGCTGGCGCAAACACCCCGCCCGCCAGCGAGAACGTGCTCACGAATACACAATCCGCGATTCAGGCGGCCCTGTCGCGCCTGGGTTATCCTGATACGGTGTACGAGTTGCTGAAGGAGCCGATGCGGGTGCTGACCGTGCGCATCCCGGTTCGTATGGACGACGGGCGAACCGAGGTGTTTACCGGCTTTCGGGCCCAACACAACGACTCTGTTGGACCGACCAAGGGCGGGATTCGCTTCCACCCCCAGGTGTCCCTCGACGAGGTGAAGGCGCTCAGCATCTGGATGAGCATCAAGTGTGGCATCTTTGGACTGCCGTACGGTGGTGCCAAGGGCGGCATCATCTGTGACCCGCGCACGATGTCCGTGGGCGAACAGGAGCGCCTCGCCCGCGGGTACGTGCGCGCCGTCTCGCAGATTGTGGGTCCGACAAAAGACATCCCAGCGCCGGACGTCTATACGAACCCCCAGATTATGGCTTGGATGTACGACGAGTACAGCCGGATTCGCGAGTACGACTCGCCGGGGTTCATCACCGGCAAGCCGCTCGTGCTCGGCGGATCGCAGGGCCGCGAAAAGGCGACGGCCCTCGGCGTGTGCATCGCCATGCGAGAAGCAGCGCAGACATTGGAGAAGCCGCTGCAGGACCTGACGGTGATTGTCCAGGGCTTCGGCAACGTTGGCAGCAACGTGGCGGCCATCCTGCACGACATGGGCGTCCGCGTCGTCGGCATCAGCGACGCGAACGGCGCGCTGTATGACCCCTCCGGGCTGAACATCCCTGACCTGCTCGACAAGCGCGATTCGTTTGGAATGGTGACAACCCACTTCAGCCACGTGATGTCGAACGACGAACTCCTGGTGCAGCCGTGCGACGTTCTCGTACCGGCCGCGTTGGAAAACCAGATAACAGAACACAACGCCGCGGAGGTTCAGGCATCCATCGTCGTTGAGGCCGCCAACGGGCCCACCACCCCGGCCGCCGACGAGATCTTGAACGAACGCGGCGTTCTCGTCGTTCCCGATGTCCTGGCGAACGCCGGCGGCGTGACGGTGAGTTACTTTGAATGGGTTCAGAACAGCCAAGGTTGGTATTGGACGGAAGCAGAGGTCAACCAGCGGTTGGAACAGATGATGGTGCAATCCGTCCAAAACATCTTGAAGACCGCTCGGCGCTACCAGGTCAGCACGCGGCTGGCCGCGTACATGGTCGGCATCAAGCCGTTCGCGGAAGCGATGCGCTGGCGCGGTTGGGTCTAATTTCGGCGCGGCCGCAGACCTTCGCGCTGGCTTCGAGTGACGTTGCCAGCGCGAGGTCGACCTGGCCGTTCCGGACGCTCGATACGCCAGAATCACAGGCCTTTCAAAATCAACATGAATTATCTTTCTATCCATGATAAACTGAAAGTGGCTTGCTTTGGCTCGACCGCTCACATCTCTATCATCTGTCCAAGATCGGCAGCAAGGAGGGAGACCGAATGGAATGGAAGGACGGGGCACAGGCTCAAGGCACGCCGGGTTCACCTATCGCCGACGAACCAAAGGGGCTGACGCGCCGCCAGTTTTTGACGTATGTACTCGGTGGGACCGGGGCGTTCATGGGTACGCTGGTCGCAGCACCCTTGGTCATCAGCGCGTTTGACCCGCTGCATCGCGGCGCAGCCGGCTCGTGGTCGAAAACCGATTGGAAGCCGTCGGACTTCAACGACCAGTATCCCATCCACAAGACGTTCCAGCAGCATATCGACGACGCCTGGAACTCCCAGGATAAAGGCAATGACGTCTACGTCATCAAGTACCAAAAGAAGTTGATGATTATGTCGCACACGTGCACGCACCTGGGGTGCCACGTGAACGGGTCGGACCAACCGCAGCCAAAGTTCTTTTCGCCGGACGTCGGAAAGAACGTGTGGTTCTTCTGCCCGTGCCACGGCAGCCACTACAATCAATATGGCGTGAACACACCGTCTTCACCGGCGCCGCGGCCGCTCGACTTGTATTACTACCGGATTGAGAGCGACGGAACCATCTCGGTGGGCAGCAATTTTCAAAGATATGATTATAACTGGGACGTCAATCCAAATCCAACGGTCGAGTAAGCGCCGTCATTTTACCGGCTGGAGCGGGCCGGCAACCGACCGAGACGCCATACATATCGAGGCGTAGCCAGCCCCGGAAGCCCCCGGTCCGACGTTCATCTGGGGGTCTTCCGGGGAGACCAAGTCCGCCTGGCGGCGCCAAAAGCCCCCCGCTGCTTGTCCACACGTGAATTCCGCAACGTGGCGCTCCCGACCTACCGCTTGCCGTAGGCATCGGGTTGCTCGCGCCAAGCCTGCAACACGCGCAAATCTTCCGCTCGGATGCGCTCGCTCACGAGCGCGGCATCCACCAGTTCGTCAAACCCGACCAACCGCAGGACGGGGACGTTTGCCGCACGCGCCTTCTCCCGAAACAACTCAAAGTCGTAGGAGTAGATGCCGAGGGTCGCTGCCACGTACATCTGCTCTTCTCGCAAAGCCGATACCGCCTCCAACGCCGACCGGCCGGTTGAGAACGTGTCCTCCAGCAAGACCGTGCGCAGACCGGGGCCTGAGCACCCTTCGACGCGGCGCTGTTTCCCGTGCGCTTTCGCGCTGCTGCGCACGTACGCCATCGGCAAGCGGAGCGCGCGCGCCAGGGCGGCCGCGTGGGGAATTCCGGCGGTGCTCGTGCCCGCAATCACGTCCATTGTGCCACCCACCGCGTCCAGCGCAGCGACCATCCCTTCCACCGCGAGATTCCACACGTCGGGGTGTGCGAGCACGACGCGCATATCGCAGTATATGGGAGACAGCCATCCAGACGACCACGTAAATGGCGCCTCGGGCCGGAACTCCACGGCTCCAATCTCGAGAATCGCGCGTGCGAGCTCCCCGGCTCGCGGCCACGTCCACGACGGTTCAGTTTGATCTGCCATTGTCCACTCCTCCTTCGCCGTGCGCTGAATGTACCCCTTCCATCGCAGCGAGCAGTTCGTCCCAGATCCCTGCAATGGCCTGTAGCGGTTGCGCCGCCTGTGTCACGGCGCGGCCCAGCACCAGATGCGTTGCGCCCGCACGCATGGCTTCCCCTGGCGTGCGGCTCCGTCGCTGGTCGTGGGCCTGTGCGCCGAGCGGGCGCGTCCCTGGGACCACCACGGAGAACGATGGCCCGCACGCCGCTCGGACCGCGTGGATGTCCAGTGCAGACGCCACCACGCCGTCTAAATCGCACCGTTGACACAACTGAGCGAGGCGGACCGCTGTGTCCAAGGTCGATCCGGTGATTCCCACCGCCCGCAAATCAGAATCGCCAAGGCTGGTGAGGACGGTCACGCCAATCAGCTTCACCCCATTGCTCGTCGCCCGCACCGCTTCCGACGCTGCTCGGAGCATCGCCTCACCGCCTGTGGCATGTACGTTCACAAGTTCAATCGGTTCCCGACAGATGACAGACAGCGCGCGCGCCACGGTGGTTGGGATGTCATGTAGTTTCACGTCCAGAAAGATCCGCTTACCGTCCGCCGCCAAACGGCGGACGGCGTCCCAGCCCGCCGCATGAAACAGTTCCAAGCCGACCTTGTAGCCGTCCACCGCCGGGCCCAACGCGTCCACCAACGACGCCGCCGCGTCCCAATCCGCCACGTCCAACGCCACGTAGGTTCGCGCCCGAACGGCGTCATAGCGCGCTTCGCCAAGTTGCGTGCGAAGTGCCTCGGCCGTCTCGGCTGTCCAGTTCCCGGTCACTGGTCACCGCTCCTTTGCACTGGCGCGGCTGCTTGACTCCGGCCGAGCGGGATGGTTGCGAACCGGATGGTGGAGAGCACCTCGAGCATGGATTTCGCCGTATCCAGCGACGTCAGGCAAGGCACCCCGTGCTCGACCGCCGTCCGGCGGATGCGAAACCCGTCGCGCTCCGGGGTCCTGCCCTTCGTCAGGGTGTTGATGACCAGGTGGATCTTGCCGTCCCGGATGTCGTCGGCGAGGTTCGGTGTCCCCTGCGCCAACTTGTTCACCACCTGCGCCTCGACGCCGTGCGTGCGCAGGTAGCGAGCGGTCCCCTCCGTGGCTACGAGGCGAAAGCCGAGCTCGCGGAACCCCCGCAGAATCGGCAGCGCCTCGTCCTTATCCTTATCCGCGACCGTCGCGAGGAGCGTACCGTACGCTGGGATGGACATCCCGGAGGCGAGCAGCCCCTTGTACAGCGCCTTGGCGTACGTCGACTCGGTGCCCATGACTTCGCCCGTGGACTTCATCTCTGGCCCCAGTGTGATGTCCACCCGGCGCAGCTTGGCGAACGAGAAGACCGGGACCTTCACGGACGTGAACGGGGACTCCGAGACGAGGCCTGTTTGCCACCCCGCATCCGCCAGACGCTGGCCGAGCACCGCCTGCATGGCGAGGGCGACCATCGGCACGCCGGTGACCTTGGAGAGGAACGGCACCGTCCGCGACGAGCGCGGATTGACCTCGATGACGTACGGCTTGTCGCCCTGCACGACAAACTGGATGTTGACCAAGCCTTTGACGCGCAGACCCTGTGCAATCCGCACCGTGTGCTCGACCAACCGCTGTTTGACCGCGTCGGACAACGACTGGGGCGGGTAGACGGCGATGGAGTCGCCGGAGTGGACCCCGGCACGTTCAATGTGCTCCATGATGCCGGGTATCACCACCGTCTCCCCGTCGCTCACGGCGTCGACTTCAACCTCGGTCCCCATCACGTAGCGGTCAATCAAGATGGGATGGCTGCGCGAGGCCGTGTGGGCTTCTTCCATGTACATCCGCAGTTCGTCGTCCGAGTACACAATCTGCATCGCGCGCCCGCCCAGTACATAGGAAGGCCGAACCAACAGCGGGTAGCCCAGTTGCTGGGCAGCGCGAAGCGCTCCATCGAGCGAAGTGACGGACGTGCCCTCTGGCCGCGGAATACCGAGCCCCGCGAGCAGGGCGTCAAACTTCTCGCGGTCTTCGGCCGCGTCGATGTCCTCGAGCGCCGTGCCAAGGATGGGGATGCCGGCCTTCGCGAGCGGTTCCGCCAGGTTGATGGCGGTCTGCCCGCCAAACTGGACAATCACGCCTTCCGGGCGTTCCCGCCAAATCACGTGCAGGACGTCCTCCACCGCCAGCGGTTCGAAGTACAGTCGGTCCGAGGTGTTAAAGTCTGTGGAGACGGTCTCCGGGTTGTTGTTGATGATGACGGCCTCGTAGCCGGCACGCCGGATGGCCCAGACCGCATGCACGGAACAGTAGTCGAACTCGATGCCTTGGCCGATGCGGATGGGGCCGGAGCCGAGGACGACAATCTTGCGGCCGTCGGTGGACTCCACCTCGTCCTCCTCGTCGTAGCTGCTGTAGTAGTACGGTGTCGCCGCGGCGAACTCGCCCGCACACGTATCCACCATCTTGTACACCGGCCAGATACGGTGACGACGGCGCGCATCCGCCACCACATCCGGTGCGACTTCAAACCATCGGCCAATCTCGGCATCCGTGAAGCCGAGCCGCTTGAGCCGCCGCAGCGCGTCCGGGCACTGGTCCGCGAACTCGGCGAAGGTCGTCGTGCGGGCTGTTTCTTGCATCGACCGCTCCGTGCGCACCAACCCCTGTAACCGATGTAGGAACCAGCGGTCGACGCGGCTCTGGTCGTGCACCTCATCGACCGTCATCCCGCGCCGAAACGCTTCGGCGATGACCCAGAGCCGTTCGTCGTCCGGCTCCGCCAAGCGGCGACGCAAATCTGCGTCCGTCCAACCCGCCGCCTTCGACGTCCAGAGTGAGTCAATCCCGATTTCAAGCGACCGGATGGCTTTCTGTAGCGAGGCCTCGAACGTCCGTCCGATGGCCATCACCTCACCCGTCGCCTTCATCTGCGTCCCGAGTTTGCGGTTCGCGCTCTGAAATTTGTCGAACGGCCAGCGCGGAATCTTGGTGACCACGTAATCCAAGGCCGGTTCGAAGGCAGCGTACGTCTCCTGCGTCACCGGATTGCGGATCTCGTCGAGTCGGTAGCCGACGGCGATCTTCGCAGCCACCCGCGCAATCGGGTATCCGGTGGCTTTCGATGCCAGCGCGCTCGAGCGGCTGACGCGAGGGTTGACTTCAATCACGTAGTACTGGGAGCTGTGCGGATCTAAGGCGAACTGCACATTGCAGCCACCCTCAATCTCGAGGGCGCGGATGATCTTCAAGCTCGCGCTGCGCAGCATCTGGTAGTCCGCGTCAGACAGCGTCTGGCTCGGCGCCACCACGATGCTGTCTCCAGTGTGGACACCGACCGGATCGATGTTCTCCATGTTGCAGACGACGATGCAGTTGTCCGCGCCATCGCGCAATACCTCGTACTCAATCTCCTTGTATCCCGCAATGCTGCGTTCGACCAAGATCTGGTGAATCGGAGAGAGGCGCAACCCCAGCTCGACAATCTCCTCGTACTCGTCCCAGTCAGCGGCGATGCCGCCGCCCGTGCCGCCGAGGGTGTACGCAGGGCGGATGATGATAGGGAAGCCGATGCGCTCCGCGAACGCTCGTGCACCTTCCATGTCCGTGACAATCTCGCTGTCCGGCACAGGTTGCCCGAGTCGCGCCATCAGGGCGCGAAACCGCTCGCGGTCCTCGGCTTCCCGGATGCTCGAAAGCTGCGTTCCGAGCAGCGCGACCCCCTGTTCCTCCAGCACGCCCATCTCCGCCAGCTGCACGGCCATGTTGAGGCCAGTCTGGCCGCCGAGGGTGGGCAACAGGCCATCCGGGCGTTCTTTTCGAATGATCTCCGCGACGAACTCAGGAGTCAGCGGTTCGACGTAGACCTTGTCGGCCATCTCGAGGTCCGTCATGATGGTCGCCGGGTTGGAGTTGACGAGCACCACCTCGAACCCTTCCTCGCGCAGTGCTTGGCACGCCTGCGTCCCTGCATAGTCGAACTCAGCCGCCTGGCCAATCACAATCGGGCCGCTGCCAATCACCAAGATCTTTTTCAACTCCGCACGCTTAGGCATGCGCGACCCAACTCCCTTCCCGCACTTCATCCATCATCTGCATGAACGCGTCGAACAGCCCATCTGAGTCGTCCGGGCCCGGCCTGGCCTCCGGGTGGTACTGTACGCAGAACGCCGGATACCGCCGGTGCGCCATGCCTTCCACCGTCCCGTCGTTCTGGTTGACGTGGGTGAGGACGAGGTCCGTGCCGGCGAGCGAGAGCGGATCAACCACGTACCCGTGGTTCTGTGAGGTGATGGAGATCTGGCCCGTTCGCAGGTCCTTCACGGGGTGGTTGGCGCCGCGGTGGCCGAACCGCATCTTCTGCGTCCGGGCCCCACACGCGAGTGCCATCAACTGGTGGCCGAGGCAGATGCCAAACACGGGCACCCGGCCCAGCAGTGCGCGAACCGTTTGCACAGCGTAGGGCGCGTCCTCGGGATCTCCGGGGCCGTTGCTGAGCATCACCCCGTCTGGCTTCCAGGCGAGAATCTCCTGCGCAGTCGTCCGCGCCGGGACGACAATCACGTCGCAGCGGCGCGCCAATAACGAACGCACGACGCCCGACTTCATGCCGAAGTCCATCGCCACCACTCGGCGGCCCCCGCCGGGACAGCGATACACGTTCTGCGTCGTGACGTGGTCAATCTGGTCTGTCGGGAACGGCGCCGCCAGGCGCGATTGCAGGACCTCGACCGGCGTGTCCAGCGTGGTCAGTACCCCGCGCATCGTCCCATGACTTCGGATGTGTTTCGTCAGGCGGCGCGTGTCGACCTCCGAGATGCCGAGGATGCCGTGTTGCAAGAGGTAGGCCTCCAGCGTCCCCATGCTGCGGAAGTGACTCGGCACCTCGCTGAATTCGCGGACGACGAAGCCGCGCACGTGCGGCTTGCCAGACTCCACATCATCCACGTTGACACCGTAGTTGCCAATCAGCGGGTAGGTCATTGTGACAATCTGGCCGTAGTAGGACGGGTCGGTGAGGACCTCCTGGTAACCCGTCATGCCGGTGTTGAACACCACTTCGCCGAAGGACTCCCCGCTTGCACCGAACGCGCGCCCTTCAAACACGACACCGTCTTCCAACACCAATCTCGCACTCCGCGGCTCGCTCATGGGCGCCCGCCCTCCTCTCTGTCGCATAAGACAATGCGTCCCCCCACCATCGTCAGTACCGGCCAACCTGTCACCGGCCAGCCGGCAAACGGCGTGTTTCGACCCTTGGAGTAAAACCGTGCCGGGTCAATCGGGCGCTCCCGCTCCAATTGCACAGCCGTGATGTCCGCGGGTCCGCCCACTCGAATCACGCCCCCGGACAGGCCGAAGGCGGCGGCCGGCCGCGTGCTCATGCGCTGGACGAGCTGCGGGAACGTGAGCAGACCCGGTACCACCAGGTGGGTGTACAGCAGGGGAAAGATGGTTTCGATGCCCACCATGCCAAAGGGCGCGGCCGCAAGGCCGGCGGCCTTTTCCTCCGAGCTGTGCGGCGCGTGGTCTGTCGCCGCCATGTCCAGGGTCCCGTCGAGAAACCCCTCTAAGCAGGCTTGTCGATCTGCCTCCGACCGCAGCGGTGGATTCACCTTGTAGACGGCGTCGTCGCCATCGATTGCGTCTTCCGAGAGCAGCAGGTGGTGCGGCGTCACCTCCGCTGTGACACGCACCCCGCGCGCCTTCGCCCAGCGAATCAAGGCGACCGCGGGCTCGACGCTGACGTGACAGATGTGCAGCCGCGCGCCCGTCTGTTCCGCGAGCAGGATGTCGCGGGCAATCATCGCAGACTCCGATTCGCCCGGCTGGGGTTCCACGCCCAGCCGCCGGGCGGCAGGTGGGTTCAATACGCCGGTACGGGCCAGCGTCTCGTCCTCGGCGTGGATGGCAATGGGCAGGTCGAGGGCGGCTGCACGGAGCATCGCCTCTCGCATCAGCCCGCCGTCCTGAACGCCTTTGCCGTCGTCCGACAAGGCGATGGCACCAGCCTCCCGGAGTGCCGCGAAATCGGTCAGGCTGCGGCCCTGTTGCCCGCGTGTGATGCACCCCATCGGCCAAACGCGGGTTCGGCCCGAGGCAGCGGCCTGACGGCGAACCCATTCCACGTGTTCGGCTTCGTCGAGCGGGGGGTTGGTGTTCGGCATACAGGCAATCTGGCTGAACCCACCGGCGGCGGCCGCCGCCGTCCCGGTCGCAATCGTCTCCTTGTGCTCGAATCCGGGCTCCCGCAGGTGGACGTGCACGTCGATGAAGCCAGGGAGCAGGACGGCTCCACGCACGTCGTGCTGTTCGTCCGCTTCCGGAAGTTCCCGGCCGATAGCGAGGACCGTCCCAGCGTCCGCGTCGACCAGCACGTCCACCGCTGTCAGGCTGCCGTCCACCAGGTCGAGCAGGCGGCCCCCCACCAGTTTCCGTCTCATACCATCCCGCCTTCCCCAAACGTCTCCGTGAGCATTCGATCCAACACCGCCATGCGCAGGAACAAGCCGTTTTCGACCTGCCGAAAATAGGCAGCTCGAGGGTCCGTGTCAATCGCCGGATCAAGCTCGTCCACACGCGGCAGCGGATGCAAAATTCGCGCGTGCGCCGGCAACTGTGCCAGCTCCGCCGGGCCAATCCGCACGGGACCTGCGGTCGGGCGCTGGTCCGCGGGCAAGCGTTCCGCCTGCACCCGGGTCTGGTACACGACATCCGCATCCGCCAGCGCCTCGGTGAGCGAATCGGCGGCCCAGAGGGTGATGCCGGCCGCCCGCACCTCCCGAACCAACGTCTCCGGCAATTCCAGACCCGCGGGCGCCAGCATGCAGACCTCCACACCCCGAAACTTGGTCAGCAGGCGCACCAGGGAGTGAACCGTCCGCCCGTAGCGGAGGTCTCCGAACAGGCTCACCCGCAGTCCATCTACATGCCCGAACTCGCGCTGGAGTGTGTAGACGTCGAGCAGGGCCTGCGTCGGGTGCTCTCCTGACCCCGTGCCGGCACTGACCACAGGCACGCGGCTGCAGGCAGCCGCCGCTTCAAGGGCGTCGTCTTCGTGGTGCCGGACGACGAGCAGGTCCACGTAGCTGCTCACCACCCGAAGCGTGTCGGACAGGCGCTCGCCCTTTTTTGCAGAGGAGTGCTCGCGTGCGTTCTCCGCTCCGACGACGTGCAGGCCGAGCCGGAGGGCAGCAGCTTCAAAGGACATCCGCGTCCGCGTGCTCGGCTCGTAGAACAGACTCCCCATCACCGCGCCGCGCCACCGTTGAGCGGTCTCCGCCCGCGGCGCGTGTCGGAGCGCTTCGGCTTGTTCAAATAAGGTCTCGACGTGCGCGCGCGTCAAGCGGTCGGCGCTCACCAGATGGCGTGGGAACGGAGCCGTCGTGACTGGCGTGGAAGCGGCCCATTCAGTGGACAATCCAGACACCGTCCTCTCCGTCCCTTTCCGTGAAATGTACCGAGATTGACTCGTCACGTGCAGTCGGCACGTTCTTGCCGACGAAATCGGCGCGAATCGGCAGTTCGCGGTGTCCGCGGTCAATCAGCGCCGCCAACTGGACGTTGCGGGCTCTCCCCGTCGAGAGCAGGGCGTCCAATGCGGCGCGGACGGTACGCCCGGTGTACAGCACGTCGTCGACCAAGACCACGCGCTTGTCGACGATGTCGAGGCCGGGTACCGGGTCCCGCGTGGGGGTTCCGGCCACATCGTCCCGGTAGGGCCGAGCGTCGAGGTGAAACACGGACACCGCGCCCCCTTCAATCTCTCGCAGCCGTCGTGCAAGGCGGTCTGCCAGCACAGCGCCCCGCGTCAAGATGCCGACGACGACCACGTCGTCGAGCCCCTTGTTGCGCTCGAGTACCTCGTGGGCCATCCGCGTCACCGACCGGCGCATGGCTGTGTCGTCCATGATCTGCGTCTTTCGATCCACGTTTCCCTTCCTCTCCCGGGTTCATGTGAGTCCCCAAAAGCGGTGTTGGAATCCGCACAAAAAAGCGCGGCGCCTCCGGGACGGAAGCAGCCGCGCTGCAGGCAGCCCCGCTCCACAGGGCCGCCTGTTTCGTATGCCGACTCCTTACCAATCTCACGGGACTGGTTTAAAGGCAGTGCAAGTTGTTGCGCCCGCAGGCGCCGAACCTTCTCTGCAACACTAACAGGTTTCGGTCAGCCGGTCAAGAGTGGGTAGTCCAGTGTCAGCCGGCCCCCCGCCCTTCCGCCGCCTCCGTCAGTTGGTGCAACAGCGCCACCATGTCATCCGGCAGCGGTGCTTCAAACGTCAGCGTCTCCCCGCTGCGAGGGTGGACGAATCCGAGGGTCGCTGCGTGCAACGCCTGCCCGTCGATGGGGAGCGTGTGCCGCGGGCCGTACACCGGATCTCCAGCCAGAGGGTGGCCGATGTACGCCATATGCACCCGGATTTGATGCGTCCGGCCGGTTTCCAGCCGCAGCTCCAGGTCGCTGTACGCCGGAAAGCGGTGCAGCACGCGAAAGTGGGTCACCGCCGGTTTGCCCGAAGGCCGAACCGCCATCCGCTGGCGATGGTTCGGGTCCCGCCCAATCGGTGCGTCGACCGTACCGTGGTCGTGCGCCAAGGCGCCGTGGACGATGGCGCGATACTGCCGAGTCATCGTGTGCAGCCGCAATTGCTCGGCGAGCTTGTGGTACGCAAGGTCGGTCTTCGCGAACACCAGGAGCCCCGAGGTATCCTTGTCGATCCGGTGCACGACACCGGGGCGCACGCCACCCCCGAGAGGAGACAGTGGCACACCCCGCCCCAACAGCCCGGCGACGAGCGTACCGCGATGATGACCCGCCCCCGGATGCACCACGACGCCACGCGCCTTGTTCACCACAATCACGTCCGCGTCCTCGTAAACGATGTCGAGATCCATCGATTCCGGCTCCATGACAACCGGTTCCGGTTCTGGCACGCAGACGACGTAGACCTCGCCAGAGACGACCTTGTCGCTCGCCTTCACCGCCAAACGGGGTCCGCTCACTCGCCCATCGCGAAGCCAAGACTGGACCTGACTCCGCGACACGTCAAACCCCTCATCCTCGAGGGCTTGCGTCAGCCACAGATCCAGCCGCAGCCCTTCGTCATCCGCACCCGCTTCGACCGTCCACCGCGTTTGCATCTGCTGTGATCTCCCCATCAGAGATCTTGTCCGTTCCGTTGCTCCACGTCCGCGCCGCCCTGCTTTCGTCCGGAACCGAACAAATTGCGGACCAGAATCAACAGGACGCCAACCACAATCGCACTGTCCGCCAGGTTGAACACGGGATAGTGAATGGCCACCACGTAGACGTAATCGACAACGGTGCCCCAGACCATCCGGTCGGTCAGGTTCCCGAGCGCGCCGCCGAGCAACAGACCGAGCCCCACTTGCGTCGTCCAGTTCAAACGGTAGCGCGACTTCACGAAGACCACCGCAGCGACCACGACGACGGCAATCAGCACCAGCAACCAGCGAGATCCACCCAGTAGTCCCCATGCTGCACCGGGATTGCGGATGTAGTTGAGGACCACGACGTGGGGAATGACCGGAATCACCTCCCCCACGTA
This sequence comes from Alicyclobacillus sp., assembly GCA_023511295.1. Taxonomy (GTDB): domain Bacteria; phylum Bacillota; class Bacilli; order Alicyclobacillales; family Alicyclobacillaceae; genus JAIMBT01. The sequence continues at coordinate 65,376 of JAIMBT010000007.1, forward strand.
CATGTGTTGCCGGACCACCCATTTGATCCATTGATCCAGCGCATAGACGACAACCGCCAATCCGTAGACCAACACGAAGGGCACACCCCCGCCACGTATTCTGTGTCAGTCTACCACAACCGCGGGCTGCTTGCCGGCCGACGGCGCGTGACCACCTCCGCTACGGACGCTGCGCTCGGTACATCTCATTGGAAATGGAATCGACGGGATCGACAATGCCCTCGTTGTCGTCCAGATAACTGCGCTCCAGGTGGGGTTCCACGTCCTGGTCGTAACCTGGGCGCTGGTTGAAGCGGGCAACGGCTTGCCACGCGTCCTCGCCGTCAAAGCCCGTCTGGTCTTGGCCGTCGAGGTCCGTCCGACCGAATCCTGGCCAGAGCACGTGCTCTTCAATCGGACGCTGGAGGTCCGTCCAGCGGGCCTCCTGCCGTCGCCGACAGTCGATACACAGGCGCGCCAGAGGGTTCGCTTCCAGGCGCTCCTCCGGAATCGTCTGCCCGCATTCGACGCATCGGCCGTAGGTGCCGTCCGCCAACGCCTGAAGGGCGAGGTTGACCTCGTTCAAGCGCACGTGGTCCAAATGGCGCAAGCCGAAGTCCTTCTCTCGCTCAAACAGTTCCGAAGCCACGTCGGCTGGGTGGTTGTCGGCGAGTGACAGCTCACTGGTCTGGTCCCGCATGGCATCGTTCAATCCGTACGAATCCGTATCTTCGAGTCGGTGCTCCAAGTCGCGCTTGATGCGCATCAATTCCGCTCTGACCGCCTCGCTATCCATCTCTGCATCCCATCTCCTCTGCATCGCGTGCATCGCTCATCGTTGGCCTCGGCGCGCCGACGGCGGATATGGTTAGACTCCACCCAGGTCGCGACCGGCATACACCACTCGGTGTGGCAATAGAGGCCAGCCAAGAACCAACTTTTCAAAGGTCTGTCACGCCTTTCCCTCGCGGGAACCGGTATGATAGAGGAGGAGTCGCCGGGCGGCAGACGCCGCCCGGCGACAGACTGCGAGAACGGGGCGAACCAGGTTGAAGCGGTATCACGTGCAGGCGCTGTCGCTGGTGCTGATGTGGATTGGTGGGTTAGAGGTCATTTCCAGCTTCCTGGTGCACAACTGGTTTCAGTTCAACATCCCGTACACCCCTGTATTTTTCCTATCGCTCCTCGTCGGACTCGGGTTATACCTCGTGACGCGGGTCTTTTAGAATCCCTGCCAGATAGACGCCAAGCGGTGCCCCGTCCGAACCCGGCCGGGACACCGCTTGGCGTTCCTTGCATCTTCACGTGCGCGCTGAACCCCCGTCTCGAACGGTCCCGCTCAGCCCTCCTGGGAAGCGTACTCGCGACCGAAACCCGTTTCAGTTCGCGACACGGGTGAGAGGTCGCGGTCAAACTTCTCCCATTCGCCCGATTCCAGCATTTCCAGCTGCGCTTGAATCAGCGAGCGGAAGCGGGCGCGGAAAATCGCTGCGTGCTTCTGAACCTCTTCCACCTCGAGTGCAATCTTGCGCGACTTGTTCAGCGCTTCCGAGACGATGCGGTCCGCGTTCTTCTCCGCTTCCTTGATGATGAGCTGGGCCTCTTTACGCGCGTTGTTCTTCACTTCTTCCGCCGTCTCCTGTGCCACGATGATGGACTTGCTGAGGCTCTCCTCGATATTGCTGAAGTGCCGGAGCTTCTCCGTCAGCTCTTCAATGCGCTCCTCGAGCTCCTTGTTTTGACGAATCAATCCCTCGTAGTCTTGGATGACCCGTTCCAGAAAATCGTCCACCTCATCTTCGTCGTACCCGCGAAACGAGCGGCTGAACTCCTTGTTATGAATATCCAATGGGGATAATGGCATGAACTTCGCCTCCTCTCGCACTGCGAAACGCAACGGACATCTGGCTCATCTCGCACAAAACCCGATCCGTCGACAAAATCCGCTGTACCCATTCGACGCGGGCGCGGCGAATCCTGCAAACGCAGCCGTGATTTACCGGTTGGATTTGAGAACCCCGACGTGCAACCGCAACCGCCCCTTGCGCGAGATACCGTCCTCCGCGGCAATCCGCAGGCGGCCAAACCGCCGGACGGAGATCACGTCACCGACGGCGACCTCGGCATCTGGATGCGTCTCTTCGGCGTGATTGAGCATCACCCTGCCGGTCTCCACCGCGGCCTTCGCCTCGGCGCGCGACAGATGGCAACACGCGGCGAGCACCGCGTCCAAGCGCAGCGATGCAACCTGGACATCGGCCCACTGGTAGGTGGGGCCGTGAAAGGCCGCGCGCTCCACGACCTGAAGGGACACCGGATACCTTCCCACGTGGGTCCAGTGACCCTGGAGGAACGGGAGGATGTCTTGGCACACCGCAATCGTGACACTGGATCTGCCCACCTCAATGTCCCCGATTTTCCGCCGCGCGATTCCCGTGCCGAGCAAGGACCCGAGCACCGCGCCGTGTGCCGGCAATTCACCAGCGACCTCCGCCAGGAGCACCCGAACTTCAAAATCAGCTGGCTCTGGCTGCCAGTCGTCCGGCATGACCAAGGCTCGCATCCGCTCTGCACCTGAACCTCCGCCGTCGAAGGCCACCACGCACGCCCCCTCGCGCGCGACCGAAGTCAGCAACAGCTGCTCCCGAGGTCCGAGAAAGTCAGTTCTCCGCCACGTCCCGCCGCGGATAACGGATTCCACCCAATCCCGCGCCTGACGGACAAACGCCTGCTCCGAAGGGCGAACCCAGGACGCATCGCCGCTCATGCCGACAACCGCCCCAACACGGCGAAGAGGACCGACAACACACCTTCGCGCAGGAAAAAGTAGACGACCACAGCGACGATGAACGACACGTCGAGCAGCAGACCGCCGAGGTGCAGCGGCGGAATGAAGCGCCGAAAGAGCCGCAGGTACGGGTCCGTGATGCTGTCGAGGATGCGGCCCAGTTGAGAGTTCGCAAGGTCCGGCACCCAGGACAGGATGGCCGTCGCAATCAAGATGTACCCGTACACTGCGAGCAGTGCGTCAATGAGGTTGTATAAGGTGATATAAAAAGCCATCCGTCCGCCCCGTTTCTCCGTATCCGTCCGTTCAACCGAGCGACACCTTCAGCCCACCAAGCGGCGGCCGATGCGCACCATGGTCGCGCCTTCCTCCACCGCGATGGGGAAGTCGTCCGACATGCCCATCGACAACTCGCGAAAGTCTTCGATGCCGAGCGTATCGCGAACCTCGTCCCGCAACACGCGCAACCCGCCAAAGACTGCACGCAGCGTGGCTTCATCGGCACCGGCGGGCGCCATCGTCATCAGTCCGCACAGGTGCAGGTGGGGACACGATTGTAACCGTCGGCAGACCTCGAGCACGTCATCCGGCCGAATCCCGCCCTTGCTGACCTCGCCGGAGACGTTGACCTGCAACAGTGCCCGCGGGCGAACGCCCGTCCGAGCGGCCACCTCATCCACCAGCAAGCCCAGGTTCACCGAGTCGATGGAGTGAATATAGGAAAACCGCGGCACGACATAGCGCACTTTGTTCGACTGCAGGCGGCCGATGAAATGCCATACGGCGCCCCCCGCTGCCGGCGAGGCCAGCATCTCGCGCGCGTGTTGCCACCGGTTTTCGCCGAGATCTGTCAACCCCGCCTTCAGGATGGCCGGGATTTCCTCCGGACCGACCGTCTTTGTCACTGCAACCACGCGGACGGCCCGCTCCGTATCGCCCGCAGCCGCCAGCGCTCGACCGATTTCCTGCTGCACCTGCTGCCGCGAAACCGCGTAATCCGCCGTCATCCCTACTCACACTCCCTTCCCGCCGTCGTCAGGGCGGAGACAGCACAATCGCGCCGCACTGACGGCCGGTCTTCCCTGCCTCAGCGCGGTGGGAGAATAGATGCTCCCTGTGACACGCCGTGCACACGCCCACGTCGTCGATGTGCGCGTCCAAGACGCTTGCGTTGAGCAGGTCCATCCGGATGCACGCCTGCAGACTGAGCCAGTACCGCTCCTCTGACCCGTGCCGCGCAACCAACGGTTTTTCCCCAAAGGCCGCGCGGACCGGCCCAGCGACGGCCTCGTCGACCTCATAGCAACAACGTCGAATGGAAGGGCCGAGCGCAACCCGAAGGTCTTCCGGCCGGCTGCCGAATTCGGCGGACATCCGCTCGACGACCTTTACGGCGATGTGCGACACGGTCCCCCGCCAACCGGAATGCGCAGCAGCGACCACGCGCCGGACGGGGTCATGGAAGAGTATCGGAACGCAATCTGCGGTGAGTACGACCAATGTCAGCCCTGGCTCGTTCGTGACCAACGCGTCGCACCCCGCGATGGGCGCATGATCCGTTGTGGATCCCGCCCCGCGGTGACGCCTGTCGACCACGGCCACCTGGTTCCCATGTACCTGTTCCCCGACCACCCAGTCGGCGAGATCGCCAAAGCCGCGTTCGCTCCAACGCCGGCGATTCTCTTCTACGCGCGCTGGGTCGTCGCCCACGTGGTACCCGAGGTTCAGGCTCTGCCATGGGGCTTTGCTTACACCGCCCGTACGAAAGGAGAACGACGCCCGAACCCCGGCCTTGGACCACGCGGCCGCAACCTCCATGATGCCCGCAGGCGAACGCTGAGACCAGCGATGCAGCACAAACATGCCCCCTTCGAGCCGCTTGCTTACAAGCTTACGACACGAGGGGGCACGCTGACAATGCGCCGTCTCTGCGCACCGGCGCTTCTAATACCCGCCGGTTCCCTGCTTTCCAGACTTTCCGGATTGGGGTGGGATGTAGTAGCCGCTCTCGCGGAGGGGCCGTAGATCCACCAAGATGACGTCCGACCCAATTTTAACAATCTGGTTCCACGGGACCACGTAATCCTGCCCGCCACCGACCAGTCCGAACAGCCGTGTTTGCCCGGGAATCACCAGTGCGTGAATCAGGCCGCTGTCCGGATCAATCTCGAGGTCGCCGATGGTGCCGAGGCGCTTGCCGTCACCGACGCTGACAACGTCCTTGGCTTGGAGATCTGAGATACGCATCGAGGTCGCCCCCCGTCGTGCCATCCTCCCACAATGTATATGTGAGCCGGGCGGGCAACTTGCCCCAAAATCGCGGGCTGGCGCGTCGCGTCAGATGTCCGCCTGGACGTGCTTTTGCATCCTGCCGATTGCCGCTTTCTCCAGGCGGGACACCTGTGCCTGCGAGATGCCGATCTCTTCAGCCACTTCCATCTGCGTCTTCCCCTCAAAGAAGCGCATCGATAAAATCTTCTTCTCGCGGTCGTTGAGTCTGCGCATCGCCTCTCGGATGGCAATCTCTTCGACCCACGTCTTGTCCAAGTTTTTGTCGTCGTGAATCTGGTCCATCACGTAGATGGGGTCGCCACCGTCATGGTAAATCGGTTCGAACAAGGAGACTGGATCTTGAATGGCGTCGAGCGCGAACACCACGTCCTCCTTGGGGAGGTTTAGCTCGGCCGAGATCTCCTGAATCGTCGGCTCGCGGAGGTTTTGGTTCGTCAGCTGGTCGCGAACCTGCAGGGCCTTGTACGCGATGTCGCGCAGCGACCGACTGACGCGAATGGGATTGTTGTCGCGAAGGTAACGGCGGATTTCGCCGATGATCATCGGCACCGCGTAGGTGGAGAAGCGTACGTTCTGTGCGAGATCAAAATTGTCGATAGCCTTCATCAAGCCGATGCAGCCGACTTGAAACAGGTCGTCCACGTACTCGCCGCGGTTGTTAAAGCGTTGTATGACGGAAAGCACGAGGCGCAGGTTTCCGTTGACCAGTTTCTCGCGGGCTTCCCGATCTCCGGTCTGCAGCGCCGCAAACAGTTCTCGCATCTCCGCATTCGTGAGCACCGGGAGTTGAGACGTGTTGACGCCACAAATCTCGACCTTCGTACGCTTCACTGTGAGTTCCCCCCATGCTGACTGACAAGTGGCGGCGGTACGGTCGCGGCGAATGTCGTCAACAGTATGTCCGAGGGGGGGATTCTTATGCAGTGCTGGAAGGCCCGCGAAACGCCGGCAGCGGTCGGGCGCCGCGGGCCTGGCCAGGTCACATCATGCGGTTGAACTCGCGGCGCAGGCGCTTGATGATCCGCTTCTCCAGCCGGGAGATGTAGGACTGCGAGATGCCGAGCAGGTCGGCAACGTCTTTCTGGGTCATCTCCCCGGTCCCGCCGAGGCCAAAACGCAGTTCCATAATGGTCCGCTCGCGCTCTGTGAGTTTATCGAGCGCGTCGTAAAGAAGCGACTTGTCAACCTCCTCTTCCAGGTTGCGGTAGATGGTATCGGCCTCCGTCCCAAGGACATCCGACAGCAGCAGTTCATTTCCGTCCCAATCGACGTTCAGGGGTTCGTCGAACGAGACCTCCGATTTCAACTTGTTGTTGCGGCGCAGGAACATCAAAATTTCATTCTCGATACAGCGGGACGCGTACGTCGCCAGCTTGATCTTCTTTGCGGGGTCAAACGTGTTGACGGCCTTGATTAAACCGATGGTGCCGATGGAGACGAGGTCCTCGATGTGCAAGCCCGTATTCTCGAATTTCCGGGCAATATACACGACCAGCCGCAGGTTTCGTTCAATCAACATACTGCGGACCGCGGCGTCTCCATCCGGCAGCTTGCTGAGCAGGTACGCCTCTTCGTCTCGCGTCAACGGCGGCGGCAGCGCTTCACTGCCGCCGACGTAGTAGACCTCTTCAGCGCCCCCCTGGAGCCGAAGTCGAATGCGAATCCACAGAAGTTGCAGCCGAATCCGGAGTGCGAGACTGCGGCGGCTGGTACGTGATGGGTTCTTCATATCGCTCATCCCCCGCCATCAAATCTGTATGCAGCACCGCTTGAAAGCGGCCGTCCACGGCCAGCGGCGCCGCGTGAAGTGCAAGCAGACAAGGGCCGACCGAGCGCTCCCGTCCATCGGACAGTTGCAGCGTCAGCGCATCGGGCCGGACCGCGACGGTGACCTTCTGGACCCCGCCCGCGCCCCGAAACGGCACCAGGGACAATCTCGGCACAGATTCGGATGCGACCTGTTGCAACTGCGCCAGCATGTCGTCTTCCGGAACGTCCGCCAAAGCCCCGAGTGGGCCGGGAACCAACTGGCGCCAGACAGCCGCATCGACGAGGCAGACCGGGGTGTGGGACAGCGGATCGCGCAACTGATTGCCGGTGTCCAGGAGGCCGGTGAATCCGACCGTCCGGTCGCCCAACACGGCCGTGACGGAGCACAGAGCCGCCTGTGCACGAACCACCGTGCGGATGCGCCCGATGGCGACGTGAAGTAACCAAAGCCCAATGGGGATGGCCAGAACAACGGCGAAACCGCCGATGGAGGTGGCAAAGGCGAGCCGTCCGCCGTGCACGACGGTTCCTTGCATCAGGGTCATCGCAGGTACGGCGAAGTGCATGGCCAGTGCAGCGCCGGCGACCAGAAACGTAACGCAGTAGAACACGGCGACGTTTCGGGCGAGATCGAGCCAGTTCCGAAAGGGAATCGCCACCACAACCATCGCGAGGGACGACAGAGCCTTTCCGAACCACGTGGTGAACAGTGCAGCGTGGGGAACGAACATCGCCAGGCCGTAGACGGCTCCGAACAGCGACCCGCAAAGCAGCCGCCACGGGCGAATGCGGCGGCGCACCGTCCAGCAGGTCGCAGCTAAAATCACGCCATCCATCGCGAGGTTGACGACAAATACGATGTCCACGTAGATGACTGGCACCAGGCCCACCTCGTTGCTGGCGGATGGGCACAGTATAGTACATCTCTATTTCAAACCCTGTCGGAACTTGACTGCGAAATCGTAGACATTTTGTCGCACAAAAACGGCAGAGGGGAAGGAGTGCCCGGGGAAGCCAGGGCGACGGGGGTCATCTCGCCGTTCGGATGCACGAAAAAAGCCCCGGGGACACTGCCCGAGGCCCTGTCGGTAAAGTTCAGGCTTCCGCGACCATTGGGAGGATGCGGCCGCATCTATCCGGTGGTGGTGCCGCGCCACCTTCGGCGCTTACCGATCTCGCGATAGTCGGCCGTCCCGCCGCCGCATGAACGCCGGAATGTCCCACGCGTTGCCTGTGTTCGGCACGTTTGGGTAATCTTCCGCGATGGGTCCCGTCGTGCGCGGCTTGGTCGCCGCCACCTGAGCCGCCGCGGAGCTCGCCACAGGAGCCGAGTGGGGCTTGGCTGTATTCTCGAACCCCGTTGCAATCACCGTGACGACAATCTCCTCGCCGAGCTCCGGGTCGATATGCGCCCCGAAAATCATGTTGACCTCAGGGTCCGCTGCGGTCGAGACGATATCCGCTGCTTCGTTGACTTCCCACAAACTCAGGTCGGACCCTCCTGCGATGTGCATCAGTACGCCCATCGCGCCGTCGATGGAGGTCTCGAGCAGCGGGCTGCTGATGGCGTTTTTCGCCGCTTCCGTGGCGCGGTTCTCGCCGCGGGCCACGCCGATTCCCATCAGGGCAGACCCGCGTTCCGCCATAATCGCCTTCACGTCGGCGAAATCTACGTTGATAAGCCCAGGAACGGCAATCAAATCCGAGATACCCGATACACCTTGGCGCAACACGTTATCCGCCTCGCGAAACGCCTCCAGCATCGGCGTGTTGCGGTCCACAATCTCCAGCAGTCGGTCGTTCGGGATGACAATCAGGGTATCGACCTTCTCCTTGAGATTGGTCACCCCGGTCTCGGCTTGGGCCATACGGCGCTTTTGTTCAAAGCGGAACGGCTTCGTGACGACGCCGACAGTCAGAGCCCCCAGTTCCTTCGCAATCTCCGCAATCACCGGTGCAGCCCCGGTGCCCGTTCCGCCACCCATGCCCGCCGTGACGAACACCAAGTCCGCACCCTGTAGTGCGTTGACGAGGATTTCGCGACTTTCCTCGGCCGCCTTCTTGCCGATTTCCGGATTCGCACCGGCACCGAGGCCGCGCGTCAGTTTCTCGCCAATCTGCAGTTTCACAGACGCCTTCGACAACTGCAGCGCCTGCGCATCCGTGTTGACGACGATGAACTCAACGCCGGCGATGCCGGATTCAATCATCCGGTTGACGGCGTTGCAGCCGCCGCCCCCGACGCCAATCACCTTGATTTTCGCAAGCGGCTCATAATCTACGTCGAACTCAAGCATTGCTGCTCCTCCTTGGAAGTGGATACGCGGGCCGACCGCGGTTGGTCGCGGGCGTTGCAGGCGTTAGATGAAGTCTCTCAGCCAGTCCTTGAAACGGGCGAACACGCCGCCTCCAGTTTTGACGGGTCTGGATGTAGTCACGGTCTCCAGTTGCGTGATGCGCACCTGGGAGCGAAGCGCATGGCTGATGATGCCAACCCCGTTCACGAACGAGGGGTCGCGGACGCCCAAGAACTCGGGAACGGCGACGCGAACCGGCGCCTGCAGCTCCGCTGCAGCGAGTTCTCCCGCAGCTTGCATGGACATCACGCCGCCGTGCAACACATAGCCGCTCGGCAGGTCGTGCAGGTAACCCATCTTTTCAATCTCTTTCCGTACCAAGGAGAAGATCTCCTGCATGCGCGGTTCAATGATGGTTGCGAGGTCGTACTGCGTGTACTCCACTTCCTGATGGCTTCCAATTCGGGGAATCTGGAAGCGTTCCGCGTCCGACGCTGCATCTACGGATGCGCACCCGTGTCGAATTTTCACCTGTTCCGCCGTCGCGGTCTGCGTGCGCAACCCGATGGCGATATCGTGGGTCACGTAGTCGCCACCCATCGGAATGATGCTGGTTCCGACCATGACGCCGTGCTCGAATACGGTGACCGACGTCGCGCCGGCGCCGACGTCCACCAAGGCGACGCCAAGTTTTCGCTCGTCGGCAGACAGCGCCACGGTGCTGGCCGCCATCGGCAGAAGCACCAGGTTCGCTACTTCGATACCCGCTCGTTCGACGCAGCGAACCACATTGTGAATCGCGGTTCGGCTCCCGGTGATGAGGTAGGCGTCCACTTCCAGGCGAACGCCGAGCATCCCGCGCGGGTCCATGATACCCCGCAATCCGTCGACGATGTATTCCTTCGCAACGACGTCGATGATCTCGCGCTCCGGCTTCAACGCGACCACGCGGGCCTGCTGCAGGACTCGGTCGATATCTTCTTCACCAATCTCACGGTCTTGGGAGGAAACCGCGACGACTCCGTGGCTGCTCTGAAGTTCAATGTGGTTGCCGGAGATGCCCACGTAGGCGGAAGCGATGTGAATGCCAACCATGCGCTCCGCATGGTCGACAGCCTCGCGGATGGACTGAACCGTTTGATCTATATCTACGATGGCGCCGTGACGAATCCCTTCACCCTCGGCCGAACCGACACCAATCACGTTGATGGAATTCCCATTGAGTTCACCGATAATCGCGCGAACTTTAGAAGTGCCGATGTCGAGACTGACGATGTACTCTCCTTTGGCCAAACGCGTGGCACCTCCCTTACCGCGACAAGAACGCAAATTGACACATTGCTAATTCTGCAAGGCTGTCGACATTCCTCTTTTTCTGTAAAACTTTTTTCACGCCACAGGAGGTGCCGGACGCTTGCGCCGGCTCGATTTGGCGAAGACATGTCGGCGGATGACGGCGATGTTTTGGAACAGCCGGACGCCGAACGCAACCACGGCCGCCAGGTACAGGTCCACGCCGAGTTGGTTACCGATGTAGGCCAGCAGCGCCGCGACCAGTGTGTTGAAGAAGAATCCGGAGAGAAAGACGGTACTGTCGAAGGACCGCTCCAAACTCGCCCGAACACCGCCCATCACCGTGTCGATGGCAGCCAGGATGGCAATCGACAGATAGCTGGAGTACATCACCGGAATGTGGACGTTGGCCACGTATCCGACGGCGACACCGACCAGGAGACCGAGCACCGGTAACCAGATCATCCGTTGTGCACCTCTTTCGCGAAATTGCCAGGGAGCGGACCCTGGTATCCGGCTACCGTAACGCCCTCCGCCCCCGTGTGCGGGGTAATGGTGCAGCGCTCCTGCATCAGCGCCAGCTCCGTCACCACGTCATTCAGCGTGAGAATCGCCTGCATGCGCTGGATATCCCCCACAGCCGTGATGACATAGGGCGACTCGATGGGCACGGTGTTCACCTGCAGATCGCTCGTTCCGCCGAGACCGGCGACCAGGCGGATGGACGACGTCGTGACCAGGCGCTGGCCGTTGATGCTGATGGCCTGCGCGCCGTTCGCAAACAGGTCGTTGACAATCAGCCCGAGCTCTTGATCTGCATCTTGGTCGAACAGCCCGGCGGTACTCGCGTTGTAGGGAAGGCTCGGGTCAAAAGAGATGGCGATGGTGATGCCTGGTCCTGTGACACTCGTCAGTCCCGCCTCCTTCGCCACCGTGGCGGCATCCTGCTGCAGGGCCTCCATCATCGCAGCCTGGTGGCCCTTGGCGTTCTTGTACGCCTGCACCTGCGACTCGGCCTTGGCAATCTGCTGCAACAGTTGCACGTGTTCCTGGGCCTGCTCCTCCACCTCTGTCTTCAGGTCGATGTAGCTGGAGAGGCTGCCCGAATCCGGCGCCGGGGCCGCTGACGTCAACTGAACCGTCAGGAGAAAACCGAGCACTGCGGCGACCCCTGTCAAGGACCAGATGAGTCGATTGCGCTTCATACCATCCCCCCTCCCGTCCATTCGCGTCCGGCGGTGCGCCGCAACCACCAGACGAGCAAACGACCTACGGGTTGTTGCCAGCCATCAAGGTGCCGACGTAGGCCGGCATCGTGATGTTCGACAGCGTCTTCGGCGTGCTCACGTTCACCCCGCGTGCGCGCAGGCTATCCAGCACGCCGCCTTGAATCTCCAGCGCCGACTGCAGCGCCTGCGGATCTCCGATGGCCGTGATGGTGAACGGCGCCCCAATCCGGTGGTCGTTCACCTCGACCACCGGCCCCGTGCAAAAGATGCCGGACGTCGCCACCACGCGGTATCCGTTGATGGAGACCGCCTCTGCGCCGGCTGTAAACAGCTCGTTGACCACGCTGCGGATATCCCAGTCGTGCGTCAGCACACTCTCGACGTCCGATCCGGTGGCCAGACCGTCCATCAGGGTGACGCTGACCCCGGGGCCTTCAACCGGCGTCACCCCGGCGAGGATGCGCTCGTCTTGAAGGCGTTCCTGCAGACTTTGCAGCGCTTGGTCCTTGCCCGCAGACGCCTGCTCGTAGTTGGACAGCTCGCTCGTGAGCTGGGACAGTTCCTGTTGCGCTTTCGCGTTACTCGCCTGCAAGTCCGCCAGTTGGGACGCCAGTTGGCGCTGTTGCGGGTCGTGCGTGGTCAAAGCGAGGCCCGCCGGGTGTTGGGCGACCTGCTGTTTGTACTGCACGGCGACCATGAACCCGAGAACCACCGACACCGCGCTGAGTGACAGCGACAACCGTAGTCGAGCCGATGTCATTTTCCCTGCCCCCCCGACTGCCGGTACGGCGTGTAGCGGTACGGTGCTGGCCCCGTCAGGTCAATCAGGCCGGGGCCGTATCCGTGTTGCACGAAGTAGTTCATGACGTCTGGCACATCCGACATCCACGTGGCAAAGTCACTCGCCTTGCCGGCGACGGCGAAGCCGTTGTCGAGGTAGACGGTGGCCTCGCCGTAGGACTTCAACTCAATCTGCGACACGTTCGCCAGCTCGTTTGGCTGTACCTTCTCCAGTTGGCGACACAACGCGCTCCAACCGCCGACGTGCAGTGCCACACCCGGTGCTGCGTGCTCGACGCCGTCGACGACCAGCAGCGGGACCGCTGTGGAAGCTGGCACCTGGGAAATTTGTGCGTAGACCGTCCCGTCGTCCAACACCTGATAGTTCAATCCCCCAGCTTGCAAGATCCCAATCACCGCCTTCTGGCGCACGTCCATCTGCACGCGCCCCGTCCACACGTCGGTATGTACCGCCACCGCCTGGACGAGCGGCTGCTTGTCCATCACGCGAGCTGAAATCGCGCCCGCGTTGACCTGCCAGATGCTCATTCCGGTCCGAAGACCGGCATCGCCAATCAGTGTTTCGCTGGAGATGCCGCGATTTCCGGTCACCACAATCTGGCGAACGCGCATCAGCGGTGACTCCAAGAGGACGACGAGTCCGATGAAAACAAAAAAGGCGAACACGATCCGCTGCGTCCACACGTGCGACTTCCGTTTCGTTCCAACCCGTCCCTTGACGGTTTTGGTCTTTGGCAACGGAACTGTCCCTCCATCGAAACCCATGTGCCGGATGGCTCTACCGCCGCGTTCACCATATCCCGACTGCCGGACCACTACCGCAGCCATACCAGCGTTCTCCGGAATCACCATTGTATCGGTATACGTCATTCGGACGGACGACCACGTCCGTCCGAATGACGTCCGCCTACACCGCGCGGCGGACGATGTCTGCACCGAGGTCTCGGAGATGGGTATCCAGCTGCTCATAACCTCGGTCGATGTGGTGCAGCCCTTCCACCCGCGTCGTCCCTTCTGCAGCCAAGCCTGCCACCACCAAGGCCGCGCCGCCGCGCAGGTCGCTCGCTTCCACCGTCGCGCCGGACAGTCGCGGGACACCGTGGACCACCGCCGTCTGGCCGTCGACAGAGATGTTTGCGCCCATCCGGTTCAGCTCATCCACATGCTTAAACCGCGCCTCAAACACGCTCTCGCGGACGACACTCGTGCCGCGGAGAATCGTCATCAGGGCCATGAACGGGGCCTGCAGGTCGGTCGGAAAGCCAGGATACGGTGCCGTCCGAATATCCACCGCACGACCGGGCTCGGCCTGAGTCACACGAATTATATCACGTTCCACTTGGACCTGTGCACCCGTTTCCCGGATCTTCGCAATCACAGCCCCGAGGTGATGCGGATCTGCGCGTTCCAGCGTCACGTCTCCGCCGACGGCCGCCGCCGCAATCATCATCGTTCCGGCAACAATCCGATCCGGTATCACCCGGTGGCGAGCGCCCCCCAGGTGATGGACGCCAGTGACGGTGATGGTGCCGTCACCCGCGTTCTCGATGCGCGCTCCGCAGCGCTGCAGGAACTGCGCCAGGTCCACAATCTCCGGCTCTCGCGCGACGTTTTCGAGCACCGTCACCCCGTCCGACAGCACGGCCGCCATCATCAGGTTTTCCGTCGCACCGACGCTCGGGTAGTCGAGGGTGATGTGATCTCCGTACAGGCGGTTGGCGGTGCACCGCACGTAACCGTGCGACTGTTCAATGCGCGCTCCCAGCGCCCGCATCCCCCGCAGGTGAAAATCAATCGGGCGCTGACCAATCACGCAGCCGCCGGGGCGCGAGACCCGAACTTCGCCAAACCGCGCCAACAGAGGTCCCATGAGGAACACCGACGACCGCATACGCCGCATCAGGTGCGATGGGACATCGGTACTGCTGATGTTTCTCGGGTCGACCGACACGGTGTCGCCTTGCCAGTCGACCTGCGCCCCGAGGGCGCGCAAAATTTCGACCATCACGCGCACATCCTCGAGGTGCGGGACCCCTTCAATCACGCACACGTCCTCTGCCATCACGGTGGCCGCGAGAATCGGCAGGGCCGCGTTTTTCGACCCGCAAACCCGAACGGTTCCGTTCAGCTGCCGACCTCCGGTTACCTCGAAGACTTCCACACCGTCACCTCCCTGAGGCCGGCTCCCCAATCATCCGGACCTCAGTTTCCAGCGCAATCCCGAACTGCGCCGCAACGGTTTCCTGGACGTGATGCATCAGCCACAGAACCTCTTCAGCGCGGGCGGCCCCCAGGTTGACGATGAAGTTTGCGTGCTTTTCGCTGATTTGCGCGTTGCCGCACCGCAGCCCTTTGAGGCCCGCCGCTTCAATCAACCGAGCCGCGTGGGTGCCCGGTGGATTTCGAAATACCGAGCCACAGTTGGGCTGCGACAGGGGTTGGGTCTGGGCCCGTCGTTGAGACCACGCGCGAATCTGCTGCAGCGACGCGTCGCGATCACCGGGTCGGAGTTGGAATGTGGCTGCGACGACGATACCGGGGTGGTCCTTCAGCCAACTGTACCGGTAGGCGAATCGAAGGTCGCCGTGCGTCATCCTTCGAATCTCGCCGGTAAAATCCATCACGTCCGCGTACAGGAGGACGTCCTTGACCTCGCCGCCGTGCGCACCCGCGTTCATCATCACCGCACCCCCGACCGTCCCAGGGATGCCGGAGGCGAATTCCAGTCCCGTAAGTCCGTGCTTCACCGAGATGGCAGCGGCGGACACAAAGGACCGACCGGCTTGTGCCACCAGCCGCTCCTCCTCGACGCCGATGTCGCCAAATCCATCGTGGAGCTGCACGACCAGGCCCCGGACCCCGCCGTCCAGCACCAACAAGTTGGACCCTCGCCCAATCACCGTGACCGGCACGCGAAACGCATGCGCGCTGGCCACTGCCTGTTGCAGCTCCCGCACAGTCCGCGGCGACACAAACAGGTCTGCCGGCCCGCCGATTCGCCACGTCGTATGGTGCGCCAACGGCTCGCACTCGGAAACCGCGATACCGTGTTTCGTCAGGTCGGCGTACAGTGCCCTTGTGTCCATCTTCTTCCCTCCGCGGCTCCTCGTTCTGCGGGCTTATGCGCTCGCCCAGGTCCGTATGGCATTGTATGGGGCGGGTGCGAGATCGGTGCAGCGCCACATCGGGCAGCGCATGGCGAGCCGCGGGCTCATCATCGCCGGCGAGCCTCCGCAGCCTCCAACACGAGGTCACAGAGGCTCGCGACCGCCTGCGGTGTCGCGAGCCGGAGCGCGTGACTGCGGAGTTCGTCGCCGAAACTCGTCTCCAGCACGCGGTCCAACTGCGCCCAGAGCGCATCGGGGCTGAGCTCTGCTTCGCGCAGCATGACCGCCGCCTGTTCGGCTGCCAGGCGCTTGGCGTTCTCCTCCTGGTGGTTGGCCGTGACGTACGGCGACGGGATGAGAATGGACGCCAATCCAAGGGCGCAAATTTCCGACAGCGTGGCGCCACCGGCTCGCGTCACCACCGCCGACGCACACCGCAGCACGCTCGGCATGTCGTGCAGAAAGGGTACGACAGCCACGTTGTGCGGAAGCTTCGGCAACGCCTCACAAAACGACTGGTAGTGCGCCTCTCCCGTCACGTAGAGCAGTCGCCAGCCCGGCCGGTGGGCGAAGCGCGGAACAATCTCGCGGACGGCCGCGTTGACTGTCTCGGAACCGCGGCTACCCATGTAACCGACAATCAACTTTTGCTCCGGGCGAATACCATAGCGGTGCCGCGCGTCCGCCACGGCCTCGTCGGACACCGCGAGCACTTCGCTGCCGCGCGGATTGCCGGTCAGCACGAGGCGCGTGCCGGCTGGGAACCAGCGTTCTCCGCCGGAAAAACAGACCGCCACGGCGTAGGCTCGCCGGGCCGCCAACTGATTCGTCAGTCCGGGCCGGGCATTCGCCTCCCAGATGACCACGGGGACGCCCAACCGACTGGCGGCGTACACGACGGGCAATGTGACATACCCACCTGTCCCCAACACAATATCCGGTTGATACCGGTGTACAATGCGCTTCGCAGCGCGGTATCCGCGATACGTCTCCCACGCCGTTGCGACCGCCCGAAGGCTCACCTCGCGGCGAAGCGGCGCTGCGGGAATCGTCTCGAACGGAAGCCCTGCGTGCCCGACGATGCCGCGTTCCAGTCCTCGTTCCGAGCCAATGTACAACACCTGCGCATCTGGGCGACGCTCGTAAAGGTAGTTCCACAGCGACAAGCCCGGGTAGATATGCCCCCCCGTGCCGCCGCCGGTCAGCAGTATGCGCACTCGCCACACCCCGTTTCCCAGGGCAGGCCAACGCGTGGCCCCGCCTTCCAGGAGACTCCCGGCGCGGTTCGCGCCACCCGCCGATGGACGGCAGGGCAGCTCGCGGCCGGGCCGGGAGCCATTGAGTCGATGATAGCAGAGGATGGCCCGCTCAGGCCACCCAGTCAACGGACTGTCGGGAAATGTTCAGGAGGATGCCGACCCCAGTCAGCATGAGCGTGAGGGAGGAGCCGCCAAAGCTGATAAACGGAAGCGTCACGCCGGTCGCGGGCATCGAGCCCGTCACGACGCCGACGTTGATGAGGACCTGAACGGCAATCATCCCGGTGATACCTGCGGCGAGCAGGCAGCCGAAGGTATCCTTGGCCAGGATGGCGGTGCGAAACCCTCGCCAAATGAGAACCGCGAACAGCAAGAGCACCGTCACCGTGCCGAGTAGTCCGAGCTCTTCACCGATGATGGAGAAGATGAAATCGGTCTGCGGTTCAGGAAGGTAGAGGAACTTCTGCTGGCTGTTCCCGAGCCCCAAGCCCAGCAGTCCACCAGACCCCAGGGCGTACAGCGACTGAATCACCTGGTACCCGCTCCCGAGCGGATCCTTCCAGGGGTCCAGGAAGGCGACCACCCGCGTGATCCGGTACGGCGCCATCGCCACGAGTACGGCGAACCCCGCCAGCCCCGCCGCAACCAAACCGAACATGTGCCGCCAGCGGGCCCCGGCCGCGACCAAGAGCACGGCGGCCGTTCCCGCAATCACCACGCTCTGGCCCAAGTCGGGTTCCAGCATGATGAGGCTGATAGCGACCAGTGCCATGGCAAGCGGCGGCAGGAAACCTCGCCAGAACGACTCAATCCGATCCTGCGCGTCCGCGAGGTAGTGCGCGAGAAACAAGATCAACGCGAGTTTCGCGAACTCGGACGGTTGAATGCCGAAGGAACCGACGCCGAGCCACGCCTGAGACCCGTTGACGTTCCGTCCGACGCCCGGAATCAGAACGATGGCGAGGAATGCGAATGCGGCAATCACCAGTTTCGGCGCCCACGCGCGCAGGCGGTGGTAGTCCAGGTTGGCCATCCAGATCATCGCAATCGTCCCCAAGCCGGCCCACATCAACTGGCGCTTGGCGTAATAGAAGGGATCTCCGAAGTTTTGCGCCGACAACACCGTGCTGGCGCTGTGGACCATGACCAGCCCGATACACAAGAGCACGATGGTTGCCGCCATGATCACCCAGTCGACCTGAATTCGCCTGGCCAACACTGCTTGCGTCACCTCCGGCTGACGGGCTCGCGCGCGGCAGAGCGCCGCACGGGCTGTCCAACCTCGTGGACGTTACAGTCTATGCACGAGTTCTTTGAACATGCTCCCTCGGACCTCGTACGAGGCGAACATGTCCCAGCTCGCGCAGGCCGGGGAGAGCAGCACGACGTCGCCCGGGCGACTCACCGACTTCGCCCACGCGACGGCTGCCGGCAGGTCCGTGACGGCCGCAACCTGCGGAACGCCCGCCTCCGTGCACAGTTCTGCGAGGCGCGCTTGGGTCTGTCCGTACACCGCAGCCGCCCGCACGCGTTGCCGGACCTCCGGCAACAGCACGGAGAAGTCGTCCTGCCGTTCAAGGCCGCCCGCAATCCACACGATATTCCCCGGCATCGACCGCAACGCCTGCAGCGCCGCCGTTGGATTCGTCGACTTGGAGTCGTTGTAATAGGCGACCCCGTCGACGTCGCGAACCCACTCCAACCGGTGCTCTACGCCGCGAAAACGGGACAACACTGTGCGGATAGCCTGCCAATCCGCCCCTGCCAACCGGCTGATCTGCGCCGCAGCAGCCGCGTTCTGGAGGTTGTGCCGACCCTTGAGGGCCATCTCCTCCACCGCCATCAGCGGCACGCGGGCGCCGTCTTCATAGGCCACCAACTGCTCCGCCTCGACGCACACACCGTGAAACGGCCCGTTCACTGAGTCGGCCGGGCCTGTCGAGAACCACCGAACGCGGCACGGTAAACCCTGGGCGCGGCGGACCAGTTCCGCGTCTTCGGCGTTCAACACCGCCCAGTCCTCCGGTTGGTGGTTCTGAAACAACTGCCACTTGGCGTCGCGGTACGCTTCGAAGCTGCCGTGATAGTCGAGATGCGCCGGATAGATGTTGAGAATACAGCCAATCCGCGGGTGAAAACGCTCCGTCCCGAGCAGCTGGAAGCTCGACACCTCCAGGACCACGGGCCGGTCTTCGCGCGTGCTGGCCACAACGCTCGAGAACGCGCGACCGATGTTGCCGGCGACCAGCGGATCCAATCCGGCTTCCGTCAAAATCTCCCCGACCAGCGTGGTGGTGGTCGTCTTTCCGTTCGATCCGGTGATGGCGATGAGCGGCCCCTGCGCGTACCACGACGCCACCTCAATCTCCGTCAACACCTTCACCCCGCGCTCGATCGCGGCCTGCACAAACGGCACGTCGTACCGAATCCCCGGGTTTTTTACGAGAAACGCGGGTGGTGGGTCCAGCAGCGACAACGGATGTCCTCCACCCACCAGCTGAACGCCGCGTTCTGCCAATGCAGCCAGTTCGTCGTCCAGCGGATCAGGCAGCGGCTCCCGGTCGTTTGCGACCACGGTGTATCCGCAATCTGCCAACAGGCGGGCAACGGCCCGCCCACTGCGGGCGAGCCCCATCACCAGTACGCGGTGGTTCGGTTCGACAGCCATACCGGCCCCTCCCTCGCAACGATGCCATCTCGCAGGCGCAGTGAGCCGCCTCGTTGGCAGCCCACCGTGGGGTGCATCCAACCCGTGACGCCCGCTACCGCGACAACAGAATCAATGAGCCAAACGCCGACAAGAATGCGGCGAGCCAAAACGCGAGCACCACTTCCCATTCCGACCAGCCGGACAGCTCGAAGTGGTGGTGCAGCGGGCTCATCCGCAGCACGCGGCGACCAAAGACCTGGAACGAGAATACCTGAATGATAACGGAAAGCGCCTCGAGGACAAAGACGAGGCCGAACAAGATGAGACCCAGTTCACTGTGCGTCAACACGCCGACCATCGCCAGGGCGCCGCCGATGGCGAGTGATCCGGTATCCCCCATGAACACCTTCGCCGGATGTCGATTGTAATACAGAAAACCGAGCAACGCCCCCACCATCGCCGCCGAGAACAGGGCGACATCGTACTCCGTATGCTGGTAAGCGTAGAAGGCGTAGGCGGCGAAGACAATGGCTGCACAGCCGCTGAGCAGCCCGTCGAGGCCGTCGGTCAGGTTCACTGCGTTCGTCGAGCCGAGCAGCACCAGCATGAGAAACAAGATGTAGAATACACCGAGCGGCACGACGACGTGCGTGAATGGCACCGCTACGCTGAACGTCTGCCCCAGCTCGTCGCGGTGCCACCAGAGGAGCCCGAACAGCGCCACCGTGACGACCGCCTGCCAGAACAGCTTCTGCTTCGCGCGCAGACCGAGGTTCCGCTTTTTCACCACTTTGATGAAGTCGTCCGCAAACCCAATCAGTCCGAATCCAACCGTGCCCACGAGCAGGATGACGACGTCGGTGCTGGCAATCGCGAACTTCAGCGTCGCCAAGAGCAGGGCGACCACGATGATGATACCGCCCATCGTCGGTGTCCCGGCCTTCTTCTGGTGGTGCTGCGGCCCCTCTTCGCGAATCCGCTGGCCGAACTTCAGCCGATGCAGGAGCGGGATGCAGATGGGGCCGAGCAACAGCGCGACGGCCAGGGCCGCCGCCGCCGTGAGCAACAGTGCCTGCAAGTCCATTGCAACGAATCTCCTCTCGCCATACAATCCTGTGGGACCTTGCGCAAAGCCGCCACCCCGTGCGTTGGACAAATCAGCCCAAGCTACGCGAACCGTTCGCGCAAAGCCGCCGCCGCCACTGCGCGGTCGTCAAACGGGTGCTTCGTGCGGCCGACGATTTGGTAGGTCTCGTGCCCCTTCCCGGCCACCAGCACGACGTCGCCCGGCTGCGCCGCGCCAATCAACCACCGAATGGCCTCCGCGCGGTCGACGATGCGCACGTAGTTGTCGGCCTGCCCGCGCACGCCCGCTTCCATGTCGTCGAGAATCTGGACCGGGTCCTCCGACCGCGGGTTGTCGCTGGTCAGCGCCACCTGGTCCGCGAGGCTGCAGGCAATCCGAGCCATCTGCGGCCGTTTGCCCTTGTCCCGGTCCCCACCGCAGCCAATCAGGCACAGGACGCGGCCCGCCGCGAACTCCCGGACGGTCCTCAGGGCGTTCTCGAGGCTGTCCGGGGTGTGCGCGTAGTCCACGAGCACCGTCACCGGGGCTTCGACTGGCACCCGCTCGAGGCGCCCAGGAACGCCAGCCACCTGCCCAAGGGAAGCCACTGCTGCTTCGAGCGGCACACCCTCCACCAATCCGACGGCAATGGCCGCGAGCGCGTTCGATACGTTGAATCGGCCGGTCAGAGACAACTTCGCTTGGGCCCGCTCCCCACGCCAGGTGGTGACCATAAACTGCACGCCGTCCGCCGTCATCTGCAACGCGGACGCCTGGACGTCCGCTGCCGTCTCGATGCCGTATGTCACGCACTCGGCGACCGTCTGTGCCGCCATGTAGGCGCTGGCGGGGTCGTCCGCATTCAGTACCGCGTACGGCGTCTCTGCTCGGCTGTCGCCGTATGCGTTGCCGAGGCGGGAAAACAGCTTGCCCTTCGCCGCGCGGTACGCCTCCATGGTCCCGTGGTAGTCGAGGTGGTCCTGCGTGAGGTTGGTGAACACGGCGATTCCATATGGGATGCCCGCCGTCTGGCGCCGATCCAGCGCGTGCGAGGAAACCTCCATCACCCCGTGCGTACAGCCGGCTTCGACCATACGGTGCAAGATCTGCTGCAGGTCCACCGGAAACGGCGTGGTGTTCGCCGTCTCCATCACCTCTCCGCCGATGCGCGCGCCGAGCGTCCCGCACACGCCAGGGCGCTGACCCGCGTCCTGCAGCACCCGCTCAATCAAGTGCGTGACCGTGCTCTTGCCGTTCGTCCCGGTCACGCCAATCATCCGCATGCGGCGGCCGGGGTGCCCGTAAAAGGCCGCAGCCAGCACGGCCGATGCGAACAGGCTGTCCGGGACCACCACCTGCGGGATGGGGATCTCCGCGACCGGGCGCTCGACGACGACGGCAACGGCACCCTGCTGCACGCTGTCCACAACAAAGTCGTGTCCGTCGACGTGGTGCCCCGGAATCGCGATGAACAGACAACCAGGTCCAACCTGGCGCGAATCGGCCGCAATCTGCGTCACCTCAACGGGCCTATCCGATACAATCTCACAATGCAACAGCACCTGAGTCAACTCGTGCAGATTCACAGGCGCATCCTCCCATCGTCTCTGTCAACCCTGGGTCTGCGGTGGCGTATCGCCCAAGTACAGCCGAACCGTGCTGTTTGGCGCGAGCGCCGTCCCCGGGGCCGGCGACTGTGCCACCACGTACTTGCCCTGACCACTCACAGCCGCGCGCCACATCCCGCTGCTCTGTATCGCGGCACGCTGCGCGTCGGCGTAGGTCATGCCGACGAAGTTTGGCACCGGCAGGTTGACCGTGTCGCCCCATTTGTACTTCTTCGGAATCCCGTCGTTGCTCGGCGGCACGCCGAGGTAGTTCAGGCTGTCGTACAGGATTCGCCCGACAATCGGGGCCGCAATCACACCGCCGAAGATGACCCCCTGCTTCGGGCGCGGGTAGTCGATGGCGACGTACGCCACCAGCTTCGGGTCGTTCGCGGGCGCCATGCCGATGAACGAAACGATGTAGTGCCCGCTCGCGTAGTGGCCGTTCACCGCCACCTGCGCCGTACCCGTCTTGCCGGCCACCCGATACCCCGGCAAGTACGCGTTCGATCCGCTCCCCTGCGCCACCACGCTCTCCAACGCCTGCCGGACCTGCGCATCCGTGGACGCGGAGATGACGCGGCGCACCGCCTGCGGCTGAACCGTTTCCACAATCTGTCCCGTCTCGTGGTTTCGCACCGCCTTCAGCACGTGCGGCTTCATCAGCACACCGCCGTTCGCAATCGCCCCCATGGCCATGACCTGTTGAATCGGGGTCACCGAAACCCCTTGGCCGAACGCCGTCGTCGCAAGTTCCAGCGGACCGACGTTTTTCAGGTTGAACAAGATGCCGGTCCCTTCCCCAGGCAGGTCGATCCCGGTTTTCGCCCCAAACCCAAACTTTTTAATGTAGGAGAACAGCGTCTCCTTGCCCAGTCGCTCCCCGAGGGCGATGAATCCCGGGTTGCACGAGTTCTCGACCACGTTCAGGAACGACTCTGATCCGTGACCGCCCGCCTTCCAGCAGCGGATCTTATGCCCGGCTACCTCATAATACCCTGGATCAAAAAACTGGTCGTTCAATTTTACCTGATTCTCCTGCAAAGCGGCGGACAAGGTGACAATCTTGAACGTGGAACCCGGTTCGAACGTCTGCCAAATCGCCAGATTGTGATTGTAAGTCGCAGGTGGGTAGTTCCGCCAGTCCGCCGGGTTGAAACTGGGGTAATTGGCCATGGCCAGGATGGCCCCGGTCTTCGGGTCTTCCACGATGGCGGTCACGTGGTCGGGATTGTACTCCGCGACCGCTGCCTCCACTTCGC
This sequence comes from Alicyclobacillus sp., assembly GCA_023511295.1. Taxonomy (GTDB): domain Bacteria; phylum Bacillota; class Bacilli; order Alicyclobacillales; family Alicyclobacillaceae; genus JAIMBT01. The sequence continues at coordinate 88,776 of JAIMBT010000007.1, forward strand.
GCTCGACAAACTGTTGAATCACGGCGTCGATGGTCAGCTCGACGTCGTCCCCGGGCGGCGCCGGCTGCGACTGCTCGCCGGTTCCGGGCACCTTCTGCCCCTTCGCGTTCGTGTTGAGCGTGATGTAGCCTCGGCCGCCCCGCAGGATGCTGTCGTATTGCTTCTCGATCCCGGTGAGTCCCTGGTTGTCCGATCCCGTGATGCCGAGCACCGACGCCGCGAGCGACCCGTAGGGATAGGCGCGGGTCCCCCGGTCCGTGATGTAGATCCCCGGCAGGTGCAGGTTCCGCAACTTCGTCTCCTGCTCCGCCGTCAACCGCATACTCCCCGTCGTGACCCACACCGACGACTGGCGCAGCCGCAGGCGCTGCAGCACCTTGTCCGGCTGCATCCCGAGGATACGCGCAATCTGCTGTGCCGCCGCCGGCTTGTCCGTCACCTGCGCTGGAATCGCCATCACGCCAGGCGCCGTCGCGGTGTACACCAGCGTCTTGCCGTTCGTGTCGTAGATGGTGCCGCGCACGCCCTCCACCGGTATGGTGCGGCTGTGCAGGTCATCCGCCTGCTGCTTCAGCCACGGTGCCTGCACGCCCTGAACAATCCCGAGGCGGACGATTAAACCGCCAATCGCGGTGACCAGGCACAACAGGAGCAGCACCAACCTCCGTCTCATCGTCCGTCCTGTCACGCGCACCTGACGACCCCTCCGAGTCAGGCTGCACCGGTCGCAGCCCACCGCCACGCAGGACGCGCGTGCTGCCGCCGGACAGCCTAGTCAATTCTCAGTGGAGTCTATGCGGACAATCTGCCTGATAGACCGAGAGGGGCCGGCAGCATCCCGCCGGTACCTCTGACGGTGAACGGCGTTACCCCGCCGAATTCCCTTGCGCTCTGGCGCTGCTCGACGCACTCGTCGCCCCACCGAACGGGACCGGAGGCTGGCAGGTCAGCGTCACCTTCGCCGGCAGCGACTGACCCGGTGCGACAGACTGCGCCTGAACAGACCCGGCACCGTGCACCGTGACCTGAACGCCGAGCGTCGACAGAAGGTCGATGGCCTCGCGCAGCGGAACGCCGACCAGGTTCGGCATGGACGGTTTGGCGCTCCCGCCCGGCGCCAACAACAATACGGTCCCGCCCTTCGCCAGCGGATCTCCGCTGCTGGGCCACTGCGCCGTAACCGACCCACCGCCCCCCACCACCTGGGGTGTGAACCCAGCTTGTTGCAAGCGAGATCTCGCCTGCTGCGGCGCCAGTCCGACCACACTCGGGACGGTCCGCATGGCCGCCGCGCCGTTCCCAGCGTTACCGGCCCCGGAGTTGCCCGACGTGGTACGCGACTGGCTGGCCACCGGCAGGGAACTCGGGTCGTCTGGCGGGACGTGGCCGTACTGCAGGCATTCCTCCAAAATCTGTTTGGCCGCCGGAGCCGCAATCGTGCTCCCCCAAGTGCTTCCGATGGGCGTCTTGGGCCAATCGACCGTGACGTAGACCTCATACTTCGGCCGTGTGGCAGGAGCGTACCCAATGAAAGACACAATAAACCGGTTTGCGTAGTACTTCCCCGTCTTAGGGTCGACCTTGTTGGCCGTTCCCGTCTTCCCGGCCACGTAGTACCCCGGGATCTGCGCGACTTGGTCAATCCCGTCTTTGGAATCGACGTCGAGCACCAAGGTGTGATTCACCGCGGCAATGACGTCCGGAGGCACGACCTGCTGGTTCTCCACCACCGGCTTGAAGGTCTCGACAACCTTGCCGGTTTTCGGGTCAATCAGGGCCTTGGCCAGGTGCGGGCGGATGAGCTTGCCGCCGTTGGCAATCGCGCCGATGGCCGCGACCTGCTGCAGCGGCGTCACGGAAATACCCTGACCGAACCCGGACGTGGCCAATTCCACGGTATGCCGTTCATCAGGCGGGAAGATCTGCGACGTCGCTTCCCCGGGCAAATCGATGCCCGTTGGATTCAAGTAGCCAAACACCTGCATATAGTGCAACAGGTTTGGCCATCCCAAAGCCAGTGCAATCTTGGCAAACCCTACGTTGCTCGACTTCTCGAGCGCCATCTGGTACGTGATGTCGCCCCAACCCTTGATGTTCCAATCGTAGATGGTCTGCCCGTCAATGGTCGTATGGCCCGACATGAACGTCTGATTGAGCGAGATGGAGTGCGTGGCGAGCGCCGCCGCCAGCGTGAGCGGTTTGAACGTGGACCCGGGCTCGAAGGACGCGTCGACCGCCCAGTTGTCGTTCAGCGCCTCACTGGAGGCCTGCGCATAATCGTTGGGGTTAAACGTGGGCCGACTGGCCATCGCAAGCACGCTGCCTGTGTTGGGGTCGGTGACGATGATGGCCGCGTGCGCCGGGTTGTACTTTTGCACCAGCTGGTTCATCGCCTGTTCGACGAATCCCTGGATGGTGCTGTCGATGGTCGTCTCCAGGTCTTCTCCAGGGATGGCCGGCTTCACCACTTGGACCGTGCTCTGAATCGGAAATCCCCAGCGGTCCTGCGTGTAGCGAAGCTCTCCATTGGTTCCCTGAAGAACTTGGTTGTATTCCGCCTCGAGCCCGTTCACCGCCTGACCCATGTGGTTGACAAACCCGATGGTGTTCGCCGCAAAGTCGCCAAACGGGTAAAACCGTTCCTCCGTGGGGGTGAACGTCACATCCTGACTGTGATCTTTCCCAACCGCCGCCTGGACCGCCGCCTGTTGCGTGGCCAACACCGGGTTCGGCCAACGCACCCAGTGACCATTTCCGGATTGCAGCACTTTCAGAACCTGACTCGCGGGCTGACCCAGTGGCTGTGCCAGTTCGTCGGCCAATTGTGACAGATCTGAGAATCCATCGGTCTTGATGTCGAGCATGTAGGCAGGTACGTCATAGGCGAGCACCTGCCCATTCCTGTCCAGGATGGAACCGCGCTGTGCCAACACCACATGGCTGTTGTCTTCCACCTTCGCGGCTGCCGAGACCAGGCTTGGCCCGAACGCCGAATCGACAATCACCATTCGGCCGACCACGAGACCCAAGGCTCCCAGCAACCCCACCTGCACCCAAAACATCCGCCGCCGGAATCGCGGTACCCGACGCGTCTGCTGGTTTCCTTGTCGCGGACTCAACAACCTTCACCATCCGTTTGCGGGATCCATCCCGGTGCTTCAGTATTTCGATTGAACCTGAATGGTCGTTGGCGACTCGTACTTCCCGCCCATTTGCGTGGCAATCTGCAGAATCCGGGCTGGCGCCTCGAGGCTGTTCACCTGCGTCGTGAGAGATGCATTCTCCGCCTGTTGCTGTGCAATCTGTGACTGCAAGCGGTCAATCCGGTAGTTCGCAGAGTCCATCTTGGCACCTTGACCCGCCAGCCACCAGAATACCGCTGCGCACAACAAGATGCATCCCCACAAGGACACTGCGTTCAACCGCACGCGCGCAGGCGCATGGTGTCTGGCGCGGACGCGCTCTACCTGCGACTCCGACGCCGCAGGGTTTGTCAAGGCTCGTGCCAGATTGTCTCGTGTCGCCAACGTCAACCAACCTCCTCAGCGTATTTCAACTGTCTGTCTGACCGCCCCATCCAACGAAGCGGGGGTACAGACCCCACGGTCCCATGCCACTTGCCGGAGACGCCAGCCCATCTTACGCGTCCACGCACTTGCGCACAGCCCGCAAACGCGCCGACCTGGACCGCGGATTGCGACGCACTTCGACATCCGAAGGCGACACCGATTTGCGCAGCGCTGGTTCGGCGCGCGCCGTCTTGCCGCAGACACAGACCGGAAACTCCGGTGGACAAGTGCAACCTGTACACCACTCGGCAAACGTGCGCTTCACAATCCGGTCTTCCAACGAGTGAAAAGTGATGACGGCAATGCAGCCACCCGCTCGCACCACCTCGAACGCTTGCGCCAGACCCTCGCGCAACGCGCCGATCTCGTCGTTCACGGCAATGCGAAGCGCTTGAAATACCCGCCGTGCCGGGTGCGGACCGGTTCGACGGGCCGCAGCCGGAATCGCCGATTTCACAATCTCGGCCAGTTGCCCCGTCGTCTCGATGGGTCCCGCCTCGCGCGCCCGCACAATCCGCCGCGCGATGGTCCGGCTGAACTTCTCCTCGCCGTACTCAAAGAAGAGGTTCGCCAGGGCGGTTTCGTCGAGCGTGGCCAGGAGTTCCGCTGCGGTCCGGTCAGAACCCCGGTCCATCCGCATGTCCAGCGGTGCGTCCTGCCGGTAGCTGAAGCCGCGTTCCCCGATGTCGAACTGCGGAGAGGACACGCCGAGGTCGAACACCACGCCGTCCGCACCTTCAAACCCGTGTGCCGCCGCAGATGCAGCCAGGTGGCGAAAGTTTGCATGAACCAACTGCACGCGGCTTCCAAACCGCGCCAACCTCGCCCTTGCGTGGGCGAGCGCGGATTCGTCTTGGTCCAGTCCGAGAACGCGCCCGGTGGGACTGCTCTGCTCCAGCAGTCGCTCGGTATGCCCGCCGCCCCCAACCGTGCAATCGATGTAACGTCCTCCGTCTCGAGGTTGAAGGCTGGCGACCGTCTCCTCCAGCAACACCGTTTCGTGAACAAAGGCTTCCACGGCGCACCCCCATCCCGTCGCCTCTGCAAGCGCCGATTCCATGACGGGTTCCCGGCGCGCTGCGACCGCACCGCTTGACACAGGTCAGAAGGACAGGTCCACCAGCTTCTCCGCCGTCTCGACAAACGACTCCGCCGCATCGACGGCGTACGCCTGCCAGCGTTCTCGACTCCAAATCTCGACCCGATTCGACACCCCGAGGACGACAATATCCTTCTCCAAGTGTGCGTATTCCCGCAGCAAGGTCGGGATGACCACTCGGCCTTGCCGGTCCAATTCGCACTCCGTGGCACCGGAAAAGAAAAACCGCACAAACGACCTGGCGTCCGCCCGCGTCATCGGGAGCCCCTTGAGTTTGGACTCTAGCATCTCCCACTCCGACCGGGGGTATACGAACAGGCATTGGTCGAGTCCGCGCGTCATCACGAAGGTTTCGCCCAAGCCTTCGCGGAATTTGGAGGGCACAATCACGCGTCCCTTGTCATCCAAGGTGTGTTGATACTCCCCCATGAACACGCTCGCTCACCAACCCTGCGCCATTCTACTCCACTTCACTCCACTTTCCACCACGATGTATGCATTCGCTCCCACGCCAACAATTCCTTCTTTGCGAGCAAAAAGAATTTTGTCCCGTACACAAACGGGCAGCTGCAGCGCGTGTGACACGCGCTGCAGCTGCCCGCCGGTTCTGTTCCGGTTCATAGCCGCCCGTGCTATGCGAGATCAACGTAGTAGTGCGTCCCCGGCCGATCATACTGCCCCCACAGCGGCAAATCGCGGAGCCAATCCAGCCCGTGTTGCGCCCAGAGGTTCAGCGGACACAGCCGACGTTCCTGCGGGTGCCCATCCACCCATATCCACCGCTCAATGTGGCGCAACTGGCGAACCTCCACGTCGTGCGCCTGTTGGAGCAAGAACTTGGCCTTCGCCGTGGTCCGGGCAATCCCCGCCTGCTCTCGGCGAACTTGGGTCTCCGCCAACCGCGCGACCTGAGGTCCCAAATGTGCCCAGGACTGCGCCCACGCATCCCACCGCGCCCGGCTCTCGGCCGACATCCGCTCACAAGCCGCATCCAGGTCCAGGGCGCCAAACGCGCGAGCTCCCTGGTCGCGCAAGCCAGACAGGGAAAGCACGGCATCCCGCGACAGCCCCCACTTCTCCATGTTGCGCAGCACCGATGGCACAAATACCGTCAAACGGTCGCGCAACACGAGCGGCGGCATCGTCCGCTGGAGGGTTTCGAACACAGCCCCCGCCAACGCGTGGTAGGCAATCTCGGACGGTCCCCCGACAAACGCCACCGTCGGGAGCAGGAAGTCCTGTACCACCGGCCGCAACAGGACGTTCGAACTGAAGGCGGTCGGGTCGGCTTCGGCGGTGGCCACCCACTCGGCCACAGACCGTTCCATCCCGAGCCCCCGCACGCGCAACCGGTTGGGGTCATCCGTTCGCTCAAGAACATAGCGGCGTCCGGCGGCAACGTGGAACAGCGTTGTGTTGACTGGGTCAAACACGACGGCCGGATGGTACCCTCTGGCTTCGACAGCCCGATACCGCTCCGTGAGTCGGGCGGCCAGCTCGCCCTGCTGTTGCAACACGGCCGCCCACACGCCGCGAGCCAGTTGCCGCAAGCCAGGCAAACAAGGGTCCAGCAACACCAGACCGGTCTCCCCCAGCATCCGGTAGAGCAAACGCGCGAACCACACGGCGAGGGTATCGCCCGGCTGCCACGTATCGTGTACCGCCGCCAACACCTCCGTGCGCCACGGACCACTCGGCAGGACCTCTTCCAGCTCGCGTAGGACGCCGGCGACCGCCGTCTGCGGAAGCGGGAAGTGGTGGACCATGCGGTGTAGCTCCGGCGCTTCCGGTATGCGCAACCGCCGAACCCCGTCCTGGTCATCGAGGACGTACGCGTGGTCCACCTCGCCCCAGTCGTGGTCTTCCGACGCAATCCAAAACACCGGAACCACGGGGCGTTGGAGTTCTTGCTCCAACCGACGCGCCAATCCGATGGCCGACAGCGCCTTGTACAAGGAGTAGAGGGGCCCCGTGAAGAGCCCCGCCTGCTGCCCTGCCACCACGACGACCGAATCTGGATTTGCCAGTCGTTCCAGTTGGGCCATCGCCGATCTCGGCGCGTGGATCTCCTCGAGAAACGGGCGCAGGGCCGCGACGAGCGCCTGCCGGTGCTCCACACAGAAGCGGTTGCGAAGCTCGTCTGCCCGCTGCCGGTAGGTCTGCAACCGACTTGGGTCCTGGTTGTGGTACAGCTCGGCCACACGGGAGAAGGACTGCTGGTGGTCGTCGGTGATTGGCTGGCCCGTGGGTGCAGCAGCTGCGGTACATCGCATCGACTCAAGCCTCTTTTCCACTATCTATGGTTCAAAATCCCGTCTCATCGACACCACCTCGGCCCGGGGCGACAATGCGCGCCCCCGCACAGGCGCGCGGCACGACGGCATCGCTGGACGCGTTCACCCTTGACCCGGTGCGACACATTGCAGCCCCTACACCCGCGTAAACGACATTATACGGGATAAACGGGGTGCTTGCGCCGACCAAACACCATGTGCTTGGTCGCGTAGATGGCGAGGCGCCGGCACAGTTCCTCTCGGAGTCGGTCGGGTTCAACGATACCGTCGACGACGAGTTCAGACGCCAGCCGGAAGACGTCGATGTCCTCCCGGTACTCGGCCCGCTTCGCTTCTACAAACGCCTGCCGCTCGGATTCCGGGAGTTCCTGGATGTGATTGCTGTACACGGCGTTCACGGCTGCTTCCGGACCCATGACCGCGATTTGAGCGTTCGGAAACGCGAGGCAACAGTCCGGCTCGAACGCCGGACCGGCCATCGCGTACAGACCGGCTCCGTACGCCTTGCGGACAATCACGCTGATCTTGGGAACGGTCGCCTCGGACATCGCGGCAATCAGTTTGGCGCCGTGCCGAATGATGCCGGCGCGCTCCACCTTGGTGCCAATCATGAAGCCCGGAACATCCGCAAGGAACAGCAGCGGGATGGAAAAGGCGTCGCACAAGGTGATGAAACGCGCCGCCTTGTCCGCCGAATCGACGAACAGGACACCGCCTTTCACGCGCGGCTGATTGGCCACAATGCCAACGGCGCGCCCGTCCACGCGGGCGAACCCAGTCAGGATTTCCGGAGCGAACAGCTTCTTGACCTCGTACCAAGACCCTTCGTCAATCACGCGCTCAATCAGGTCGAGCATGTTGAACGGTGCGTTCTGGTTCTCCGGCACCACGGCCGACAGCGGTTTATCGAACGACCGCGGCAACGCGGGCGCCGCATCTGGTGCGGGAAGGCCGGTGTGGTCGGGAAAGTAACTGAGGTACCGGCGCGCGGACGCGATGGCACTCTGCTCGTCCGGTGCGAGCACATCGCCGCAACCGCTCACGCTGCAGTGCATGCGAGCACCGCCCATCTCCTCGAGCGTCACCTTTTCCCCGATGACCATCTCCGCCATGCGCGGCGAACCCAGGTACATACTCGCGTTCTTGTCGACCATGATGACGATATCACAAAACGCTGGGATGTAGGCACCCCCCGCCGCCGACGGTCCGAACAACACGCAGACCTGGGGAATCATTCCGGAGAGGCGGACCTGGTTGTAGAAAATGCGGCCCGCGCCGCGTCGACCGGGAAACATTTCAACCTGGTCCGTGATACGGGCTCCTGCCGAGTCGACCAGGTAGACGAGCGGAATCTGCAAACGCTCGGCGGTCTCTTGGATGCGGATGATTTTCTCCACCGTTCGGGACCCCCAGCTCCCCGCCTTCACGGTGCTATCGTTGGCCATCACCGCCACCGGTCGTCCGTGCACTCGGCCGACGCCAGTAACCACGCCGTCCGCAGGCAGCCCGTCGGCCATGCAGTTCGCGAACAGCCCGTCCTCCAATTCGACGTCTTCGTCAAACAACAGGCGCAGTCGATCTCGCACGAACAGCTTGCCGACGGATGCGTTCTTCTCGTGGTATTTGGCCGGTCCACCCGACATCGCGCGCCGCTGCCGCTCCGCAAACCCCTCAGCTGTCATCCTGTTTCCGCCCCCTGTGTGTGAACTACCGCCGTAGGTCGCAAACTACTTCCCTTTATACAGCGGCTTTCGTTTTTCCGCAAATGCCGCGAGTCCCTCCAACCGGTCTTCAGTCGGAATCGTCCGCTCGTACGCCACCCACTCGACCTGCAACCCGGACGCCAGGTCGTGTCCGTATCCGCGGTCGATGGCGAATTTCGCTGCGCGGACGGCAATCGGTCCGTTCGCCGCAATCTCCCGCGCCAGTTCCAAGGCTCGTTTCTGCAGGTCAGCGCCGTCCACCACTTCGTTCACCAGGCCCATCCGCCAGGCGCCCTCGGCATCGATGCGACGCGCCGTGAAGATGAGTTCCTTCGCTTTCGCCAAACCGACAATCCGCGCCAACCGCTGCGTACCGCCGGCCCCTGGAATGATCGCCAAGCTGGTCTCGGTCAATCCAAGCTGCGCGTGCCTGGCGGCAATCCGTAGATCCGCCGCCAGGGCGAGTTCCGTCCCTCCGCCAAAGGCCACACCGTTCACGGCTGCAATCACCGGTTGCGGTAGGGAAGCGACGCGTTCGACCATCTCGCGAATCAATCCGACCGCCTGCCGCACTTGGTTCTCGTCCATACCGCGGCGTTCCTTCAGGTCGGCGCCGGCGCAAAACGCTTTGTCCCCGGCGCCCGTCATACACACCACGCGAACGGCGGAGTCTGCTGCAACGTCGCGCAGGTGGCCAATCATCTCGCGCAGCAGCGCCTGCGACAAAGCGTTCGCGCTGTCCGCGCGGTTCAAGGTCAGTGTCACCACGCCTGCGTCGTCCGCACGCAGTACCAACGGGTCAGGCATCGCGTTCAGCCTCCTTCCGGCAGATGGACATCGCGTGGCTCTGTAGGCGTAGACCGCTCGCCCGCTCGAACCAAGCGGCCGTACCGAGCGTCTGCTCCCGGTCCACGCCGGTCTCGACGTTCAACTGCTCGAACAAGTAGAGGAGATCATCCGTCGCCACATTGCCAGAAGCACCGGGCGCGTACGGGCAGCCGCCCAGGCCGCCGAGGGAGCCGTCGAACTTGCGCACCCCCGCGCCGTACCCGGCCCAGACGTTCGCCACCGCCATGCCGTAGGTATCGTGAAAATGCAAGGCGATCCGCTCCAGCCCAAACCGCCATGCGAGGTGCCCGACCAGTTCCTGGACCTGCCGCGGTACCGCGACCCCGATGGTATCTCCCACCGACAGCTCATCGATCCCCATCTCAAACAGTCGGTCCACCACTTTCAACACCTGGTCCACCGAGATGCGCCCTTCGTACGGACAGCCGAACGCCGTCGACACGTATCCACGCACAAAAAGTCCCTCCGCCTTCGCTGCAGAGACCACCGGCTGGAGTACAGGGAATGTTTCGTCGATGGATTTGTTGATATTCTTGCGGTTGTGGGTCTCACTCGCCGACATGAACACGTTCACGCCGTCCACTCGCGCCCTCAGCGCCCGTTCCAGGCCGCGTTCGTTTGGTACCAGCGCACTGTAGCAGACCCCTGGTCTGCGCTCGATGGCCGCAAACACTTCCTCCGCGTCCGCGAGCTGGGGTATCCAACGCGGGTGCACAAACGAGCTGACCTCGATGTGGCGGAAGCCCGCCTGTGCCAGTCGATTGACGAGTTCAACCTTCACTTCCGTCGGAACTGGCTGATGTTCGTTTTGCAGGCCGTCGCGCGGCCCAACCTCCGTGAGCACAACCGTGTCCGCGAGACTCATCCGGTTCTCCTCCCCCTCGGCAGACGGTCCTCCGCGGATTACTCCACTTCGATTAAGACGTCGCCTTCATTCACAAAGTCCCCGACCTGTACGTTCACCACGCGCACCGTGCCCGCGACCTCCGACTGGATGGGAACCTCCATCTTCATCGATTCCAACACAATCACGTCCTGTCCTTCCGAAACCGCTTCACCGACCGCGACAGGGATAGACAAGACCGTACCGGCCATGGTTGCTGTGATCTGCATCCTTCAGGACTCCTTCCGATTCTGTACGTATTGGCGGATAAAGTCTGTGGTGGTGGCGCCCGCTTGGAACTGTGGGTGGGCCACAATCTGCGCGAGCAGTGGCAGGTTGGTTTTGATCCCCTCCACCCGATACTCGGCGAGCGCCTGGGCCATCTTTGCAATCGCCGCCTCTCGTGTCGGGGCGTGGACGATGAGCTTGCCAATCATCGGATCATAATACGGCGTGACCACCGACCCGCTCTCCACGCCCACGTCGTTGCGAACCCCCTCACCCGTCGGCAACTCGAGCACCTGAATGGTACCGGGTGAGGGCAGCATGCGAACGGGATCCTCCGCGTAGATGCGGCACTCGATGGCGTGACCGTTCAAGGCGACACCAGCTTGATCAAACGGCAGCGGTTCGCCCGCAGCGACCCGGAGCTGCAACTCGACCAGGTCGAGTCCCGTCACGGCTTCCGTCACGGGATGCTCCACCTGCAGGCGCGTATTCATCTCGAGGAAGTAGAAGTGACCGGCCCCGTCGACGATGAACTCGACCGTCCCCGCGTTCGTGTACCCGATGGCCCGTCCGGCTGCGAGGGCGGCCTCTCCCATCCGCTTCCGCAAGCCCGCGTCTCCGAGCGCGGATGGCGCCTCCTCGATGACCTTCTGGTGCCGCCGCTGGATGGAGCACTCCCGTTCCCAGAGGTAGACGCCGTGACCGTGGGTGTCGAACAACAGTTGGATCTCGATGTGCCTTGGCGCCTCCAAGTACTTCTCGAGAAACATCGCGCCGCTCCCGAAATAGGATTTGGCGCGTTGCTGATTCGCCGCAAACGCTTTCTCGAGCTGTGCGTCAGACTCCACGACCTGCATGCCAATCCCGCCGCCACCGCCGGAAGCCTTCAGCATCACCGGATACCCGATGTCCCGCGCGGTTTGCAGGGCTGCGGTCAAATCAGCGACCTCGCCGTCTGACCCCGGGACAATCGGCACGCCGGCCTCGCGCATCAACTGCCGTGCGCGAATCTTGCTGCCCATCTCGCGAATCGCGTGTGCTGGAGGGCCGATGAACGTCACGCCCGCATCCGCGCACGCTTCGGCCAAGGCCGGGTTCTCACTGAGCAGCCCATATCCCGGGTGGAGTGCGTCCGCTTGGGTCTGGCGCGCCGCTTCCATCACGGCGTCCACCTGCAGATAGCTCGCTGCGACCGGCGGCGGACCGATTCGGACCGCTTCGTCCGCTTCGCGGACGTGAAGGGCGTTGGCGTCCGCGTCCGAGTACACCGCCACCGTCGCGATTCCCATCGCGCGGCACGTTCGGATGACGCGCCGGGCAATCTCGCCCCGGTTGGCAATCAACACCTTGCGAAACACAGGTTTCCCCTCCTCTCCAAACTCCCACTTCAGGTTAGCAGGAAGGACGGGGGTTTGCAAAAGGATTGCAGGGGTCTGGGCCACACCCGTGCGGCGCGCGGCCAATGCTGCACGGGAGGGTGCACGATTCGGACGGGCGGACGCCTTGTGCTACAATGGTGCAACGTGTTTGGTGCCCCGTTGCGTGGGTGTTGGGGCAAGGACGAAGCGGAGCAACGACGAAAAGGGAGGGAGCCGTGTGGAGGACCAAAGCAGCGAGACGTACTCCACCACTCGGCCACTGTTCGGGCAAACGGCCGTCGTCACGGGCGCCGCGCGCGGCATCGGGCGGGCCATCGCCATTGCGCTCGGACGGGCGGGTGCGAACGTGATCGTCAACTACCTTCAATCGGAAACCGCGGCGCACGAGGTGGTTGCCCAGATTCGCGGCCTGGGCAGCAAGGCGGACGCCGTGCAGGCGGACGTGCGAGATCCCGCAGACGTGAGCCGTCTGTTCACGGCAGCGACTCAGTTTGGCCTGCCGAGGATTCTGGTCAACAACGCAGGTGTCGCGCATGCGCAGTGTTTCGACGAAACGACGCTCGACGACTGGCAACGGCTGCTGGAAAGCAACCTCACTGCGCCCTTCTTGTGCACGAAAGCTGCACTGCCATACCTGCGCCGCTCGGGGGCGGGGCGCATCATCAACATCGCGTCTGTGTGGGGTCTCACCGGGGGTGCGCACGAGGTGGCCTACTCGGCGGCCAAAGGGGGGCTCATCGCCTTCACGAAGGCGCTCGCGAAGGAGGTCAGCGCCACCGGGATCACGGTGAACGCCGTCGCACCCGGCGCCATCGACACGGAGATGTTGGGAAACCTCGACGAAACGGACCGGGCCGTGGTGACAGCCGAAACTCCCGTTGGGCGACTGGGCCGACCCGAGGACGTCGCGCATGCCGTCCTGTTCCTCGCGTCTCCGGCTGCTTCCTTTATCACGGGACAGGTGATCAGCCCAAACGGCGGACTTGTGACGTGACCCGAGGGCACCTGCCCTGCCCCTTCAGCCCGCCCTGACATCCGATGGTAGAGGACATCGGAGAGGAGGGTCCGCATTGCCGAAGCAGAGCGGTCGGCGGCCACGCCGAGCGCGCAACGAATGGTGCACGCCGCGGATGCGGCGACGGATTGCCCGCGAGGCGGCGAAGTTGGGACTTTCCCCGGAAAAATTCGTCGCGTTGGCGCTCACGGTGTCCTCCGCCCTACGCGAGGCAGCAGGGGCAGATCACGCCATCAACCTGAAGGCCTTCTCTCAGTGGATGGACAGTCCGTTCTGGCCGGTGCTGGTGAAGTGGATCACCCAGGCCGCTGCCGCCATCGCGCAGTCCGGCGAAGGCGCGGACGATGCACCGTCCGCGGACGCGGCGGCCGGCGATGCGGCGCCGAACCCCGCGGCGCCGCGTCCGCAAGCACCCCTTGGCGCACACGGGGCGCCGGAAGGCCCGCCTTCGGGCGGCTTCCAGCCAGGCGCCGAACCCCCGTCGCAGAGACCCCAGGGCCAAGTGCGCGCGTTTCCACAACCGCGGCACGAGACGGGAGCGCAGCCTCCTCCCATCCAGCCGCCACAGGTCGTCGAATGGGTGGACCCGCTCGCAGCCGGCTGGTTTTTCTAAACGGGCGGCGTACTGGAGGGAAAAGACGGCGAGGAGGAAGCCCCCTTCGCCGTCTTTCGGCGAAACCGCTCTACTTCTCCGTGAGGGGAACCATTTGCACGCCGTAGCGCCGGATACTCAGGTCCATATTCACCCGAATTTGCGCACGGTCGAGGTTCTCCTCCCACGGGTACTGGACGAACGCCTGGTGATTCGGAAAGTCGTGGCGAATGCCGGCCGAAACGGGAATGACATCAGCCTTGTCCTTCATCAACAAGCGCTGGAGAACCGCCTGCAACTGCTTCCCCAACTGTGTATCGACCGCCCGTTGCAAACGCAACCGGGCCCCGGAATCGGAGTAGTCCACACTGTCCTCCGTGGTTTGAATATCGCCTTCGAGCGGCACGTCCACGGAGACCTGCAAGGGAGACCCCAGCGCGACGTGGAAGCGCGGTGGATGCTCCGCCCGCAGGGACAGGCCGATGCGCTCGGCCGGATGCAGTGGATCTTGGACGTTCAGCGTGACGCGTCTGGCATTCCCGCAAAGGATGTCGACGGCTTGCATCTGTTTGTCATCCAACACGTCGACCATTTTCCCGCCGCGAAAGACAGCTGCGCCGCCCCATTCCACCGGATTTCCACCCGCACGGGCCAGGTGACCCGTCTGTTGGCTTGGACGTTCCTTCTCCGGAATCCCCTGCTCTCCTTTCGGGTCCTGCTCCACCATCGGATTGATGGCGAACATCGGCAGCAAGGTGCCTACGTGGTGCGTCTGCAAGTTGCGCAGGAGGTCGTGAAGATACGTCGGCGGGAGCGTGCCCTCCTCCTGCCCGACCATGGCCACACCTTCGGCCGCTCGAGACGGGGACTTCTCCAAGACCGGTTGAAACGCGGCCATCGTCTTCGCCGCCGTATCCTCGGTGACCCCGACCAGGGTCGTTCCGCGAAACTGCCGATAGCGAGACACCGTTTCTGCAATGTCCGACAGCCCGCGCTTCGCCATCTCCTGTCCAAACAAGAGCAGCGTCAGGTGCGTCAGGGTCAAGGTGCGTTCGACACTGCTGTTCGCCGTCGTCATGGCTTCCGTGATGGTGCGTGCGCGCACGGTGATCTGGGGGCCGGAAGACTTGCTCTCCGTGTCGCTGCCGGACCCGGATGCCTGCGGAGCGGCGATGTCAAAGGTAACGTCCATCATGCCCCCCGGAGCGGCATCGACGCCCATGACGGTCACGAACGCCTGTTGCTCCAACTCCTTTCGGTCATAGCAACCACACAGTAGAAGCGGAGCCATCGCGATACTGAAACAGCAGACCGCACGTCTCATGCAGCCGGTCCCCCTTGGCGTACAACTGCCGATAGCCTGCCCGGAACACCTCAGTTCGTATGCGCTTTCTCGCCTACGAGACAACGGATCGTGGTAGGATGGATGCAGGTACGCGGAGAAACCGTCGCATGGGGCGAAGGCTGTGTGAAACCCTGTGCAAAGCTGAGTCCCGCGACTTCGTGCCGTGCCGAGCGAATGAGGTGAAGCGCATGCAGAATACCGGGTATGGATTGATCCGGCCCGAATCCCCGCCGTTCGTCCCCTCGTCTGTCTACACCTTCCCAGACCTTGAGGCTATCCGCGCCTATTACGCCGGGTCCGCACCTGGATACCTGTATCGGCGCAACGGCAACCCCAACACGGACCAACTCGAAGAGGCCCTCTGCCAACTCACAGGGGCCGCGGCCGCTGTATTCGCTGCGTCCGGGATGGCGGCCATCGCCCAGGCGTGTTTCAGTCTCCTCAAACCCGGCGACCACCTCGTCGCAACCCGCCACCTCTACGGTGGAACGTACGCGTTGTTCGAACAAGTGCTTCGGCCCTGGGGCATCTCGGTGGATTACGTGGACATGGACGACGGCGACTCGTTGGCTGCAGCGCTTCGCCCGAACACGGCGCTGTTGTACGTCGAGACCATCGCCAACCCCCTCCTGCAAGTGGCGGACCTCGAAGCCATCGGGCGTTTTGCCGCCGCGCATAGCCTCCGGTGGATGGTGGATAACACCTTCGCCAGCCCGTACCTGGCTCGGCCACACACGTTCGGGGCGGACGTGGTGGTCGAGAGCCTGACCAAGTTCCTCGGCGGACACAGCGACGTGATGGGCGGCGTGTGCTACGGTTCGGCAGACGTCATGACACCGATTCGAACCTTGACCGTGACGGTTGGCGGCGTGCTGTCTGCGTTCGATGCCTGGATGACGCAGCGAAGCCTGCAGACCTTCCATCTGCGCATGCCTCAACACTGCCGCAACGCACTGGCGCTCGCCGAATTCCTGCGCGGACACCCGGCCGTGGAACAAGTGTTCTACCCCGGACTTCCCGACAGTCCATGGCACGCCATCGCACGCAGAGTCCTCTTCGACGGCTTCGGCGCGATGGTGTCCATCCACCTGCGTGGCGGAGAGGAAGCTGTAAACCGCCTGCTGCGGGCATGCCGCCACGTGGCCCTGGCCCCGTCGCTCGGCGGAACGCGAACCACGGTCTCACACCCTGCGTTGACCTCCCACCGGGCCTTCTCACCCGCCGAGCGCGCCCAACTGGACATCCGCGACGGCACGGTTCGGATTTCCGTTGGGACAGAGCCCTTCGAGGTTATTCTGGAAGACCTGCGGCACGCGTTGGACGAAGCGCGGTAATCCATCGCCGGCCCCTCGCCCCCAAACGCATCCAGCCCGGCCATCTCCGTAAAGGGGACGCCGGGCCGGCGTGGTCTTCACTCCGCCTGTTGCTCGGCAGGCGGGTCTGGGTTCACGCGCTCGAGGTTGCCGTGTTCGTCAATCCGGTAGATGAAGCCGGTCGAGTTTTCGTCGCCGTCGAGGAACGCGGCCTTCCGAGCCCGCTCGACGATGTCGACCAGGGACCGGTAGTCCTCCATAACGGCAGCATAGTCGCTTCGCAAGGTTCGCAGCTCCTCGCGCATGCTCGCCGCTTCTTTGCTCAGGCGCTCGTACTTCGCTTTCCACTCGTTGCACTCGCGCTCCGCACTGCGCCAACGCGAGGCCCATTGCTGCGCCGTGTTTTTTTCCTGGCGCAAAAAGCGCAGTACCTGCGCCCAGCTCATGAGCGTCGCCGTCGGATGGTCGTAGTCGCCGCCTTCCATCTGCGCTTGGATTTTCTGCGACTTGCGCTCCTTGCGCTCCTCTTTCGCCATCTCTATCTGCTTGCGAAACTGCTTGCGCACGCACGCGTTCCACCGAAACCCACACGCGGCAGCCGTCCGCCCGAGGCGCCTGCTGGCTTCGTTGAATCCCGCCAATTGCGTACTGCCGTCGCGGATGTGCTTGAGGACCACTTCGGCCAACACCGAATCGTCCTCCGTCGTCCACGCGTCTTGTCTCATGGTGCGTATCTGTTGTGACATGTTGACGGCCTCCCGCAGATCCTTTGCTCGTTCCGATTGTGGATTCGCATCAGGACGAAACTATCTACCAGCATTTCCAACAAAATGAGTGTTTAAACATGTAAAACCCTGCCGGCAGATGCCTGAAGACAAGGAACTGGGGTTTCGCATCGCGTGCGCCGCTGCTTTCGATGAGTGGACCAAGGACCGGTGTGAGGCTGCCATTCGGGGAAAGTGGCCTGGGCCACGCGGAAGCGGCGGGTCCCGGGGAATGGAGGAACCCGCCGCTCTGCACTAGTGGGTTGCGTCGGGTGAAGTCGAACGCGCAAACCAATCCGTCTTGTTGAACCAGGTTTCGACCTTCGCGTTCACCTGGGCATCCAGCTTTTGCTCGACGGCGCCTTGCAGCGTCGTCGCCGAAACGCCGTGTTGCGCTGCAATCTGATGGATGGACGCACCGCCTTTCAGCTGACTCACAAGTTGCTGTCGCGTGATGTGCAACTGCGAAGCGACGAAGTTCAACACGTCCATACTGGCAACATATCGGGTTGGTGCATGCATCACGTGACGGTTCGCCATCCACTGCGGCAATCGTTGCTCGAGGTTGGCGAGGAGGTGGGCCTCGCGTGCGGCCGTCATGTGACCCGACGACACCCGCGCCTGCAGGTCGTTCTGAAGCAGCGTCTGCAGCTCGCTCTGCAACTGAGATGTGGACACGTTCTCCTTCTGTGCGATGTCGTCCAAGGACTGACCGGACTGTAAGTCGTGAACGAGCTGCGGTTTCGTCAGGTGCAAGTCACTTGCCACCTCGTCCGCATTTCGCTGCAGCATCGACCGCAACCACTGCGAAGCCGGGTGCTGCCGGGTTGATGTGGTCGACGTGTTTGTGGAAGGCGGACTCGAACTGGCGAATGCGGGAATGGCGTAGGTCAAGATGCCGCCTACCGCAAGCCCAGCGATGGCACTC
The DNA here is from genome assembly GCA_023511295.1 of Alicyclobacillus sp. GTDB lineage: Bacteria > Bacillota > Bacilli > Alicyclobacillales > Alicyclobacillaceae > JAIMBT01. The sequence continues at coordinate 106,737 of JAIMBT010000007.1, forward strand.
GACAGCACGGCCAGTTTCGTCCCACGGTGTTTCATCAAAACCACCCTTTCCAAGTTATGGACTGCATGGCCTGACGCCATCATTATCGACGCGACTTGTCAAGTGGAGATTGAACCCTTGTGGAGATTCGTTGGTCATGGGCAAAAAAAATCCGAGCCTCCATGGCTCGGATACACTCATTTGTCCGGCGTCATCTCGCGAATGGGAATCCTCCGCCACCCGGCGCGGCGGTAGATGGCGGGTTCACTGCCATCGACGAACTGGAACGCCGCAACCCGGCGCGCCGGGCGCAGGCGCCGTTTCGCCAGCATCCGCAGCATCGCCAAGAGCACCGCGAACCAGCGGCTCCGCAGTACGGCATTGACAAACCCGTACGCCAACAACCCCCACCGAATCAGTCGGTAGACGGTCCGAAGGGTCCTCATCTGCACCACTCCCCGTGTCGATTAGGGTGCCCACAGACCGAACCCCTGATGCTGCCGCGAGCGCCGCGTCCCGCTCGTCATCCCACCGGGGATCTGCGGCTGAAGACCTTCGTCTCCGTGCGCGCCACGGCCTCGGACACCAGCCGCTCGACGTCCAAGTCTTGTTCCGCGCGCTCGGTCTCCGCCAAGCCCGGTTTCGTTCGCGGCTGCTTGGGAACAAAGATGGTGCAGCAATCTTCGTACGGCAGGATGGACGTCTCGTAGGTGCCAATCTGCCGCGCCAGGCGAATGATGGACACCTTGTCTTCGGCAATCAACGGTCGCAAAACCGGAAGGCGCGTCACCGCGTTGATCACCCGCAGACTCTCCAGCGTCTGGCTGGCCACCTGGCCGAGGCTCTCGCCCGTCACCAGTGCCAACAGCGCGTTTTGTTCGGCAATGCGCTCCGAGATCCGCATCATCATCCGCCGCATCACCGTGATTGTCAAGTTTTCCGGACAATGCTTGCGAATCTCCGTCTGGACATCGGTGAAATGCACGGTGTGCAGGCGGACCCGCCCGCCCCAGTTCGCCAGCGTCTGAGCTAACGTCTCCACCTTGTCCAGGGCGCGTTGGCTGGTGAACGGGAAACTGTGAAAGTGGATGGCGTCCAGCTCCACCCCGCGTTTGAGCGCCAACCATCCCGCCACCGGACTGTCGATCCCGCCGGAGAGCAGCAGCCCCACACGCCCAGAGGTGCCTACGGGGAGGCCTCCCAGAGCCGGCACCTTGACCCCGTACACGAGGGCCTCTTCGTCGCGCACCTCCACGAATACCGTCACGGCGGGATGGTGGACGTCGACGGTCCATCCCGTCTCCGCCGCCAACAGTTGGCCGCCGACCTCCGATGCCACCTCCATCGAGGTCAGCGGGTACCGTTTGTTGACGCGCTTCGCCTCAACCTTGAACGACCGCTCTGCGGCCGACAGTCCGAGTCGACGGGCTTCTTCGCCTCGGACGCGCAGCGCTGCCTGTACCATCTCTTCGAGTGCCAGCCCCGTGACCTCGACCGGGCTCAACGAGACGATACCAAACACGTTCTTGAGCCGGGAGATGACGACATCCACCGGAGCGTCATCGAGGGTGATGAGGACGCGCCCGTTCTGGCGCGCAATTCGAACGCCAGGGACGTCGGCAACCACCCGCCGCATGTTCCCGACCAGTCGCTCCTCGAACTGGTGCCGGTTCTTGCCTTTCAGACTGAGCTCCCCGTAGCGCGCAATCACCTGCCGAATCATCGAGATGTGCCCCCTTTCCGCGCCACCGAGTACAACCAGCGGACCTGTCGGTCGACCACCTCAGCCGCCGCCTCCAGTGCCGACGCAGGGGTCCAGCGCGCGAACGACAAACGCAGCGTCCCCGTGACCATCTCGGGGGCGCAGCCCATGGCTTCCAACACGTGACTGGCTTTGCTGTGTCCGCCTTTGGTGGAGCAGGCCGATCCGGTCGAGACGTAGACACCCTCCGCCTCCAGCGCGTGCACCAGCACCTCCCCCTTTAACCCGGGGAAGGATACGCTGACGATGTAGGGCGAAACCACGGGCGGCGCGTGTACGACCGCTCCGGGGATCTGCTGCAGACGCTCCACCAGCAAGGCGCGCTTGCGGTGCGCCTCCGCGAAGTCGTGCTCGATGTCACGGTAAGCAGCGGTAGCCGATTCTGCCAATGCGACAATCCCGAGCAGGTTCTCCGTCCCGGAGCGTAGGCCGTACTCTTGGCCACCGCCGTACAGTAGCGGATGAATCTCGAGCCCCTCCCGCATCACCAGTGCGCCGACGCCTTTTGGCGCACCGAGCTTGTGGCCAGAGATCGTGTAGAGGTCAACGGGCACGTCGGCGAGACCATTGGGGAGCTTGCCAAACGCCTGAATTCCGTCGACGTGAAACAAGGTCTTCGGAAAGTCGCGCAGTCGGCGCCCTATCTCTCCCACGTCCGCGACGGCCCCCGTCTCGTTGTTCACGTGCATCACGCTGACGAGGACGGTGTCCGCTGTGACCGCGTCGAGGACATCCTCCACGCGCACGTGTCCGTCCGGCTGGGGGGCGACGTACGTGACGCGCCAGCCCTCCCGCTCGAGCGCGCGATACGCTTCGAGTACCGAGGGATGTTCAATGCGCGTCGTCACCAGGTGACGACCTCGGTTGTGGTACCTCCGGACAACGCCGAAAATCGCGAGGTTGTTTGCCTCGGTTCCGCCGCCCGTGAAGACAATGCGCGCCCGTGGACGGCCGAGACAGGTGAGGATGGCCCGCCGCGCTTCACTCAGCAGGCGTTCCGCTTCAACGCCCTTCGCGTGCAGGGAAGAAGGGTTTCCGTAGATATCCAAAGACCGCACAACCGCCTCCCGCACCTCGGGCAAAATGGGTGCGGTGGCGGCGTTGTCGAGGTAAACGTCCATCCAGTTGATGCTCCTTTACCTGGCGCCCGTGCGGGACCGATGGCGAACGGACCATCCGGTCTCGACAGTACACCGGCGGCTAGCGGTGAGCCGCAACACTCACCTCCGCCGCATCCTGAGTTCGGGCTTGCGCCACTTTGTCCGTCCACTCCAGGGAGGACAGACCCTCGTCGCGCTGGCTGGCCACGTGTTTGGCCAAGTCGACGACGCGGCAGGAATAGCCCCATTCGTTATCGTACCACGCCAGCACCTTCACTGTACGGTCTGCGAGGACTTGCGTGCATAGACCGTCCACCACTGCCGACCGCGGGTCACCGTTGAAATCGACCGATACCAGCGGCTCTTCCGTGTAGCCCAAGATGCCGTCGAGGGACGATGCCGACGCGGACGCCAGTGCTGCGTTCACCGCATCCGGCGTGACGTCGGAATTCAGTTGCGCCACCAGGTCCACCAGCGACACGTTCGGCGTCGGCACGCGGAGCGCGACTCCATTCAGTCTACCAGCCAGCTGCGGCAAGACCAAGCCTATCGCCTTCGCGGCACCGGTGCTGGTGGGGATGATGGACTCGCCGCAAGCTCGAGCGCGGCGCAGGTCCTTGTGCGGGTTGTCCAGATTTTTCTGGTCATTGGTGTACGAGTGGACCGTCGTGACCATGCCCGTGACCAGTCCGAACGCCTCATGAAGTACCTTCACGACGGGCGCCAGGCAGTTGGTCGTGCAGGAGGCAGCGGAGAGGAGGTGGTGCGACGTGGCGTCGTAGAGGTGCTCGTTGACGCCCATCACAACGGTCAGGTCCACGTCTGTTGCCGTTTTCGCTGGAGCCGTGAGAATCACCTTGCGGGCGCCATTCGATAGATGCACACCGGCTGTCTCGCGTGTCCGGAAGGCACCCGTCGCCTCGACGACGACGTCCACGTCCAGGTCTCCCCACGCCAGCTCTGCCGGATTCCGTGTCGAGAAGCAGCGGGTCACCTGGTCGCCCGCGCGAAAACCGTCCGCGGTCACCGCCGTCGGCTGCTGCCACACGCCGTGGACGGAGTCGTACCGGAGCAAGTGAACCAGTGTGTCCTTGTCAGCCGTGCCGTTGACGGCCACGATTTCAATCCCGCCGACCTCCGCGGCCCGCCGGTAGACCATGCGGCCAATCCGTCCGAATCCGTTGATGGCCATCCGCAGTGTCATCGAGTCAACGCCTCCTGTGCAATCCATTCAACCTCTGCGGAACCCGAGGTCGCTTCCACCTCAATATATACCACACGGCGGACGGATTGTTCCATACAGTTTTGCGTATCCCCGGCAATTAGTATGTCATATTTTTGTGTGCATCGTGAAACGGATACCGAGCACGAGGAACACAAGACCCGCTACCAGGCAGACAATTGCGAGCCGTCTCAGCATTGACCGGCAACCTCCCTATCCGAGGGATGTCAAGAACCCACCCGAACCAGCTTCACACGCGAGCACAGAGAAGCGCTCTCCCATCCCGCCTGGCAGGACCAGCGTCTTCAGGGCCTGCGCCTGCGACGGCTCTACATCGGCCGACGCCTTCGGGTCTACCGTCCGTGCGAACGGCCTGGTTGCCAGTTCCGCGATACCAGCCTGCATCAGGAACGACCCTTGCGATTGCAGCCGACCGACCTGAAATCCCGCAGCCTGCGCGGCGGCGGCAGCGTGGGTCCAGTTCACGTCCGCCGTGATGTCGACCTGGCCCGGAGTCGTGAGCGGATCGGCAAACTGGTGGTTCGCGTAGGCGCGAAGCGTGCCCTCTGGTCGGATACCGGCCTCCCACTCTTCGCGCACAATGCCGTAGTCCACGAAGATTGCGTGCACGGTCCTGGCCACGCGGCGGCACGCGGCAAAGAACGGTTCCAGGGTTTCGCAAACCTCTGCACAGTGGCCTACGGGCACAGGCGTGTAGCGCTCCGCCAGCTCCGCGATGCCCGCGGCCGCGCGGCGCCAAATCCAGTGCAGCACCGAGGTTCCGGGACGAAGGGCGACGTACGCCTGTTGCCAGCCCCGCGGTGCCCGCCGGACCCGCTCGACCGGCAGTGCGTCGAGCACCTCGTTTGCAAGGATATACGCCCGAGGGCGGACGTTGTCCTCGGCATCTTCCAGCCGCTCGCACCACTGAAAGGTCACACGGGGTCGGCGGACCAGCCGCGCCTGCTGTAGCTCGCGCAATCGTTTGGCCGGCTCGACAAGGGTGTACGAGATGGACACGTCTGGTGACAAGACGGAACACAGGTATTCCGTGATGGACGCTGCCAAGTCCCCTTCTCCCGGGCCGATTTCACAGATCTCGAGAACCAACGGCCGGGTGGAGACGTGCCGCCGCCAGTCCGCCCATATGTATCGACCCAGCGTCCGTCCGAACAGCGGGAACTGGGCACTGGTGTAGAAGTCAGCACCCACGCCGCCGATTTGCACCCGACGCTGATAGTATCCGTCCGAACCGTACAGCGCCTCCGCCATGAACGCGGAAAACGGCACCCCGTCCGTTGTCAAATCACGGCCCTCCCGTCGTGCGCTCGCGCGCAGCCGGTCCAGGAAGGCCGTCCCATCCACCTCAAGCTCTTCGGATGACATCGTCAATCAAGCCGTACGACTTCGCTTCGTCCGCCGTCATGAACCGGTCCCGATCTGTGTCCCGCTCCACTTGCTCCAGCGGTTGCCCGGAGCGTTCACTGAGGATCTGGTTCAGCCGCTGGCGCGTCCGAAGGATATGCTCTGCATGAATCTGGATGTCCGACGCCTGTCCGCGCGCCCCGCCGAGCGGTTGGTGAATCATGACCTCCGCGTTCGGAAGTGCGAAGCGCTTCCCCTTCTCACCCGCGGCGAGCAACACGGCTCCCATACTCGCCGCCAAACCCACACAGATGGTGGAGACCGCCGGTTTTACGTGCTGCATGGTGTCGTAGATGGCCAATCCGGCGGACACGGAACCGCCCGGGGAGTTGATGTACATTTGGATATCTTTGTCCGGGTCTTCGGCCGAAAGGAAGAGCAACTGAGCGACCACTGCGTTCGCCACCTCGGCGTCGATGGCTGTCCCGAGGAAAATGATGCGGTCCTTCAGCAACCGCGAGTAGATGTCGTAACTGCGCTCACCGCGGCTCGTCTGTTCGACGACAATCGGCACTAAACTCATATTCATCCCTCCTGCCCTCCATCATAGACGAACCGACGCCGGACATACTAGGAGCGTGTTGGAGTCCGGCCCTGTATGCCGGACCTGCAGGGAGGTCGATCTCGATGCAAAACCACAACATCCGCACCTCCGACCGGTACGTGCGACTGGCTGGCGGGCTGTTTCTCATGGCGAGTGCACTCACACAGCGAAAGCAGACGTTGGCATCGCGCTTGCTGTTGGGTTTCGGCGCCATGAAGGTCGCGGAAGGCATCATGGGCTGGTGCCCGCTCATGCATGCGCTCGGCGTGACGGATGCCGACACCGATGAACCGCGGAAGGAGACGTCAACCCGCCCGAACACGGACGCCAGCCCTAGGGCCGAAACCGATGACAGGAAGACCGCCCACGCTGGCGACAGCGATGTCCGCCAGAAGGCGTCCGCCGCATCGGCAAGCGCGCTGCCACAACAGTCAGAGGTCGTTCCGGAAGACAGCTGGCGTACGCTCGATAGAGAGGCGGAGGACGCCATCGGCAGCACGTATCACTGAGCTCCGACCCCGTTTTGGGCGTTCGAGCTTGCGTCAGCGCCCCTGCATTCATAGGAAAACCGTCCAGCGACCGGCCGCTGGACGGGTGAAGGTGCAACCCATGCAGATGTTCCTCGCCGCCAGAAGCTGGGCCTACCCGTGGACCTGCCGAACGGCGGATTCCGGCGCCTGGCGGAACCGGACGCCGTATTTCCCACGGCGGGTTTGATACACCTGAACCTCCATGGGCAGGGCGCAACCGCGGATACGCTCATCGGCCTCAATCCACATCACAGCGCAGTACGCTTCGAATTTTGAACCATACAGCCCAGCGAAGTACACCCAGTTCTGCATCGCCACACCCCCGTGCACGTAGTATGTGCGCTCGGGGGTCGCGCACGCGGGCAATGATTACACGTACACGCGGTCGCCGCCAATGTTCACAACGTTTTCCGGACCGAGGATGTGCCGCGCAATCATCATCGACTCCCAGTTTCGCCCGTGGTACGAGGTCACCAACCGTTCCAGTATCTGCACCTTGTAGCCCGCGTCGACACAGGCGAACATGGTGGCCAACACCGCTCCTTCGGAATCCACGCCGGCGATGTGGACTTCGTCGATGCCGTGCTGGTCAAACAACGCTTTGGTTTCCGCGGTGAACCCGGAATATCCGCGTTTTTCCACCACGACGGCGCGGGGATGGGTGACGAGCAATTGGCTCTTGCCCTCAGCTTCTGGGTACACCCAGTGCGTTGTGACGATGAGCTCGTATTCGTCCCCACTCCGACGTACGTACCGCTGGCACAGCGGTGCGATGTAATCGAGGGTGTTACCCAAGAACTCGCTTTGCACGTCTAAAATGACGAGCGCCTTCTTCACAGAATTCACGCCCCCTCACGTGCGCGCCCGAATGCCCATGTCAATCGGACAATCTCTTACAACGATTCAGAACTCATGGTACCATCCGACGACGGAATTGGGAAGTGTCCTCACCTTCAATAAACCTCGCGCCTCTGTTAAAATAGAGGCGTATAGACCGTTGGCCCGCAGCACCTGGCCGGTGCACGCATACCGTACAGTAGCAGGGTGATCTCAATGGCACTGGCTGAGACAACAGGCCGTGCGTGAGGAGGTCAGACGAATGATTGCACGAGAAGAACTGATGCTTCTGAAAACGAAAATCCTTCCTCCGGGGGCCGATACGGTGTTGGACTTCCTGGCTCTGCGCCATCAACAAGTGGAATTCACCAACATCGTGTTGGAGAACGTCCCCTTGTTGATCATCGGCCGACACGGCATGATTGCGCGTCTTCCGGTCGGAGGTTCTGTACAGAAGGTCAGCAAGCCGGCCGACATCCTCGAGCAGCTGCGTTCGTTTTTCAATCACCAGGAGACCCTGTACCTGTTCGTCAACCTGCCGGACCTGCCGGTCCCGAATGAAGTGACGGAGTTATTAGAGGAGATTGACCGGCGCCACATGCGCAAGCAGCACCTTCGGGACCAAATTGACGAAGCGCTGGAGCGGCGGGACAAGGAAGCCTTTCTCCGCGCGACGAACGAACTGAAGCGCCTCATGGCCGAAGGGCGAATGGAGATTCCCGAATCCGGGAGGTCCCGCTTCTGACCACGCTCAGCGGTGGGCTTCCCTCGTCGATTTGGAACCTTCGAATGCCGGTCGTTCGGCGTGAATCGGAACCTGTGAGGACAGCGGATGAACGCGGCCGACGCCTGGCCGGCGCTGCTGACAAGGAGCGGATACCCGTGAACGATTTCATTCTGTACGACGATACGGAACAAACCAGTACGCGATTTGTCGGTTACGCCGGCGAGCACAGCCGTTTCGACGTCGCCATTACGACCACCGACCACTTCTATGGAAAGAAGTTGGTGACGGTCATTCAAACGGGGCGCACAGCCATCCTCGGGGACGACGAAGCAGAAGATGTCGCGTACATCGCCCACGCCTTTCACGTCTCCGATGAGGCAGAGGCGCGCGAGTTGTCCCGATTTCTCTGTGAGAACCTGTTCTAAGCGGACCCTCGTTCCGCTCCTATTTTCATCCGGGTGAGGCAGATCCTTCACGAGACGGGGTCACGCGTATTGCTCCAGGAAATACGCCGCTACACGGGCGTATTCTTCTCCCTCGAGCGGGATGAGGTCCGATTCTGGCGAACGGCCCCTGATGCGAAACAGGACGACATCGGGTGACTCGCCACTCCGGTCGTAATAGGCGCCGTAGGCCGCACCCTGCAGCGTAAAATAGCATCCGAGGATATACGAGCGCGGCGCCGCACCGTGGGTCTCCTCGACCTCAATGAAGAAGATACGCTCCACGGTGTCGAGTACGCGGTTGGTGAAGGTTTCCCCTGGATAATCGAGCAACCATTCCTCAGGGCCCTGCTCCCGAACCAAAAAGAGAAACCTCGCGTCGTCGCGTGTCCACGTCAACAACACCAACTGGGCGTGTTCAAAATAGAATGTATACGGTGTGGCACCAGCAAACCGAACGGGCGGAGTTGGAAATTCCATCGGGTGCCCCTCCCCTCCTGGTCGCTGAACAGGCCGCTGCGGCGGACGGCCGCTGGCCGCCCGCCGTCTGCCCAACCCGTGATTCGCCTGCCAGACGGCGTCACACCTCTTCGACGTCTCCGCTCTCGTTGGCCAACGCCCGGTCGAAGTTTTGCTTGGTCTCCGATGCGCAGGTCACGAGCATCCAGATTAAGCCCAACGCAGCCACTGCCATTCCTATCAGTCCATTGCTGAACACGGGCGTTCCCTCCCCCCGATGGATGGATGTACGCGCCCGCCGGCAGAGTCCGGCGGCGGTTCCACTCGGATACAGCGCGAGCCGACCATGACACTGTCCGCAGAACGACTCAACTTAAGAGTAAGAATGTTTTACCAGGGGGTCAAGGGTCAATGCGAATTTTTCTACGACGGGTCCTCAGCTCCGCGGATTCAGGTATAATGAAGGGGCGCCGCGACACGGCTGTGACGGATACCGAATGCGAAAAGGGGTTTTGACCGTGAACCATAAAACGCGCTACATCTGGTTTGGCTTGCTGTTTGCGCTGGTGGCCGCAGGTCTCGCCGCACACTCGTACGTGCTCCTAGCTGTATTCGCCATCGCGGGCATTCTCGCCGCGGTCGTCGGCGACCGACTGGAGAACCGGCTGAGCCAGCCGTACAAGCAATACAATCGCATGCATCACCGCGGGCATGCCGGGTCCCACCCGACGGACGAAGCGCATTGACGAAAGGGGTTTCGTTGGTGCGATGCAGACAGAAGACTGGATGCGCGAGAGCGAGGATGTGACCTTGGACCGGAATGAGTTGTGGGCAGAGACCGAAGAACTGGCGGACCTCATCATGCAGGCCCCCGAGATCCAGGCGTTTCACGATGCGGAAGCCAGACTGAAAGCGAATCCACAAGCGTTGTCGATGATGAACCGCCTGCGCGAGCTGCAGGAGCAGATTGGCGAGTTTCGAGCGCGGAACGTGCCACCGATGCACTTCGTGCACCTCATGCAGGAATCCGAATCGCTGCTGGAAAAGCTGGAGACCCTACCGGAAGTGGCGGCGTTTCAGCGCGCGCAGACGGATGTCAATGACCTGTTGCAGTCGGTCACATCCCGGCTTGCCCAGGCCGTCTTGCAACGGGTGGACGGGAACGACGTCTCGGCGGCCCATGCGGGCGAGGACACGGACGCCAGTTAGGTGTCTTAGCGTGGACGGAAGATTGACACGCGTTCCGCCCCGTGGTAAAGTGGCCCAGTTCATGATTTTGACGAGAAAGAAGGGTTGACCATGGCGGAGCACGACCACAACCATGACCACGACCATAATCACGACGTGGAAGACGAAGTGATTGTGTTGGAGGATGAGGACGGAGCCGAGCATCGCTTTATCCTCGGGGATGTCATCACGGTCGAAGAGCAGGACTACGCCATCCTCCTGCCCATCGACGACGACTTGGAGGAAGGCGTCATCTTCCGGATTGACGGCGAAGAGGACGAGCAAATGGTCCTTGCAGACATTGAGTCTGACGAAGAGTGGCAGAAGGTCGTAGACGCGTACAACGCGTACATGGACGAATTGGAAGGCGAAGACGACGACGAGGAGTAACTTCCTCTGCGCGGTAAACGACAACACCAAGGGCTGTGGGATATCGGAACGGCTGGCCGTCCGACAGGTCCCACAGCCCTCTGTTTGCGAGGTGCGCCCCCACCCGGCCTCCGTCTCTCACAGAGCCCGAGTGGTGTCGTCGGACCGGGTTTCCTGCCGCTTCCGCCGATGCACCTGAATCTTTCTCCATACGTACAGCGCCACCAAGACCACCGCGATGGCGATGGCGTACCAGAGATCGTGAAGAATCAACGCGTGGTACTGGCGCCACAAGGCCCCAATCGTGCTCCCGAGCAGAACGAACGTCAACACCCACAGGATGGCGCTCACGCTGTTGACGATGGTGAACCGGATGAACGGCATCGCGTTCAGGCCCGCCAGGTACGGAATCAACACGCGAACCCCCGCGATGAACTTGCCGACGACCAAAATCGCCCACTGGTATTTCTGGAAGAGCACTTCCGCGTGATTCAAGCGTGGCTCCGTGATCCCAACGTAGCGTCCGTAGCGCAAAATCACCGTCCGACCCAGGTACTTCCCGATGAAGTATGCAACCGTGGAACCGACGATGTTGCCGAGCGCCGCCATCAGGACAAGGGGTACCAACCGGAACGTACCAGCCGTCCACGCAATGCCCGTCAGCGTCAACGTGGTCTCTGCCGGAAACGGGATTCCAACGACTTCACACGCGAGGATGAGGAACACGCCCACGTAGCCGTAGTGCTGTATCAGTGTGCCTACGTCTAGGTGCACACAACCACCTTCCTTTCCGTCGACCGGGTGACATCTTCAGCTACCGCCCGATGCGCGGGCGTTTGTCACCGTCCCGTTCACCACACTGTCGGCATCGCCCTCACGGTCGAATAGACGGCATCACCGGGAGAAAGTTCACTGGTGGTGATAAACAAAACGTCCATCGCGCGACGCCGTCCCGGGTGAGCCGCTTCGGGCCGCATGGGCACAGTCTCCTCCACTCCATACGTTCATAAATGAATAGCCAAGGCATCACCGCCTTGGCTACTGGCTTCGGATGGTGGCGGCGAGTGGATTCGAACCACTGACGCCACGGGTATGAACCGTGTGCTCTGACCAACTGAGCTACGCCGCCACGTGGCGGAGAGAGAGGGATTCGAACCCTCGAGACGGGTTTAAACCGCCTACACGATTTCCAGTCGTGCTCCTTCGACCAACTCGGACATCTCTCCACGCGACTCATCTCGACAGCGACAAGCCTTATGTTACCACGACTCGCAAGGTCCCGCAAGACCCTCTCCGCCCGCCGGAGCCGGAAAGATCCGCCACCCTCTGCCGGCGCCGCCCTGGTGACGCCGGCAGGCGGTCGAGTGGCCGGCCCTACGAGTTGGCGGCGACTCGCGCTTCGCTCTCCAGGAACTCCGCGTGTAACCGCAGCACAGATGCTTCCATGTGCGCTGCCGGGATGATACACGACACCTTGATCTCGGAAGTACTCACCATGCGGATGGGGATGTCGAGGTCCGCAAGCGCTTGGAACATCTGCGCGGCGACGCCTGGATTGCTGATCATACCGGCGCCTACGATGGAGACCTTGGCGAGGCCCGATTCACACACCAGGTCCCGGTACCCGAGTTCGTCCCGAAGGCCGCGCACAATGCCAAGGGTGAGATCGGCGTCTTCTTCCTTGACCGTGAACGAGACGTCCACTTCGGCGGACTGCACGACGCTCTGCACAATCACGTCCACGTTCACCCCTGCCCGCGCGAGCGCCGTAAACACCGCCGCCAAGCCGTGTCGCTGCACCGCAACACCAATCAGAGCCACGCGCGCCACCTCCGGTTCGAAGGCGATCCCGGTAACCACGTGCCGCTGCTCCAAGTTGTTTCCGTCCACGATGACCGTCCCCTCCTCGTCCGTGAAACTCGACCGCACCACCAACGGCACCCCGAACTGCTTTGCATTTTCCACTGCGCGCGGGTGCAAGACCTGGGCCCCGAGGTTCGCCAACTCCAACATCTCGTCGTACGAAACCTGAGGCAGCTTGCGCGCGGCGGCAACCAGTCGCGGGTCGGTTGTAAAGACGCCTGTGACATCCGTGTAGATCTCACACAGATCCGCCTTCAGCACCGCCGCCAGGGCGACAGCCGACGTATCGGAACCACCTCTGCCCAAGGTCGTAATCTCGCCGCCGGCAATTCCTTGGAACCCGGTGACGACCGGAACTTCCCCGTCCGCCAACACCTGCTCCAGCTTCTCGGCCGCAATCGACGACACCCGGGCGGCGCCATGAACCGGCTCCGTCGCCACGCCCGCCTGCCAACCGGTCAGCGAGCGTGCCTTTATCGCCCGCTTCTGCAGCGCAATCGCCACCAGGGCGGCCGACACCTGTTCACCTGTCGCCATCAGTGCGTCCAGCTCCCGCGCACTTGGGCGGGGGTCAATCTGGTGCGCCAATGCAATCAACTCGTCCGTGGTATCCCCCATCGCAGACACGACGACGACCACTTCGTGACACAACTCCGTCGCCTTCCGGACGATGTCCGCCACAGCCTCGATACGCTCCGGGGACCCGACGGACGTTCCGCCGAACTTCTGTACAATGCGCATCTCTCTCCACTCCGTTCACGCACCGCGTCCTCTGAACGAGCGCAAAGGCGGAACCGCGCTCCGCCTCGTCACCATTTTCTTATTCAATACCTTTTCATCTCTCCGGACAAGTCCCCGCAGCGTGGAAATTTCGGCCTCACTCGGCATCGGTGGACGCGAGCAGTCGCTTGGCCAGCGCCAACTGCTCGGCGACCGCCCCCGACCCCGTTCCCCCGCGCACCTGCCTCGCGTTCACCACCGCGAGGGGCTGCAGGCGGTCGTAGATGTCCGTTGCAAACAGCGGGGAACTCTCTTGGTAGACCGCAAACGGCAACCCGGCCAGGTTGGTCCCAGACTCGATGGCCCGAAGCACAAGCCGGCCCACGACGGCGTGCGCCTCTCGGAACGGCAGACCCTTCCCCGCGAGGTAGTCCGCCACGTCCGTCGCGTTGGAGAAGTCGTGCAGAAAGACGTTCGCAATGCGGTCCCGGCGCACGCGAAGTGTTCGCACCATACCGGCAAACAACTGCAGGGCCGGGAGGAGCGTATCGAGGGTGTCGAAGACCCCTTCTTTGTCCTCCTGCAGATCTTTGTTGTACGCGAGCGGCAAACCCTTCATGACCGTGAGCAGACCCAGCAGGTGCCCGTACACCCGGCCGGTTTTCCCCCTCACGACTTCGGCGACGTCCGGATTCTTCTTCTGCGGCATGATGCTGGACCCCGTGCAGTACGCGTCGGCCAGCTCCACCCACCCGAACTCTTCGCTCGTCCACAGGATGAGTTCCTCTGCGAGGCGCGACAGGTGACTCATGGCAATGCTCGCCGCCGCCAAAAACTCCAGAAGGTAATCCCGGTCCGATACGGCGTCCAGCGAGTTCTCATACATCCCCGCAAAACCGAGCGCCTGCTGCACCCACTCCCGGTCAATCGGGAACGTCACCCCAGCCAGTGCCCCTGCTCCGAGCGGCGACACGTTGGTTCGGCCCGCTGCATCGAGAAAGCGCCCCACATCCCGCTCCAACATCCAGAAATAGGCAAGTAGATGGTGGGACAGCAAGATGGGTTGTGCCCGCTGCAGGTGCGTAAACCCGGGGACCACCACGTCTTGGTTCGCTTCCGCCGTCTCCACCAGCGCCAGCTGCAACCCGCGAACCGCGGCGACGACGGCGCCGATGGAATCCCGCATATAGAGGTGCATGTCGAGCGCAACTTGGTCGTTGCGGCTGCGCGCGGTGTGCAGTTTGCCGGCGACCGGGCCAATCCGCTCGTGCAGCAACCGCTCCACGTTCATGTGGATGTCTTCATCATCGACCGAGAACTCGAGGCGCCCCGCCCGCAGGTCGTCCAAGAGCGCGGTCAGACCGGCCACCAGTTGCTCCGCTTCGGCCGGAGAGATGATGCCGGTGCGGCCGAGCATCTGCGCGTGGACGATGCTCCCCTCGAGGTCCACCTCGGCCAACCGCACGTCGAAGCCGATGGACGCCGTGTACGCGAGGGCCAACTGGTCCGTGTCTTCGGTGAACCGCCCACCCCACAGCTTCACGCGTTCACCGCCTCCAGCACGTGCGCGGCGACGTCGTCCGGCAGTGTGCCGGTCCCCTGGCTGTTCGGCTCCACCTGCTGAACCAGTTCCGCATGCACCGTCGTCGGTAGGCCCCACAGCGAGATGAAGCCCACAGCGTCCTGATGGTGGAAGGCGTCGCCCGCCGAGTACGTGGCGAGGTCATGCCGGTACAGCGAATACGTCGACTTGCGGCCGACCGCTTGGAATCCGCCTTTGTAGAGCTTCACCCGCACATCGCCGGTCACATGCTTCTGCGTCTCCCCGATGAACGCATCGAGGGCTTGCTTGAGCGGTGAGAACCAGAGGCCGTTGTAAATCAACTGACTGTACTCGAGCTCGATGCCCGCCTTGAACTGCGCAACCTCCCGCGTGAGGGTCAGGCTCTCCAACTCCTTGTGGGCGTGAACCAACACCAGTCCGGCCGGCGATTCGTACAGTTCCCGGGACTTGATGCCGACGAGGCGGTTCTCCACGTGGTCAATCCGCCCGACACCGTGCGCCCCCGCCTTCTTGTTGAGCGCGGCAATCAACTCATGCAGTTGCATCACTTCGCCGTTGAGGGCGACAGGAACCCCTTCGTCGAAGCTGATCTCGACGTACTCCGGGTCTGCCGGTGCCCGCTCCGGGCTGACGGTCCACTCAAACGCGTCCTCGGGCGCCTCCACCCACGGGTCCTCCAGGACGCCGCACTCAATCGCCCGACCCCACAGGTTTGCGTCGATGCTGTATGGGCTATCCAGCGTGATGGGAATTGGAATCCCCTTGTCGCGCGCGTAGGCAATCTCTTCGTCGCGGGTCCAGCTCCATTCGCGCACCGGTGCAATCACCCGCAGGTGCGGGTTCAACGCTTTGACCGACACCTCGAAGCGCACCTGGTCGTTTCCCTTTCCGGTACAACCGTGCGCCACGGCGACGGCACCTTCAGCGGCCGCCACCTCCACCAACAACTGCGAGATGAGCGGACGCGACAGCGCAGACGCCAGCGGATACTTGCCTTCATAGAGGGCGTTCGCTTGCAACGCCGGGAGGATGAACTGCTGGGCGAACCGCGCCACGGCATCCAGCCGATACGACTTCACGGCGCCAACCGAGATGGCCTTTTGTTGGACGAAATCGAGGTCCTTGCCTTCCCCGACGTCCACGCACATCGCCACGACATCCACCCCGTACTTCTCTTTCAACCACGAAATGGCGACCGATGTATCGAGTCCACCTGAGTACGCCAACACCAGTTTGTCGCTCACGCCAGTCCCTCCCCAAATGCCGTCGCATCCGCCATCAGCGCGGCCAACACCGCCTTCTGCGTATGCAGTCGGTTTTCCGCCTCGTCGTACACCACCGAATGCGGACTGTCCATCACGTCGGCGGTCACCTCTTCCCCGCGGTGCGCCGGCAGGCAGTGCAAAAACAGGTAGTTGTCGGCGGCCAGTCTGGCCAGCGACTCGTTGACCTGGTAGTCTTGGAATACCAGTTTGCGAACATTTGCTTCGTCCTCGTCGCCCATGCTGGCCCAGACATCCGTCGTGAGTACGTCGGCGCCGTCGGCCGCGCGGAGCGGATCGGTCGTGACCAACAACTCCGTCCCAGCCTTCACAGCGGACTTCTTGGCCTCCTCCACGACGGCCGGGTCCGGCTGGTAGCCGGGCGGGGTCGCAACGCGGATGTTCATGCCGAGCTTCGGCGCCATCTGCAACCAGGAGTGGGCCATGTTGTTGCCGTCTCCGATGAAGGCAACCGTGACTCCAGCCAAGGTGCCCTTGTGTTCCTGGATGGTGAGGGCGTCGGCCAGTAGTTGACACGGGTGGTGCTCGTTCGTCAACCCGTTGATGACCGGGACGGAGGCGTACTTCGCCAGCTCCTGGACAATCTCATGCCCGAAGGTGCGAATCATGATGCCGTCGACGTAGCGGGAGAGCACCTGGGCTGTGTCCGAAATGGGTTCTCCACGACCCATCTGCGTGTTGCCGCTGTGCAGAAAGAGGGCGTGGCCACCCAACTGCAGCATCCCAACCTCGAACGACACGCGCGTGCGCGTGGAGGCCTTCTCAAACACCATGGCCAACGTCTTCCCCGCCAGCAGCCGGTGTGTGAACCCAGTCTTCTGGGCTTCCTTCAGACACGCGGCCAAGGCCAGAAGCGCCTGCAGTTCCTCCGGTGAATAGTCGGAGAAGTCGAGCAGGTCGCGGCCGTGGAGGAGCCGGTGCGCGCTCATCAGCGCGTTCTGCAATCGCACAGACAGGTAACCCGCACCCAAGGGAACCACCGTCGTCTGCACCCGCCCGGTCGGGCTTATCACATGCACGCTCACGTGTCCATCCTCCTGTCTCCCAGCGCCGGATTTGCCCTGACGTCCAAACCGCGGCGGCCGGAGGAATCTGCGAGGGCTGATCGCTGAGGAACTATCACATGGATTATTATACACGTTGCTGCATGTTTATCAATAGCACGGCTCGTATCTTTTTTGCCAGGAACCCGCGACCGTCGCAACAGCCGCGGATTGTCACCCTTTATTCCGTCGCAACGTCTTGGTCCGTCTGCGCCGCAGCCGGCTGCACCATGAGGAAGTGGTCCATCGGATTTCGCAGCAACGGCGCCAACCGTCGCGCCGCCGCGGCTTGGCCGGTGTGCCGCAGCTCGCGGTGGAGGGCGAGCAGCAAGTCGACCACATCCAGCTCACCCTGTCGGTCGAGCGGCGTGAGCGCGACCTTCGCCCCTTTCGCCAGCCGGTGCCGAAGCGCGGCCTCCGTCAGGCCCAGAGCCGGGTTGAGGCGCAGGTACACCCGCCCTCCGGTCATACCGGAGCAGATCCACGGCCCGGGGTCACCGAGCACCAGGGCCCGCCCGGCCGTCATGTACTCGAAGGCGAACCCCTTGATGTTCGCTTCCGCGCCGAGAAACGCGCCCCGCTCCCGGACCGGCTGGCGCGGTTCGCCGGCAATCACCAGGTCCGCACCCGACAGTCGAACACCCGCTCGCGCGTCGGCGTCCCCTTGGACCACAATCAGTCCGTGCTGTGCGCCGTAGCCGGTGCTCTTGCCGACCGCACCGCCGAGCCACGCTCCGCGCCCGACCGGTATCTTGACGACGACGGCCCGTCCGCCAAACATGCCTTTCGCGACCCCGTCCTGCGCACCGCCGCGGGCCAGGCTGTGCACCGATGCGCCCTGGTACGCCGCGAACCCGTTACCTGCGACGCCCTCGACGACGGGCTCCATTCGTTCATATGGCACCTGACGGCGCACCGCGCGCCCGCTCGCCGCAGTCCCGACGGCGCGGGGCACGCGGCTGGCGCCCGCCTGGTCGAAGGCGCGCCACGGATGCACCTCCGGCCCAGGGACACGTTCCCGCACGTCGGCAACCCGGTCCATCTCGGCACCATCCAGGCTTGGTTCCGCTCCGTCGAAGGCTTCCGGCGCGAACCGCGCACCGGGTCCCTCCGCGCCGACCGCATCGGCCGCCGCGATGGCCTCCGTCGCTGCCGCTGCCTGTGCCGGTGACCCGTACAGCTCCCGGTAAGTCCGATAGACGACGCGCCTGCCGAGGCCGGCGTGAAGCGCGGCATCTCGGAGAAGACCCGTGAGGTCGAGCTGCTGCTGGCCCGCCGTCTGCTCCAGCAGGTCCACGCGGCCGACGAGATCCTGCGTGCGGGTCGCGCCAAGCCGGGACGTCAAACGGGCCAGGTGCGCCCCAAGCGCGCTGAAGAATCGAACCAGGTGTTCCACCGCCGACTCCCACTCCTGCGGTGCGAACTTCGGCAACCCCTTCTCCGCCGCTTCCTCGACCGACTGGATCTGCGTCGCAATGCCCACGTGGCACGTGTCTTTGTGGCACGCCCGACAGGCCGTGCAGCCGAGCGCGACCATCGCCATCGTGCCGAAGCCCACCCGATTGGCGCCGAGCAGGATGGCCTTCATCACGTCCGTGGCTGTCTTCATGCCGCCGTCCGCCCAAATCTCGATCCGCTCCCGCAGCCCCGCCTCACACAAAGCCACGTGGGCGGCGCGGATGCCGATCTCCACCGGGAGCCCCACCCGCTGCAGCGCGTGCGCCCGCGCTGCTCCGGTACCGCCGTCGAACCCGCTCATCACAATCACATCCGCTCCAGCCTTCGCGATACCGACAGAGATGGTTCCGATGTTCGGCACCACTGGCACCTTCACCGCAATCCGCGCTTCCGGGTTCGCCGTGCGCAGCTCGAAGATGACCTGCGCCAGGTCTTCGATCGAGTAGATGTCGTGATGGTTGGACGGCGAGATGAGGTCCGTCCCCGGCGTCGCGTGGCGGGCGCTCGCCACCGCTTCCGTCACCTTGGAACCAGGCAGGTGTCCGCCTTCGCCGGGTTTCGCCCCCTGGCCAATCTTGATCTCCAACACGTAGGCGTGGTTGCAAAGCGCTGAGTTCACGCCAAACCGTCCGGACGCAATCTGCCGACCTCGGTGGCGCGGGTAGGCCGTGAGCAAGTCCTTCAGTTCTCCGCCTTCCCCGTTCATCGCGACGATGTTCAGCCGCCGCGCCGCTTCGGCGTAGGCGCGGTACGCCACCTCTCCCTGGGACCCGAAGGACATCGAGGAGATGAGGATGGGGTAGCGGTGCCCGTCGATGGAAGTGTCGATCCCGCTGTCTCCCTCGGCCTCCGGCGGGCCCGACGTCTCGCAGAGTCCCATCAGGTGCCGAACGCTGACGGGCGACGCCGCCTCCAACTCCGCCACCTTCTCCTCGAAGTCTGCAAACTCCAGTTCCCCCGCGGCCACCTGCCCACCCAGTCGCCACAACCGCGGGTACATCCGAAAGTCCTTGCGCCGCACGAGGACCTTCGGGTCGTTCTCGGCGAAGACCGCCGCGGCCTCCACGGCTCGGCGCTCCATCTCCGCAAAACCAAGACCCGCCGAAGGGCCGTCGAGCACGTGCGGAACCCCGAGGAGGTCCGCAATCTCCGCGTGCAGTCCGACGGCGGAGAACAGCCGCTCGTAACCGCGCAACTCGTGGATGCCAAGCGTGGACAGAACCTTCTCCACCCCCTTCGAGAGCGCCCGATACACGTTCTCCAATCCCTGCGCGCCGCCGGATTCGGCCGCCAGCTCCCAGAGCAGGACCGGCACCACCGCGTCTGCCCCGAGGCCGAGCGCGACCATGATATCGTGCAGGTTCCGCAGTCCTTGACTGCGCAGGATGAGGCCCGTGTCGCGGCGGAGCGCCTCTGCCCCCGCGGACCTGGTAGCGGCGAGGGCGCGGTGGACGGCGGCGGTGACGAGCAGCGGATCGACCGCGGCGCCCTGGCGAAACTGGAGCCGGTCGTCGAGGACCAATACGCGCGCTCCGGCCTCTACCAGGCGGATGGCGGTTTCACCAAAACGCTGCAGGCTGTCCGCAATCCGCTCGTCCGGCAAACGGTGAATCAGCAGTTCCGCAGTCGCGCTCGGTGCGTCGTGTAACGCGGCGAGCGCGTCGTCCAGGCACCACGTGCCGCACCGGCGGGCCAGCATGTCGACCGTGTCGCTGTCAATCTCACCGGCCATCTCCGGCAGCTGATCTAGCAGGAGCGCGCTCGGCAACGTCAGCCGTTTGCGGCCGAGCGTGCCGGTGACAAACGACGGACGGGCCCCGACCAATGCGCGGGTGTTAAAGTGCTCCACTTCGCGTTCACGGTCGATGGCGGGGTTGGTGACCACTGCCACGGTCTCGTGCAGGTAATCTGCAAGCGCCGAGCCGTCCGGGCGCAACGCCGCCAGCGGGCCATCGTAACCGAGCGAGCGGATGGGCTCCGCGGCGGTCCGCGCCTGCTCGAGCAGCAGCCGCCAGTCGTCCTCTCGCCACCCGAAGGCGGCCGCCCGCACGTGGGCATGGACGTGCGGATGGCGGTAGACATCTCGACGGACGGGAGGTTCCAGGCTTCGCGGCACCTCGCCCGCGATGCGGCCGAAGCGCAAGGTTACGCGCTCGGCGACTTCCGCGCGCAGCGCGTCATACGTGTGCATCGAGACGCCGCCGCGGGCCCATACCCACCCGCACTTTTCGCCCGGTGCCAGCGCCTTCGGTTCTGCCACCCAACGGTCCGGCGGCAGCACGCCCTGCTCCGAGCAGGCCACCCACAGGTCGCGCGTCTCCAGCAGCCAGAGTGGCCGCAAGCCGAGTGCATCGACAGACAGCACCGCCTCGTTGCCGGCGCGCAAGATCATCGCAGCGGGCCCCTGAGCGAACGGCCCCCACATCGACCGGAACAGGTCGTAGACCGGCCGCTCCGCCGCCGACAACTGCGCCTGCTCGTGCGGGATGGGGGGAAACAGCAGTTCCGCTACCTCGTAGAGGCTCCATCCGCGCTCGAAGACGAGCGTCTCAGCAACCTCGTTCACCATCTGCGAGTCGCTCATGGCGCTGTCGAGTGGAATGCCAATCATCGCGGCTTCGGACTGAAACCGCGCGATGGTGTTGATCTCGCCGTTGTGGCCCAACACGGAGAACGGCTGCACGCGGGCAAACGACGTTTCGGTGTTCGTCGAGTAGCGGTTGTGCGCAAGGCAGAACGTGCTGACGCAGCGGTGGTCCTGCAGGTCTCGGTAGTAGGCCCACAGGGTGTTCGCGTCGCCAATCACCTTGTAGACGGCCGTATCGTGGGAGCAGGACGCGACGTGGGCGCCGAGCACCTCGGAGAGCGCCCGTTTCAGAGCGGGCACTTGGTCTCGGTCGAGGAGCAGGCCGATTTGGACAAACCACGGGTCTTCTCGCCTGCCGACGGGCCCCAAGACGCGTGGGTCGACGGCCCCGTCCCGAACCACCAGAACCTCGGGGAGCGGCCCGTTCAGCGACGCCATCACGTCCTGCACCCGTTGCTCGAGGCTCGTCATTTCACCGGCCAAGGCCCCACGTGCGGACGCGGGCAGCATCAGGTGAGCGACTGCAAACCGCCCGTGGTCCGCGACGGCCGCAGGCTGTCCAGCAGCCTCCAACCAATCCGCCCAAAGGCGGCGAGGGATATCCACCAACAGACCGCAGCCGTCTCCCTCCCCCCGCACGTAACCCGCGCGATGCCGCAGTGCAGCCAGGGCATCCAAACCGCTCTCAATGGGTGCCCGGCTGGGTAGGCCCGATTTCACGGCGCACGCATACAAACCACAGGCGTCAAATTCGCGATGCATGTCGTCAAGCAGCGGAAGATGGGACAACGGTGGTCACTTCCTTTCGACAGTAAAGGATGGATACGAGAAGGAGACGGGTCGTTACGATGAAATATACGTCATATTGCATATTCATACAACATGTGATATAACATCGGCGTAATCACGAGCTCTGCCCACAAGGGGGCGTCCATCATGTGGATTCGCAAAGCGACCGTCGACGATGTCGAGTCCATGCAGCATTTGATTGGGCAGTTTGCGGCCGAGGGACTCATGTTGCCGCGGAGTGAAAAGTCGCTGTACGAAACCATTCAAAATTTCACGGTCGCAGAGTCGGCGGGCAGGGTCGTTGGGACTGCGGGATTGCATGTGCTGTGGAAAGACCTCGCAGAGGTTCGGTCGTTGGCAGTGTCTCCAGACTGCCACGGCCAAGGACTCGGGCGCCGGCTCGTCGAGTCCTGCATCGAGGAGGCGACACACCTCGGCATTGCGCGCATTCTGTCGCTGACGTATCAAACTGCATTCTTCGAGCGCCTTGGATTCACGGTTGTCGAGCGAGACACGTTGCCGCGGAAGGTTTGGAAGGATTGCGTGCTGTGCAAGAAGTTTGACCGCTGTGACGAAGTTGCGATGATTTATTATACCAACATTCCGAGTTCTGCGCCACCGGTACGAGACCATACACCGGTCGGTTGACGGTATCCGGGGCTCACGCCGATGCCGCGTGGGGATGGGTTCCCTCCATCCCCGCGCGGCTGTGTCTGCCCCGTCCGCACGGCCGATTCAGCCGCGCCGCAGGTGGGCGAGGCGCTCCGCCATTTCGTCGACATGCGCTGGCTCCAGGATGAGCGGCGGAACGAGCCGAACGCGCGTCGGGCCCACCGCCGTCGTCAACACCCCCGCCTCCGCTGCTTCCGCGACGAACGCTTTGGCGTCAGGGACGGTCATCCCGAGCATCAACCCTTTGCCGGAGACTTCTGTGCCAAAGGTCTCCAACTGCTGCTTGAGGTATTGGCCCACCGCGCGCACGGATGCGAGGAATTCCGGTTGGCGTACCACTTCGCAGACCGCTGCAGCCGCCGCCATCGCGAGCGGATTTCCACCAAACGTCGTCCCGTGCGACCCGGCCGTGAACGCCGCCGCGACCTCGGCTTTGGCCAAGACCGCTCCGACCGGCACGCCCCCCGCCAGGCCCTTCGCCAAGGTCACGATGTCCGGGTCCAACCCTGCGTCGGTGAAGGCGAAGAAGTGCCCCGTGCGCCCCACACCCGTCTGCACCTCGTCGACGATGAGCAGCGCACCGACCTCGCGGCAGCGCGCTTGAATCTGCTGTAGAACCTGAAGCGGCAGCTCGTTGACGCCGCCCTCGCCCTGAATCACTTCGACGATACAGGCCGCCGTGTTGGGACCGATGCAGGCCACCACCTGGTCGAGGGTGTCCGGTGTGACGCAGTCCGGTACGAGCGGCGCATAGCCTTCCTGGTAGGCGGGTTTTGGCGTGATCGACAGCGCACCCATGGTACGGCCGTGGAACCCGTGCGGCAGCGAAACCAGCTGTGTTCTGTGCGGCTCGCCCCGCACATACGCGAACCTCCGGGCGAGTTTGATGGCTGCCTCGTTCGCCTCGGTGCCCGAGTTGCAAAACAGTGCTTGGTCCAAGCCGGACAGTTCCGTCAGCTGTTGGGCCGCCTGGAGCTGCCAAGGATTCAAGTAGAGGTTGGAACAGTGCAGCAGCGTCGCGGCCTGGCGCGCGATGGTCTCCACCAGCACCGGGTGCGCGTGCCCCAGCGAGCACACCGCGATGCCGGCTGTCATATCGAGGTACTGACGGCCCTGGTCATCGTACACATAGACGCCCTCTCCGCGCACCAATGTCCGGTTTCGCGGGCCGTAGTTGTCCATCACCGGCAATCTCGCTGCGTTGATTGCAGTCGTCTCCATCTTCCGTCCCCCTGTCCATTCGCCTCATCTACTTCGTTGGATTCACGGCCAGCCGCGACCGTCGCACACACGTCCCCAGCCATTTGGCAGATCCCGGCTTCCGCTGCTCGTCGTCGAGCGCCAGACCGACAGCCCACAGCACGCCTTCCGGATGTTGCCCGCCGACCACAAACGCCGCGGGCACGCCGCCTCGCAGTGCATGTTGCACGGCCGCCACTTTCGGACGCATGCCGCCCGTAAACCAGCCGGCAGCGAGACCGTCGTCGAGTTCGACGTCCGTCGCCGCGTCCAGCCGAACCTTCGCGGCAAAATCAGAGTAGATTCCGTCCACGTCGGTCAGGAAGACGATGCGCTCCGCCTGTACGGCGGCTGCCACTGCCCCAGCCGCGAGATCGGCGTTGACGTTGTAGGCAGCGCCCGCGTCGTCCATGGCAACCGGTGCCGCCACGGGGACCCGTCCATCCGCCCACGCCGCGGTCAACCGAGCGGTGTTCACGGCACCCACCACGGCCGTGCGCTCCATGCCAACCTGGGGTTGCGCCTGCAACAGCCCGTCCGCCTCCGTCAGGCCGACCGCCGGTATCCCACTCGACTCAAGGCCGTTCACCAGCTCGGCGTTCACCTGTCTCAACACCGCGGCCACCACCGGCATGGCCTCTGCCGTCGTCCGTCGCTGCCCGTCCACGAAGGGCAGTTCCAGGCCGACTTTCTGCAGTGCCGCTGAGATTCGCGGCCCCCCGCCGTGGACGACAATCGCGCGGCAGGCGCGGTCGCGGAGCCAGCGCACCGCGGCCACCACGCTCGCCCAATCCTCAGTGCCCAGAGATCCGCCAACCTTCAGAACCACAATCCGGTTCCCATCCACCACCGTCTCTCCTCTCTCCTGGCACAGCCATCATGGGTAGACCGCGAAGGCCGAAAGCCCCAGCGTCTCTGACCAGCGGTACATCCGGTTGAAGTTCTGTACCGCCTGACCCGCAGCCCCCTTTTGCAGGTTGTCGATGGCGCTCATCACCAACAGGGTCTCGGTCCGCTCGTCCCAATGCCAACCGATGTGGCACGTATTGCTGCCGCGGACCGCCTTCAACTGCGGGACGAACGCAGGGCGCGCGTGGACAAACGGCTTTCCCGCGTACGAGCGGGCAAAGGCCTCCGCGACGGCGTTCAGGTCCGGTCCGTTGCGCCAAGGAATGTACATACACGCGTAGATCCCGCGAATCATCGGCAACAGCTGTGTGGTCAGGAGCACCCGCGTGCCTGTACCGAGCACCTGTTCAATCTCCGGCGTGTGTTGATGCAGGCCGACCTTATAGGCGTACAGGTTGTCGCCGAGTTCCGCCAGGGTGTACGGCAACTTCGCCGACCGCCCGGCCCCCGACACGCCAGATTTCGCGTCGACGTGCACAGGCGTTTGCGGCGTCAACCAACCCGCTCTCGCGAGCGGTAGCAGTGCGAGCAGGACAGCGGTCGCGTAACAGCCTGGGTTGGCCACAAGGGATGCATCGGCCAGTGCGTCGCCGAACCACTCCGTGAGGCCGTACACGGCGGCTGTCTGAGCGGCCGGATCGACCGGGGCATGGGGGTACCACTGCTGGTAGAGCGGCCCCGGCAAACGCAAGTCGCCGGACAGGTCAATCACTCGGCACCCCTGCCGCCACAGCTCGGCACTGATAGCTCCGGACGTACCTGACGGCAGAGCGACAAACAAACAGTCCGCCGCCTGCGCGGCGCGGTCCACCGCAAACGCCTCGAGCGGCGGTAGGTCGGCGCCTTGCAAGTTGGGATACGTCTCGGAGAGTGGCGGCCCATCCGAGCTCGCTGCCAAGTACGTAAGGCGAACGCCGGGGTGCGCCAACAACGTGCGCACCAGTTCGGCCCCCGCATAACCGGTCGCTCCGACGACGCCGACGCGAACTACCGATTGGACAGCCATGCATAAACATCCTTTGCGATGAATTTTAATTCAGTATAGCCGATAGGCTTGCACTTGTCACCCGCTGTTTTCCGTTTCGCCCGGAATCCGCGAGTGTCCGTATCGGCGGGCGTGTGTCCCATCATTACATGTGGTATCTCAGGAGGAGGGATGACAACATGTACGGTGGCGTCTTTGGTGGGTACACGCGTTGGGCTGTGGTGTTTCTCATCATCTTCGTGCTGTTCTTCCTGTTGGTGCCGTACTGGGGGGCCGGCGCCGTGGCTGCGCCCGGAGCCGGTGTCGCAGTGACGACCTACACGCACCCGCACGGTGGATACAACATGATGGGTGGAACGTACGGATACGAGAGCGCCAGCAGCTGAGCAGCGTGTCAGACCCGCAGCCTCCCCGCAAGCGAACACCTTGCGGGGAGGCCGCAAGGTGTTGGATGGACAAGCCGAGCGCAGCCATCGCAGGACTGAGCCGGGAGCGACGTGCCCGAAGTTTGGCAAACGGATACAATAAAAGCACCGCCGCCGGCATGTTGCAACGCCGGCGGCGACCGTGGAGGTGCTGCCGATGTTTCACAACCCTTCGAATGAAGCGCTGGGCCAGATTTTGCGGGACGCCCGCACGATTGCGGTCGTCGGGCTGTCCGCCAATCCAGACCGGGAGAGCTACCTGGTATCTGCCGAGATGCAGCGGCGCGGGTACCGGATTGTGCCCGTCAACCCGCGGGTGACCGAGGTACTGGGAGAAGCGGCGTACGCCCGCCTCACCGATATCCCGTTCCCCGTCGACATCATCAACGTGTTTCGCCGCAGCGAGGCCCTTCCGGACGTCGTCCGCGAAGCTGTCCAAACCGCTGCACCGGTCATTTGGGCACAGCTCGGCGTCTACAACGAGGAGGCCGCCGAAATCGCTGCCGCGCACGGTCGCACGATGGTCATGGACCGCTGCATCAAGGTGATGCACAGCCTGTACGCGAACCGCGGAGTGTGACCGCGGGTCACGACGTCGCATCGTTGGGCGGTTCGGCCGCCTTCCGGTGATACGTATGCCTGCCGCGCACGGCGTAGTACGCCGCGAGCATCCCCAACCAAATCAGGCCGGACCAGACCGAGATTCGCGTGTCCGGCGACGTTAAGATGGCGATGAACGCCACAACCAGCAACAGCAGCCCGAGTCCGGGCAGCCAGGGCCACAGCGGCATCGCCATGCGCGGCCGAACGCCCATGGTCCGTTCCCAGCGGCGCCGAAACACCAACTCCGTGACGAGGATGACGCCCCACGTCCACAGCGACGCGAACGCCGAGGCACTTGTAATCCACACGTATACCGAATTCGGTGCCAGGTAGGTGAGGAGGGTGCCGATGGAGATCATCGCCGCGGTCAGCCAAACCGCCCCATGCGGAACCCGGTTTCGGTTCAGGCGGGAGAAGCGGCCGTCTCTGACGCTCGCCTCCGCCATGCTGTAGAGCATGCGGCTGCCGCCGTAGAGTCCCGTGTTGCAGGACGACAGTCCGGAGAGGATGATGAGGAGGTTCACCACTGTCGCCGCCAGCGGGATGCCCGCCTTCGCGAACAGCAGCACGTACGGGCTGCCCGTGTGGTGAATCAGGTCATTCCATGGGAAGGCACACAGCATAACCAGCACAGAACCGATGTAAAGCACGAGGATGCGCCACGTGACCGCTCGGAACGCCCGCCGCATGTTCCGGACCGGATTTTTGGTCTCACCCGCTTCGACGGCCAGCGTCTCAATCCCGCTGTACGCCTGCACGACAAGCGACAAGCTGGCGAACACGCCGACCCAACCGTTCGGGAGGAACCCGCCGTGGGACCATAGGTTCGCAACGCCAACCGGCGTCCCTCCGTTGAAGGCACCCGTGAACATCATCAGCAAGCCAAACGCCATGAACAGCGCGACGGCCAACACCTTGAGAATCGCGAACCAGTACTCCAACTCACCGAACACGCGAACCGCCAGCAAGTTGGAGCCCGTGAACAGGACGAGCGCTGCTAAGCCAGGAATCCAGGCCGGAAAGTGCGGGAACCAGTACTGCAGCAACTTTCCGATGGCCGCCAGCTCCGACATCACCGTTGCGGTCCAGAAAAACCACCACATCCAGCCCGTGATGAAGCCCACGCCGCGTCCCAAATGCGACTCTGCATAATCTCGGAACGAACCGGACACTGGGCGTTCGACGGTCATCTCCCCAAGCGCGCGCATCACCACCGCCGCAATCAAACCGCACAGCACAAATCCCACCAGCACCGCCGGCCCCGCCATCTGTACGGACAGCGAAGCCCCGTAAAACAAGCCGACGCCAATCACACCGCCGACCGCAAGCATCTGAATCTGTCGGCTGTCGAGAGATCTACGCAACCCTCCAGGGTCTTTCTCGCGATTGGCCAGATCCGTTTTCATCGACGCGTCCCCTCCCACACGGGCAATTTCGACAGTCGATGTCAACGTATGCTGGCTGCTCTGTGTTGCTGTACACGAACGCCACGGTCCCCGTGTGGAAGTTCAGTCGTGGACCGCGGCCTCCCGCAAACAGTCCGGGGAATCGTTGCGCACGTTCCCAACCATTGGAGAGACGGGATACGCGTGCATCCGCTCTGCCGGAAACGGCTGCAGCTGTGCACGGAGCAGTTCCGTTTCGGTCACGGCGGGGTCTAGCCACACATCTTCGGCTGATTCCTGTAGAATCACCGGCATCCGTCGGTGAATCGGTGCCACGCAGTCGTTCGCCGCGGTTGTGATGATGGTGCAGGTGTGAAGCCGCTCTCCGTCCGGACTCAACCATGTATCGTACAGCCCCGCGAAACCGAAGAACGGCCTGTCCGTCACGATTCGATACGGCTGCTTCTGCTTCTTGAGCGGCCGCTGTTGCCACTCATAGAAGCCGTCGGCGAGAATCACGCAGCGTTTGCGAACGAGCAGTTGGCGGAAGGTTGGCTTTTCGAGCAGGGTCTCGGCTCGCGCGTTGATGGCTTGGTACAAGGCGTTCGGATGCTGTGCCCAGCTTGGCACCAAGCCCCACCGCAAGAGGCCGACGCGGCGCTCCCCTCGGCCAGCCACAATTGCCGCAATCTCTTGGCCTGGCGCCAAGTTGTAGCGCGGCGGTCGTTCGAATAACCGGTTGCTCACGGCAAAGTAGGAGAGCATCTCTCCCCAGTTCTCATAGGCCAAGCTGAACCGCCCGCACACCTCGTACCCCTCCGATTCATCCCTGAATGTCCGCGTGAACCGCAACCACGCCACATCGTGCAGCCAGATGCCGCCCAGTGAATCCTGCATTGACAAGCCCACGTCCGCCCACGCTAAGCCCACAGCTGCAAACGTGCCGTTCAGGACGGTTCGCCCGATGCCACGTCCAAGCTGGCTCCTTTGCCGGTCTCTGTCCCACCGATGAACCACGCAACGGCGCCCGCGAGACCGATGGCCCAAACCAACACGTTGAAGAGGGTGTAGGCGCTCAAGGCGAAATTCTGCGTGATATAGATGGTCGCGATATAGGCCCCGATGCTCACAAATCGGACCAAAGCGGTATACGTCCCCCGCGACTTGGTCGGCCACACTTCGCCCTTCAACGTGTCCTCCGTCAGGTAACCGATATTCACGAACAAGTTGAGCAGGATGAGCAATAGCCAGAACATCACCAGATTCTTCGTCCACCCGCCGACGGTCAACCAAATGACAACCGTCAAGACGAACGACCCCGCATAGCCGACCAGCAGCAGCACCTTTCGACTCCACCGATCTGCCCAGAACCCAAAAAATCCGGAGATGAACCCGGTCCCCGTCGCAGCCAGTAGGATGGCTGCGTTGTGCTGCGGGAAGTAGTGCGGACCGAGCACATACGTCATCAACCCGAACCCAGCCGAACCTGCGAACGCTGTCGTCATCGTCGCAAACAATTTTAGCGGGATGCTGGCCCGCCGCGCGGCACCCCTCGCATGCGCTCGCGCCGTCGCTTCTCGGGCCGCCTGGCGACGAGCCTCGTACTCCTCGCGCCCGTAGTACCGGTCAATCTCCCGCTGGGCCCGTTCGTGCATTCCCCGTCGCTCCAACCAGTGGATGGACTCTGGCGTATTGCGGCGGGCGAACAGCATGACCACCAGCACGACCAACAAGGTGACCGCCACCATCCCGCGTTGAAATACGACGTGGCTGTATGCCGTGAACAGCGATACGATGGCCAGGATGACTCCACCCAGGTTGATAAAGTTTAACTCCAGCATCATCGTTTTGCTCCGATGCTTGTGCGGCATCATCTCATGTGAAGCCGCCATGATGGTGTTCATCTCGCCTCCCGCTGCGAACAGCAACATCGCGAGGAAAATCAAAATGAGGACGTAGGTGTGGCTGAACACAATGCCAATCGCACCGATGCCGTATAAGGACATCGTGGTGTAGAACGTATTCTTTCGTCCGACGCGGTCCGCCAGCGGACCGGCCACGGCAATTCCGATGATGAGCCAGATGGGGGCCCAAGCGAGCAGCAAGGACTGCAAACTTTTCGGCATTGGCACCCAACCCGTGGCAATGCTCGCCATGCCGAAGATGTAGTTCTCGAGTAACATGCCGAGTCCAAACGACCAAAACGACCAGCTGTCCGTACGCGTCCAGTGCTCACCGGACGCAACACCTGCTTGCGAAGCCATCGCACGCCCTCCTCTGTTCCCTATGTGCCCGTGTCGTTCAAACCTGAGTGTACTACACCGCAACCTTTCCAGATAGCCAGCGCCGGCAGCATATCTTCGACGCTGGACGGGAGATATTACAAAGGTTGACCTCAGCAGCCGTACCTTCGCCCAGAGGATGACACGTGCGCGGAGGCGGAAGGAGGAATGTCAGCTTGGAGCCCAGAAGACGGTGGCAGCGATTCACAGTCCGACTGTGCGGGGCCCTCGCCGCCCTGCTGACCTTGGGCGCGGCGCCCACCGCTTCGCACGCGCAGCCGCGCGTGTTGTACCTGACCTTCGACGACGGTCCGAGCCAGGTGTACACGCCGCAGATCCTCAACGTTCTGCGGGCCGAACACGTGCGTGCGACGTTTTTTGTCCTCGGCTATCGGTCCGAACAGATGCCCCAGCTGGTGCGGCGGATGCGGGCCGAAGGGCACGCGATTGGCAGTCACGGCTATTACCACGAGCACATCGTCCACAAATCCGACGAGTGGGTGCAGCACGACCTGCACCGGGCGGATATCGCCATTCGAAGAGCGAGCGGCTCGGTCCCCGTTCTGTACCGACCACCCGGCGGGATGATTGACGCACACGAGAAGTCCATGATTCAGCGGTCGGGTCACCCGGTTGTGTTGTGGACGGTGGACTCGATGGACTGGAAGACGACGTCGCCTCAGAAAATCGTCGATAACGTGATGATGGGCGTCCATCCCGGGGCCATCATCCTTTGCCATGACGGCGTTTCCAACAGCCGCTACACCGTACAGGCCCTCCCCGCCCTGATTCGCGCCTGCCGAGCGAGGGGGTACGTCTTTCAAACACTGGGGACGCCCCATCGGTGAGCCTCGCCTACCCTCGTAAGGTTCGGACGTCCGGTCCATCTGTCTCACCGCGCGGACACGGCGGATCGCTTTCGGGTTCTTGCGATCCCATTCGCGAAAGCTTCCCCGACACCCGGCATCGTGCTATGGTGAAACCGGAGGTGTTCGGGATGGAATCGGTTCATTGGCAGGCTATCGTCAACTGCGACGCAGCTTTTGACGGGCGGTTTGTCTACGGCGTGCGGACAACGCGGGTCTTCTGTCGACCATCCTGCCCATCCCGCCAGCCAAAGCCGGAAAACGTGCGGATCTTCGAGCGCGCTGACGACGCCCTCGCGGCCGGGTTTCGACCGTGTAAGCGATGCCGTCCGGAACTCCCTGCCCACCATCCGGACAAAGACCTGGTGGACGCCGCAAAGCGAGTCCTGCTCGCTCATCTGTCCGAGCCCATCACGCTCCGGGAACTCGCCGACTGCTTGGCCGTCAGTCCGTACCACCTGCATCGCGTCTTTAAACGGGTTACGGGCGTCACCCCAGGCGCGTTTCAAATGAACATCCGCCTGGCTAGCGCTCGGACAATCCTGCGAAACGAGCCGGACCGCGCCGTGACCGACGTCGCCCTGTCCCTCGGATTTCCAAGTGCGGCCCATTTTGCGACGGTCTTTCACCGTCGTTTCGGCTGCAGCCCGAGCGCGTACCGAACGCGTTGGGCGCTGCTCACCCAGGAGGGAACGCGGTGATGGACACACCCACGCCCGTCTACTGGGACACCCTGACCCACCATGGCTGGACGTTCCACGCTGCGGCGACGGAACAGGGGCTCTGCGCTTTGAGCTTGCCGAACGAGACCTTCGATAGCCTGGTTCACTGTGTGAAGAGACAGGTACCCGGCGCCCTGCTGCGCCGCGACGCATCGCGAGTAGAGTCCTTTCTCGCTCAACTCGACGACTACTTGAGCGGCCGCCTCCACACGCTGAACGGGCCGCTCGACTTGCGCGGGGCTCCGTTCCAGACATGCGTTTGGGAAGCCGTGCGGTGCGTCCCCTACGGATGCACTCGGAGCTACAGCGAGATTGCAGCCGCGATTCACCGGCCGACCGCTGTACGCGCAGTCGCGCGGGCCAACGGGCTCAACCCCGTCCCGATTTTCGTTCCCTGTCATCGGATTATCGGCAAAAACGGCGCTTTGACCGGATACCGAGGCGGCATCGACCTGAAGGCAGCACTGCTGGCGCTGGAACAGTCGCACCGAACGGTTGACGACGCATGCCCACCTGTCCCGTTCACGACCTCCCGCCCATAAGAAACAGGGGCCCTCACCGTCATCGGCGAAGACCCCTTTCGGATGAACCCCAATTGCCCTTGTGATGGTGCGCCTAGAGGGACTCGAACCCCCGCACCCGGTTCCGGAGACCGGTGCTCTATCCTCTGAGCTATAGGCGCAAGATACGTCGGATTCGGAAGTGACGCCAATTAATATAGCACAGGTCGTCCATGGATGGCAAGGGCAACCTCAGCACGGAGGTGGGCTGGGCGAAACCGCCGAGCGCGTGAACCGAGACCGTACGAATCCCGCGAATACGTTCGCTGCCTTCGACGCCGTGGCCGGCGGCGGTATCACGAGCGACAAGGGGCGCCGGAGATCTAGGCCGCTGATGCGGAGCACGGGCAGGGTATCGAGCGCCCCCTCCGGCTGCAGTGCCCACGACGAGAGAAGAGCGATACCGAGCCCCGCCCGCACCGCCTCCTTGATGCCGTGCGTGCTGCTGAACGCGATGATGCGCTTCGCCCGAACGCCGCAGGCTCGCAGCACTTGGTCCGTGAACTCGCGCGTCCCAGACCCCTTCTCGCGTACAATCCACGTCTCACCCTGCAAGTCCGTCGGCGTCGTCGACACAGCCGTTGCCAGTCGATGGCGCGGCGGGACAATGAGCCGCATCTCGTCTTCGGCCAACCCTTCCACGCGCAGGACACTGCGGTGCGGGACGGCGCTCTCCACCAAACCGACGTCCAGCCGGTGGTCGACCAAGCCCTGCACGACCGCGGGCGTGTTGTCAATCTCAACCTGGTATTCAATCTCCGGGTACAGGTCGTTGAACTCCGCCAACACCATGGGTAGGATGTACTCGCCAACCGTGTAACTGGCGCCGATGGTGAGCGTGCCGCGGACCACCTGGCGGACCTCCTCCACCCGCCGATGCATCTCGTCCGCGAGCTGCAGAATCCGCCGCGCGTAGGATTGCACCACCTGGCCCGACTCGGTCAATCGAACTTGGCGGCGGTTCCTGCGGTCAAACAGGACTGCACCCAGTTCCTCCTCCAGGTTTTTCATCTGCTGGCTCACGGCGGACTGGGTCATGTGCAGCTTGGCTGCGGCCCGCGTGAAGCTGCCGTGCTCCGCTACGACACAGAAGACCCGTAAGTGGTCTCGCAGTCCGGCCACCGGTCGACTCCCCCTGTATCGAAAGATTTCCTACTCAATTCGCCCGGGCGAAACGGCGTGGTCCGACACGCGCGCTCCAGCCACGCGCGCCCCAACGCCACCCGCACCTCTCCTCGCAGCTCGCCATTACATTAGCATCTCTAATGATATGTATCAATATTTCTGTTGAACCTCGACAACAGGCCCGCTACCGTAGAACGTGGCGCCTCTGCCGCCACCTGTGGACGACCGTGTCGTAGCCCGGGCGGCACAGTGCGTTGCACAGCCCTCATTGGCCGTGACCGTGAGGCGGTTCGGCGCATTTGTGAAGAGGAGTTCTTGGATCACGGAGGAGGAATGGCGTGCTGAACGTGATATCGTGGATGACGGCTTTGTTTTTCGCGTGCAACATCGGCGCCAGTGGGACAGCCGCAGCCATGGGACCCGTGTATGGCAGCGGCGCCATCCGCAAGCGCTGGATGGCACTCGGATTGGTCGCCCTTGCGGCGTTTATCGGGGCGGTTTTCGGGGGTGGTCATGTCGTCGATACCATCCGTGACGGCATCATCCCCGCGCACCTTGTGACGGTCAAGATGACGGTCATCATCGTCGCGGCCGCCGTGTTGACGCTCTTCGGAGCAAACCGGCTCGGCATCCCGCTGTCGACGAGCGAAGTCACCGTCGGCAGCCTGATTGGCGTCGGCTTGGCGGCGCACGCCCTGCACCTGCACAAGGTGCTGCTGTTGGCCGCCGTCTGGTTGGTGTTGCCGTTCCTCTCCTGCGTTCTGTCGTTTGCCCTGGGCCGGCTCCTGCGGCCGCTCGAAGACCGGCTCGCCCAGTCCCACAGCCACCGCGGTCCAGCGCGACTCATCTCCGCCTTTCTGATTGCCAGCGGCTGCTACCAGGCTGTTTCGGCAGGGATGAACAACGCCGCCAACGCCGTCGGGCCGCTGATTGCCGCCGGTGTGAGCAGCGTGCACACAGGGCTGTTTTGGGCCGGCCTCTGCATGGGTATGGGGGCCCTTTGGCTCGGCGGGCGCGTGCTGGAGACGAACGCCAAACAAATCACGGAGCTGTCCCTGTTGCAGGGGAGTGTCGCCGCCTGCGTCAGCGGCACCCTCGTCATCGCCGCATCCGTCTTCGGTCTGCCAGTCCCCTTGACACAAGCCTCCACGATGGCGTTGTTCGGCATCGGTTCGGCGCAGACTGGCCGTCAGCTCTGGCAACGGCACATTGTCCGCCGCATCCTGATGGTGTGGGCGATATCGCCCATCGCCTCGCTCGTATTGTCTTACCTGTTGGTGGAAGTGGTCGTCCGCGCCGACCTCTACACCGCGACTGCGGTCTTCAGTGCGCTGGCGGTCGCCGCGGGAGTTATCCGGTTGTTGAGCAGTCGGCGCCGCCTGTCAGGTGACCTATCGCCGGTGCAAAGCGGGGACCGGCCAGACGCTCAGTCGGATGCCACCGTCTGACCCCCCGCCCCACCCGTTCGGCGCAGGCCGCACCGAAACGCGCCTATCGCTGCGGCGACGCCGTTTCGGGGACCATTCGAGCGGGCTGAACGCCCAAAACCTGCAGCACGGCACCTGCCTTATGACCGCACTCCTGCCACTCCTGCGTCGGGTCGCTGTCCGCCACGATGCCGGCTCCCACCTGCACGTAGTACGTGTCTCGCCACTCGATCACGGTCCGAATCACGATGGCCGTGTTGGCGTTGGCGTCGAAATCGACCATGCCAATCAGGCCCCCGTACGGACCGCGGCGCAGCGTCTCCAATTCGTCGATGATCTCCATCGCCCGGATCTTCGGCGCCCCCGACAGCGTGCCCGCTGGGAACGTCGCGAGCAGCGCTTCAAAGACGCTGACATCCTCTCGCAGCTCTCCGGTGACGTCGGACACCAAGTGAAACAGGTGCGAGTACGCCTCCACGTGCATCAGGTCGCGAACGCGGACCGTGCCCGTCTTACAGACCCGCCCAAGGTCGTTCCGACACAGGTCGACGAGCATCACATGCTCGGCGCGCTCCTTCTCATCGCGCGCCAATGCTTCCCGTTTCGCCAGGTCCTCTGCCGGCGTCTGTCCCCGGCCTTTCGACGTGCCCGCAATCGGCTTCATCTCGGCGACGCCGTGGACCGCCCGGAATTGCACCTCCGGACTCGCACCGAAGATCCGCATGTCCGGATACTCCCCGATGAACATGTACGGCGACGGGTTCACCCGCCGCAGCGCATCGTAAACGAGGTACGGGTGGCGGCGTTTTTGCACACGCATCCGCTTCGACAACACCACTTGAAAAATGTCTCCGGCCGCGATGTAGGCCCGCGCCCGGCGGACGCTGTCCTCAAACTGCGCTTGCGAGATGTCGTCGAGAGCGCCGACGGGGCTTTCCGGTTCAGCGCCCGCGCCTGCTTCAGCCAGCGTTTGCAGCAGGCGCGCTGCAGCGGACGGTCCATCTCGTTCGACCAGCGCGCGGACAGCCGCCACGTCCGCAGCCAAGGTGGTGTAGGTGGCCGGATCGACCACCGCTTGTAGAGACGCCAAACCATCGTGAACACGCGCCTCGCCACCGACCAGGTGTACGACGACAGCGTGTACCTGCAGTCGAATGTCGGGTAGACCGCGGTCGTCGCGTGTCGTCTTCGGCAACTGCTCAAGGTAGTGAACTCCGTCGTACCCGATGTATCCGAGAAACCCGGCCGAAAACGGCTCCCGCGCCGGACCGTTGGCCTGGTAGAGCGACTGCATGAGCCGGCGCAGATGCTCGAGCAGAGCCATCGGGGCGTGCGTGTACACGGCGACCGGTGGCCCCAGCACGCAGGGCGCCACGGACGTCTCCTCTGCGGGGTCGACCGCCTGGATGCCGAGGGCCGACAACCCGCCCACCAGGTACTCGGCCAATCCCGGAGTCGCGAACAGCCGCGTCACCCCGTCTTTCACCTGAACCTCGAGAACCGGTACCCCGCCGACGAGACTCATCTGATATTGGGACTCGGTTTCCGCCCCCGCGTCGAGCAGGAATGCACGGCCCTCTCCCAGCTGCAAAACCATCTCCAGGTAGAGATCAAACGGATCCATCATCGGACCGCCTCCTGTACGAACGCAGACTGGGTGAGGAAGTTGCGCAACATCGACTTGCCGTGCGGGGTGAGGATGGACTCCGGATGGAACTGGACGCCGACCGCTCCGGTGGGACGGTGCCGCATCGCCATGATGACCTCGTCGCACTCGGCCGTCACGGAGAAATCTGTCGGCAAACTGGCGCGGTCCACAATCAAGGAGTGGTACCGGGTCGCCTGAAACGGGCTCGGCACGCCGGCAAACAGGGGGTCGCCCGTATGCGTGACCAACGAGGTCTTCCCGTGCATCAAGTGCGGGGCCCGAACGACCCGGCCGCCGAACGCCTGGCCGAGGGCCTGGTGCCCGAGGCAGACGCCGAGGACCGGAATACGTCCGCTGAAGAAGCGGATAGCGTCCAGCGAGACGCCGGCCTCGTCCGGCGTACAAGGTCCCGGAGAGACCAGCAAGGCATCCGGGCGGAGTGCTTGCAGTTCCACCAAGGGCACGCGGTTGCGCCGCACCACGACATCGGCCCCGAGTTCCCCGCAGTACTGAACGAGGTTGTACGTGAAGGAGTCAAAGTTGTCAATCACCAAGAGCACGGAAGGTCACACCTTTCAGCTCGGTTTCGAGCTGAAGCGGCAGAGGGGGGGCCCGCAAAAAAAGCCACAGTAGAACTGTGGCAAGCACGCGCGGTCACCCGTTTGGGTTCGTCCTCGGCTCCACTTCGCTCGCGACGCCGGCGGGCCCTCTCCATCCCGACCGGCCGGTCGCCACACCAACTTGCTCAGCTCATCTACCCTCCAGCTTACCCGCTGCCAAAGCCGCCGTCAATGGCCGGAGTTCACAACGCACCGCCGTCCGCACCGATGGAGGACGATGCGGTCCCCTCCCCCACCACGAGCCCTTCGCGCCCGGTGGACCGAAACAAGGGCGTGAACCAACCGGCTATGAAAACACCGGTCTGGATGAGGCCACCGCACACGAATACCAGCGGCGCACCGAACATCTGCGCCAGCACGCCGCCGGCTGCAGAGCCCGCCGGCATCGCCCCCCACACCACCATGCGGATGGCACTGCTCGCGCGACCGAGGAGGTGGTCCGGAATCACGGACTGCCGCAGGGTGACGGACTGCACGTTCCAGTTCACCCCGGCGAAACCGGTGAGGAAATTCACCGCCATCAGCGCCCACGCCCACGGAACGACGGCGTAGACGAACATCGGGACAACCTGCAGCGCGAGCGCCACAGCCATAATCGTCCCCATCCGCAAGCGACGGGAGATGAGTCCCGCGAGGATAGATCCGCTGACGGTGCCCACGCTGAAACTGGACATGACAAGCCCGACCCAGTGCGCGGAGAGGTGGATGTCGTACTCCATGTGGTACATCATCACCGCGTTGAACGCGGCGTTGGCGAGGTTTCCGATCAAGGTGAACAAACTGATAACCCGAATCAGCGGATGGTGCCAGACGTAGGCCAACCCTTCGCCCATCTGCCTGAGCATGGAAGGTCGCGGGTTGGCGGGCTGTGCCGGGACTGCACCCGCATCGCCGAGCGCGGGCTGTCCAGACGCCGGGTGCGCCGCCGAGAAGGGGCGTCGAATCAGCCACAGTGTGACGACCGAGAATGCGAACGACCCGCCATCCAGCCACAGCGTGTTCGACGTTCCCAGCCAGCTGACGAGCGCGCCGGCGAGGGCCGGGCCCAGCATCTGGCTCGCCGACACGCCGGCCTGCAGCCCCGCGTTCGCCGCCTGCAACTGGGATCGCTCGACGACGTTCGGGAGACAGGCCACGTACGCAGCGTCGAAGACCGCGTTGCAAACCCCCATCAAAGCGAGTACCCCATACAACTGGGCGATGGTGAGACCGCCAAGGGCGTGCGCGAGCGGAATGGACACCACCAACAAGAGCCGCGTGGAATCGGCGAACATCATAAGCGCCTTGCGGTTGAACCGGTCCGCATAGACACCGGCTGGCAAAGACGCGAGCAAGTACGGGACCATCTGCACGGCGAAGGCGAACCCCATCTGCATGGCGGACCTACTCATCTGCAGCAACAGCCAAGGCAGCGCAAAGCCGGTGATGGCGGAGCCAAATTCGGACACGGTCTGCCCGCCCATCAGCCAGACGAAATCGCGGTTGCGCCACAGGTTGGACACAGGAACTCCCCTCTCTACTCGGTGGTGCCGTAAGCCGTTGGCGGGCGTACGACTCGTCTGCTCACTCGGGCGACGCCCCCTCCAGGTAGGCGGACAGCGTTTCCGCCAACCGTTTGGGCACCGCACCGCGGCAACGGTAGACCATGTGCAGGCCGCTCTCGTTCGGACGCAAGGTGACGAGGCCGGCGGCGCGGAGCGCGACCAGGTGGTGGTGGACCGTGCCCTTGCTCAGGTTCACCGCTGCGACAATCTCCGTGAATGTCCGCGGCGAATCCGCGATACAGCGCAGGATACGCAGGCGGCTCTCGTCCGCGAGGGCGCGGAATAGCCGCAGCAGCTCTGGCGACGGAGCACCCTCGTCCGCATTCGGCGGAGTCCAGGGACTGGGGTAATACGTCACCTGGAGCGGGCCCCACTCAAAGTTCACGTTCCACGGAGACAGGTGATGTTGCGGGATGAGCACCAGTTGCGTGAGCCGCTCGAAGTCCATGTGCACCCCGCGCGTCGCCTCGAACACCGCCTCGTCCGGCCCTTGGGTAGGCAAAGCCGCCATGCGCGCCGCGGCGTCTTCAGACAGGTGGTGAAGGACGCAGGGGTCGAGATGGCGGAAATACGCAGTGTCCCACCTACGAAGCAGTGCTACGAGGCGGGACACTGCGGCGGCCCCATCGGAGCCTTCCAGGCGCGGGGCCGCGTGTGGGGTTCGGGCGTACAGGTCCGCCCAGTCCGAAGACGTCCGCGCCTCGAGCCAGTCCAGCCCCTCTGCAACGCTCGCACCGTCCGGCATGGCGAGGACCGCCGGCAAGAGCATGCCGTCGCTGAGCCAGCGCTTAACGTCACGGTGCTTTAGATCTGCCAGAACGTCCGGCGGCAGCGCCCCACGCAGCTTGCGATGCCATTCCGCTCCCAGGTCGCTGGTCGTTCGAAAGGTTGGATCTACCCAGGCCCGCACACTACAGAGCAGCTCGTGAATCGGCGAGAATCGGAACACGATTTGCGTCGGCAAGTTTCATCACCATCGAACTCATATAGATAGTTTGATTGTAATCGAACACCTGGGAATGTCAATCCCTTGGCCTCGCCGACGCTGACGCACCAGGGCATCTCGACAGGCCGCCGTCAGCCACTGCACCTCGGAGGGATGGTACCCCTACAGCCTGTCCCGAGCACAACAAAAAACACCTGTTGAAACTCAACAGATGCCTGCCTTGGTGGGCCCAGGAGGACTCGAACCACCGACCTCACGATTATCAGTCGTGCGCTCTAGCCAGCTGAGCTATGGGCCCTTGTATCGTTTTATAAAACTGGCGGAGCTGACGGGATTCGAACCCGCGATCTCCTGCGTGACAGGCAGGCATGTTAGGCCTCTACACCACAGCTCC
>JAIMBT010000008.1 GCA_023511295.1 Alicyclobacillus sp.
TGTCTCAGTAGCTCAGTTGGATAGAGCAACAGCCTTCTAAGCTGTGGGTCGGGGGTTCGAATCCCTCCTGAGACGCCATGTCCATGTATCCAGATGACCGCGGGCGAGGGTTCCGCATCACGGTTCATGGTCTGGCTTCCAGGACGGAGGATGGGTCCGGAAGCAATCGACGGGACGTCGGGCTCAAAGGGGAGCCTGTGTGTCGCGCTT
This sequence comes from Alicyclobacillus sp., assembly GCA_023511295.1. Taxonomy (GTDB): domain Bacteria; phylum Bacillota; class Bacilli; order Alicyclobacillales; family Alicyclobacillaceae; genus JAIMBT01. The sequence continues at coordinate 211 of JAIMBT010000008.1, forward strand.
TTTGGGGAGGAAATTGGATGACAGCCAAATGGGAGAAAACGGAGGCCAACGTCGGCGTGCTCGAGGTGGAGGTGGACAGCGAGCAGTTCTCCGCTGCACTCGACCGGGCCTTTAAGAAGGTCGTAAAGAACGTAACGGTTCCTGGTTTCCGAAAGGGCAAGGTTCCCCGTAAGCTGTTTGAGTCTCGCTTCGGCGTCGAATCGCTGTACCAGGAAGCGGTGGACGACCTGTTGCCACAGGTTTATCAGCAAGCCGTGCAGGAGACGGGAATTGAGCCCGTCGACCGGCCGTCCATCGACATCGTGCAGATTGGCGTCGGTGAGCCGCTCATCTTCAAAGCGACCGTGACGGTGAAGCCGGAGGTACAGCTGGGCGAGTACAAGGGTCTGGAAATCAAAGATCAGCCGTTTGAAGTCACCGATGAAGCCATTTCTCAAGAGGTAGACCGGATTCGGTCCAGCCACGCGCAGATTGACGTCGTGGAAGACGGTGAGGTCCAGACGGGCGATACGGTGAACATCGATTTCGCCGGCACCGTCGATGGTGAGCCGTTTGAAGGCGGCGAGGCGGAAAATTACCAGCTTGAGATTGGCTCCGGGATGTTCATCCAGGGCTTCGAAGAACAGCTCATTGGAATGAAGCCAGGGGAACAACGGGAGATTCAAGTCACCTTCCCGGAGAATTATCATGTGAAGTCCCTCGCGGGGCGGGATGCCAAGTTCCAGGTGACCTTGCACGATATCAAGCGGCGGACGCTACGTGAACTGGACGACGAGTTCGTGCAGGAGATCAGCGAGTTTGAAACGGTCGACGCGTTCATGGAAGACCTGAAGAAGAACCTCGCGCACCGCCTGGAACACGAACACGAGCATTACCTCCAGGATGCCGCGGTGGCGGCTGCGGTCCAGAATGCCACCGTCGATATTCCACAGGTCATGATTGACAACGAGGCCGACAGCATGGTCGAGAACTTTGCGCAGCAGCTGGCGATGCAACAGATTCCGCTCGATGCGTACATGGAGTTCACCGGGACCACGCGGGACGAATTGCGCAGCCAGTTTGCTGAGTCAGCGAAACAGAGCGTGTTGAACGGTCTGGTTCTCGAGGCGATTGCCAAGCAGGAAGGGCTCGAGCCCTCGGACGAAGATATCGAGGCGGAACTGCAGAAGCTCGCAGAGTCGAGTGGTCTCCCCCTCGAGCGCGTACAGCAGATCATGAGCCTTCGCGACCCGGGCCTCGCCGGACTGCGGTCGGACCTGCGAACCCGTAAAACGGTCGAGTTCCTCGTTGCCAATAGCAAAGTTGTGTGAGTTCGTGTACAATCCATCGTAACCGCTCGGCGACAAGGCACGTGCAGGCGTGCCTTGTTTGTCTCCACAGGAGCGCTTCATCACAATCTGTCGGGAGGGATACCTGTGAGTCTGACACCTATCGTCATCGAACAGACGAGCCGCGGGGAGCGGTCGTACGATATCTACTCGAGGTTGCTGCGGGACCGCATCATCATCCTCGGCACGCCGATTGACGACTACGTCGCGAATTCCATCGTGGCACAGCTGCTGTTCCTGGCGGCAGACGACCCGGACCGCGACATCCAACTGTACATAAACAGCCCTGGGGGCTCCGTCACCGCTGGCATGGCCATTTATGACACCATGCAACACATCAAGCCGGATGTATCCACAATGTGTATCGGCATGGCCGCCAGCATGGGGGCGTTCCTGCTCGCCGCGGGAGCGAAGGGCAAACGGTACGCCCTCCCGAACAGCGAGATCATGATTCACCAGCCGCTCGGGGGTGTGCAGGGCCAGGCGTCCGACATCAAAATCCACGCGGACTGGATGTTGAAGACGAAGGATAAACTGAACCGAATCCTCGCGGAGCGAACGGGCCAACCGCTGGAACAGGTGGAGAAGGACACCGACCGAGACAACTTCATGTCTGCCGATGCAGCGAAGGCATACGGGTTGATTGACGACGTCATTCACCCATTGGGGCGGTCTTGACCGCCCCAATTCGCAGGGCGGGGAGTACAAATCCGCCGGCATCGGTTACAATGAAGTGTGTAAGATGTAGCAGTGGTGTGTCAGAGCGTTGCATCGGCTCGTGCACGGCAAGCCTCCTCACGGCGGGTACCTTGGATAGGAGGGGATTGTATGTTCAAATTCAACGAGGAAAAGGGCCAGCTGAAGTGCTCCTTCTGCGGGAAGACGCAGGAACAGGTGCGCAAGCTGGTTGCTGGACCTGGTGTGTATATCTGCGACGAGTGCATCGAGTTGTGCAACGAAATCGTCGAAGAACAATTGGGTGAGGAAGAGGATTTTGACCTGAAGGAAGTCCCGAAGCCGACGGAGATCAAGGCGATTCTGGACCAATACGTGATTGGCCAAGAAGCGGCCAAGAAGGCCTTGTCGGTTGCGGTTTACAACCATTACAAGCGGGTGAACACGCCTGCGTCGAAGAACGACGATGTGGAACTGTCGAAGAGCAACATCATGCTGATTGGCCCGACGGGCAGCGGTAAGACGTTGCTGGCGCAGACGCTGGCGCGGATTCTGAACGTGCCGTTCGCCATCGCGGACGCCACGTCGTTGACAGAGGCGGGGTACGTCGGCGAGGACGTCGAAAACATTTTGCTCAAGCTGATTCAAGCCGCTGACTACGATGTGGAGAAGGCAGAACGAGGCATCATCTACATCGACGAGATCGACAAAATTGCGCGCAAATCCGAAAACCCGTCCATCACGCGAGACGTGTCGGGGGAGGGTGTACAACAGGCGCTGCTGAAAATCCTCGAGGGAACCGTGGCCAGCGTGCCGCCTCAAGGGGGCCGCAAGCATCCGCATCAGGAGTTCATCCAAATTGACACGACGAACATCCTGTTCATCGTGGGCGGCGCGTTCGACGGGATTGAGACCATCATCAAGCGTCGCCTGGGGCGCAAGGTGATTGGCTTTGGTGCCGCCAACGCTTCCGTCGACACGTCGGGGCAGGTCCTGTCGAAGGTGTTGCCGGAAGATCTGCTGAAGTTCGGGTTGATTCCCGAGTTCATCGGTCGTCTGCCGGTCATCACCACCCTGGAGATGCTTGATGAGGCCGCGCTCAAGCGAATTTTGACGGAACCGAAGAACGCTCTGGTGAAGCAGTTTCAGAAACTGCTGGAAATTGACGATGTCGTCCTCGAGTTTCACGAAGATGCCCTCGACTACGTCGCCAAGGAAGCCATCAAACGGGGTACCGGCGCTCGCGGACTGCGGGCCATCATTGAGGCCATCATGCTGGACGTGATGTACGAGTTGCCGTCGCGAGATGACGTGAAGAAGTGCATCATTACGAAGGAAGCCGCGACGGGTGAGGGCGGGCCAACGTTGCTCGGAAAGGACGGCAAAACGACCAAGGTCGTTCGCAAATCCGAGGAGACCGCCTGACCGTCCGGCGGGCCTCTTCGCAGCGAGTGCAATGGATTCGATGTGCGCCCTGTCGCACGTCGTCGATAGGCCGGAACGGGGAAACCTGTTCCGGCCTGTTTGCGTCTGCAGCCTGAGAACCGACGGGGACCGAATCCCGAACCCGGTTTATCTGTGGATCCCCCTGGAGATAATGGGACTATTCGCACCAGGACAGGGGAGGGGTTTTCCGTGAGTACAACGGTACTCGCCGTGATTCAAGTGTTCTTCGCCGTCGTGATTGGGTTGTACTTCTGGAACTTGCTCAAAACCCAGAACAGCAACCGCCACGCGATCGAGCGGGAATCGAAGAAGGAACTCGACAAGCTGCGGCGCATGCGCGGGATCTCCCTCAGTGAGCCGTTGTCCGAGAAGACCCGCCCGGCGTCGCTGGACGATATCGTCGGACAAAAGGATGGCTTGAAGGCCTTGCGTGCGGCACTGTGCGGACCGAACCCGCAGCACGTTATCGTGTACGGGCCACCCGGCGTCGGGAAGACAGCCGCGGCTCGCGTGGTGTTGGAGGAAGCGAAGAAGAGTCCTGCGTCGCCGTTTCTGCCAGATGCCAAGTTCATCGAGATTGACGCGACAACGGCGCGCTTCGACGAACGAGGGATTGCCGATCCGCTGATTGGCAGCGTACACGACCCGATCTACCAAGGCGCGGGGGCCATGGGGATGGCTGGCATTCCGCAGCCGAAAGCTGGGGCAGTGACGAAGGCGCACGGCGGGATGTTGTTTATCGACGAGATCGGCGAACTGCACCCGATACAAATGAACAAGTTACTGAAGGTGTTGGAAGACCGCAAGGTATTCCTGGAGAGCGCATACTACAGCAGCGAGGACACGACGATTCCACCGCACATTCACGACATCTTTCAAAACGGGTTTCCGGCGGATTTCCGCTTGGTGGGAGCGACGACGCGGTCACCGGAAGAGATCCCCCCGGCGATTCGGTCCCGCTGTGTGGAGGTGTTCTTCAAGCAACTGACGCCGTCTGAGATTCGCACAATTGTCGTGAAGGCGGCGGATAAGCTGCACGTTCAGATGGAGGACCAAGCGGTGGAGGAAGTGGCGAAATACGCCACCAACGGCCGCGAAGCGGTGAACATGGTTCAGATTGCCGGAGGCCTTGCGCTCACCGAGCACCGCAACGACGTGCGCCTCGAAGACGTCCAGTGGGTGATTCAATTCAGCCAAATCAGCCCGCGGCCGGACCGGCACGTGCACTCCGAGCCACAGGTGGGCGTGGTGAATGGGCTCGCGGTCTTTGGCCCGAGCACGGGGATGTTGCTGGAGATTGAAGTGACGGCGCGGCCGGCACAGGCGGGCAAGGGGGTCATCACCATTGGCGGCCTGGTCGAGGAGGAGACGCTCCGCTCCGGCAGCCGAAGTATTCGCCGCAAGTCGATGGCCAAGGCGTCGGTCGAGAACGTCGTCACGGCGCTGCACAAGACCGTCGGGTTGGACGCGCGCGACTTCGACCTTCACGTGAACTTCCCAGGCGGGATGCCGGTCGACGGACCGAGCGCAGGGATTGCGATGGCGACCGCCATCTATTCGGCGATTCAAAACGTTCCCGTGCGCAACACGGTCGCGATGACCGGTGAAATCTCGTTGCGGGGCTTGGTGAAACCCGTGGGCGGCGTCACGGCAAAGGTCGAGGCAGCAGCCGAAGCGGGGGCGACGGTGGTCATCATCCCGAAGGAGAACTGGCAGGAGACGTTCCTCCACGACGAGCGCATCAAGGTGGTTCCCGTTGAGCACTTTGAGGACGTGTTGCAGTTGGCCTTGGTGGACCAGCCTGCCGTGCCAAACCGGAGGTTTGCCGCGAATCTGGCGGCGGGCCCGTCCGTGGGGGGCGCGGTGGCGCCTGGCGGGCAGTAGGACAGACGGAGTCGAACGGATCTGCGACGACGGCGTGCCTGGACAGAGACCAGGTACGCCGTTTGCCGTTCAGGCCGCGGAAAGAGTATGTTTCCGCTCGGGCTGTCGCACATTAGACTTCGTCACACCAATTCTGTACAATGTAGGCTCAAAGTGAACGACGCCCGGATGGGCTGCATGCCGGGAGGTGGGCAAATGTCGGCACAACGCAAGCAGGGAGAAGTCCGCCCACTGCTGCCTTTGCGTGGATTGCTCGTGTACCCGGGAATGGTGTTGCATTTCGATGTCGGGCGTCCGAGGTCCGTGCGAGCCCTGGAACAGGCGATGCTCGATGACGCGCACGAGATCATTCTCGTGTCGCAAATGGACGGCCAGTTGGACGAACCTGGGCCGGACGACCTGTACCGCGTGGGCACCTTAACCCGCGTCAAACAGATGATGAAACTTCCGAACAACACCATCCGCGTCCTCGTCGAAGGGCTGGAACGCGTATCCATTCAGTCCTTCGTGGAGACGGAACCTCACTTCGCTGTTCGTTTCCAACGCCGGCCAGACCCGGACGTGAATCCAAAAGACCCCGAAGTGCAGGCGCTGATGCGATCTGTGCTGCGTCAGTTTGAGCAGTTTGTCAAGCTGTCCAAAAAAGTGGACCAGGAAACGTACGACGCGGTCGTCGACATTGAATCGCCGAGTCGGCTGGCCGACGCCGTTGCCTCGCACCTGCCTGTGAAGATCAAGGACAAGCAGCGAATTCTCGAAGCGTTCTCGGTCGCCGAGCGGCTCGAACAAGTCCTGCAAATTCTCAGTGACGAACGCCAGGTGCTGGAACTGGAGAGAAAGATCCACCAGCGGGTGCGCGGCCAGATGGAGCGTACGCAGCGGGAGTACTACCTCCGCGAGCAGATGAAGGCCATCCAGCGGGAACTGGGCGACCGGGAAGGGCGCGGCGCGGAGGTGGGCGAGCTCCGGCAGAAACTCGCGGCCAAGCCGGTTCCGGACGCTGTCCGGGAGCGGGTGCTGAAGGAGATTGAGCGACTCGAGCGCATACCCGTCAGTTCGGCGGAGGGCACCGTCGTTCGTACATACGTGGACTGGATTCTCTCGCTGCCGTGGCTGGAGGCTGCGCCGTCGAAAGTCGATGTGCGGCGAGCGGAAGCCGTGTTGAACAAAGAGCATTTCGGCATGGATAAGGTCAAGGAGCGCATTCTCGAGTTTCTCGCGGTTCAGCAGTTGGCAGCGCGGCAGACCGGGCCCATCATCTGTCTGGCGGGGCCGCCTGGCGTCGGCAAGACAACCCTGACTCGGTCCATCGCGACCTCGCTCCGGCGGCCGTTCGTTCGCATCTCGCTGGGCGGTGTCCACGACGAGGCCGAGATCCGCGGCCACCGGCGAACGTACGTCGGCGCGATGCCGGGGCGCATTCTTCAGGGGATGCGGCAGGCCGGTGTGCGCAACCCCGTGTTTTTGCTCGACGAGATCGACAAAATGGCAAGCGACTTCCGCGGGGATCCGGCCGCGGCGATGTTGGAGGTGCTGGACCCTGAACAGAACAGCACCTTTGCGGACCACTACCTGGAGATTCCGTACGACCTATCGGACGTGATGTTCATCACCACAGCCAACGACGTGTCGATGATTCCGCGGCCACTGCTCGACCGAATGGAACTCATTTGGATTCCGGGCTACACCGAGCCAGAGAAGCTGGAGATTGCGAAACGGCATCTGTTGCCGAAGCAAAAGCAGGCACACGCCTTGACCGGGGACCGCTTGCGCGTGGCGGACGACGCGCTCCTCGACATCATTCGCTTCTATACGCGGGAAGCCGGTGTGCGGCAGTTGGACCGCCACCTCGCTGCTTTGACGCGCAAGGTGGCGCGGCAGGTGGCGTCGGAGACCCACAAGCGGGTACGGATTCGCCCGTCGAACCTGGAAGCGTACCTCGGTCCCCACGTATACCGATACGGACTGATTGAGGAGGAGGACTTGGTCGGCGTGGTCAACGGCCTCGCTTGGACCGCGGTCGGCGGAGACACGTTGACGATTGAGGTATCGACGGTGCCCGGCAACGGAAAGGTGGTCCTGACGGGGTCACTTGGTGACGTGATGAAGGAGAGCGCTCAGACGGCGCTGTCGTATGTCCGCTCGAGAGCGGCCGAACTCGGCATCGCGGACAACGCGTTTGAATCCACAGACCTGCACATCCACGTGCCCGAAGGCGCGACTCCGAAGGACGGTCCGTCCGCTGGGGTGACCATGGCGACGGCCATCGCCTCGGCGTTTACGGGACGGCGCGTGGACCGGTTCGTCGCGATGACAGGAGAAGTGACCTTGCGCGGACGCGTATTGCCGATTGGCGGCTTGAAGGAAAAGGCGCTTGCGGCGCACCGGGCCGGGGTCCAGCGCGTGGTGATCCCGTTCGACAACCAGAAGGACCTCGAGGAAATCCCGGAGGCGGTCCGCTCCGAGCTTCAGTTCATCCCGGTCAAGCACATGGATGAAGTGCTTCGCGTGGCGCTGGAACCTGAGCGGGCGGGTGCCAAGGAGGGGCAGCCGGTGTACGCGGACTACGACCGCGACGAGGGCACACCGTACCCCGAACAGGATGCGCCGCACCAGTGAGCGGCCCGTGCGAGGGGAGAGACGGAGATGAAGATCCGCAACGTCGACTTTGAGCTGAGCGCCGTCCGTCCGGCCCAGTGGCCGGTCGACGGCCTACCGGAGTTCGCATTTGTCGGGCGTAGCAACGTCGGGAAGTCCTCTCTGCTCAATCGGCTGCTCGGCCGCAAGGCCCTGGCACGGGTGTCCGCAAAGCCCGGCAAGACGCAGCAGATTAACTTCTTTCGGGTGAACGACCAGCTCCGCTTTGCGGATCTGCCGGGGTATGGGTATGCGGCGGTCGGCAAGGCGGAGCGTGCGCATTTTGCCAAGATGGTTGAAACCTACTTGCGCAACCGAAAGCCGCTGGTGCGCGTGTTTCACCTCATCGATATCCGGCATGACCCGACGGCGCTGGACGTGTCGGTCCATCGGTGGCTCGTGGACCTCGGTCGGCCGGTTACGGTGGTGTGTACCAAATTGGACAAGGTCTCGAAGTCGAAAGTGCAACCGTCCGTCGCGCGGGTTCGCCGGGTACTCGAGACCGCAGCGAGCGTGATCCCGGTGTCGGCAGAGCAGCGGATCGGCTTGGACGCGCTGTGGCAAGTCTTGGAGCGCGAACTGGTGAGCGACGTGGAAGGAGCTTCGGCGACCGATGGAGACGCCGGTGCAGCGGAGGTTCTTGGAGAGGGAGAAACGGGGCCGCCCGTGGACCGGTGACTGGCTCAGGCGTTGTGGCGGCAGAGGGCGATGGACTCGTCCGCGACCACCATACTGGCCAAGATGAGCAATCCGCCAACCGCGTGAGACATTGGCATCCGCTCTCCGAGCGCGAACCACCCGATGATGGCAGCAAACAGGGGTTCGGTGGTAAAGATGAGCGCCGTTGCGGTCGCGGACGTGGTCTGTTGGAAATGCGTTTGCATAGCGTAGGCGAACACCGTGCCGAGCAGGGAACAGACCAAGATGGCCGCCCACACCTCGGGTCGCGACCAGTCGTGGGGGCTGGTGAAGTGTTCACCTGGCACGAGCGTCGTGAGGCTGCACCAAACCGTGAGCACGGCAATCTGAACGGTCGTCAAGGCGATGGGATGTTCTCCGCGGACGGCCCGCTCCGTGAAGACAATCTGGAGCGCCAGACAGACACTGCACAGGAGACCGTAGACGTCACCGATACGCCATCCCTGCACGTCCAGACCGGTGAGCAGGGCCAAACCCGCTACGGCCATTGCCACGGCCGCCCAGTTCCGTCGCGTGACCCGGGCGCGGAGGATGGGCATCCCCAGCAGGGGGACCATCACCACGCTGAGGCCAGTCAGGAATCCAGAGGTCGCGGCGCTTGTCGTCTGCAGGCCCATCGTCTGCAAAGCGTAGCCACCGTACAGGCAAGTGCCGAGGAGGCCGCCGCGCCACCAGGTGCGCCGCGTGATGGCCCGGCGAACGGACGGAACGGCGAGCGTGAACAGGGCAAGACACGCTGTCGCAATCGCGAAGCGCAAGGTGAGATAGGGAAAAACCCGGATGTGGGCAAGGGCGCCTTTTGTGAGGCTGAAGGTGGCGCCCCATATGAGCGTGACAAACAGCAACACGCTGCCAGCGAACAGACGATGGCGAGGCCCCGGCGGAGCTGCGGCGCCCGCGTTCGCTTTCCATTCCGAGTGTGCGATGTCGTTGGTCATGTAGAGAAGTGTACACGCGACGGCATTCGTCGGTCAACGACACGACATCCCCCGGCCGCCGAGGGGTGTACCGGCGGCCAGGGGATGTCTGGAAACATCGGCATGGGCGGTGGAAAGGTGGTATAATACGGGCTGGGATTTGAGTGCTGAGAGGTTGTTCGTTCTCCAGCACGTCAAGAGGTGGAGCACCGTGGAGATTCTCGTCGTCGGAATGAACTACAAATCGGCTGCTGTCGAGCTCCGTGAACGGGTGGCGATTGCCTCTGGCGAACTGGAGGCACTCCTGCAGCGTCTGGCCAGTTCGCACACCGTTCTCGAGTGCGTGGTGCTGTCCACCTGCAACCGTACAGAGATATACGCTGTCGCGTCCTCGGCCCGCGCGGGGGCCGATTACCTTTCCGCTGTATTGGCGGAACGCGCCGGACTGTCGCGCGTGGAGTTGTCCAAACATCTCTACACGTACGTGGGACAGGCTGCGGTCCGGCATGCGATGGAGGTCGCGTGTGGTTTAGACTCGATGGTCGTCGGCGAGACGCAGATCTTGGGCCAGGTCCGCCAAGCGTTTCTCACGGCGTCTGACCTCGGCGTCACCGGCGCCTGGCTAGATCAACTGTTTCGCCGTACCCTGCATGTTGGGAAGCGGGCGCAATCGGAGACCGAGATTGGCCAGCGCGCCGTCTCCGTCAGTTACGCGGCGGTTCAGTTGGCGCAGAAGATCTATGGGAGCTTGCAAACGCGCAGCGCGATGGTGGTTGGCGCGGGGAAGATGGCGCGGCTTGCCGCCCAACTACTGATGGGCCAGGTTCACGCGCTCTACGTCGCCAACCGGACGAAGGAACGCGCGGAGGCGCTCGCCCGGGATGTCAACGGGATCGCCGTGGCATGGGCGGACGTTCCGGCTCATCTGTCGGAGGTGGAGCTTGTCATCAGCGCGACGGGCGCGCCCACGCACGTTTTGACACGGGACATGGTGGAGACAGCCCGGCGGTCCCGTCGCCGGGCCACACCGCTGACCTGTGTCGACATCGCGTTGCCGAGGGACATCGAACCGGCGGTGAAGCAGGTTCGGAACGTCTTCCTGTATGACATCGACGACCTCGAAGGCGTCGTGGAGGCGAACCTGCAGGAACGGTCGCGACAGGCCCGACTGGTCGCACGGATGATTGATGAGGAAGCGGACGGGTTTGCCACCTGGCTGGCCGAGCAAGCCGTCGTTCCGCTGATTGCGGCGGTGCGCGAGCGGGGCGAGCGCATCCAACGCGATGTGATGGCGAGCTTGGAGCGGAAGCTGCCTGAGCTGACTGAACGCGAAAGGAAGATTCTGCAAAAGCACACCATGAGCATTGTGAATCAGTTGCTTCATGATCCGGTCCAGAACATGAAGGAACTGGCGACGACGCCTGGCGGCGACCAGCACGTTCGCGTGTTCGCGGAGCTGTTCGGCGTGCAGGATGCTGTGGAGCCCCGCGAGGGGCGCGCCGATTCGACGCGCGGCCGCGAAGGGCGCGGGTTTACGGAAACCGTGCGTTCGTGGACAGAGGCTGTTGTCCGTGACATGGCGCCGGATTCGGACACCAAGGGCCCGGTCAGCGCAGTCTGAGGTGGTGGATGGTGCTCGGGAGGTTGTTGTTGGACGCCTTCGTCGTCTGCTACGCCGCCAGCTTGATTCTCTATTTTGCGGATGCGGCACAACCTCGCCGAGCGCTCAATCGAGCGGCGCTCGGCTTGCTGTTCGCTTCGTTTTGCTTCGAGACGGTGTTCCTCTGCCGACAACTGTGGCGGGACGGCGCTGCTGCCGTGTCTACGCGCTTCGACGTGACACTGCTCATCGTCTGGCTGATATTGTTGGTCGCGCTCGCGGTCAACTCTTTTTTTCGTATTCACCTGGTGGGGTTCCTTGCCAATGTGCTCGGTTTTCTCGCGGTCGTCAGCGGTTCTGTGGGGAGTGCCGAGACGGCGGTGTACACGCTCTCGCAGGGAGACCTCCTCGTCCTGCACGTGACGATGGCCGTCGTCAGTTACGTGTCCTTCGCGTTCTCCTTTCTGTTCTCCGCGATGTACCTGGTTCAAGAGCACTGGCTGCGGGAGAAGCGGTGGACGATGTGGTTCTTTCGAATGCCCTCGCTCGCACAGCTTGACCGGTGGGCGACCGGGACGCTGATGAGCGGCGTGCCCTGCTTGGTTGTTGCCATCTGCCTCGGCGCCGTCTGGGGGCGGATCACGGGGGTGTCGGCTGAGTTTTTCCGCGACCCCAAAGTGTGGATGACGGGGATCATCTGCACGGCGTACGGCATCCTTCTCTGGATGCGACTGCGGACAGGTTGGGGAGAAACGCCGTTTGTGTGGCTGAACATCGGGTGCTTCTGTGCCCTGGTGCTGAACTTTGTTTGGGTCGGACACGCTCTGGCGGTCCACCACGCGTTGTAGACGGCGGGCGTCGCGGGGGCCTGTTCCGACAGCCCCGGCGGCGAGCCGCTCGACCTGAAGGAGGATGCAAATGCGCGTGTACCGAGTTGCCTCGCGGCGCAGCGCCCTGGCGATGCAACAGACGCAATGGGTCATTGCACGGTTGACGGAGCAGTGCCCGTCGGCGCAGTTCGAGGTGGTTCCCGTGGTGACCAAGGGAGATCAGATATTGGACGTGGCGCTCTCCAAAGTGGGAGGCAAAGGGTTGTTCGTGTCTGAGATTGAAGCCCGTTTGTTGACCGGGGAGGCGGACCTCGCCGTGCACAGTTTGAAGGACGTCCCTGCAGAGTTGGCGACGGGTCTTCACCTGTCGGGTATTCCGGACCGGGAAGATCCCAGAGACGCCTGGATCTCGCGCTCGGGACAAGGGTTCTTCGAGATCCCAGCCGGCTCTCGCGTCGGAACTTCGAGCCTGCGCCGCGCCGCGCAGTTGCGGGGCCATCGGCCGGACCTCGTCTATGAGCCGGTTCGCGGCAACATCGACACCCGGCTGCGCAAGCTGGAGAACGGCGAATTCGACGCCATCGTCCTCGCTGCAGCGGGGCTGCGCCGGATGGGCTGGGCGAACCGAGTCACGGGGTTGCTGTCGCCGGAGGTCTGCTTGCCGGCGGTCGGCCAGGGGATCCTCGGTATTGAAACGCGGGTCGACGACACAGAATTGAACGCTTTGGTACAATCGATCACGGATGCCGAGACAGAGCGGATGGCACGGGCTGAACGCTCGTTGCTTCGGCTGCTCGGCGGCAGTTGTCAGGTGCCGGTCGCAGGCTATGCGGTTCCGCTCGACGACGGTCGTATCCGGCTGCGCGGGTTTGTCGCCAACCCGGACACGCTGGCGGCCGCCCGCGCGGAGGCGGTCGGTTGGGAGCCGGATACCGTCGCACAAGCGGTCGCGGAGCAACTGTTGGCACAGGGCGGCGTGGGCTGGATCCAACGCTCGGCGGGTCCCACCGAGGGGCTCTGAGGCAGGGATGGAACATGGATTTGTCAGGGGTGACCGTCTTGCTGACGCGGACGCATCGGGACAACGCCGCGCTGGCGCAGCGCTTAGCAACGCTTGGGGCGGAGGTGTTGGAGAGCCCGTTGCTCGAATTTCAGTTTCGCACCCCCGAGGAACTGCGGGGCCCGCTCGGCCGTCTGCCGGATGCAGCCGCTGCAGTCGTCACGTCGGCGCGCGCGTTCACGGCAGTTTCGCGAGCGCTGCAGGCGGGCGTCCCCGTCCCGCCCATCCGGTGTTTCACCGTGGGCACTGCGTCTGCTCGAGCCGGACGGCAATTGGGGTGGCCCGTGGAGGTGCCGCCAGGTGTGCAGAGCGGGCGTCAACTCGCCGAGTGGCTGCGCACAGAAGCGGTGTCCCATCCGGACGGCAGACTGGCGCGACAAGGCGTTGTCTGGTTGCGCGCGGCGCGTCCAGAAGCGAAGACCGCCGCTGCCTTGGCGGCCCCGGGTGCGCCACCCGTCACGCACGTGGTGTGTTACGACACCGTGCCGCGCTCGGTTGATCCCCTGGTGTGGCAACAACTGGCGCAACGGCGCCGCCCGGTCGTCGTGCTGTACAGTCCGTCGGCGGTGAACGCCCTTGTGGACAGCCCGGCCTTTGCAGAGAGCCGTGCACGGGTGCGGTTTGTCGCGGTGGGGCCCACGACCGCGGCGGCGCTCGCAGCGGAGGGGTACCGGGCCCGGACGGCGACAGATCCTTCGGCAGAGGCTGTCGAGGACGCCGTCTGCGACGTTGCGACGGACGTTTATGGAGAGAGGGAGATGGGATATGAACGATAGCGTAACGCCGCGGGACTTTGCTCGGCATCGACGGCTTCGCCGAACATCGGCACTGCGCAGCTTGATTCGGGAGTTCGAGGTGTCGGCGTCCGATTTGGTGATCCCCCTGTTTGTGCAGGAGGACCTGAACGGGAAAGAGGAGATAGCTGCCATGCCGGGGGTGTATCACTACGGATTGGACGAGCTGCGCCGGGAGGTCGACGAGCTGGTTCAACTCGGCGTGCCGGGCACCATCCTCTTCGGCATTCCTGCTGATAAGGACGACCTGAGTTCGAGCGCGTATCGCGCCGACGGGGTTGTTCAACAGGCCATCCGACAGATCAAGGCGGACCACCCGGACTTTCTCGTGATGACGGACGTGTGTCTGTGTCAATACAACCCATCTGGACACTGCGGGGTTGTCCGCGACGGAGTGATTGTGAACGACGAGAGCCTCCGCTACATCGCAGAGACCGCCCTGTCCCATGCAGCGGCGGGCGCGGATGTGGTGGCGCCGTCGGACATGATGGACGGGCGCGTCGCGGCCATCCGCGCGACACTGGACGAGAACGGTTTCCAGGACGTGGCACTCCTGTCCTACGCAGTGAAGTATGCAAGTGCGTTTTACGGTCCGTTCCGAGAGGCAGCACATTCTGCCCCCGCCTTTGGCGACCGGCGCACGTACCAGATGGATCCGGCCAACGCTCGTGAGGCACTGCGCGAGGCAGCGTCGGACGTCGCCGAGGGCGCGGACATGCTGATGGTGAAACCCGCCTTGTCCTATCTGGATGTCACCTATCGCGTGCGCCAATCCGTCAACGTGCCGATTGCTACGTACAACGTGAGTGCAGAATACAGCATGGTCAAAGCAGCCGCCAGGAACGGGTGGGTGGATGAACGCTCGATGGTCATGGAGATGATGACGTCGTTCAAACGGGCCGGTGCAGACTTCATCATCACGTACCACGCGAAGGACGTCGCTCGCTGGCAAGCGGAGATGGGACGCTGACATAACGAACGGTCTGCATCGGCCTGCAGGCAGCCGCCGGAGCGGCGGCGGGAGAGAGGTGGGGGCATCGTGTACAAGGCGTCAGAAGCGGCGTTTGAGGCAGCCAAGCGAGTGATGCCAGGAGGGGTCAACAGCCCAGTACGGGCGTTCCGAGCCGTCGGTGGAACCCCCTTCTTTGCGGCGCGCGGCGAGGGAGCATACTTGGAGGATATCGACGGCCACCGCTACATCGACTACCTCTTGTCGTGGGGACCGCTGATTTGGGGACATGCGCATCCAGCCATTGTGGAGGCGGTGGTCGATGCGGCGCGGCGCGGCACCAGTTTCGGGGTGCCCACCACACTGGAGACCGAGATGGCGGAACAAGTCATCCGCCTCATGCCGTCGATTGAGGTCGTACGGATGGTCAACAGTGGCACGGAGGCGACGATGAGCGCGCTGCGCCTGGCGCGTGCGTTCACGGGCCGCACGTACATCGTCAAGTTCGAAGGTTGCTACCACGGGCATTCCGACAGCCTGCTCGTCAAGGCAGGGTCCGGCGTGGCCACCCTGGGTCTGCCGGATAGCCCGGGCGTGCCGACCGCGACGGCGTCGTCGACCTTGACGCTGCCGTACAACGACGTGGCTGCAGCGGAGCAGCTGTTTGCCGAGCGTGGCGAGGAGATTGCCGGTGTGATTGTGGAACCGGTGGCCGGAAACATGGGGTGCATTCCGCCCGTACCTGGATTCCTCGAAACCCTGCGGCGATTGACCGAGGAGCACGGCGCCCTTCTGATTCTGGATGAAGTCATGACGGGGTTTCGGGTCGCCCTCGGGGGCGCCCAGGAGCGTTTCGGCATCCGCCCGGACCTGACGACGCTTGGGAAGGTGATTGGCGGCGGACTTCCGGTCGGGGCGTACGGCGGACGGCGCGACGTGATGGCCCTTGTTGCGCCGGACGGCCCGATGTACCAGGCCGGGACCCTGTCCGGCAACCCTTTGGCGATGGCGGCCGGCCTCGCGTCGTTGCAGATGTTGGAGCGTGCAGCCAAGGAAGGACTCTACGAACAGATGCAACGCTACGGGCAGCGCCTCGTCGACACCTTCGTCGGCGCGGCACAGGCGCGAGGGATCCCGGCAACTGGGGTGGCCATCGGTGGCATGTTCGGTCTGTTCTTCCACCCGGAACCGGTACGCAGTTACCGCGATGCGAGCCAATGCGACTTCGCGCACTACGCTGCCTTCTTCCACGGCATGCTTCAGAAGGGTGTCGCGTTCGCGCCGAGTCAACAGGAGTCCGGTTTCCTGTCCGCCGTGCACGGTGAACGGGAGATCTCGACGACCGAGGCGGCGATTCGCGAGGTTGTGGCCAGCCTGTAAGGACAACCGTCTGTGTGGAGCGATCCGTTCGTGGATTGGCTCGGGTGGACGCTATCGCCCGCCGCCGATGCTGTCATCGGTGGCGGGCATGTTTTATGATTCGCCGTTTCCACCTTATCTCCGACAGGTTCCGAGCGCGACATATTGGTTGTGAGCCAGGCATACAGTCATATAGTCAAGTGCCTGGGACTGCCGATTGGCAGCGCAGTCGCGCGAAGGAGGGAGCGTCGGGTGAGCGCATCGGAACGTTCTGGACAGATTCGCCTCTCCCTGGACCAGGAGATTTTTATCGAAGAGGTCCGCAGCGGGGATGCCGTAGATGATGCCAACGTCGCGACAGAGGTGACGTCGTTCGAACGAGTTGGGGACACGTTTGTCCTGGAAGGCGCCGTCGTGTTCGCCGGGTGGCTAACCAGCGGCCATGCGGGGAGCGACTGGCCGTACGCCACGGACGGCGCAGGGTATGGACGCCAGTTCTACCATCGCATGCCGTTCATGCTTCGCGTCCCAACGGCCCATCAACCCCGGGGGCTCGTCGACGTGACGTGTCGGATTTCCGACTGGCGCCTGGAGGTCGCTGGGGACGGATGGTTGCGCATTGAAGCGGAGCTGTTGGTCACGGGGATGAACGGCCACCACGGGTACCACTTCCGGTGTGGGTCCCAGGAGGACGGGGACCCAGGCCTCGGTCGCCGCTTCGAGAAGGACACGGTACCGGTCGCCCCGGAAGCGGAGCCTGGGACCGAACCGGCTGAGGCAGCGGATGCGGCACCGCTGGAAGCGGGTGACCTGGAAGCGGCATTCCCAACGCGGGGCGCAACGGATTTTGGCGATGCTGGGGAGTCCCTAGAGGCCGGGGAGAGTGCCGATGACACGCCCCCCGAACCTGCGGAGGAGGAAGGCGCCTTGGTCGGTGACCGAATCGCCGTCCAGTTAACCGGGGGAACCAGCGGACTGTGGCGCAGCGCGACAGACGGCGATGGCCGAACCGAGCCGCCAGAGGATTCCGTGGAGTCCGCCGTGGTCCGCCTGAGCGACGCTCGTGGCTCCGCCGGGGACGCGTCGCCAGCGGACTCAGCATCGGCGTCGATGCCAGAAGAGGCCGACTCGGAACCGGTGACCGTCGGTGAGCGCCGCGACCTTGCCACTTTGGACCGCCGGTTCGCCGCGGTGGATGGGACGCAAACGCCCGAGCCCCGAGCGGCTTCCAACGACCCGGCGGAAGCGGAGGCAGCGTCTGATGCCACGGGTCCGGTGGAATTCGAGTTCGAGCACCAGTTGGACGGGACGGACGTCGAAACCGGCAACCCGACAGAGGGCGCCGAATCGTTCTCTCCTTCCCGCGGGTTCACGGACGCCACATTTCACGCAGCATCCGGGTTTGTTCCGACGGTGAACGTCGGAGCCGCCGAGCCATCCGAAACAGGGCCTGCGGATGCGTCCGAAGAGGCGTCTCGAGCATCGACGCGCGGGTCGGGGGTGGATGCGTCCCTGTGGTCGTTCGTCGACTTTAACGCGCCGGACGCACGGTACACCTTGCGCTACCTGGTGGTGGGGGAGGAGGAGTCGCTGGAAGCGGTCGCGAGCCGCGCCGGTTGCTCGGAAGACGCCTTGATGGAAGCCAACCACCTGCGGGGTGACGGGGTTTATCCGGGGATGGTGTTGAGGGTGCCCGAGCGCAAGCCGCCAGAGTTGCCCATTCGCTTCCGCTAAACCGCTTCTTCCCGCCGATGTTCACACCAGAGACACCCGCCGATGTGCCTGTCCAACCTGTGAAGAGCGCGGGTTCACGCCAAGACCAGCCCGGCTGATGTGCAGCCGGGCTGTTTACACGGGCCAGGGACCCCGCCGGCCGTGCCGGTCGGCAGGCCCGGGTGTGACGACGCGTTGGTCGGGCCACACCCGATTGCTCCAGGACCAGGGTCACGGCGCGCCAAAGAACATGGTCACAAGGACGATAAAGAGGATGAACAGCACAATCAGATCTAAGGCGCTCGGCCACAGGATGGCTCGCAAAAACAGCAGGAAGATGGCGATGGCGAGGAGCAGCTTGACGAACCGCGCTAACGCGTAAAAGAACCCCAACGGGATCCCTCCTCATCCTTCACGAAGACCGCCGCAAAGGGGCGGGCGGTTGGGACATTCTTTCTATGTGTATGCGCGGTGCGCCGGGCTGTTGTCGGAAAGTTGAAAGGGCGGCCGGGTCCATCCTGGCTTCTCTTCAGCGCTTGTCGTCTGCGTGACACGGGGGCACCCGCTTTGGTAAGATAGGACAAGCATGGTCGGAGGAGGCTGGACGGCTGGATGGCGAACGAGGAGACAGGCAAGGGCGTATGGAACGGGATCCACTGGCGATTTATCGGGTTGACGGTGGTGGTTCTCGCGGCATTGCAGGTCGCGGGACAGTATTTGGCTCGGTATCCCGTCCTGGAGAGCCTGCCGCTCGCCGTATTGATTGTGTCATACATCGTCATCCCGCGCGTGAAAGAGCGACGGTTGGCGAACGCCTTGACCGGTGTCATCGCGATGTACGTCGTGGGCCTGATTCTCGAAGCGGTGTTCGACTGGAGGTCAGTACAAAGCGCCCTGGCGCAGCATGCCGTCTGGAACTTGGTCGAGCTGAACGTCTTCCCGCTCTTGCTCGGCGTCCTCGTCGCGTTTGCGTACCTGCGGTTGACCGAGTGGTCCGAGCGCAAACGCGCGGAGGCAGAACGAAAGCGCCGCCAGGAGAAGGGGGTACCGGAACCGGAGCAGCGCCCGCGCGTGCATTCAAAAAAATACGCGAAAAAGAAGAAGAAAAACAAGCGCCGTTAGGCGCGTTCGTCCTTGACAAAGGCTGAGTGCCTTGCGTACCATGGGTGGTACCGATTCTTGCGGTTCGGCTTTGTCGAATGACGCGACGCATCGAATCAGCGCGATGACGAGAAGGAGTAAACCGCACCCCGCCGCACAGAGAGTCCGGAACAGGTGAGAGCCGGACGGGACGGAACGGTTGAATGTCGTCTCCGAGCGAGCTGTGGACCGCCCACAGCCGGTTCATCCCGTTATCGATGTCGAGTGCCCTCTCTCGGTTCGCTCGCCGCGGGCCGTCTGTAGAGAGGGAATTCAGGTGGTACCACGGAACCATGTCTTCCGTCCTGATGGGCGGAAGACTTTTGTTATTTTCGGGACCCGGATAGTTGGTCCCAGCTTCAGGAGGAGATATGGATGAGCCAACCAGAATCGAAACGGGGCACTCATCTGCCGACTGTGTACGACCCCAAGGCCGTCGAAGCGCGGATGTATCGCTTCTGGGAAACGGCCGGTGCTTTTCGAGCGGACGCTGCTTCGTCCAAACCGGCCTTCTCCATCGTGATGCCGCCGCCGAACGTCACGGGCTCCCTGCACCTCGGCCATGCCTGGAATAACACCCTCCAGGATATCATCATCCGGCATCGACGGATGGCCGGCTACGAAGCGCTGTTCCTGCCAGGGACCGACCACGCCGGCATTGCCACGCAGGCACGCGTGGAGAAGGCACTGCGCGAGGAGACGGGGCAAACGCGGTACGACCTCGGACGCGAGCGGTTTGTCGAACGGGTTTGGGAATGGAAGCACGCCTACGGGAACCAAATTACGGACCAGGTTCGGGCCATCGGATCCTCCTGCGATTGGTCGCGCGAACGTTTCACGATGGACGAAGGTCTTTCGCGTGCGGTGCGCAAGGTGTTTGTCGATCTCTACGAGAAGGGGTTGATCTACCGCGGCAACCGCATCATCAACTGGTGCCCGCGCTGTGCGACGGCTCTGTCGGACATCGAGGTGGAGCACGTTGAGGTCCCGGCGCAACTGTACCACGTGCGGTACCCGTTTGCGGACGGGGAGGGCTCTCTCACCGTCGCGACGACGCGGCCGGAAACCATGTTCGCCGACGTGGCGGTCGCCGTCCACCCCGATGACCCGCGCTATGCCCCCATCGTGGGTAAACCGGTGTGCCTGCCACTCACCGACCGGACCATCCCGGTCATCGCGGACGCGTATGTCGACCGCGAGTACGGGACGGGTTGCGTGAAGATCACGCCGGCCCATGATCCCAACGACTTCGAAGTGGGCCTGCGCCACGACCTCGACATGCCGCAGTGCATTGGGCCTGATGGGCGGTTGACGGAACTGGCGGGGCCGTACGCCGGGCTGTCGCGCGAGGAGGCGCGCGCTCGTGTGGTGGCGGATCTCGAAGCGCAGGGCTTCCTCGTCGGGGCCGAGCCGTTGGACCACGCCGTGGGACACTGCAGCCGCTGCGAGACGGTGGTGGAACCGCTTCTCTCGCTGCAGTGGTTCGTGCGGATGCAACCTCTCGCGCAACCCGCATTGGAAGCACTGCGCCGCGGCGAGCTGCGGTTCGTGCCAGCCCGCTTCGAGCGGATCTTCAGCCAGTGGCTGGAGAACGTGCGCGACTGGTGTATCTCACGGCAACTCTGGTGGGGCCACCGGATACCGGTGTGGTACTGCGGCCAGTGCGGGGACGCGACGGTCTCTCTGGACGACCCGGCGGCCTGCCAGCACTGTGGTTCCACGGAGATCCACCAGGACGAAGACGTCCTCGATACCTGGTTCTCCTCTGGACTCTGGCCGTTCTCGACGATGGGCTGGCCGGAAGCGACCGAGGACATGGCGAAGTTCTACCCGACGGACGTGTTGGTGACAGCGTACGACATCCTGTTTTTCTGGGTGGCCCGGATGGTGTTCACGGGGCTGGAGTTCACTGGCCGGATGCCGTTTCGCGAGGTGGTGGTGCACGGACTGATTCGCGACGGCCAGGGACGAAAGATGTCGAAGAGCCTTGGAAACGGGGTCGATCCGCTGGAGGTCATCGAGCGGTATGGCGCCGATGCCCTGCGCTTCACCCTGACGACGGGTACGTCCCCTGGGAACGACCAGCGCTTCTTCTGGGAGAAGGTCGAAGGCTCGCGCAACTTCATCAATAAACTCTGGAACGCGGCGCGCTTCGTGCTCATGAACCTGGGTTCCGATGCGGCGCTGCCGGAACTTCAACCGGGTACCTGGTCGCTGGCGGATCGCTGGATTGTGACGCGGTTGCAGGACGTGGTGTCGACCACCACGGAACAGCTGAACCGATACGACTTCGGCGAGGCCTGTCGAACCCTCTACGACTTCGCTTGGGATGAGTTCTGCGACTGGTACATCGAGTTCTCGAAGTTGAGCCTCTACGGAACAGACGAGGATGCCAAAGTGCAGACGCGCGCGGTGTTGGTGTACGTCCTCGATACGCTGCTCCGGTTGTTGCATCCGGTGATTCCGTTCGTCACCGAGGAGATCTGGCAGGCGCTTCCGCACGAGGGCGAAGCGCTGATTCTGGCACACTGGCCAGAGCCGCGCTCGGACTATCGCTTTGAGTCGGCCGTTGCGGAGGCGGACACGGTGATGGAGGTGGTGCGCGCCGTGCGCAACCTGCGCTCGGAGATGAATGTGGCTCCATCGAAACCTGTCCGGCTCGACATTCATCCGCGTACGGACACGGCACACACGGCGCTTGCGGCTGGGGTGGCCTACCTGCAGCGGCTGTGCAACGCAGCGTCGATAGAGTTCCACAGAGAGGGCGATGCGCCGGCACAGTCGGTGTCGGCCGTTTTCAGCGGAGGCGAGCTGTTCGTCCCGCTCGCCGGCGTGGTGGATGTGGATGCGGAACGAGATCGGCTGCAGCGCGAAGCGGGTCGCCTGCAGTCCGAAGTGAAGCGGGCGTCCGCAAAACTTGCGAACGAGTCGTTCGTGTCGCGGGCTCCCGCGGCGGTCGTCGAAGCGGAGCGCGCAAAGCTGGCAGACTATCAGCAGCAACTCGAGGCGGTCACGCAGCGCTTGGCAGGACTGACCTGAGGCCTTCCCGCGCCTTGGCGCGGAGGCCCTCGGTTGTCCACGGCGGTGTCGAATCACGGGGGAGGAGAATAGATTGTGGCTGTAGACAGCAATTCCGGCCGCGCGTGGGTCCAGTCGCTATCTCGGTTCGGGATTCGCCCCGGGTTGGAGCGGACCGAGCGAGTGCTCGAGGCGCTGGGAAACCCCCACCGCGGTCTGCGGTTCTACCACGTAGCCGGTACGAACGGAAAAGGCAGCGTGTGCGCGTTTCTGTCCGAGATCTTGGGGGCTTTGCAGCGAACCGGCGTGTTCACGTCGCCGTCGTTCGACGGCTACCGCGGGCGCATGCGCGTCGACGGTTCGAACATCCGTCCCGAAGATTTCGAGCGCCTCGCGTGCCGCGTGCGGGACGCGGCGCTCACTGTGACACCGGAGGATATGGTCACAGAGTTTGAGGCGTTGACCTGCATCGCGTGCATGTACTTCGCGGAGCAACAGGTCGACGCTGTGGTTTGGGAGACGGGCCTTGGCGGACGGTACGACTCGACGAACGTCGTCCACCCCGTGGTCGCGGCCATCACCAACGTCGGTCTCGACCACACCGAGATCTTAGGACCCACCGTGCGGCATATCGCGCGAGATAAGTCCGGGATCATCAAATCCGGGGCGGACGCGGTGACGGCAGCGGAGGGCGAGGCGCTGCAGGTGATTCAGGCGGCCGCCTTGGCTGCCGGGACCACCTGCCACGTGTACGGAGTCCACTTTCAGGTGGTGCGGCGCGTGACCAACGCGTCGGTTGTCGTCGACTACCGCGGACTGGAGCACGATTGGTATGCACTCCCCTGTACCCTCTTCGGAGCGCATCAGGCGAAAAACCTGGCCGTCGCGCTGGCGATGTACGAATGTGGCCTGCGCGCGGGTGTGGCAGTTCCGTTGACGGACGTGCAGCTGCGCGCAGCGCTTCGCAAGGTGGCATGGCCGGGTCGGTTTGAAATCGGTTCGTTCCGCGGACGGCCCATGGTGCTCGACGGCGCACATAACCCGGACGGAGCTCACAGTCTCGTCGCGGCGTTAGCTGAGTTCGGCCGCTTGCGGCGCCTGGACGGCGTCTTGTGGACGCTTGTCGTGGGCATCTTGGGTGACAAAGACGTCGATACCATCTTGCGAACGGTGCTCCCAGTGGCGCGTCGTGTCGTGGTCACGGCCCCGGACAATGGCCGAGCGCTGCCTGTGGGTGAACTCGCGCAACGCATCCGGGCCATTGATCCGACGCTGCCCGTGATGGAGCAACCGCGTATCGTGGAGGCACTGGCGTGTGCGAGTGCGTTTGATGATCCGATCTGCTGCATGGGTTCCCTGTATACCGTCCACGAAGCGAGGGAAGCTATGGACGTTGGCGGTTGAGGACAGGCTCCGTGGGTCGCGCAGGCGACGGGTTGCACATGGAGCCGCGAATACGGAGACGAGGACGGTGAAGCGCGTGAGTCGCTCGCAGCATGTTCACTTTGTCGGGATTGGCGGTTACGGGATGAGCGCAATCGCACGGGTGATGTTGGACCTGGGGTACGAGGTCAGTGGGTCGGACGTTTCCGCTCAAGAATTGACACAGCGCCTTCAGAACTTGGGCGCGACGGTCTACCACGGTCATGCCCCGCATCAAGTGGACGGCGCCGATATCGTGGTGTACAGTACCGCCTTACCGCAGGACAACGTTGAACTGGCGGCCGCCCGATCTAAGGACATCCCCGTCATCCACCGTTCGGAAATGTTGGCCCGCCTGATGGAAGGCCGAATCGGGGTTGCCGTCACGGGCGCACACGGTAAAACCACCACCACGTCGATGATCTCCTACGTCCTCGACCGCTGCGGGCTGGAGCCGACGTTTGTGGTCGGTGGGGTGGTCAGCAACATCGGCGACAACGCCAAGGCTGGGCGGGGCCAGTACGTGGTCGCTGAGGCCGACGAGAGCGACGGGTCGTTCTTGCATTATCGGCCCCAGATTGCCGTTGTAACGAATATCGAGGCAGATCACCTGGAGCACTATGGCGGTGACTTCGAGAACCTGAAGGCTGCGTACCGGACGTTCGTTCAACAGATTCCCGAAGATGGTTTGCTGGTCGCGTCGGCTGCCGACCCGCACCTCGGAGATCTGTTGCCGGATGCACACTGTCACGTGGTGACCTTTGCCATCGACGAGCCTGCAACCGTGACCGCAACCGCGGTCCGACTGGAAGACCGCGGCAGCACCTGCGACGTGTACGCCCGCGGCGAACGGCTCGGCCGTTTGCAACTGGCCGTGCCCGGACGCCACAACATCCTCAACGCTCTGGCGGCGATTGCGGTTTGCCAGGCGGCGGGTCTGGACTTTGCGGATATCTGTGCTGCGCTGGCGGAGTTTCACGGGGCGAAACGGCGGTTCCAGGTCATCTCAGAAACGGCCGACGTCGCTGTTGTCGACGACTACGCCCATCATCCCACCGAGATCAGCGCCACCATCGAAGCGGCCCGGGCGACGGGTCGACGGATTGTGGCTGTGTTTCAACCCCAGCGGTACACGCGCACGTTCTTCCTATTCGACGCGTTCGCGCAAGCGTTTCGCGGTGCGGATGAGGTTGTCATTCTCGATATTTACTCCCCCGCAGGCGAACAGCGGATTGAAGGTGTCTCGGCGGAGCGGCTCGTGGAAGCCATTCGCGCGCGCAGCAACCCGAACGTTCGCTTCCTCGCCACGAAGGATGACGCGTTTCATTACCTGGAGCAGACAGTTTCTGCCGGTGACTTGGTGCTGACGATGGGTGCCGGCGACGTGTGGAAGGTTGCCGTGCGGCTCGCGGAGGCACTCGGCCAGCGGGAAGCGCAGAAGGCGAGTCTCGCCTGATGGGGTGGCGAGCGTCTCATAGATAAAACAGGCGATGGGAAGCCCATCGCCTGTTTTCCTTACGGTTTACTATCGCTGGGGCCTGCCGTGGCGGGATTGCACCGCTCTCGTGAAGAAGTAGTAAGCGACGGACAGCAAGGCGAGCACCGCCGCAATCTTCAACGCGATGCTGAGAAAGACCACGAGGACCACCAGGGCAATCACGGCGATGACGGTCAGGACTCCAGTCCGAATCCACAGATTCACGTCGACACCCCTTTCGCGGTTCCCAACCCGGTTTCCGGCAGACTCCGCTCAGATGATCTCGTTGGGCAATGTGCCATCCCGACGTTCGCAACCGCCGTTGGCACCGGCGTCCACCTACCCGCCGATTTTCCGCGGTGTTGGGACAAGCGTCCGCTCCCATTGTAACACGAACCCGCCCGTCCGGAGGAATCGCGTCGACCGTTGTCGAACAGAGGTGTGGATGGAACTGCTGAACGGTCCGCAGCACGGTGCATCGACCGGTTTCGCCGACCTGGCGCTACGGCGGTCGGCAGCGCGGGGAGGCTTCTCGGAATGCGTGCAATCGGCGCCTGGGTGTGGTTGTTCGGCCTCATCGGCTTTGGAGTCGGTGGCCTGGCAGCTTGGTTGGGGAAGCGTCTGTCCGATGGGGATGGACGGACCGACAGCCGCGGGTTGTGGTGCGTGCCCCTCATCAGTGCAGCTCTGTTCGGCGCGACGGTGCTCCGCGTTCAGGCGCTGGTACAGCTGTGTCCGTGGCTTACGCTGTGGTTTTTGCTGCTCGTTGTGACCGTTACGGATATCCGGTCGATGCGCGTGCCGAATC
Organism: Alicyclobacillus sp.; assembly: GCA_023511295.1. GTDB lineage: Bacteria > Bacillota > Bacilli > Alicyclobacillales > Alicyclobacillaceae > JAIMBT01. The sequence goes on from JAIMBT010000008.1 coordinate 25,967, forward strand.
TCTGCACGTATGCGGGGGCCGGATGCTTGCTCCTGGCCACGGGGTGCTGCCACCTGCATTCATGGGTCGGCGCGCTGACGGGCGCGGGGACTGCAGCCGTGGTGATGGTGGGGCTCCACGTTTTGTCACGAGGACAGCTTGGCATGGGGGACGTGAAACTGTTCGTCAGTGTGGGGACGGTCCTCGGGCCGGTCGGGGCGATGGCCGCCTTGTTTTTCGCCTCCGTAAGCGGTGCGGTCACAGGTTTGGCGCTGCGATGGATGGGCTTGCAGCGCCGCATGGAACCCATGCCATTCGTTCCGCATATCGCCGTGGGGAGCGTGATCGTCGCATTCTTCGGCCCCGCGCTGGCAGACTGGTATGTGGTTCATTGGCTGCCCAGGTAACACCTGCGCCGAGTCTCTTGCGATGGTAACCGGATTCACCCGAAGCAGCGGGCGTGTGGGAAAATGTGGTTTGCGCCACCTGGCCGCTTCTCCTATAATGGGCACAGCTTCGACCCCTGCGCGTCTTCCACCTCTCTCGACAGAGAGAAGAGGTGATGTCGTGCGGATTCCGAAGTCCCGATGGTTGTCCGCAGGCGTGCTGGCCGGTGTGGTCTTCCTGTGCGTTGGAGCAGGTTCGGCTCGGTACGCGTGGAAGACCGTCACGGTGTATGACGGCGGACAGCGCCAGGTGATTGGAGGATTTGCCGCGAAGAACTTGGGCCAGTTTCTTGCCGACCACGGCGTCCAAGTGACTTCGCAAGATCGCGTTTCGCCGCCGCTCACGTCTCGGGTTGCGAGCGGTATGACCGTCCGGATTGAGCACCCGAAGCAGGTGACACTCGTCACCGGGCTGGCGAAACAGCGGTTCCAAACCTTTGCACCTACGGTAAAGGACTTTCTCGAGCAACAAGGGATCCCGACAGGAGACACGCAAGCAGTCAGTGAGCCGTTATCGGCACCGCTGACGGATGGAGAAGAGCTGGACATCGTCGAGGAGACCAGCCGAACGTCCGTACAGACCCGGACCATACAATTTCAGACCATACGTCGCTCAACAGACGCATTGTATCGCGGCCAGCAACGAGTGGTGACGCGTGGTGTGGAAGGGTTACAGCGCATTCGCACAACAGAGGTCTTACGGAACGGGAAACTGGTTCGTCGAACGGTGACGCGCACGACCGTGCGCCAGCCGCAGGATAGGGTGATTGAGGTGGGCACGCGCCCACACTCGTATGGCCTTTCCGCACGCAGCATCGGGTCTCTGGTGATTGAGCGGCAGTTGACCGTGTTGGCGACAGCTTATCCGGCTGGCGGTCGTACCGCCAGCGGTACGCCAGCGCAACCAGGCGAAATCGCCGTCGACCCGACCGTCATCCCACTCGGTACGAAGTGGTATATCCCCGGTATCGGGATTGTGCGGGCGGAAGATACCGGCAGTGCCATCCGCGGCAATCGGATTGATATCTGTATGGCGACCCTGGGCCAGGCAGACAGCTGGGGACTGCGGACCGTCACCATCTATCAGGTTCGCTGACTCGCTGATTGGTCGGTGGGATTCGGGGCAAGGGAGCGGTTCGGAAGACACACGGGGGCGAGCAGCGCCGAACTGGGCGCAAAGGCGGAGAGGGATGGCGACCGGAATGTTTCACGCCCGGCGCCGCCCTCTCTTTATTTATTTTTTGTCTCGGCCGGTGCTGCGGAATGAAAGAGTCGCCAGATTCATAGATTGATAGCAGTCAACCCCTGTCAGGAGTGATCTGGATGGCCGAGTCCCGACTGGCTGATATGTCATCGCTTCGCGCAGATGCGTCGCCCGACCATCCTTCGGACTCGCAAGGAGGCGAGCTGGTCATTCGATCCGGCGGCAAGACCTGGCGCGTACCCTGGCCGGACCCGCCTCGGAAGGTCGACCCGCCCCGTACCTTCGACCGTCCGTCTGAAACAGCAGCCCACTCGCTTCGTCTCCACTCTGGCTTGGAGGAGCCGACGCGCCCACCCGTTGTCCAGCCGGACGAGGGGCCTCGGGTTACCGCTGCAGACGCAGCATCGGTTTCCGAGGAGGAAATGCGTGGGCCCACATCTCGTACGGGTTCCGCAGGCCGCGCACGTCGCGGGGTCGGGCGGGATGCGTTTCGCAACGGCTGCGCCGCTGGCTTGGCGCTCGGGTGCCTGGCCATGGTGATGTTTCATCAGCTGGAACCGAGCGGACCCGCGACGGCGGTTGAGTTGGGAGCGAACCGCGCGGCTGCGAACGGGGCCATCGCAGCGCTTGCATCCACGGATACGGGTTCCGCGGTGGAGATTCCGGGAACCGCGGTAGACGTCCTGGTATCTGGACCGTACCCGTCGAAGCAGGCCGCCTATCGGGTCAGTCGCTTGATTCAACCGCCGGGCGTGGTGGTCGGAACCGGACCCTACCGCGTCTGGTGGGACGCGACCCTCACCCAAGACGCGGCTGCGAGCCAACAGCAGCAACTGAAGAAAAAGGGTGTGGCGGCCAGCATCCAGAAGGTTTCCTGGACCACCGCCTCTGTGACCCTCCCTGTGGCGACGACGTCCGATGAGCAGAAACAGCTCGAAAACTGGGTGGCTGCCGAGGTCAGTGCCCTGCGTGCGATTACGGGGGCGGTCCTGGGACAGGCGCCGAGTGCGGACGCCATTCAAGCTGGCGCCAATGCGGAACATTGGCGGCCTTCGAGCGACGTGAGCGGGGCTCTGCCTCCCTACTGGCAATCCGGGGTGACGGACGTTGGCCAGGCATTGGCACAACTCCGGGCGGGGAACAATACACAGGCCATGCGCTTCACTGTTCGGGCGTGGTACGAAATCAGCCAGTTGACAGACAACCGCACACCGTAAGGGGCGGTGACACCGTCCGCCGGCGATTCGCAACGGATCGACAAAGAAGGTTCACTTTTCGTTCCGGGCTCCAGCAGGACTCGACAGGTGGTTGTCGAAAACCATGCAACAGCCACGGTGGAGGGGAAGGATTTTCCTCCTGGCCACCGGGAGGGAACTGACACGCAGCCGAGGGGCCGGGGGGTGTGCACGTGTGAAGCGGTCGTTTTGGCGTTCGGCGGGGATCTTGCTGCTCGGTGCGGTGCTCGGGACCATCGCCGGCCAGTTGTTGGCGCCGCGGCTGCCGGTCCTCACCAAGACCGTCCACGTGAGCTGGCACCCACAGGTGGATGTCGGGGTTGTCAGCTTGTCCATCGCCTTGGTCCTTCGGGTGAATTGGTTGACCTTGGTTGGAGCCGTCGCCGGATGGTTGGCCGCACGGAAGCGAAAACCGTGAGGGCCTCTTTCCGGACACGATAGGGATATCCTGCACTGCATTGCGCCCGCTCCGGGTTCATCGTAGGGTGAGCTCAACAGGGGAGGGATTGGCATGCAGATCATCCACGCACAGGACGGCACGTGCCCGGACCAGCCAAGGGAGCGGTTGCTGCGCCTTGGGCCCGGAGCTTTGCGAAACGACGAGCTCCTCGCGGTCGTGTTGCAGTCTGGCACGAGAACGGTCCCGGTCCTTGAACTTGCCAACAACGTGTTGACGGGGTGTGGCGGGCTGTACGGGTTGCTGGATACGACCGTTCCGGAGTTAATGCGTATCCCGGGGATTGGAGCGGCCAAGGCTTTGCAGATTGCCGCCAGTATTGAGCTCGGTCGGCGCATTGTCCGCAAACCCATCGACCCGAAACGCCAAATCCGGTCCGCAGAGGACGCGGTTGGGTATGTTATGGATTGGATGAGGCACCTTAAAAAGGAGTACTTCTGCATCTTGTACTTGGATACCAAGCACCGCCTGATTGCGGATGAGGTCGTTTCCGTGGGCAGCTTGGACGCTTCCATTGTCCATCCGCGAGAGATCTTTAAGTCCGCCGTGAAAAGCAGTGCTTCGGCCATCCTTTGCGCGCACAATCATCCCAGTGGCGACCCAACGCCGAGCCCGGAAGACATCGCGGTCACCGCACGACTTTGCGAGGCGGGGCGGCTCCTTGGCATCGATGTGCTCGACCACATCGTGATTGGAGATGGTCGGTACGTGAGCTTGCGGGCGGAAGGGCGCTGCGGCTAGTCCGTATTGGCCGAAGACTGGGTGGGGAGGAGTTTGGAACGATGTTTGCAGGCAGGGATATGGGGATTGACTTGGGAACGGCCAACACGCTGGTGTTCGTGAAGGGCCGGGGGGTGGTCGTCCGAGAGCCATCGGTCGTCGCCATCCGGACGGATACGGGCGCGATTGAGGCGGTCGGCGAACAAGCCAAACAGATGATTGGCCGGACGCCTGGAAACATCGTCGCGGTGCGGCCGATGAAAGACGGCGTCATCGCGGATTTTCAGACGACGGCCACGATGTTGCGGTATTTTATCCGCCAGGCCATGCGCACGAAAGGCGGATGGAGTGGCAAACCCCGCGTGATGATCTGTGTGCCGTCGGGCATCACGGCGGTCGAGAAACGGGCTGTGGAGGACGCTGCGGTCGAAGCTGGGGCGCGTCACGCGCAAACGATTGAGGAGCCAATGGCGGCGGCGATTGGGGCTGGACTTCCGGTCGGAGATCCGACGGGGAGCATGGTCGTGGATATTGGCGGGGGTACCACCGAGGTGGCTATCATTTCGCTCGGCGGCATTGTCACGTCTCGCTCCATCCGGATTGCAGGCGACGAGATGGATGAGGCCATCATGCAGCACATCAAGCGCACGTATAACCTGATGATTGGTGAACGGACGGCGGAGGATTTAAAGATTTCCATCGGGACGGCCATCCCTGGGGAGGAGAAGGCTTCGATGGACATCCGTGGCCGAGACTTGGTGACCGGCCTTCCAAAGACGTTTCAGGTCACCTCCGACGAGATCTGCGAGGCCTTGTCGGATACGGTCAGCGCCATCATCGACGCGGTCAAAGTGACCTTGGAGAAGTCGCCGCCGGAATTGGCGGCAGATATCATGGACCGGGGAATCGTCCTAACGGGCGGCGGGGCACTGCTTCGGCACTTGGACCAGCGGTTGAGCCGCGAGACCGGTATGCCGGTGATTGTGGCCGAGAACCCGCTGGACTGCGTCGCTGTGGGCACCGGAAAGGCTCTCGACAACTACGACGTATACCGGCGCCGCAGCAATACCCGCAAACGCGCGAAGGCCAAGGCGTAACGTTGCCTGCGGAGGGCGGGTACGCCACATAAAGGAAGTGGGATACGGGTGTCCCGACTGTTCACGAATCGTCGCTTGTTCCTGTTGCTGCTCAGCATCATCCTGCTCATCGTGATTGCCGGTGTGACCTTACGTCAAAAGGCACGATTCGCGACGTGGCCGGAACGCGTCGTGATGGACGTACAGAACACCGTCGGTTCCTGGCTGTACCGGCCGGTCAGTCAGGTGACCGCCTTTCTTGCAGACCTCCACAACCTGCACCAGATGTACGTGGAGAACGCCAAACTCCAGTCGGAGATGCAAAATTACAGTGCGCTGACGGCGAAACTGAAGGACACCGAAGCGGAGAACCAGCGGCTCACCACGATGCTTGGATTCAAGCAAAAGGCGGACGCGGCGTGGAACTTGATTCCGGTTCGCGTCGTGGGAAGGGAGCCGGCGACCTGGGGAAGTGAACTGACCATCGATGGCGGGCGGCTCGCGGGGGTTCAGCCGAATATGGCCGTCATCTCTGCGGACGGCAGCCTGGTCGGCCGCGTGGTAGAGGTTGCGGATACGAGCGCGAAGGTGGACCTCATCACGGACACCTTGACCGGTGATGGTGTCAGTGCCCTCGTACAAAACGGGACAGCGAACCCGCCGTTCGGCGTTGTCGTGGGGTCGGCAACGACGCGCGAGCAGTTGGAGATGACCTTTCTTTCCCCGATTGCAGCGGTTAAGGCCGGGGATACGGTGGTCACCTCCGGACTCAGTGAGATCTTCCCAAAGGGACTGGTCATCGGGACCGTGGAGAAGGTGACGCAGGGGGTTCAGGGCTTGACCCAATCGGCCGTGATTCAGCCCGCGGCAAACTTTGACTACCTGCAGGACTTGTTTGTCGTCCAGCTCAAATCCGGCCAAGGAACGACGGCCCGATGAGGACCCTGCTTGCGTTTGTCTGTCTGTGGGTCGGCCTCATCATCCAAGCGACGGCGTTTCAAATTCCCCCGCTGTCCTACGTGCAACCGAATTTCGTCGTCGTGATACTGGTCCTGATTGCACTCACGCGGGGACCTCGCACAACACTGGTCCTCGGCGTCATCGTCGGTCTCATTCAGGACATCAACTACAGCTCCTTCATTGGATTGAACGCGTTCGCATACGCCTTTGTGGGGTATTTCGCGGCGGCGGTGCTCACGCAATTCATCCAACGCAACATCGCGGTGACGTTTATCGTCGGAGCCGTCTGCACGTTCGTGTACGACTGGCTCACCTACGGCATGACGCGGCTCTTTGGTGTGACGTACTTCGGATGGCGCGGCGTGATGAGCCTCAGCCTGGAGCAGATGATGGTCAACGGCATTCTGCTCCTGATACTCTACCCACTGTGCGTTCGCTGGTTTACGCGTCGAGACGGCCGGCGGTACAGTGAGACACCTGGTGCGGAGTAGTCGCCGAATCGCATCGGACAAAACGGAGATTTTTGCGGACATGCAGGAGAATCCGTCGAATGTCGCGAATTGATTCAGCCGGGTTTCTGGCCGGTGAACGGGAGGCGACGTTGTGACGGTACGAACTGCAGACCAGAGCCAAACAGACATGCGGCCGCCAGTTTCCATCAAGGGGACAAAGGGCGGGTTGCTGTTTCTGTTGGACGAAAAGGCCCCCCACAAGGACATCGTAGAACATCTGCAACGGCTCTTGTGCGGAGACCTGGCATCGCTGTTCAACGGTCCGGAGGTCGCCGTTTACGTAGATTACGGGGCTCGAGACTGTTCGCGAGAAGAAATTCGCGAGATCTTGCACCTGTTTCTGGAGAAGGATAACTTCCGGGTTCGCGAGTTCGGACAGGACACCACAGCGCGCAAGATGATGTTCCACAATCATCGGGAACCGGGGCGGCCGCATTCCATCTATCGGGGAACGGTGCGTGCCGGGCAGCAGCTGTTGTTCGATGGAGACGTGGTGGTGATTGGTGACGTGAATCCGGGCGGCGAGATCGCGGCGACCGGGGACATTTACGTGTTAGGGCGGCTTCGAGGACTGGCGCACGCCGGCTGTCAGGGTGATGAACAGGCCATCATTGCGGCCGCCGAGTTCGCACCGATGCAGCTGCGCATCGCCAACTGGGTGTCTCGAGCGCCCGAGACCGACGGGAGACCACTTCGAACGACGATGGAGTTCGCGTATCTGCGCGAGGACGGGATGGCGGTCGACAAGCTGATGTACGTGCAGAGCGTCCGGCCGGAGTGGGCGTTCCATCCGGCGGAATAGCGCCATCTCCCGGTCGACAGCAGGTGGTTCGACCGGGTCCGTGTCGGCTGTTCGGACTTAAGGTCACGATAGGGAGAGATTCATGTGGGAACGGCGATGGTCATCACTTCCGGAAAGGGCGGCGTCGGCAAGACGACGTCGACGGCCAACATCGGGACAGCGCTGGCATTGCTCGGCAAACGGGTGTGCTTGATTGACGCGGATATTGGTTTGCGGAACCTGGATGTGGTGATGGGGCTGGAAAACCGCATCATCTACGACATCGTGGATGTCGCCACGGGCCAGTGCCGGTTGGAACAGGCCCTGATTCGCGACAAACGATTCGACGGCCTGGCCCTGCTGCCAGCGTCTCAGACAAAGGACAAGTCAGCGCTGGACGCGGAGCGCGTTCGAACCATCGTCGCAGAGTTGAAGCAGGCGTTTGATTTTGTCGTGATTGATTGCCCCGCCGGTATCGAACACGGCTTTCAAGTCGCAACCGCTGGCGCTGACGAGGCGATCGTCGTCACGACACCGGAAACGGCGGCGGTCCGGGACGCGGACCGCGTCATCGGACTGCTGGAGAAAAGCGGCCTCCGGTCTCCGAAGTTGGTCATCAACCGGATTCGGCCGAAAATGGTTCGTGCAGGCGACATGCTGGACATCGACGAAATTGTTCAAGTCCTCTCCATCGACCTGTTGGGGGTCGTGCCGGACGACGAAACCGTGATTGCCCACAACATCAAAGGTGAGCCGACCGTTCTTCGCAATGACGCCAAAGCCTCGCAGGCCTACCGCAATATCGCCCGCCGCATTCTCGGGGATGCGGTTCCGCTGATGGTCTTGGAGGAGGAGCCCGGCGTGTTCGCTCGAATGCGTCGATTGTTTGGCGGCCGCCGGTAGACCGTCGAAATCCGCCTCATACTCGTCCACAACCCGCATACACATGGGATAGGCCCGCACGGTGAGTTGACCGCGCAAATGACGCATCCCAGCGCTCCAGGCACGGCCCCCGGCTTCGGCGTTCACGCGATGGCCGGTCGCCTTGGCGCGCGGGCTGTGCTTTCGGGGGGTGTCCCGGGTTGTCCGACAAGAGGTTTTACTGGTCGTCTTGGTTTCAACGTGCCCCGTTTCGCACACGCACAGCGAACAAGCCTGACTCCGAGCGCAGAGACGTTCCGTGGCTCCATTTGTCCACCATGGGCGAAGCCTCGCGGACCGTCGGCGCAGATGCTGGTGCGGCCGCGCCAATCCACCGTTCCCAGAATGAACCGGCCATTTCCGCATCCTCTGCGCGCTGGCTGGGTGGTTTGACACGTGCATCGAGCGTCGGGGTTCACGCAGGCGGGACGGGATCGTTCTCTGACCGGGCGCCCGGTTCGGTCGCGGAGGACGACGGTCCGTCGTGGCCCCGGGAGGGGCGCCGCCAGGTGTGGCAGCGTGAACCGGATACCGCCGCCACCGGGAGGGCTGGCTCAACCTGGACGCTGCAGGTCGTTCTCGCCCTGGCGTTGGCCGGTCTCGGCGTCTACGTCCACACGCACAGCAGTCCTTGGGCCCGTACGGTGAACGGCGTGTATCAGCATGCCTTGACGACAGATGACACGGCGGTGGTTTGGCCCCGCGTGCAGAGCTGGCTTCACCAGCACCACCTGGCCATTCCGGCCGTTCTCGGCACATCCCAAGCGCTTCGGTTCCAAATGCCCATGCAAGGCCCCATCCTGTCGGATTACTCGCCAACGCACCCGCGCGTCATCATCCAAGGCAGTCCCGGTGCAGCGGTTCACGCTGCTGGCAGTGGCACCGTGCGACAGGTGGCGAAACTTTCCGATGGATACATGGTCGTCGTGGACCACGGGGCCGTGGGCGAGTCCCAGTACTTTGACCTTGCGAACGTGTCGGTGGCGCAAGGGGAGCAAGTTGAGGGTGGCGAAGTGATTGGGCGGCTGGCGCAAAAGGGCACACCGTCCTTGCAGTTTGATATGGTCAAGGGAGGTCAATACGTCAATCCGCACGACTACATCGTGTTTGGCAGTGCGGGAGGAACGGCGTGAGGACGAAACATTCAGGACGCCCGTGGACGATTCGGGATCCGTTTCGGTTCGGAGCAGTCCGGGTACACCCGCTGTTTTTGGTCCTTGTCGTCGTCTGTTGGCGATACGGTCTTGGAATGCAGATGGCGGTGTTGTTCATCCTCGTATCTCTGCACGAGTTGGGACACGCCGCTACCGCGAACGCGCTCGGGTACGACGTTGCAGAGGTGACGTTGCTGCCATTCGGAGGCGTCGCCCGCCTGCGGTACGGTTCCATTGGATTCCATCCGCGAGACGAGGCTCGGATTGCGGTGGCAGGGCCGTGTGTCAACCTGTTCGCCGCGCTACTGGCTTGGGTTTGTCTCGCGGCGCGCCTGTGGCCGCACGACTTTGTCCACCTCGTCATCCGGTACAACGTTTGGATTGCTGTGTTCAACCTTCTGCCCGGCTTGCCCCTTGACGGGGGCCGCATGCTGCGCGCCGCCCGGTCCCGCCGGTTGGGTTACGACGCCGCGACAGAGGAGGCGTACAACTTGGCACTGGTACTGGCCGCACTGTTGCTTGCGGTCGGGGCCGCCGCGATGTGGGCAGGCTTCCCGCACCTCGGTGTTGTCGTGATGGGCGTATTTCTGGCTGTGTGTGCCTGGACCGGCAAGCGGGCCTCGCGAAGCGACACCATCCGCTTCCTCGATGCCAAACGCCGCCAAACGATGCCGCAAACGGAACCCGTTCGGGCGCTGTCAGCTTCACAGCACGCGTCTCTGGCAGACGTGGTTCGACTGTTTGCGCCGGACCGGTACCATATGGTATACGTGCGCGACGACCGCAACGAGGTCACGGCCGTTCTGGAGGAACAGGAGATCTTGGACGCGCTGTTTGACGGCGGATGGACCCTCACCCTCGATACGCTGATCTCTCGCTCCGAGTGAGGTCGATCCGCCGGCAGACGCGCCCCGCGAACAAAATTGAAACCTTGAGTGTACGGGACGCATTGTGATAGAATGTCACAGTGCGCCTTTTGCGCAGTGTGTCGGTTTCAGCCGCATGTGGCAGGCGGTCCGCCAGACCTCAAGCCTTCCTGCCCCTCTCGTAGAGGCGGAAGCGCCTTCCGACAGCGAGTTTATTTGAAGGAGAATGAACATGTACGCAATCGTCGAGGCAGGCGGTAAGCAGTTTAAAGTGGCGCCTGGGGACACCATCTATGTGGAGAAGGTTCACGCCGAGGTCGGTTCCGACGTGACATTGGACAAGGTGTTCCTGGTCAATGATGAGAAGGGCGTCCGGGTTGGCGCACCGACGCTGGAGGGCGCGAAGGTGACCGCGAAGGTGTTGGCGCACGGCCGTGGCAAGAAGATTGTGGTGTTCAAGTACAAGGCGAAGAAGAACTACCACAAGAAGCAAGGTCATCGCCAGCCGTTCAGCCAGTTGCAGATCGCGTCCATCGAGGCGTAAATGGCGGTGACGCGATGATTCAACTCGACGTCTGGACGAGTGGTTCTGGGGTTCACCGCTTCCAACTGCGGGGGCACGCCGGGTACGCGGAGGCTGGCAGCGACATCGTGTGCGCGGCGGTCAGTGTCCTGGTGTACAATGCCATCAACAGTTGTGAGCGGTTCGCAGGCGTCGTGTTGGACGTGTCGGATACGCCGGCGGCTCTGACCTGTTCGGTTCCAGACCGGTCTTTATCGAATGTGCAGGTCCAGCTGTTGCTCCAGAGCTTCGTCTTTGGCGTGGAACAGGTGGCGGAGAGTTATCCGGAGTTCGTGGACGTCCAGTTCCACGGGCAGTGAGTGGGCCTCATCAACAGAACGGAGGATGCGTCATGTTGCAATTGAACCTGCAGCGATTTGCTCATAAGAAGGGCGTTTCGAGTACGCGCAACGGCCGCGACAGTGAGTCCAAGCGGCTTGGCGTCAAGCGCTTTGATGGTCAAACAGTCACCGCAGGAAGCATTCTCGTGCGCCAGCGCGGGACCAAGATTCACCCTGGGACGAACGTCGGTATCGGCAAGGACGATACGCTCTACGCTATGGTCGAGGGCAAGGTGAAGTTTGAACGGTACGGCCGGGACCGTAAACGCGTCAGTGTGTATCCGGTCGCAGAGGCTGCAGCGGAAGCGTAAGGTTCTGCGGAGCGGGTCGGCGGAGCAGGAGGTCGTTGCGGCCGCCGTTTGGACAGAAGAGAGGGCCTGGCGTCTGCCGGGCTCTTTCTGTTAGAAAGGTCGGGAGCGTCCATGAGCACAGACGCGCTGGCGGCGCTGCGTAAACATCGCCACGACGTGTTGAACGAGCTGCAGCTCATCAAGGGCAACCTGCAGTTGAACCGCGTGGACCGCGCGATGCGGGTTGTCAACCGCTGCGCTGAATGGCTGGCGAGCGTCTCTGAGCTACAGGCGAGTGTACCGGAGGCCTGGCAGCCGCTCGTGTGGACGGCGGTGGGGTGCCCACACCTGCGTGTCCGCTTTGTACGCGACACCCGTCGAAGCGCGGCCTCCCCCGAGGCGTTCGCGACTTCGGTGGTCGCCGTGGCGGCAGCCGCTTTGGAGTGGCTGGAGACCGCCGCATCGGAGCAGAATATGGAACGAGTGACGGTGTCCGTCCGCGTGGCGGCGACGCCTCGGGCCGGCCACCAGCTGTGCGTGGGGATTCCGCTACGCGTCTACCCCGCGCTCGGGCCGGCAGCGGTGGAACAGTTTCCGGCAGTGAAGTGGGAACAGGTTGCGGAAGACCCACATGCGGAGTGATGGTATGTTTGTAGATCAAGCGAAAGTGTACGTGAAGGGCGGCGATGGTGGGAACGGGATCGTCTCGTACCGCCGCGAGAAGTTCGTGCCGCTCGGTGGACCAGCTGGCGGTGATGGCGGTCGCGGCGCGGACATCGTGTTCGTGGTCGACAAGGGTTTACGGACGCTGATTGATTTCCGTTACCAACGCCACTTCAAAGGGGAACGCGGACAGCACGGGAAGACGAAGAACCAACACGGGAAGAGTGCCGAGCCGATGGTGGTCAAAGTGCCGCCGGGGACGACGGTCCGTGACGCCGATACGGGCGAATTCCTTGGCGACCTGGTACGCGATGGTCAGCGCCTTGTGGTGGCACGGGGGGGCCGGGGCGGGCGCGGCAACACGCGCTTTGCCACGGAGGCCAACAAGGCGCCGGACATGGCGGAACTTGGCGAGCCCGGCGAAGAGCGCAACTTGATTTTGGAGCTGAAGGTGCTGGCGGACGTCGGGCTGGTCGGATTTCCGAGCGTTGGCAAGTCGACCCTGCTGTCTCGTGTCTCCGCGGCTCGGCCGAAGATTGGCGCGTATCACTTTACGACGCTGACACCCGAACTGGGCGTGGTTCAGGTACCGGATGGGCGGAGCTTCGTCATGGCGGACCTGCCAGGGTTGATTGCCGGAGCGAGCGAAGGACACGGGCTCGGACACGAGTTTCTGCGCCATGTCGAGCGTACGCGGGTCCTAGTGCACGTCCTTGACATGGCGGCGACGGAGGACCGAGATCCGCTGACGGACTACGACGTGATTCGCGCAGAACTCGCTGCATATGACCCGCGGCTTTTGGAACGGCCCGAGTTGATTGCGGCGAACAAAATGGACCTTCCAGAGGCTGTGCACAACCTCGAACGCTTTCGTGCGGTCCATTCGGATGCGCGGGTGTTCCCAATTGCTGGAGCGACCGGGCTCGGCGTACCCGCGCTCTTGTACGCAGTCGCCGACCTCCTCGATGAGCTGCCGGAGACGCCGGAGTGGGTTCCCGAGACGACAGAGGAGACCCACAAGGTGTACCGCTACGAGCCGGACGAGCCGTTTACGATCCGGCGGGAAGGCGGCGCTTTTGTGGTGGAGGGTGCGGAATTGGAGAAGCTGGTGCGAATGACAAACTTCGCGCAGTCGGACGCGGTTGCCCGGTTCCAGCGCATCTTGCGCCAACGCGGCGTCGACGATGCGCTACGTGCGAAAGGCGCTACCGACGGGGATGTGGTGCGCATTGGCAAGCTGGAGTTTGACTTTGTCGATTAGCCCGCCTGCGTGGTGGACGGAGGCGTTGGGCGCGACGTGTATCCGTGCCGCAGAGGAGGCTCTCCCGAACGAGATGTGCGGGTTCATCTGGACGGACCCGCGCGGCGTTCAGCAGTTCACCAAGCTGCGGGCCGTCGCTACGCCCACGTCCGTTCAGGCGGTGCCGCAGGACGTGGTGGCGCGCATGTACGAAGTGGATCGGCAGGACGGTCGGATTCTGGCCAGTGTCCACACGCACCCGCTCGGTCCAAGTTGGTTTTCACAGCGGGATCAATCACTGGCCTTGGTCGCGACTTGGCACGTGCTCGTCTACCGGCAAGTCGACGGGTGGGCCGTCCGATTCGGTCGCTCAGAAGCGGTTCGTGAGCGACGGACAGGTGTGAAACCGCCGACGGGTCCTTGACGGGGCCGCAGCGGTCTTCTTGCAGGTCTGGACGCGTGGACTGATCGTTTTGTGAAAATTGGCAATACCATCAGAATCTTCAACGATAGAAAACAGGCGACAGCGTGTCGACCGAGAATTCCAATCCCGTTGCCGATGCCGTGAATGGCGGTGTCAGAGCACAGGGGAGGGATGAACTTGGAAGGCTACGCTGTCGCCTTGCTGTTACAGCAGGTACTCGACGAGGCACTGCGGCGGGGGGCGTCCGATGTCCACCTGTTCACGGTACAGGATCGCCTCGTCGTACAGTTTCGGGTTGGGACGACGCTGGAGCCGTACCTTCAGGCCGATGATGCCGGGTCGAGTGTGATTCGGCGGGTGAAAGCGCTGGCGAAGATGGACGTGGCGGAGACGCGTCTGCCACAGGACGGTGCGTTCCGATGGGTCACGGAGTCGCTCGACGCATGGGTTCGAGCGGCGACGCTGCCGACGGTGCACGGCGAGGCGATGGCCTTGCGCCTGTTGCCGAGTCGCCGGGAACCGCTCGACTTTCGGCTGCTCGGCATGACGCGCGAGCAGGCGGATACCGTCAACGGGTTGCTCACGTCGCGAACCGGATTGGTGCTGGTGGCGGGGCCGACTTCGTCCGGGAAGACCACCACCCTGTACGCGATGATGACCCAGGTGGCCCGAGCTGGGCGCCGTGTGATCAGCGTCGAAGACCCGGTGGAGCAAGTCCTCGACAACTGCCACCAACTGGAGGTCCGGGAGCGCATCGGCATCACATTCGACAGCGGCATCAAGGCGCTGTTGCGGCATGACCCGGACGTCATCATGGTTGGCGAGATTCGGGACGAACCGACGGCGGCAGCGGCACTCCGAGCAGCGGTCACAGGCCATCTGGTCCTGTCCACGACCCATGCGGAGGACGTGATTGGCGCTGCCGCACGGCTTGCGGACCTCGGTGCCGACCGTGGGCTCCTCGCAGAGGTGCTGCAGGCCGTCATTGTGCAGTCCTTACACCGCGTGCCATCGACGGATAATGTTTCGTGCGACGGAACCGGGGCGCATCGGGCCGCACAGTTTGACATCTGCCTCATGACACCGGAGATTCGCGATTGGATTGGCGCTGGCGTGCCGTGGTCCACCATCCGTCACCGCCTGTACGCCCAGCCCGCAAGGGCGGTACGCCGCGCCCAATGATGAACTTCTTTCGACGTCCCTTGCGGATTTGGATGCAACGGTGCCGAGTTTGGACTGGTCAACACCTGCGCCGGGCCCGGACGGAGCCGTTGCGGCGAGCGTTGCCGGACCTGCTTCAGACGCTGGCCGAGATGATGGCGTCTGGCGTGTCGCTCCAGGACAGTGTGCGTTACGTGCAGGCGGGCAGAACGGACCGTGCGGTCCGGGCATACCTCGGGCGCGCGGCCGCCGGAATCGAGCAAGGTCTGCCGGTTTCGGAAGTCCTGTCGGTCGACGGAGACCCTTGGCTGGGCCTGTTGTTGAAGTCTGGAGAAGTGAGCGGAACCCTGGTCGACCTGTTGCTTCGGTGGTCGGCCGACGAACGCCGGCGCAGGGAGTGGACGGCCGGGCTGAAAAAAGCTCTCGGCTACCCGGCGATGTTGACCCTCTCATCGGTCGCGACGCTCGGACTGATTCGCTTCGTCGTGCTCCCTCGCTTTGAGGCGATGTACGCCAGCCTCGGCCTGGCCGGGCAAGGCGATGGTCGACTTGGTTTTCGACTCCTTCAGTCCTTGCCAGTTGCCGTTGGCCTATGTGGTGCCATCACGGTCGCCCTGTACCTGAGCCTGCCCCTGTTGCACCGAATCTGTCCGCGCGGCTTTGCCGTCCTCGCTCGGAACGTACCGGGCGTCGTGTTGTGGAGACTGTGGCGGACGCAGCAGTTCGCATCGCTCATCGGGCGGCTGGTGGGGGCCGGCATTCCCTTGGTCGAGTCTCTGGCTGCTGCATCTGAAGCAGGCCCCACGTGGGTGCGAGCGGCCGCAGGGCAGATACGGCAGAACCTCCTCGACGGCGTGCCGCTGGCTCGAGCCTTTGTCGGCGATTGGGATCCGATATTGCACCTCCACATACGCCTGGCCGAGCTTTCGGGGATGTTGTCGGACGGGTTGGACCGCGTTGATGCCCATTGTCGGCGGGAATTGGAACGGCGCGTGCAGCGAATCCTGCGGCGTTTGGAGCCGAGTCTGACGCTCGCGACAGGAGGTCTGATTGCACTGACGATGCTCAGTCTCTATGTGCCTATGTATACGGCGCTGTCTGGCATGGCCGTGCAGTAGCGAATCTCCTCTCCACGACCTGCAGCACCCGCATCGTCAAATCGCTTGTAAAGGAGGAGCCCATCCATGTTTCGACGGATACTCCGATATGGCCCGGGAGAACAGGGCTTTACCTTGATGGAGATGGTCGTGGCCGTGTTCATTGTCGGCGTGATGATGGCCGTTGCAACCCCCTACATCGCCGGCGCCGGCCAACGTGCCGAGACGACGGCGTGCGAGCAAAACCAGCGCATGATCCGCGCCGCGTTGTCAGAGTACGACCTCCTGTACCACCAATACCCGTCCGGCAATTCACTCCAGCAACTGCAGGAGTTGCAAGCCGCCAACATTTTGGAATCTGTGCCGCGGGACCCGGGCGGCGGGAATTATGTGATTGCGGATAGTGACCCGAACAATGTCAGCGTGTCCTGTGACGTGCACGGCGAGTTGGGGAAATCGTGAATCGCCTGCGACCGAATGCCGGTCACGCGGACGATGGGGGTGGGTTCACCTTGGTGGAGCTGTTGGTCTACGTGGTGGTGGCAGGTGTCATCAGCCTCACCGGTATCCAGTGTGGCATGCGGCTTGTATCTCACTGGAACCTTTGGGCCACCACGGTACGGCTGGTCGACGACCTTCGGTACGTGCAGGCCCTGTCCGAAGCGTCGTCGGCGTCGTCGCGCCTGCAACTGAGCCGATACACGCCGGAGTACTACGTGTATGACCAAGATCAATTGATAGAGCACGCGGCCTTCAGCCCCGGCGTCGGCTACGTGGATGGTTACCTGCAAATGGGCTCGGCCCGGATTGCCTACGACGCTGCGGGTGACGCCGAAGTGAGTGGTGTCATCCGCCTCACGGACGGACCGGACACGGCAAACGTGACGCTGTACATGGGGAGCGGACTCCAGGTGCTCGGAGGGCTGCCATGAATCTGCTCGAGACACTCGCCGCCTTTGCTGTGCTCGGTTTGCTGGGTTCATGCGCCATGCAGTCGTGGGCGGAGACGGCGCAGGTCCTGCACACGGTCGCCGTCGAGCGCGCTGCCGTCGCGGCGGCTTCTGACGGCGCCGAGCAGTGGGCTGCCGACGGCTCCGTCCCGTCCCAAGTGTCGACCGATACGGGAACCTTCCAGTTGTTCTTGACGCGCTCTTCGCCGAACCCTGTCCCTACGGCGACCATCGTCGTGAAAAGGGCAGGGATGACGGTATGGGAGTTGACACTACTCGATGCGCTCGACGAGAACTGAACAGGGGACGTGGATGTTGGAGTGGTCCGTGAGTCTTGCGCTCACAACCCTGTTGATCGTTGCCTGGTTTACGTGCATTCAAAGCGTTTGGAACGGGGCACGGCTGGCCGTCGAACGCTCAGAGACGTGGGCGATGGAGGACGGTGTAATTCGGGTGTTGGGAGCGGACGTGCACGCGGCGCTATCGGTCCATGTGGAATCGGGGGCGTTGTACGTCGACACCGCCACCGGCGACACCTACCGGTACGCGGTGAACGGTGCTGCACAACTGGTTCGGTTACAGGTGGCGACTGGGGGCGTGTCGGTGGTCGCCGCCCACGTCACCGCCGCTCAGTTCGCCGTCCGACAGTCCACGGTACAGGTGAAGGTGACCTATGGAGACGGAACAGTTCAAGAACTCGAATTTACAGATCTTGAAGGTTGATGGGAGTGGAAAACGGGTTGGTGAGGGGTTGGCGTACCCGCGTGGGGCGAGGGACGCGGGCTCGGCCCTGTTCGCAACGGTCTGGTTGGCCATGGCCGTGAACCTGCTGTGCTTTGTGCTCTGGGTGACAGCCCTTCGCGTGGAACAGGTTGCGGGTTTAAAGGCTTCCCACGCACAAGCCTATTGGTTGGCGCGAACGGCGGCGCGACAGTTGATCAACGGCTGGGTGCAAGGACACCCGCTGACCCTTCCGGCACAGGTGGACGTGAACGGTGCCACCGTCACGGCAACGTTGGAGCACGAAGGTACAGAGGACGAGACGGTCCGGGTTGAAGCCGCTTGGCGGGGGGCCATCGACAACCTTCGCTTCACATTCAACTTTGAACAGGGCCAGGTCACGTCGTGGAACGACACAGGCGCGAGCTGAATCGGATGTTACCGGGCCCACGGCCGATGTGGTACGATGAACGTCGGACAAGGGAGTGACGCGGCGATGGTGCGACTTGCGCTTGTTGGCATGATGGGCTCGGGAAAGTCTTCGGTGGCCCAGATGCTCGGAACACGCCTCCAGATTCCTTACCTCGACCTGGATGAGGAAATTGAGCGCCATACGGGGACGACGATTCCGAAGCTGTTTGCCGAGGCAGGAGAATCCGGATTCCGTGCAGCAGAGCGCGCCGTCCTGGAGGACGTCACGGCCGCCTTCAGGGGGCGGGAACTCATCCTCGCCACCGGTGGCGGTGTCGTAACAGATCCGTCGGCCCGTGCGCTGCTGCGGAGGGAGTTCCAGACGGTTTGGCTACAGGCAACGGTGGCGACCCTCGCGCAGCGCGTTCGTGCCCAGGCGTTGGAGCGGCCACTGTTGCAACAGGGAGAGGGCACGGAACAGCGTTTATCGGAGCTGTCGCGCGCGCGTGAGGCCATGTACTGCGACGCGGCGACGTTCTCTGTCACCGTCGACGGCAAGACGGTTGGTGAAGTCGCCGAGGAGATCATCCGGTGGGTGAAACGGCAAACGGGGAAGTGAATCGTTTGGACAAGATCAACGTCGCAGCCCTGAAGCTGCGGGTTCCGAAAACAGCCGCAGCTTCCGTGCAAACCTATGACGAATCGTACTTTCGCCGGGAGATTCCCGAGTTGAATGAGTGGGGCGCGACCGATGCGGAAATCCGAGCGGAGCGCGCGTTGCTTCTCGAGTACCTCCGGCAACGGGACATCTGTGCCCACTGCCAAGGCTTTGAACGGTGCGGGAAAGAGGGCGATATGCGCGGATTCGAACAGCATCTCGAGCGATATGGTCCGCAATTGACCGTCCGGCTGCGCCGCTGTGCCCCCTACCGGGAGGCGATGGTTCGTCAGACCGTGCGAAGGTGGCAGCCCTTTTCCGGTGCCCTGGAACGGGACAAACAGTTTCGCCTGGAGAACTTCCCCGTGGAACAGCGGCGCAAGTACCCGAAGTTGTTCCGGTTTGCAGTGGACTTTGCCGAACACTTCACGGCCGGTCAATCCGCAGATGGCCTCTACCTGTTCGGGCCGCCTGGCGTCGGAAAGACCCACCTTTTGCTTGGCGTCGTCAACCGGCTCACGGAGCGCGGCGTGCCTGCGCTGTTCGTCCGCTCGGATTCCGTCTTTGACCGCATGCGCCATCTGATTGCGGACAATGGCGACCTCGAGCCGCTTCTCGACGCGTATGCCACCGTGCCGTTTCTCGGGATTGACGAGTTTGCGCAGGAGCGCGCCAACGATTTCACACTGGAGAAGCTGTTTCGTATCGTGAACCATCGGTTTCATAGCCAGTTGCCCACTTGGTTCACCAGCAACTACGCACCGCCCGAGATGTATCGCAAAAACGGAATCGACATTCACGACTCGGTCGCACCCCTGCGCAGCCGCATCATGCAGATGGCGCAGATGGCCAAGTTGGACGGTGAGGACGCGCGTCAGAGCAAGCTGCGGTCGCTCACGTGAGGCGACGAGTGGGAGTGCGGTCCATCCGGCTGAAGCCAGCCGAGTCGCGCGGGGTACCAGTGGGGTCCCGTCCAACGTGGGCATCGTTGCCGCTACGACCCGGAGACATCAGGTAGGCCGACCAACGCCAGGTGGAGGACCTCGACCTCCAACCGAGGTGTGAACTGGGCGAGTCGGTCCGCAATTTTCCGGTCCCGTTCGGCCCACAGCTGGTCCAACTCTGCTTCAGCATGGTCACCCGCGATGCTCGAGTAGTAGGTCGCAATCTGTTCCACATCTTGTTGCAGGCGCTGCCAAGCTGCCTCCGCCCACGTTGCCGGCTGGCGTTCGAACGCACGCGTCAGATGCTCCTTGACGTGTTTCACCGCGGTGTCCACCGGCACGCGCAGACTCCGCGCAACCCTGCGGGGGTCCATGGGTTCCATCGGGATGTTCGCAATCCGGTTGTAGAAGTCGAGGACGAGCTGCCCGTTGACCAGGCAAACCCCGTACGAGGCGAGCTTCTGTTCTGTGACGTCACAGCGTTGAGACACCCGCAGGTTGACGAGAAGCCATGGAACGAGGGTTGCGCCGGGCGGCCTTCGGCTCGGCATGACCGCGGCAAACCGACCGCGGCGGTCGCAAGACGCGTAAATCCGGTCGAGGCGATAACTGCCCAAACTCACCAATTCGGCTTTCGGTGCGACGAAGTACCGGCGTTGCATCTCGTTCAGACTGGGGCCCGCCTGTTCCAGCAACACGCGGCGAATGCGCTCGTTCTGCACCGTTTCCGCCGCCTGCGTGAACGCCAGCCGCAGGACGGTTGGTGTCGGCTGTTGTCCCGTCTTCTCAATCCACATCCAGTAGAAGGGGCGCTCGACCATTTCCTTGTCCACATCCGGCGGCAACTGGTATTCCGCGTAGTCCTCGGCCCGGAACACGCAGGTCGCCCCGACGGCTTGGAAATACGTATCGCAAAAGAGCTGCCGCGCTTGTGCGGTCCGCAGAGGACTCACCTTTGATCCCGGTGACGTCACGTCCCTCATCGCCCCCTCGCAAATTTATCTTTCAACGCCGTGCCCAATTGGCCGACCTTCCGCTCCAAATCGGCTGGCGATTCCGCCGTCATCGCGATGTCCAGGAGGCCCAGTTCCACCTCGGTGGCGAACGAGGGATTCCCGACGATAAAGTCGAGCTCCCCAATCACGGTCTCAAACATTCGGATCTTCTCCTGCAACAGTTCAACGATGTGTTCCTCGATGGTGCCCTTTGTGGCGAGGTTGAAGATGGATACCGTTCGGTCCTGGCCCAACCGGTGAATCCGGCCAATCCGCTGTTCCAACCGCATCGGGTTCCACGGCAGATCGTAATTGACCATCCGACTGCAAAACTGAAGGTTGATGCCCTCGCCACCCGATTCCGTGGCGACCAGAACCTTCGCGCGGCGCTCAAACAGTTCGGTCATCCAGTCCTTCTTGCCGCGCTTAAATCCGCCGCGAAAGGGCACGGCCGGAATGTCTGCGCGCTGCAACATGTACATGAGGAACTCCTGTGTCGCGCGGTATTCGGTAAATACAATCCATTTGTCTGGACACTCCTGGACCATCCGCAACACCTGGTCCACCTTTGTGCAGCGTGGGACGCGGGCGGCGAGGGAGAGGAGTTCGTCAATCCACGCCGTCTTCTCCCTGTTGCGCGTTCGAGCTTTCATCTTCTGAAGCGTGACCACCGCTGCATACGGCGATGAACAGATCTCCCGCTGGAGTGTCAACAGGGGCAGCATCGAGAGTCGGCGTTCTCGCCGTTCCGCGTAGTCTGCGCGCATGAACGCGTGCACCGCGTCGTACAGGGCACGTTCTTCTGGGCTGAGGTCGAGCGCCACCACCTGCACCCGTCGGGGCGGCAGTTGTACGTTGCCGTCCTCGCGGCGGTTGCGGATCATCACGGTGGCGATCTCGCTTCGCAACCGCGACGGGTTTTTCGCCTCGCGAGCGGACGCGAGGTGCTGGGCGACAAAGTCCTGCGCGTTGCCGAGGTGGCCCGGTTTGAGCAGGGTCACGAGTGTATGAAGTTCCTTCAGGTTGTTCTGCATCGGGGTGGCGGTGAGGAGCAGCATGTACTTGTTGCGAATCTGATTGACGACTTCCCAGTTTTTCGTGCGGGCGTTTTTCAGTTTATGCGCCTCGTCAATGACCAGAATGTCCCAATCCGTCTGCAGGACAAAGCTGCGGTGGGGTTCGCGTTTTGCCATGTCGATGGACGCGACGAGGACATCGTACTGCTCCCACATCCACGCCTTCTTTTGGGCGACGGCTGGAATCCGGAACTTTTCGTTCAACTCTCGGGTCCACTGCAGGACGAGCGAAGCCGGAACCAAAATCAACACCTTTCGCGCCAATCCCCGCAGCATGTACTCCTTCATCACGAGGCCTGCCTCAATCGTTTTTCCGAGACCGACCTCATCTGCCAAAATCGCCCGGCCATGCAGCGTTTGGAGCACCTTCTGAGCGGTCTCCACCTGATGCGGCAACGGGGTGAACCCGCGAACGTGCTCGAGCGCATACAACTGGTCGAAGTCTTCAATCAACCGCGCCTGCGCGGCGGTGTAAGACAACTGGAGCAGGGTCCAGTCTTGTCGGTTTTGGTCGGCAATCGCTATACTATCTAGGTATGCTGTAAATTGCTCCAGACAGGGCCCATCCTGCCAGATGATCTGCGGTCGGAACGGAGCACCGGGTTCCAGCGAAAGCTGTGACGGAACGTTCGCCGCCTGCATGCGTTCACCTCCGTGAGATGTCAACGTCGCCGTATTTCGTGGAGCGGGGGATGGCCGTGAGGCCGTATATCCGGTGGTGCGACGGCCGAACACACCTTGGGTGGACTCTTAGTGTGGCCGTTTGCGGGGTAGATCTTGCACGAAACATCGCGGGTGGTCGACCCAAGTGGAAGGAGGGTGCTCCGTTGGCAGGTCTCAAGCGAACACCGCTGTACCCGGTGTACGAGAGGTACGGCGCCAAGACCGTGGATTTCGGTGGATTCGAGATGCCCGTCCAATTCTCCAGTATCCTTGCCGAGCATGAAGCCGTCCGTACGTCGGCGGGGTTGTTCGACGTCTCGCACATGGGGGAATTCGAAGTGACCGGCGCCGGTGCCCGCGCGTTTCTACAACGGCTGGTGACGAACGACCTGAGCCGTCTGGAACCGGGTTCGGCGATGTATTCGCCCATGACGTACGAGCACGGCGGCACCGTCGACGACCTGCTGGTTTACTGCTTTTCCGATACCCGGTTTTGGACGGTGGTCAACGCCGGCAACATCCACAAGGATTGGGAATGGATGAATGCCGCACTCCGGGCGGACGAGCCCGTGTCGCTCGTGAACAGATCAGACGAAATTGCCCTTCTGGCGCTTCAGGGGCCGAAAGCACAGGCCATCCTGCAGCCCTTGACTCCCTTGGCGTTAGCGGAGCTTCCGTACTATCGGTTTGCCGAGGCAACGGTCGTCGGCCACCCTGCCGTGGTGTCGCGGACCGGTTACACAGGAGAGGACGGGTTTGAACTGTACGTCGGGGCCAAGGACGCCGAGGATGTGTGGCAGCGCATTTTAGATCAGGGTCAGGATACCGTGAAACCGTGCGGACTCGGCGCTCGCGACACGCTGCGCCTGGAAGCTCGGCTGCCATTATACGGTCATGAGTTGACCGACGACGTGAATCCGCTGGAGGCCGGACTCGGCCCGTTTGTCAAGCTGGAGGCCGGCCCGTTTATCGGCCGGGCTGCTTTGGCGCAGGCCAAAGCGGACGGCTTGAAGCGCCGTATCGTGGGCTTCCGCCTGCTCGAGCGTGGGATTCCCCGGCAGGGCTACCCCGTATGGGCCGACGGACGGGTGGTCGGGCAGGTGACGTCGGGCACGATGTCGCCTACCTTGCACGAACCCATCGGGTTGGCCCTCGTGGATGCGGCGTTTGCAAAAGTCGGAACGGCGCTGTCCGTCGAAATCCGCGGTCGTCAGTCAGCTGCGGAGGTTGTCAAGACGCCATTTTACCGCCGAGCAAAGTGAGCATGAGACTGCTCTGAGGAGGACCATCGTGAAGACCTTCAGTTACATCCCGCACACGGAAGCGGATCGGCGTGCCATGCTGGACTTTCTGGGCCTCACGGACACCGAAGAACTGTTCGCAGATATTCCGGCAGATATCCGCATGAAACGGCCGCTGGCGCTGCAGCCGGCGATGGCCGAAGCCACCCTGATGCGCCATCTTCGGGCACTCGCTGTGCGGAATCTGGATGCCGAGCGCACCATCTCGTTGTTGGGCGCGGGAAGCTACCACCACTACATCCCGAGCGTCGTCGACGCCATCGTATCTCGGTCGGAATTCTACACGTCGTACACGCCCTACCAGCCGGAGATCAGCCAAGGGATGCTGCAGGCGACGTTTGAGTACCAAACGATGGTTGCGGAACTCACCGGGATGGACATCGCCAACGCGTCCATGTACGACGGGGCGACCGCATTTGCAGAGGCAGGCCTCATCTGTGCCGCGGACACCCGGCGCAATCGGCTGCTGGTGGCTCGGTCCGTCCATCCCGATTACCGCGAAGTGCTTGCGACGTACGCCCATGGTCAATCGATTGAGGTAACCGAGGTGAACCCGGGGTCTGACTCGCTGCCGCAGGCACTCCAGGGCGCGCTGGACGAGACGGTCGCTGGGGTGCTCGTCCAATACCCGAACTTCTTCGGAGAAATCGACGATATTGCAGGTATCGCTGAGCAGGCGCATGCGGTCGGCGCACGCTTGGTCGTCAGCTGTTATCCGATTGCGCTGGGACTGCTCGAGGCGCCTGGGCGTCTCGGCGCGGACTTGGTGGTCGCAGAAGGGCAGTCTTTGGGCAACCCGATGTCGTATGGTGGTCCGTATCTCGGGGTGATGGCCGCCAAGCAGAACCTGATGCGCCGCCTGCCCGGCCGGATTGTGGGCCAGACCAAGGACGGGGAGGGCCGACGCGGCTTCGTGCTGACGCTGCAGGCCCGGGAGCAGCACATCCGGCGGGAGAAGGCGACCTCCAACATCTGTTCCAACCAAGCGTTGAACGCGCTCGCTGCAACGGTATTTTTGTCCTACATGGGACCCACCGGGATGCGCGAGTTGGCGGAGCAGAACTACCACAAGGCGCACTACCTCGCTTCACGCTTGGGTTCCATACCGGGTGTGACCTTCCCGCACAGCCGACCGTTCTTCAACGAGTTCGTGGTGAAGCTGCCGCGGACGGTTGCCGAGGTTCAGGCGGCGCTGCTTGAGGAGGGGATTCTGTTCGGGTACGACCTCTCTGGATCTTATCCCGAGTTGGAGAACTGCGCACTGCTGTGTGTCACCGAGCTGCAGAGCAAGGACGACCTCGACCAGGTCGCCGAGAAGTTGGAGGGATTGCTGTGACCAGGGGCGAACTTCCGCTGATCTTTGAACGAAGCCAACCAGGTCGGCGCGCGTATACGCTGCCTGACTTGGACGTGCCCGGGGACAACCTGGACGACATCGCCCCGTTTGTGCGCCAAGAGGTTCCCAACCTTCCGGAATTGAGTGAAGTCGACGTCGTGCGTCACTTCACAGCCCTGTCGACGCGGAACCACGGAGTGGACTCGGGATTTTATCCGCTCGGTTCCTGCACGATGAAGTACAACCCCAAGCGCAATGAGCGGGCTGCACGATTGCCCGGATTTGCTGAAATCCATCCGCTGCAACCCGAGTCGACGGTGCAGGGTGCACTGGAGCTGTTGTATCAACTTCAATTGGACCTGGCCGAGATCACGGGAATGGACGCGGTGAGCCTTCAACCGGCTGCCGGGGCGCAGGGGGAATGGACCGGGCTGATGATGATCTCGGCTTACCACCGAGCTTCGGGGCAGCATCGGGACAAAGTGATTGTGCCGGACTCCGCACATGGGACGAACCCCGCCAGTGTGACCATGGCTGGGATGAAGGCCATCACCATCCCCTCCAACCCCGACGGCAGCGTCGACCTGGACGCCTTGCGCAGTGTGGTCGGGCCGGATACGGCCGCACTCATGTTGACCAACCCGTCGACACTCGGATTGTTTGAGCAGCACATCGCGGAAATCGCAGAGATTGTCCACGCGGCAGGGGGGCTGCTGTACTACGACGGGGCCAACGCAAACGCGATTCTCGGCTACGCTCGACCGGGCGACATGGGGTTCGACGTGGTCCACTTGAACCTCCACAAGACGTTCTCGACACCGCACGGCGGCGGCGGTCCCGGCGCGGGGCCTGTGGGTGTGAAGCGAGCCCTTGAGCCGTACCTGCCCCGACCGCTCGTCGTGCGTTCCGAAGCGGGATTCCGGCTCGATTGGGATCGGCCGCAGTCAATCGGTAAGGTGAAGGGGTTCTTCGGAAACTTTGGGGTCCTCGTGCGTGCCTACGCCTACATCCGCACGCTCGGCCCAGACGGCTTGAAGCGCGTCTCGGAGCACGCCGTCCTCTCGGCCAACTACCTGATGCGGCGGTTGGCTGAGGCGTACGACCTGCCCTTTGACGCCGTGTGCAAGCACGAATTCGTCTTGTCCGGGCGGAGGCAGAAGAAACACGGCGTGCGGACGCTCGACATCGCGAAACGCCTGCTCGACTTCGGCGTGCACCCGCCCACCATCTATTTCCCGCTGATTGTGGAGGAGTGCCTGATGGTCGAGCCGACGGAAACCGAGAGCAAAGAGACGCTGGATGCGTTCGCCGAGATCATGCTGCAGATTGCCCGAGAAGCGGAGACGCAGCCGGAACGAGTCACCAGCGCCCCGCACGATACGGTTGTCGGCCGGCTTGACGAGGTGACCGCGGCGCGCAATCCTGTGTTGCGCTACGACTTTAAAAATTAATCGGTTGGCATAGCAGACGATTCCCTATCGGTCGCTGCCTGGCGAAACAGGGGCGAGCGCGCGTTCACCAGATGGATGTGCGCCCGCCCCTGCGACATCTGGATGGCGGTGACGCTGGCGTTGTCGAGCGGCTCGGCGAGGGTGTGCCCGAACATGGACAAGCACATCCGGATGATGCCCCCATGGGTGACGACCAACAGGCGTCCCGTGCTGTGTCGCTTGGCGGTGTCCTCAAGAAACGATTGAATCCGAATCCTCACCGCCTCGTCTGCCTCCACTCCGACGTCGGGTTCGGTTTCGCGGTCCTCCCCTCGGACGCGGCCCTCCAGCCTCCCGAACCCTCGTTCTTTCAGGCGGTCGTCGCAGGTGAGCGGCGCGCCTACGTAAACCTGAATCCGCTCGGCTGTCTCCAGGGCTCGACGCAGGGGGCTCGTGTAGATGTGACAAAAGGACACAGTCGCTAAGGCGGCGCCCAGCTCGTCCGCCTCCGCCTGTCCGGTTGAGTTGAGCGGAATGTCCGTCCAGCCTTGCAGCCGGCGCTCGACATTCCAGTCGGTCTGGCCGTGACGGACCAACCACAGATGAAGCACGGCAGGCACCTCCCAGTCGGTTCACCATCGACGGCGTTCTTCTTCCGGTCATTCCGCCGGCGGCATGCGTGTTTCCGGATCTCGATCCGTATGATACAATGTCTTCGGTTTGCGCGACATCCGGACGGAGCCGAAGGGGGCAGACAACTTGCCGGGGTATGTGCTGTTGCTGAATGGTCCGAGCTTGAACCGCCTGGGCGAACGAGATCCGGCCGTGTACGGAACGGAGACCCTGGCGGAGATTGTGGAGCGCGTTCGCCGCCTCCTCGCTCCTCACGACATCGACCTGGTGGACAAGCAATCCAACCACGAGGGCGTGCTGATGGACATCCTGCAACAATACGGACCGACTGCGCGCGGCATCATCATCAATCCAGGTGCGTTCGCGCACTATAGTTATGCGCTCCGCGACTGCCTGGAAGACGTCGGTGCCCGCCGCCCAGTCATCGAGGTGCACCTGTCCAACGTGTACCGGCGGGAACCCTTTCGGCATCACTCGGTTCTGGCTCCGGTGGTTACCGGACAGATCACCGGCCTCGGCAGCCGCGGTTACGAGCTCGCGGCCCAGGCCGTTATCTCATTGATTCAGGAGGGAACTGCGTGATCTCGAGCAACGACTTCCGCACTGGCACCACGATAGAAGTGGATGGCGGCGTCTACCGCGTGATTGAATTCATGCACGTCAAACCCGGCAAGGGCGCGGCGTTCGTTCGGACCAAGCTGAAGAACGTCAAGACGGGCGCGGTGAAGGAGCAGACGTTCCGCGCTGGCGAAAAGGTACCGCGTGCGCGGGTAGAGACCCGCGAGATGCAGTACCTGTACAACGATGGCGACAACTACACCTTTATGGATACCGAGACCTTTGAGCAGCTGAACATCAACAAGAGCCAGCTGGAGTACGAGTTGAACTTCCTCAAGGAGAATATGAACTGCTACGTGATGCTCCACGACGGCGCGCCCATCGGCGTGGACCTGCCGAACACGGTCGAGCTGGAAGTCATCCGGACCGAGCCGGGCATCAAGGGCGACACGGCGTCTGGCGGTAGCAAGCCGGCCACCGTCGAGACCGGTTACACGCTGCAGGTTCCGTTCTTCGTGAACGAGGGAGATCGCCTGCTCATCGATACACGGTCGGGTCAGTACATCTCGCGAGCCTGAAGCGCGGCGGTCTCCCCGTCGCAGGTCGGTTCCACGGAGTGCCCAGAGCGGGGCACTCCTTTGTTTTGCATGGGCCGACGGTGCCCATCACGCAGACTTGTTCTTGAAAAAGCTGAAGACGAGAAACATCAACAGCACAAAGATCACAAGAAACACGACGATCCAGCGGATCATCACGGAAATCTCCACCTCACGCGCCTCCTCTCCCACCGACGCCGCACGATCCGATGCGGCGCGACGAGCGGTTCTGCCTTCATTCAATGACGTCTGCCAATTCCACGACACGGCGCGTATGGCGCATCCCCCCTGTGCATATCCCACTTTGCCCGTCCATATACATGGACTAACTGGGAGGTGGACATGGCCGTGAGCAGTCAAACGGACGGACCCCACCGACAACCGGCGTGGCACTCGGTGCTGGCCGTGTTTCCGCCGGATATCCGCACGCGCCTGGAAAACCTCCCGAGCGACGAACTGCGCAATCTGGAAGAGATTCGGCTTCGGCTTGGTCGGCCGGTTCACCTCGTCGGGCAGCGGATTGATGCGTTTCTCGGAGCAGATGCCGGATGGACGGTGCGCCCGGAACACGGGTTGACGGTCACAGCCGACCACTTGCAGCGGGTGGTGCAAGCCGTCACGCAAGCGTCGATGTACGCCGTGGAAGAGGATGTTCGGCGTGGATTTGTGACCATGCCGGGCGGACATCGAGTCGGGCTGGCGGGACGGGTGGTCATTGGCCCGGATGGGAGTATCCGCGCACTCCGGTCCGTCTCCTCCGTGAATGTTCGACTCGCCAGCGAGCGGATTGGGAGTGCGACGCCCATCTTGCCGCACACGTTTGACGCGAAGTCCGGGCGGCCCCTGCACCTGTTGCTGTTGTCCCCGCCGCAATGCGGCAAGACCACCCTCCTGCGGGACCTCGCACGCGCGTGGAGCTGCGGCCAGGTGGGAGGGCGCAGAGGCGCGGCGAAGGTGGTCGTCGTGGACGAACGTTCCGAGATTGCGGGCAGCATCGATGGTATCGCGCAGTTCGACCTGGGACCCCGCACCGACGTGTTGGACGGCTGCCCGAAGGCGGAGGGCGTGATGCTCGCCATCCGCAGTCTCTCTCCAGAGGTAGTGGTCACCGACGAGATTGGCCGCCCGGAGGACGCACAGGCGCTGCTCGAGGCCGTACACGCGGGGGTTGCCGTATTCGCCAGCGCACACGCGAACTCCCTCGCGGACTGGGCGGCCCGCCCGTCGATGCAGGCGCTTCGTGCGGCGGGCGCGTTTCAACGCTACGTGGTACTGAGCCGGCGGCGCGGACCAGCCACGGTTGAGCGCGTGCTGGACAGCGGCGGTCGCGCCGTCTGGGAACGGGGGATGCAGCTGTGATTCGGCTCGTCGGAAGTGCCTTGGTGGTGGTTGCGTGCGCCGGGATGGGGTTCGCCATTGCACGCGGTTATCGCGAGCGGCCGCGCCAGTTGCAGCACCTCATGGAGGCGCTCCGCCTGCTCAAGGTGGAGATTGAATTCACCGCGACGCCGCTCCCTCAGGCGCTTCGCCGGGTGGCGGAGCGCTCGACCGACCCGATACGCGGCCTCTTCGCCGCAACCGCAGATGCGCTGGCGCGGCCCGGTGTCACGGTGGCCGAGGCGTGGATGGCGGGCTATGAGCAGGTGCGGCGCCGGTCCTACCTCGTCCCGGCGGACCTCGAGGTGCTGGTGTCGTTTGCCCGAACCCTCGGTACGTCTGACAGCGTGCACCAGATTCAGCACGTGGACGCCACCCTTGCACAGTTGGAGGGGCTGTGGCGCGAGGCGGCCGCTCTGCAGGAACGGTACGCCAAACTCGCGCAGTACGTCGGCGTGCTCGGCGGACTGTTCGTGGTGATCTTGCTCAATTGACGGTGTGGGCTGAGCGGATCGCCAACACAACCCCTGGAGGGATGCGATGTGACCCCGGAGATCCGGGCGATCTTCCAAGTGGCAGGCATCGGTTTTCTGGTGGCCATCCTGCACACCATCTTGAAGCAATCCGGCAAGGAAGACTTCGCCTATTGGACCAGCTTGATTGCGTTCGTGGCCGTGTTTGTCATCGTGATCGGCTATGTGGACCACCTGTATAAGGAAATCGAACGCGTCTTTCTACAGTTGTAGGTGAAAGCCTGTGCACATTCTCCAGTTGGTTGGAATCGGACTGACCGCGACCGTCCTCGTCGCCGTCTTGCGGGCTCAGGCGCCGCAGTTCGCGATGGTGGTCGGCATCCTCGCCGGAGCCGTGCTGTTGATACAGGTGGTCCAGAGCATGGAGGACGTCGTGAGAACCCTGAACAACTTGGCCGTTTCTGCGAAGGTCAACCACGCGTTCCTCGACACGGTCCTGCGCATCATCGGCATCGCGTACATCGTGGAGTTTGCGGCACAGGTGGCGCGGGACGCCGGGGAGAGCGCGCTGGCGGGCAAGATTGAGCTTGCCGGCAAGGTCGGGATTGTGATTTTGGCGCTGCCGATTGTGACCGACGTGATTGACGCGATGGTCCACCTGCTGCCCTAGACGGGTTCGGAGCATCGCGGGCCTCCCGACGCGGGCCGCCGCCATGGACAGCCAAGGAGGAATGCCGGATGCGTCGCGTGTTCGCAGCCTGTCTCATCCTCTTCGCCCTCCTCGTCGGTGCCGGCCCGAGCGCATTCGCGGACACTGCGGCCGCGCCTCCGCCCGTCACGGCTGCGTCAGAGACGCCGCCTGCCGCCACGCCCTTACCGTCGTCGGAGACACTGAGCCAGTCGGTACAGGCGGACGCAGATCAGCAGTTGGACAGCCTGCCGACGGACGTGCTGCAGTCCTTTTGGAACGATCTCGAACGCGAGTACGGCGGCTACCTGCCCGACGTCCACAGCACGAGCATCGTTCGGCAGATCTTGGACAGCGGCGGGTGGACGTTTCAAGGGGTCACGCACGGCATCATCCGCTACTTCTTCGCGGAGATCTTCGACAACGTCCAGCTCATCGGCGCCATCTTGTTGCTGTCCGTCTTGGCGGTGGTGCTGAAGACGGTGCAGACGGCGTTCGAGCAGAACACCGTCAGCCAGGTCGCCAACGCGGTCGTACTCGTGGTGCTGATTGGACTTGCGGTCGGTTCGTTCACCGAGGCGGTCGGCTACGCACGGCACGCCATTCAGTCGATGACGGACTTCATGCTCGCGACCGTCCCATTGGTGGTGACGTTGGTCGCCGCGTCCGGGGCTGTCGCTTCCGCTGCGTTCTTTCAGCCGATGCTCTTGTTCACCGTGCACCTCGTCAGCAACGTCGTCTTCCTGTTGGTGTTTCCGATGGTGTTTTTCTCGGCTCTGCTCGATCTCGTCAGTGCGCTTTCACCCCGCTACCAACTGACGCGGCTCGCCGGTCTGTTCCGGACCATCGGCGTGGTCGTCCTCGGCGTTTCCCTGAGCGTGTTTCTCGGCATCACCACCGTCGAAGGGATTGGCAAAGGGTTGGTGGATGGCGTGACGATGCGCACCGCCCGATTCGCGGTCAAGGCGATGGTCCCGGTCATCGGGAGCGCACTCTCCGACGCGACCGAGGCGATAGCCAGCGCTTCGATGCTCGTGAAAAACGCGGTTGGCATCAGCGGGCTGCTGATTGTCGCGTTTCTGGCGCTGTTTCCCGCCATCAAGATCTTGGTCTTGTCTCTTCTTTACGGTGGCAGTGCAGCGTTGATTCAGCCGCTCGGCGACGGGCCGATGGTCGACACGCTGGCCGCGCTCGGCAAGAGCTTCGTGCTGATTCTGGCCAGTGTCCTGACGGTCGCGTTGATGTTTTTCATGGCCATCTGCATCCTGTTGCTCACGGCCAACCTGACGGTGGTGATGACATGACGGCACTGGGTGGTTGGATTCGACAGCTGGTGTTGCTGGTGTTCCTCGCGATTGTGGCCGAACTCTTGCTGCCAGCTCAAGCCCTGCAGCGGTACGTCCGGATGGTGATGGGCTTGGCCATCCTCGCCGTGATGGTGCAGCCGTTCCTTCCGATTGTCCGGGGCCATTGGGCGAACCAGGCGGCGGACGCCGCCGTCCGCGAGATCTTTTCCGTCCAATCCGACACCAACAGCGCCATCGATGCGCGGTTGGGCGAGTTTTCGAACGTCCTCCACGCAGAAGCTGAGGCGACGGCGACCCAACTGGCTGAGCAACGGCTTCAGGTGCAGATTGAAGCCGCTTGTCACTGTACGGTCCGTGCAGTCGAGATTCTCGGGCTCGACGGCAGCCACGTGCAATCGGTCACGGTTCACACGCCGTCTGCGCAAGATCCACAGGTTCGGCAGGCGATTGTCTCATTTGTCGCGAGCACACTGATGATTGCGCCGGAAGCCGTCGCCGTGCGCGGTTGAGGTCGGAGGGGTGGACGATGGATTGGAAGCCGTTTCTGCAAAACAAGTGGTTGGTGATGCTGGCCGTCCTCGGGGTCGTGTTGATTTTGTTCGGGACGCTCTGGAATCGGGCGAATCCGTCCATCCCGACGCTCAGCAGCGCTCGGCAGGCAGGGACGTCGTCCGCAGAAGCTGCTGCGAACCAACCCGCATCCGCCTTGGGGACGGGATCGACAGCCGATCCGGTGTTGGCCATGGAACAGGCGTACGACCAACAGTTGACCGCCATCATTGATCAACTGGCGGGCGTTCAGGGGGCGGTGGTGATGGTCACACTCGACTCTACGAACCAGTTGGAGGTCGCAAACGACAGCCGGACGACCACTCAGACGCAGCGCACAAGTTCGGGAACGTCGTCCCAAACCTCGCAGGACAACTCGGTTTATACCGAACGCCAGGCGGACGGCAGCAGCGTGCCCTTCGTCACCGCCCAACAGGCGCCCGTCGTGCGCGGGGTGTTGGTGCTCGTGGATGCCGACGATTTCGCGGTGGCCCGAGCAGAAATCATAGACGCAATTGGTCATGTGTTGGACGTGCCTGCATATAAAATTAGCGTACAGCCAAAAAGGAGCAATCCTTAGAAGACTGGGAGGAATGTGCACATGGTGAAGCGGCAGACGGTCTGGCTTTCGACAATGATGGTGTTGTCCCTGATGCTCATTGGGTACTACACCATGAACAACGAGACCAGCACCACCACCTCTGCGGCGAATCAGACGGACGTGGCGACGTCTGTCGCGCCGACGGGCACCGTCAACACGTCTGGGTCGACCGGTAGCGGCCAAGCGAACGAGGCGTCCACATCGACGTCGACCTCCGGTTCCAGTACGTCCACTACGGACTGGTTCGTCAACATGGAGACGAACCAAGAGCAGCAGATGTCCAAGGAGATCGACACGCAGCGCGCCATCCTGGCGAACAACAACGCGTCCTCGGAGCAGTTGAGCCAGGCGGAACAAAAGCTGAACCAACTGACGACCGAGCAGGGCGAGCTGGCCAACGCGCGCGAGATTGTACTCGGAAAGGGATATCAGGATTGCTTCATCTTGCCGAACGCCGACAACACGAAGTTCACGGTATACGTGAAGTCCTCGAGCAAGATCACGCCGGAGGAAGCGGTCGCCATCATGAACGCGGTGAGCCAGCAGCTGAACACCTCGGCCGCGAATATCGTCGTGCAGCAGAAGTAACCGCCTGCGGCCTCCAGCAGCCGTCCGGGTCGCAGAAGGCGTTGACGGACCGCATGGACTTGCCGCCCCGCTGACAGCGGGGCTTTTTTGAAGGGGCGGACGGCGTCGGCCGGTCGTTCCACCCTATGAACCGTCTGTGCTATACTAGGACGAGTGCATGGATCCGTGAACTGCCAAGGAGTGAACTGGATTGTTCAAGATTGGAGAGATCCGCGAACTCATTCGATTGCTGGACGAGACGTCGGTTCAGGAACTGTTGGTGGAGATGGGCGACGCCAAGCTCTCCATCAAGAAGACCGGACCCGTCGCCGCCCCGGCTGTGCCGGCGCCGGCCAGCGTGACGGTCGCAGAACCCGCCGCTGCGGTTGCGCCTGCTCCCGCTCCTGCGGTCGCCACATCCCCGACGCCGTCTGCTGCGCCCAGCGCACCCGCAAATTCCGCGGACGAATCTGACATCGAGGTCGTTGCGTCGCCGATGGTCGGCACGTTCTACCGGGCGCCTTCGCCGGATGCTCCGCCGTACGTGGAGATTGGCACGCGGGTCAACGAAAAGACGGTCGTGTGTATTGTGGAAGCGATGAAATTGATGAACGAGATTGAGGCGGAGACCTCCGGTGTCATCGTCGACATCCTCGCCGAAAACGGACAGCTCGTCGAGTACGGACAGCCGCTGTTCAAGATCCGGCGTTCGTAAGGGAGCACGCCGATGTTTAAACGAGTGTTGATTGCCAACCGCGGGGAGATTGCGGTCCGCGTCATCCGCGCCTGTCGCGAACTCGGCATCGAGACGGTCGCCGTGTATTCGGAGGCGGACGCCGACTCACTGCACGTTCAGATGGCCGACGACGCGTACTGTATCGGGCCCGCGTCCAGTCGGCAGAGCTACCTGCACATCCCGAGCATCATGACCGTCGCGACGATGACGGGGGTCGACGCCATTCACCCCGGCTACGGGTTTCTGGCGGAGAACAGCGATTTTGCCGAGGTGTGCGAGGCGTGCGGCATCACCTTCATCGGGCCGAGCGCACACGCCATTGAGACCATGGGCGATAAGTCGATGGCGAAGGAGACGATGAAAAAGGCGGGTGTCCCGACAGTGCCCGGCAGCGACGGGCTGATTGGCAGTGTGGAAGAAGCCCTGCGCGTCGCTGAGGAGATTGGGTACCCGGTCATCATCAAGGCCACGGCTGGCGGTGGGGGCAAGGGAATCCGCATTGTCCGAGATCCCGACACCTTGGCGCAGGCCGTTACGACGGCACAGACGGAAGCGGAGACAGCGTTCGGCAATGCGGGCGTGTACCTTGAGAAGTACATCGAGCGCATGCGCCACGTGGAGATTCAGGTGTTAGCGGATCGCCATGGCAACGTCGTTCACCTGGGGGAACGCGACTGCTCCGTCCAGCGCCGGCTGCAAAAGCTGGTGGAGGAGAGTCCTTGTCCGGTTCTCGACGAAGCCACGCGCGAGCGCATGGGCGAGGCCGCTGTGGCGGCGGCCCGAGCGGTGGATTACGTCGGTGCCGGGACCATCGAGTTCATCTATGCGGGGGATGGGCAGTTTTACTTCATGGAAATGAACACGCGGATTCAGGTGGAGCACCCGGTGACGGAGTGGGTGACCGGAATTGACCTGGTCCGGGAGCAGATCTGTGCCGCCGCGGGCGAGCCGCTCAGCTTCCGTCAGGAGGACGTCCACCTGCGCGGTCACGCCATCGAATGCCGCGTCAACGCAGAGGACCCGGAGCGCAACTTCATGCCGGCTCCAGGCCGCATCACCGCGTATCTGCCGCCGGGTGGCATCGGGGTGCGGGTCGACAGCGCGGCGTACCCGGGTTTCACGGTTCCGCCGTATTACGACAGTATGATTGCCAAGCTGATTGTCTGGGCGCCGACGAGAACCCAAGCCATCGACCGGATGATTCGGGCGCTCAAAGAATTCCGAGTGGAAGGTGTCAAGACCACGATTCCATTTCACATCCGGGTAATGGAGAACGAACGGTTCCGGGCTGGTGACGTGACGACCCGGTTCCTGGAGGAGCATCCAATCTATCCGACAGAAGGGCGGGGATGACGCGGTGCAAGACCTGGAGTTCCAGTCCAATGACCTCGGGAAGATTCAAATCGCCGACGAGGTGATTCAAATCATCGCGGGGCTCGCGGCTGCCGAAGTGGAAGGCGTCGTCGACATGACGGGCAGCTTTGCAGGCGGCTTAACCGAGTCGTTGCTCGGGCGCAAGAACCTGTCCAAGGGCGTGCGCGTCGCGTTCGAGGACGGCGAACGGACTTGTGCCATCAGCCTCTCGCTGGTGCTCGACTTTGGCGTGAATATCCCGGACACCTGCTTGCAGGTACAGGAGCACGTCAAACGGGCTGTGGAGGGCATGACGGGACTGGAAGTGACGGTTGTCAACGTGCATGTCACCGCCGTCCGCTTCCAGGGAGATATCAAGGAACTGTCTGAACCAGACCGCCGTTCGAAGTCCTAGCAACCAGCTGCAGTGCCAGCGCGGCCGAGCCGGGCGGGCTCGGCCGGCTCCTGAGCAGGAGGAGTCCGCATTGAACGTGATTGACAGAGTGTTGATGGTGCTGTTCGCCTTGGCCGGAATAGCGGCCGCGGTGATCCTCTTTCTCATCGGCGTCATGAGCCCTGGCGGTATCGGTCAGACGTTGCTCGCGACGCTCACCGGGTTCCCGGGCGACGTGTACGCCATTGTGATTGGCATCCTCTGGTTCCTGATTGGCCTCCGGTTTCTGTTCTACCGCGTGCGGCGACCGGAGGAAGACCACGTGGTGTTGCAGGGGGAGCATGGAAACATCCGCATCTCCTTCGAGGCCATCCGGCAACTGTCGAACCGGACCGGCAAGGCGGTGCGCGGGGTGCAGGAGTTCGACACGCGCGTCCGCACGGGGCAGGCGGGCGTTTGGCTGGCGGTGCGCGTGAAGGCACTGGCGGACCTGGACCTGGCGGAGATGAGTCGGCGGCTGCAGTCCGAGATTAAGGCGTATGTAGAGCAGTCGACGGGCGTGACGGTGGAGCGCATCACCGTCAACATCGCTGAACTCGCAAACACCCCGGCCAAGGCGAACAAAGCGTGGGTGGACTGAGATGTGGGCATGGCTGCGGGAGACAGCGCACCGGATTGCGCGGCTACCTCGCCGATGGCAAGGCGTGTTCGCCGCGGTCTTGGTCTGGCTGGTGTGGATGATCTGCGGCTTTTGGTCCACACTGCTCCTAGTGGTGCTTGGGACGGCCGGGTATGCGGTCGGCCGGGTGCTTGAAGAGCGGTACGACTGGAAGACTGTTTTGGAAAAACTCTTTTCAGACCGGTACCGGGACAGTTGACTTGGCACACGGCGGGCCAAACGGCCTGAGCGGGGCCGTACGGTGAGCCGGAGGGAAACGCCCGGAAAGGTGGTCGTGGGACAACATGAAACGCAGAGAGTTGCGCGCCATCGCGCTGCAGGCCATATACCAGGTCGACGTGGGCAAGACGGACGGCGCTGCCGCGCTGGCGCACGTACTGGCAGACGTCGAGGCACCCGTGAGCGCTCGCGAGGAACAGTTCATTCGGCGCCTTGTGGATGGCACGTGTGCACTGGCGACAGAACTCGATGAGTTGATTAGCCGGCGCGTTGAGGGATGGAGATTGGACCGCATGGCGCGCGTGGATTTGGCCATTTTGCGCCTGGCTGCGTTTGAGTTGGCCGCGGAAACGGAAACGGACGTGGCCACCATCGTGAATGAGGCAGTGGAACTGGCGAAGCAGTTCAGCACGGAGGAGTCGGGGCGCTTTATCAATGGGGCGCTGTCCCGACTGTTGCCGGAGTTGATAGAGCGACGGAAGCTGCAGTCGGAGTGATGACGGTTTGGATCTCGTGTTAGGGATGGATACCAGCAACTATACGACCTCCGTCTGTGCGATGGACGGGGAGACGGGGGCCGTGGTGGCAGAGCACCGCTTGCTGCTGCCTGTGCAACACGGGGAGAGAGGGCTTCGGCAATCCGACGCACTCTTTTTTCATGTGCAGCGACTTCCGACCGTGGTCGATCACGTCGTTGCGGCGGTGACGCGGCAAGTTCCGGAACGTGGACAACTGGCCTGGCGGGCGGTCGGCGCGTCTGTCCGGCCGCGCCCCGCAGCGGCCTCGTACATGCCCGTGTTCACCGCGGGTACGCAGTTCGCGGAGACCTTTGCCCGCTTGCTCGGCATCCCGATGGTGCGCACGTCTCACCAAGAAGGTCACCTGGCGGCAGCCGACCGGACGCTGGATCTGGACCCGGCCAAGCCGTTTTTGGCGGTGCACTTGTCGGGCGGGACGTCGGATGTGTTGTGGGCCCAGCGAACCAGTGTGGGCTACCGCATCGTGCAACTC
The DNA here is from genome assembly GCA_023511295.1 of Alicyclobacillus sp. Classification (GTDB taxonomy): domain Bacteria; phylum Bacillota; class Bacilli; order Alicyclobacillales; family Alicyclobacillaceae; genus JAIMBT01. The sequence goes on from JAIMBT010000008.1 coordinate 64,281, forward strand.
GGCAGCAGTTCCGACTTAAACGCGGGCCAGTTCGTCGACCGCGTCGGCGTGGAGATGGGGTTAGGCTTTCCCGCGGGGCCGGCGCTGGAAGCGATGGCGGAAGCCGTTCATCACCAAACGGTCCTCCGTTTCCCGGCCAGCGTCCGCCGCGCCGACATGAGTTTCTCGGGTCCGTGTACGGCAGCGCTGCGGGCTTTGCGGGCGGGTTGGGCGCGCGAAGAAGTGGCCGCGGCTGTCTTCGCCTGTGTGGCCAACAGCGTCGTCAAGGCGGTTCAATCAGCCGCGGCGACGCGCCCCGATGCACAGGCCTGCGTCCTCGCGGGCGGCGTGATGGCGAACCGCTGGTTGCGTGCGCGCATTCTGCATCGGCTGCGCGTTGTGTGCCCGGGTCTCACGGTCCGATTCGCGCCGGTTCGATACGCTTCGGACAACGCCGTTGGGGTCGCCGCCATCACCCAGCGCTGGTGGTTGCAGCCGGCCCCTCGATTTTGACCACTATTCAGACAAGCTCTATAATGACGATAGGTACGTGCCCGGCAACAGGGTGCTCCACGGCCCGTGTTGGGCCAGCCGCTGTAGAGGAGAGATGCGAATGAGTGCCACGCAGCCAGAGGTGTTTGACATCATCATCGTCGGCGGTGGACCCACGGGGTTGTTCGCGGCCTTTTATTGTGGGATGCGGGGGGCGTCATGCAAAATCATCGACAGCCTGCCGGAGTTGGGTGGACAACTGACCACGCTGTACCCGGAAAAGAACATCTACGACGTGGGGGGATTTCCAAAAATCCGGGCCAGAGACCTCGTGGAAAACCTGAAGGAGCAGGCGTTCCAGTACCACCCGACGGTCTGCCTGAATGAGCGGGCGCAGGGACTCGTCCGCCGCGACGACGGGGTGTTCGAGCTCACCACGGACCAGACCGTGCACTGCGCGCGAGCCATCATCATCTGCGGCGGTATCGGCATGTTTACTCCGCGTGCCCTGCCGGCGGCAAGTGCTGCCAATTACGAGGGGAAGGGCGTGTACTACTACATCGACCACCTCGACCACTTCCGAGACAAGCGGGTCGTGGTCGTGGGTGGCGGCGACACGGCGCTCGACTTCGCTCTGATGCTCGAGCCCGTGGCCACTCAGGTGACGCTCATTCACCGGCGCGACCAGTTCCGCGCGCACGAAGAGAGCGTCCGCCAACTGTTTGAATCGAAGGTGGAAGTCCGGACTTTCACGGAACTGAAGGATGTACTCGGGGACGGTCAGGTGGAGCGCGTGGAACTCATCCATAACAAGACGAAGGAAGTCACCACCCTGGACGTGGACGCCGTCGTCAGCGGGCTCGGCTTCTCGGCCTCGCTCGGACCGCTGCACGATTGGGGGCTGACGATTGAGAACAACGAGATTGTCGTGAACACGCGCATGGAGACGAACATTCCGGGCGTGTACGCGGCAGGTGACATTGTGACCTATCCCGGCAAGGTGAAGCTGATTGCCACCGGTTTCGGCGAAGCGCCGACGGCAGTGAACAACGCGAAGACGTTCATCGACCCGACGGCCCGGCTGTTCCCGGGGCACAGCAGCAACCGCAAGGAATAGGGGGGCATCGCGTGCGTGTGGCTGCCGCCGAACGTGTGCTCACCGTCACGGAGTTAAACGGCATCGTCCGGCAGGTGCTCGAAGCGGAACCGAGGCTCGCCCGGTGTGTCGTCACGGGAGAGATCTCGAACTTCAAACACCACAGCAGTGGGCACATGTATTTCACACTGAAGGATGAGCAGAGTCGCGTGCGTGCGGTGATGTTCGCGGGGAGGAACCGGTTGCTTCGGTTTCGACCGGAGGACGGCATGCGGGTGACGGTCACGGGTTCCGTCAGCGTGTTCGACCGAGACGGGTCGTACCAGTTATATGTCGAGAGTATGCAACCGGATGGCGTTGGAGCTCTGTACGTGGCCTATGAACAACTCAAACAGCGGTTGGATGCGGAAGGGCTCTTTTCGGCCGCTCGCAAGCGGGCGCTGCCCGCCTATCCCCGCCGGGTGGGCGTGGTGACCTCACCGACCGGCGCGGTCATACGCGACATCTGTTCGACGTTGCGTCGGCGCTACCCGCACGTCGAGGTCGTACTCTCGCCCGCGCAGGTGCAGGGACCGAGCGCCGGTCCCACCATTGTGCGGGGTATCGCGCGCCTGGTCGCGTACGCCCAGACCCACCCGGTCGATGTGGTGATTGTCGCCCGCGGCGGCGGCTCCATCGAGGAACTGTGGCCGTTTAACGAAGAGGTGGTCGCCCGGGCCATCGCAGCTTGCCCCATCCCCGTCGTGTCGGCCGTAGGACATGAAACGGACTTTACCATCGCCGACTTTGTCGCTGACGTGCGGGCCGCGACGCCGACGGCGGCGGCGGAACTGGTCGCGCCCAACAGTGGAGATGTTCGCCGCGCGCTCACCGAGGCCACGGTTCGCGCCCAAGCGGCCCTGCAACGGAAGTGGACCGAACAAGCGGCGCGGTTGGGCGGGCTCGCGCAGGCAGCGGTGCTTCGCGAACCAGATCGGCTCGTGCGCATTCGGCGGCAAGCGCTGGACTGGGTGCAGACTCGCTTACAGGAGAACGTGCACCGCCCGCTCCGACTCGCAGAACGCGATTGGCGACAAGTACGGCAGCGACTGGAAGCGGCCTCGGTGCAACCGCACGTGTTGAGGGCGCGGGCCGAATTACAACGGCTGGAAGGAAAGGCCCAACAGGCCGTATCTGTCCATTTGGCTCGCCAATTCGCCGCCTACGACCGGGTGGTCGGGAAATTGGAGGCGCTCAACCCGCTGGCGGTCCTGCGACGGGGATACAGCGTCGTGTACGCACAGACCGGTGTCGTGGTATCGTCGGTCGCGCAGTTGACGGCCGGGCAGGTCGTCCGGATTCGCCTGCAGGACGGGGAGCGGACAGCCCGGATTACGGATGAAGGAGAGCGAGACCTTGACGTCGGAATCCAAACGCGACTTGACATTTGAAGAGGCCATGCAACAACTGGAGGAAACTGTCCGGAAACTGGAGTCCGGCGAACTGCCGTTGACGGACTCCATCGCCGCGTACAAGCAGGCCATGACGTTGGTGCAATTCTGCCGGAAACAGCTGGATGAAGCCGAGTTCCAGATTCAGCAGCTGGTCGAACGGGACGATGTCGTCACCGGTGAGCCGCTCCCGGGGGTTGGGCCATGAGAGACGTACCGGACGTTGAGGCGTATCTCGCCAGTCGGCGCGAACTCGTGGATGAGGCCTTGGCACGGGCGTTTCCCAAAGATGCGGAGCCCGGCGTATTGTTCGACGCCATGCAGTACAGTCTCCTGGGGCCAGGCAAGCGGTTGCGACCGGTCCTGTGCTTGGCTGTTGCAGAGACGTTCGACGTACGACCGGAGGTGGTCGTTCCGGCCGCCATCGCGTTGGAAATGGTGCACTGTTACTCCCTCATCCACGATGATCTCCCGGCGATGGACGACGACGACCTTCGGCGTGGCCGCCCGACGAACCATAAAGTGTACGGCGAAGCGACCGCCCTCCTTGCAGGCGATGGACTGTTGACCCACGCCTTTACGGTCCTGTCGCGTCCGCTCCCAGTGCCGGCGGAGCGGCAGCTGGCCATGATTCGTGCGCTCGGTGAAGCCGCAGGACCGTTCGGGATGGTGGGTGGCCAGCAGGCAGACCTGTCCGCCGAGGGAACGTCCGGAACGGAATCGCAACTGGAGTTCATTCATTTGCGCAAGACGGCCAGGTTGTTACAGGCGGCCTGCGTCATGGGCGGTTTGTTTGCAGACTTGCCGGACGCTCACCGGAGCGCGTTATCGAAGTACGGGGAGCATCTCGGGCTGGCGTTTCAAATGATGGACGACTGGCTCGATGTGACTGCCACCACCGAAGCCTTGGGGAAGACGGCCGGACGGGATGCGGCCCTCGACAAGTTCACGTACCCTCGGTTGGTTGGTCTGGATGCGACGTTGGAGCGGGCGAACCGTCACGTCGCGGATGCCTGCAGGCAGTTGGAACAGCTAGACGTATCGGCCGACATTCTGCACGGGCTCGCGCACTATGTGGTGGCCCGGCGGCATTGATGCGGACTGGGGCCGTTCGCGAAGTTGGGTGAACGTAGTGGAATTTCCACACATTTTGTCTCCGGCCCGGTGCCGCGAATGCGGAAACGTCCGCGCACATATGGTACAATATACGATGTATGTGGGTGGCGCAGTATTCTAGTCGACCTCCAATCCGGAAGGCGGGGCTAAAAATCCGCTAAAGGGCACATCGATGAAGTTCCTGGTGTTGGCTTGGGGAGCCCAGCCCTGGGTTGATACTGGGAGTTAAGGAAGGTGGGCAACGCGCAATGGCATGCGCGAGCTGACCCAGCTTCCGCGGAGGCCCAAGTTCGTGGCCCGCTACGATACGGGGTTATGGCTTGGGGTATGAACCTGCATGCGGAGACCATCTGTGTGCAGCGTAGCCTGCCTTGAGCGGGACTGAAGGATTGCGGGAAACAGGCGGCGACGCCCAGGCCAGGGCAGACCGCTGGTGCCGCATGAAATCAGCCAACGCAAAAGAGGCTATGGATTGGTGAAGGTCGTCGCGGAAAACGCCTAGACTGTTCGCCAGAGCGTGGCTCTTTGGGGATTATAGTGTGGACTCAGTGGTAATCCAGTCCGGTCGATGGCAACACGGCCGAGGTGTGCATAAAGGGAAACCGCCGGCGTGGCGACATGCCGGTGCGCGCTTGGGAAAACCTACTGGACCTAAGCCACAGCGTTTACCCAAAGAGCTGCCACCCTTTCATTTGTTGTCCCGCCCTGGGGGTTATCGTACATATGAAACGAAAATCCGTTCGCGGCGCCCTTCCATTCATTTTCTCCGTCGCCGCGCTCTCCTTTCCCCTCAGTGGTGTGTTTGACACATCCACTATTTTTTTAGGCGAAGTCCCGTGGTTTGTCGGTGCCATTGTCGTCGTCTTCATCGTCATCATCGGAGCTGCGTTTGACATGCTCGGCGTCGCGGCTGCAGCCGCACGAGAAACACCCTTTCACGCCATGGCGTCGAAGCGCGTATTTGGAGCGAAACGCGCCATCTTCATTGTCCGCAATGCGGAGAAGGTGTCGAGTCTAGCCAGCGACGTCGTGGGCGACATCGCCGGCGTCCTCAGTGGCGCAGGTGCCCTTGCGGTCGCGGTTCAGTTGAGTGCGGCCATCGGAGCCCAGGGTTGGATCCACGAGTTTCTGGTCATCCTATTGACGGCGTTTACGACGGCCCTGACGGTTGGGGCGAAAGCAGCGGGCAAAACCTTGGCCATCCATTCGCCGACCCCTATCGTATTGACCGCTTCTAAGGTACTGGAAACCTTCCTCTTATGGAAACGGCCCCGGACCGCGCGCGGCGCCAAACGTTCCCCCAATTAAGTAGACAACCCCATCGTGTTGCCGGGGGGGCGTCCGGCGGTCGCGAGATGGGCGCCCCGGTCCGCCGGTACGGTATAATACCGTTACACAGCAGGGAGGCCGCACGCCCCGAACGCAACCGGTGCCATCCGACAGCAGGTGCGGTGGGTGACCGTCGCGATCGGCGCTGCCGTGTACGTCCAAGAGCGAGGTGTTGCGTTACGCTGCTCTCATCCATTCAGAATCCCGGCGACCTGCGACGGTTGTCGGAGGCACAACTGGTTCAATTGGCGGCGGAAGTGCGAGCGTTTCTCATCGAGTCGGTGTCACAGACGGGCGGTCATTTCGGCGCGAACCTGGGCGTTGTCGAGTTGACGATTGCGCTTCACCGCGTGTTCGACAGCCCACGGGATCAGATCGTCTGGGACGTGGGGCATCAGGCGTACGTTCACAAGATGTTGACCGGTCGCATGCGCGAGTTTGCCTCCCTGCGTAAATGGCGCGGCATGGCCGGCTTTCCAAAGCGGGGCGAAAGCCCGCACGACGTGTTCGGGGTGGGGCACGCCAGTACGTCCATTTCGGCGGCGCTCGGTATGGCCGTGGCGCGCGACCTTGCGGGACAGCACCACCACGTGGTGAGCGTGATCGGCGACGGGGCTCTGACCGGCGGCATGGCGATGGAGGCCCTCAACCACGCAGGTGACGTTGGGAGTGACCTGCTGGTTATCCTGAACGACAATGAAATGTCCATCTCTGAGAACGTTGGCGCCATGTCCCAGTACTTGACGAGGCTGCGGACAGATCCCGCCTACTCGCGCGCGAAGGCAGAGCTGGAGTCCGTCTTAAAACGTCTCCCGGGGATTGGGAAGCCGCTGACCAGCACGTTGGAGCGCGTCAAGGACTCGATGCGCCATCTGGTGGTACCGGGACTGTTGTTTGAAGGGTTCGGATTCAAGTATCTGGGTCCCGTCGACGGGCATGACCTGCCTGCGCTGGTCCATGTGCTGGAAGACGCGAAGCAGCTTCGGGGGCCCGTGCTGTTACACTGTGTGACCCAAAAGGGCAAGGGTTATGCATCGGCTGAAGCGGCCCCGGACAAGTGGCACGCTTGGCCATCCCCGGCGAAGACCCCTGGCCCGCCGTCCTACAGCCAGGTCTTCGGCGAGACCATGATAGAACTGGCACGCCAGAACCAGAAAGTGGTTGCGGTCACCCCTGCGATGCTGTCGGGGTCCGGACTGACGACGTTCCAAAAGACGTTTCCTCGCCGCACGTTTGATGTCGGCATCGCGGAGCAGCATGCGGCGACCTTCTGTGCGGGTCTGGCGGCTGCGGGCCTGCGTCCGGTACTGGCAATTTACTCCACGTTTCTACAGCGGGCCTATGACCAAGTCATTCACGACATTTGCATTCAAAACTTGCCGGTCGTGATTGCGATTGACCGGGCCGGAGTGGTGGGGCCGGACGGCGAAACGCACCAGGGCGCCTTCGACATCGCGTTCCTGCGCACGGTCCCAAACATCGTCATTCTCGCTCCGAAGGACGAGAATGAGATGCGGTTGATGCTGTACACGGCCCTGCAACAGCCTGGCCCTGTGGCCGTTCGGTATCCGCGCGCGGACGGGTCAGGCGTGCCCATGGAACCGTTCCGAGAGATCCCGATTGGGACGGCCGAGGTCCTCCGGACGGGGGAGCAATTGGCCATCTGGGCGATTGGGCCGATGGTGGAGGTCTGTCTGCGGGCGGCGGACATCCTGGCCACGCAACACGGCGTGGAAGCGGCAGTGGTGAATGCGCGGTCGGTGAAACCTCTCGACGAGTCGCTGTTGCTGGCTCACGCCGAGCGCATGCCCATTCTCACAGTGGAGGAGGGCGCGGTCATGGGCGGATTTGGCTCGGCTGTGATGGAGACGTTAACGGCCCGCGGGCCGTGCGTGGCGGTGGCGCGGATGGGCCTGCCAGATCGCTTCATCGAGCACGGCACGCGGTCTGAGCAACTGGCCGACGCCGGTCTCACGGAGGCAGACGTGGTGCGGGTTGCCCTCGCGCTGTTCGAGGAGGCGGAGCCGGCCACCGGGTCGGCGGTGAGGTCGTGAAGCGCGAACGTGACGCACAGACCCGGAGCGGGGAGAAGCGGCGCATCGATGTGCTTCTCGCAGAACGCGGGCTGTTTCCCAGCCGGGAAGCGGCCCGTCGGGCCGTGATGGCCGGTTTGGTACGCGTCGATGGTGACCCCGTGGACAAGCCCGGTACGTCTGTGCGGGAGGATGCCGCCATTTCGGTGGAACGTCCCCTGCATCCGTACGTCAGCCGTGGCGGCCTGAAGTTGAAACGGGCCATCGACGTATTTCAGTTGGATTTCACCGACGCGGTGGTGGTGGACGTCGGCGCATCGACCGGGGGTTTTACCGATTGTGCGCTGCAGCACGGGGCGCGTCACGTGTTTGCTGTCGATGTTGGGTACGGCCAACTGGCGTGGTCGCTCCGAAATGATCCGCGTGTGACAGTCCTCGAACGGACGAATTTTCGACACGTCGACGCGGCCGTGTTTGAACCGCGGCCGGACATTGCGGTGATGGACGTGTCGTTCATCTCGGTCCACCTGCTGTTTCCGAAACTCCTCGAGGTCTTGACGGTTCCTGCCTGGATTGTGTCGCTCATCAAGCCACAGTTTGAAGCTGGAAGGGCCGACGTAGGGAAGGGTGGCATTGTGCGGGATGCTGCGGTGCACCGTCGGGTGCTGCGCGAACACGTGGACATGGGCAGCAGGTTGGGGCTGCGGCTGATTGGCGTGACGTATTCACCCGTGACGGGCGGGGATGGGAACATTGAGTACCTGGGGGTGTGGCACCGTGAAAGCCGCTCTCAAGGGGCATCCGCTCCGTCCTCCGTTGAACCAAGGGTCGACATTGCACGGGTGGTGGAGGACGCCTGGTCGAACCTGCGGGTGGCTCCGTAGTTGCGAGCAGGAAGCGGCTCCAAGCAGCCAGATCTCGGTCCGCCGCCCGCGCTGGGCCGGCGTACCAAGGAATCGCGCGGTCGCTGTGGAATGATCCTCTAACGAGCACAGTTGGCGTTGGCTTGGTGCAACGGGAGGAGATGCCGCACGGTGCAATGGCAGGATGCAATCGCAGTTTTGATTGGGTGCGCGTTGGTATTCCTCGTGGCTCGGTCCATGTTCAGTCAATGGGGCGGCGGGAAAGAGACGCCGATTCGCGGAAAACTCCGGGCCGCGTCCGAGTGGTTGGAAGAGAACGATTACCGCATCCTGCGCGTCCGTCAACGGGCGGAATGGACAGGGTACTACGACGCGCGGGCGTTTCGCAAGCAGTTGATTGCAGACTTTATCGTGCGAAAGGGCGCGCGTACCTACGCGGTCAAGGTGATGAACGCACGGGAGCAGGAAGTGAGTGGACAGCGGATGCGCGACCAGTGGCAGCCGCTCGTTGAGGCCTTTCACGTGAACGGCGTGCTGCACATCGACCTCGACCGCGAACAAGTCCACGAGATTGACTTCAGTATCCAGTCGCCGCGGTACGTGGTCTGGCAGAAACTGGCCAACCGCGCGCTGTGGATGTTGCTCGGCGCGCTCGCCGCGTTGTTGTGGCTGCACGGGCGGTAGGGGGATGGCCATGAGAACCTTTGCAATCTTGGTAAACCCAAACAAACCAGGCGTCCGGGAGATTGCTGCCGCGTTACACCAGAACCTGGCGGCCCAGGGGATGGCCAGTGTTGAGTGGGACATCGCGTCGCTCGGTACGGATTCACCCGAACGCGTTCGGGATGTGGAGTTGGCGTTTGTACTCGGTGGAGACGGGACCCTGTTGGGCGTTGCTCGGGACCTCGCCGAGTGGGATGTGCCGCTGCTCGGCATCAATGTTGGACACTTGGGATTCCTCAGTGAAGCGGACCCGGGTTCGCTGGTGGACACCGTTCGGCGCGTTCGCGACCGCGCGTACGACCTCGAGCGGCGCATGATGCTGGCGGCGCGCATCTGCCGCAGTGGCTGTGAGGACGTCCGTCATGTCGCGTTGAACGACATCGGAATCGGCAAAGGGGCGTTGGCCCGGATGGTACAGGTGGACGTCCACGTGGACGGTGTGTTGGCCGACTCGTTCCGCGGCGACGGCGTCATCGTCTCCACACCGACGGGCTCAACGGCGTACTCACTCAGCTGTGGCGGACCGATTCTCGCTCCACACCTGCAGGTGATGTTGATTACGCCAGTCTGCGCCCACTCCTTGGTTTCCCGGCCGTGCGTCGTCGGTGGGGAACAGGTCGTCCAGCTCGTCGTTCGTGCCGCACACCGCGACCTCGGGCTCACGGTGGACGGTCAGGTCGGCGTCCCCTTGCTTCCCGGTGACGAGGTGGAGATTCGGCGCGCGCCCGTTGCGGCGACCTTGGTGAAATGGCGAGATCGGCAATTCTTCCAGGTCCTTCGGACGAAGTTGCGGCATGCCAACCAGTGAGAGAGGGGAATCGACGTGCTGGTGGAGTTATCCATCCAGAACATCGCTTTGATTGAGCACCTGCAACTCCAGTTTGGACCCGGCTTTGTCGCGTTAACGGGAGAAACAGGTGCCGGGAAATCGATCATCCTGGACGCCCTCGGGCTCCTGCTCGGATCCCGCGGGTCGTCGGACGTCATTCGCCACGGAGCGGATCGGGCCCTGGTGGACGGAGTCTTCCGCATCGACAAAGGGCGTGCAGAGGTTCACCGCATCCTGTCCGAGTGGGGGATAGAACTGGACGAGGGGCAGGTCGTGGTCAGCCGAGAACTGCACACGTCGGGCCGCACGGTCTGCCGGGTCAACGGACGGATTGTGACCGTCCAGATGCTGCGCGACCTCGGCAACCACCTGGTCCAGCGACAGGGGCAACACGACTACCAAGGGTTGCTGCGCAGTGAGGACCAGATGCGGATGCTGGACCGTTTTGCCGGGCATGATCCGCTCGTGGCCCGCGTCGAGTCGCTGTATCACGCGTGGCAGGAGGCACGCCAGACCGTGTCCGAGCTCACGCTCGACGAACAGACGCGTTCGCGTGAGCTGGACATGCTGGAGTTTCAGATCCGCGAGATTGAGCAGGCGCAGCTGACACCGGACGAAGAGGAGCCGCTTCTCGAGGAACGCCGGAAGTTGCAGCACCTCGACCGAATTCTGCAGCACCTTGAGGCTGCGACGAGGGCCCTGGACGGCGCCGGACCGGCGAATGGGGCGGTCGCAGCCCTCGCCGATGCCCACCGGGAGGTGAGCAGCGCTGCAGCCTACGTCGCTGAGCTGGACGAACACCTGCAGCTCTTGGAAACGGCCCAGGTCCACGCCGAGGAAGCCGCGCAGTCCCTTGCCCGCTACATCCACCGGCTCGACGTCAGCCCGGGCCGCTTGGAGGAGATTGAAACCCGTTATGCGCTTATCCGCAGCCTCGAGCGCAAGTACGGGGCGACCGTGAACGACGTGTTGCAATTCTTGGCGGAGGCGCGTGCACGGCGCGAAGAACTTCTGAACGTCGATACGCGCAAAGCGGCCGCCGAACAGCGGTTACAAGCGCTCGCGGCGGAACTACAAGGCGCTTGCGAGGCCCTGCATACCAGTCGGGCGCAGGCGGCGGTGGACCTCGCTGCGCGCATTGAGGCGGTGCTACGCCAACTGGACATCCCGAACGCCTCCTTTGCCATTCGCGTCGAGCGGCGGTCGGAAACCGCAGGGGGCTACGGTCCGCACGGATTCGACAGCGTTCAATACCTCTTCTCTGCAAACCGCGGCGAGGCCCAGAAGCCACTGAACCGCATCGCGTCCGGCGGCGAACTGTCGCGGACGTTGCTCGCGCTGAAGTCCGTTCTTTCCGAGGTGGACGAGGTCGATACGCTGGTATTTGACGAGATCGACACGGGCGTGAGCGGATCTGCGGCGGTCCGCATCGCGGAGCAACTATCCGCTCTGGCCCGCAACCAGCAGGTGCTGTGTGTCACCCATGCTGCTGCCATCGCGGCGCGTGCCACGGAGCAGTGGGAGGTTCAGAAGACGGACACCGCCGACGCCACAACGACCACGGCCCGCCGTTTGGACAGAGAGGAGCGCGTGTTGGCGGTGGCTCGTCTGCTCGGGTCGGAAGGGGCGGATGACACCGCCGTGGAACACGCACGCGCGCTGCTGCACACGAGCCGGCCCGAGCGTTGAACCAAGCCCTCCGCTGGCGAACGCCTCCCAGGACTCCCCATCCCTGCAGAGCCGCCCGCAACCGTTGCACCACCGGTAGCGGGCGGCGACGGATTTCCAACTGAACCGGACCTTGGCGAGCACACCGTGGCAGCTTTTGACCTTGATAATCCTGCTCCAGACGGGCACGTTAGATACGCGAAGAACATTGGGGGTGCCGCGCAGAGGAGGACAGGACACATGAAGCGAAAGTTTCCCATGCGATACGGTCGCATCGCATCGGCCATCGGTCTCGCGTTATTGTGTATGAGTCCACCTGTCCAACGCATGGTGCATGGGCCGGAGGAGGTCCGGATTCCGGAAGGGCAGGCGGTGACGCTCCGCTTTGGGGCCCCCTTTCACCTCGCCGTCGACACGTCCGATGCCCGCGTGGTCCGAGCCCGGGCCACACCTTCTGAAGATGGCGACGTGGTGTCCGTTCTCTCCCAAGATGTCGGCGAAGCCACGCTCTCTGCACGCTTGTTTGGGTTCCTTCCATGGAAAGCGATACACGTCAGCGTTGTACCGCGCGAATCCGTTTACGTCGGGGGTCAGTCCATCGGCGTGGTTCTGCACGCACGCGGACTGATGGTGATTGGATTCCAACGCGTCGGCCGGGAACAGTCCTCGCCGGCCGCAGAGGCCAATGTCGAAATTGGCGACGTCGTGGAACGGGTCAACGGCGTCGAAGTCCGCAGTGTGGAGCAGCTGCGGTCGTATCTGAGGGACGCTTCCGGACCGGTACGTCTGTCGCTACGGCACGGTCGCACCCACCGCGTGGTCGAGGTCCGTCCGGTGACCGACCCGCAAGGCAATCGCCACTTGGGCCTGTTCGTGCGGGAACGAGCCACGGGCGTCGGGACACTGACCTTCTATGATCCGGACCATCACCGGTTTGGCGCATTGGGCCATCTCGTATCGGACGCAGACACGGGACAGCCGATTGACGGCACCGGTCCGGTCTACGCGTCGGAAGTCACAGGGTTGGTGAAGGGTGCGCCTGGAAAGCCAGGCGAGAAGCGCGGCCGGTTCATTCGTTCCGAAGGCGAACTGGGTGAAATTGACGAAAATACGGCGTTTGGCGTGTTTGGTCGAATGGACCGGATGCCCCCTTGGACCCGTGCCGAGAAGGTGCCGGTCGCCACGCCGGACCAAGTCCACAAGGGCCCCGCGGAGATGTGGACGGTTATGGAAGGGCAGCAGGTGCGTCCGTATCGCGTTGAGATTGAAAGTTTGGTTCGCCAGGAACACCCAGACACGAAGAGCATGGTGGTCCGAGTGACGGACCCGCGTTTGTTGGGCCGCGCGGGAGGTATCGTGCAAGGTATGAGTGGAAGCCCACTTGTCCAGGATGGACGCCTCGTCGGGGCGGTCACCCACGTGTTTGTCTCCGACCCAACCCGGGGGTACGGGGTTTACGCCCTGTGGATGTTGGACGCCTGTAATCACCTGGAGGCTCAATCCACGCTGGCCGAAGACCACATCGCTGCCCTCCAGCCCCGCTACCTGGGACCAGCCCATGCTGGCGGTGTGTAACGCGTTTCCCCGACCAAGCTTCGCGTGAACCTGCGCGCGGCGGTGTAGCGCCCGTTGGCCGTCGGTTGCAGGTTCACGCCAGCCCTCTGCCGATGTCGAAACAAGTCGAATTTCTAATCTTATGGGCGAAAAGTCTTTCATAAGAATTGGCAGGACATCCTCCACGGTCGTCGAAATGTTTGTTCGGACTTCTAGTGGGGGGGAATTGTGGCGTGTCATTGCTCAAAGTGTTGATTGCGGACGACAACCGAGAGTTCGCGGACCTTCTTAAGGAATATGTTGGGAGCCAGCCGGATATGGAAGTGTGCGGCGTGGCCTACAACGGCAGCGACGCAGTGGAACTGGTTCGCACGCGGACTCCGGATGTATTGATACTTGACATCATCATGCCGGTGCTGGACGGCATCGGTGCGCTGGAGAAACTGAGCGACTTTCCCGGACCAACCCCGAAGGTCATCATGCTCACGGCGTTTGGCCAGGAGATTGTCACGCGCCGCGCGATGGAACTCGGTGTGTCGTACTTCATCTTGAAACCCTTTGACATGCCGGTGTTGGTCGAGCGCATCCGCCAGGTTACGACAGGGGAGCCCGTCCTGGCGCCGGTCGCGGCCGCTTTGGCATACACGCAACCTACGGCATCGGCGCGCCGGCTTACGAAGCACGATGTCGACACCGCCATTACGCAAATCATTCACGAAATCGGCGTGCCGGCCCATATCAAGGGTTACCATTATCTCCGTGAAGCGATTGGCATCGTGTTCCAAGACGTTGAAATCCTCGGTTCCATCACGAAGACCCTTTACCCACGCATCGCCGAACGGTTCAAGACGACACCGAGCCGCGTCGAGCGGGCCATCCGCCACTCCATCGAGGTAGCCTGGGGTCGCGGCAACATGGATGCGATTCGAAACGTCTTTGGCTACACCGTCAGCGCCTCCAAAACCAAACCGACGAACTCCGAATTTATCGCGATGATTGCCGACAAGCTGCGCATGGAGCACCGCATCAGCTGACGGCAGCACCTCCCCTCATGGGCCTCCGCGAATCCGTCACCCCTCGGGCGTAGACAGCCCTCTCCGTGCTATCATGACGCTAGGTGTCAAGAGGTCCGGGACCTAGCCCGTGGTAGAGGGGGGTGGCGAATTGCGGGCCATCGTCATCGGTTTGGTGTCATCGCTGTTCTTCGCCGTCACCTTCGTTTTCAACGAGCGGATGAGCCTTGCCGGAGGCAGCTGGATGTGGAGCGCATCGTTGCGGTATCTCTTCATGTTTCCAATCCTGCTCGCCATCGTGGCAAGCCGGGGCACGCTCCGGCGCGTGTTTCAGGTGATGCGCGCATCGCCGTGGCGCTGGTGGTTGTGGAGTACCGTCGGATTCGGTTTGTTTTACATTCCCCTCTGCATCGCCGCCCAGTTTGCACCGGCCTGGTTGGTGGCGGCGTCGTGGCAGTTCACCATCATCGCAGGAAGCCTGTTGACCCCATGGCTGCCACAAGCGGACCCAGGCGGCCACCCGCGAGGCAGCGCGATTCCGCTGCGCAGTTTGTCGATGTCTCTCGTCATCTTCGCAGGTATCGTGATGATTGAAGTTCATCATGCCGGCGGCACACCCGCTCGGGATGTGATGCTCGGGAGTCTCCCCGTGCTCATCGCAGCATTCGCCTACCCCTTGGGCAACCGCCAGATGATGGCGGTCTGCCAAAATCAGCTCGGTGCGTTGGAACGCGTGTTTGGCATGACCACGGCGAGTTTGCCGGTCTGGTTGTGTCTGGCCGCCGTCGGCTGGCGTACGGCGGGATGGCCGAGTACCGGGCAGACGGTGCAAGCAGCGGTGGTCGCCGTTAGCTCCGGGGTGATTGCCACGGTCCTCTTTTTCGCCGCGACCGATGCAGCCCGACGTCACAACCAGCTGCTGGCGGCCGTCGAGGCGACCCAGTCGGGAGAGGTCGTGTTCACCCTGCTCCTCGAAATGATCTTTGTGGCCTGGCGCCTGCCATCTCCGGTTTCGCTCCTCGGGATTGCGCTGGTCGTCGCCGGGATGGTGGGACACAGCATGCGGTCTCGCGGCCAATCCGGTTCATCGAACGGCGTCAGCCTGTCCTGAGCGGGTAGGACCTATCCGCCGGTGTGACGCGCCAACCACCCGGTGGCAGGCGGCGGTTGGCGCGTCCGCAACCGCCGGATGGGTACCAAAGGAGCCCACGGCGGCACGCTGTCCCGACAGACGCCCTATCGGCAGAATCCTTCATAAATTTACATCCTCAAGCGACACCCTTCGCAGCGCCTCCCTCTTATACTTCTAAAAAAGTTGTCATACAAGTCCAACCGGTCCACGTAGACTGCTAGCAAGCTGATGGAGGGCCCGTCCGTACCGGAACCGGCCGCGAGGAGGTTCTGGTACCCAACCATTCTGGACGTGTATCCAGTTCGCGCCGAATCGAAAGAGCGGGGGATTTCTCTTTGGGGTGAACGAGTCTCGACTCCAGGGCCACCCTTGGGCCCGAACCCGTCAACTAACCTCGCAGGCGTGCAAGGGGGAAAACTCGCATGAATTGGCATCGTACCTGGGTTTTGTGGCTTTGCAGCGCACTCGTCACAGCACTCGTGTACATCGGGATTGGAAAGCCGGCGCACGCGGTCGGGGTGCCGGCGGACGTGTGGCCGGGGTCCGCAGTCAACAGTACGGTGGTCCGGATGGACGGTACAGAGACTTCGGCCCGCCCGACGGAAGACCTCGTACGATTCAGCGACAGACGTTTGGCCGGACGGGAATCGGTGCTCACAACCGCCTGGCAAGTCGATCCGGTCCTGCGGGTTCACCCCACGGCAGATCACGAAAATCGGCTGCAGCGCGTGGCCTATCGGGTTCGGCCGGGCGACACGTTGTGGGACATCGCGGTCCGCTTCCAGACGTCCGTCGCGCGGCTGATGGCCGACAATCACCTGACCCAAACGGTCATCTATCCGGGCGAGCGACTGGCCGTCCTGCGCAGTCCGGTGCAGTCCGCCACTCCCCCGCAGAACACCGTCCACCTCGAAGTGATCTCCGCGGGCGTTCGAACGCCCCTTGGTATCCCCAAGCAGTTGATTCCCGTGTACAAAGCAGCTGGAGCGAAGTACGGTATCCCATGGACCGTCTTGGCGGCTATCCATAAGAACGAGACCAATTTCGCCACCGGTCCCATCGTCAGTTCGGCGGGGGCGGAAGGGCCGATGCAGTTCATGCCCTCCACCTTCGCGCGTTTTGGTGTCACGGCACCCGGACGTCACGGAAGGCCGGACATCAACAACGTCTACGACGCCATTTACAGTGCCGCACACCTGCTGGCGGCAGAGGGATACGCCGAGCACCCGTGGGCTGCGCTGTACATGTACAACCATTCGGCGGCGTACGTGCAGCAGGTCGAGAATTGGGCCGAGCGGTATGCGTTGTAACTCGGTCACCGTTGTCTTAGCGGTGGATTCTAGCGCTCGTTTGTCCTTCATATAGTGGGAAGAGGACAGCCAGAAAAGCGTGGGATGAAGATGTGGTGGCAACGACGCTCTGGCCGCAACCGGGACATGACGGCGCAACTCGCTACACTCAACGAACGTCTCCAGGAGCTGGCGCAGCAGCTGGCGGAACGCCCGATTCAAGTAACGGTCGAACGGGTTCACGTCGACCGAGCCAACTTGGAGCGACTGGTGTTCCAGTTGGAACGGCTGGACATCCAGGAACTGAGCGGATCGCTCAACCTCGGGAACAATTTCACACAACCGGCGCTGCAGCAGGCGCGCTTTGGGGCTGGACGGCGTCTGCCGGTTCCATTTTCTTCGGCCGGACACCCAGATGCGCCGCAGGACACGGACTCCGGTAGCCCTGGTGCATCCGCCGACAGGTGTCGGCCGGACGCGGGCGGGTTGGACCAGGCGCTCGTGTCGACGAGTCGCGGATTTTCTGTCCGGTTCTCGGAGAGGGGAGGTTGACGCATGCGACACGCTTGGTCGCCCGTGTTCGCGATTGGGACGCTGCACATCGGTCATGTGGAGAGCGCGTCCTGCATCAACTTCGGCAACAACTGGGCCTCGGATTTTCGCAGTTATAAGAAGCACAATCAGGGATTTGGGAACGTGACGGGAGATCGCAACGCCATCGACGGCCTGCGCGCGGTCCTGAACGACCCGGACAACTGCGACCTGGTTGGTGCGGGAGAAGTGGCGCTTCCGGAATGGGTGTCGGAGTTTCTGGGTGAACAAGGCGAGACCGAGACCGAGAACAAAGCGCAGCCGGTTGGCGACCAACCTCTGTAGGACGGGGAGAGACGCTGCATGCAATTTTTGTACCGTTCCATTCGCGTGGATCAGGTGGACGGCGAGAGCCGTCTGAGTGTTGGCTGCAACCTGGTACAGGGCGTGCGGGCAACCGCGAAGGAGAACGAGGCCTTGGGACGCGTCGCTGGCCGCGAGAATCGGTTGACCCACAGCGCCGCTTGGGTGTTCGATATGGACCAAGTGGATGGGCCGACGTTGCGCCGGCCAGGATGGGGTGTTGGAGGAATCGGGAATGGCGGAAAAGGGGCGGGACAACAGTAACCCGTTTGATATCCTGAAGAATCTCGGCGACATGAAAGACATGAAAAAACTGCTCGGAGAGGACTTCTTTCGCAACCTACCGTTCCCGCAGTGGCAACAGGTTCAAGAAGATGGGACGGCTGAATCCGATCCGTTCCCACGCGTGGACGTTCTCGACCGCGGAGATGAAGTGATGGTCGTCCTGGAGGTGCCCGGTATCTCCTCCGCCAATGAAATTGCGCTCGCCGTCGGCCCCAAAGAGATTTACGTCCGCGGCGTGATTGCGCCCATCTCCAGTCGAGACGGAGACGTGTATCTGTCCGAACGGTTCCATGGTCCGTTTGAGCGCGAGATTGAGCTTCCGGTCCGCGTTGAAGAGTCCGACCCAAAGGCGTCCTACAGCCGCGGTCTGCTCACGGTCCGGCTGAAGAAGCGATCGTTGGTCGAACCGACGGGCAACCATGCGGTGCCCATCTCGTTTGACTGACAAAAAGGCGGCGCGTCCTCAGTCAGCCGGTTCCGCTTCCGCGGACGCGGTGGGGCAGATGGCTCGCAGCGGGCACTCCTTACACTTCGGACGTTGACTCAGGCATACCCGGCTCCCGAGGCGGTCCAGCAAGGCGTGAAACTGGTTGAACAACTGGGCGTCCCTCGGGAGGCGCGCCATCACCCAAGTCCGCAGCGACTCGTACGGCATGGGGCCGTCGATGAGCCCGAGCCGCGTCAAGATGCGCTGGGTATAGGCGTCGACGACGAAGGACGGGTGTCCGGCACCGTACAGCACAATGTCGTCGGCCGTTTCTCGGCCGATTCCGCGTATTCCGAGCAGTTCTGCCCGCAGCGGCTCCAGTGGTTGCCGCAGCATGTCCGCCAACGACCCTCCGTGGTGCAGAGCGAGGTGGTCGGCGAAGGACAGCAGGCGCTCCGCCTTGCGGTTGAAGAAGCGGGTCGGGACAATGTGGCGGGCGATGGCCTCGCGGCCCGCGGCACGCATGGCCGTGAAGCTGAGCAGGCCTGCCTGCGCCAGGTTCTGCAAGGCCCGTTGCGTGTTTTTCCACGACACGTCTTGGACCAAGATGGCGCCAATCACCATCTCCTCCTGACTATCCGCCGGCCACCAGTGCAAATCTCCGTAAGCGTCCTCGAGCATACGGTACACGGCCTGCAGGCGGGTGCGCTCGACGGGACCGGGTTGCCCGTACGGCCCGCGCTTGACGCGCACGCCCCTCAGCGGCTCCTCTCGGAGACGGGTTTTCCGTTCCACGCGCTTCCTCCTTCCATCCTGGGTCTGGTTCTCATTCTACCGCAGTGGCCGCCTGCGTGCGGCCCCATCCCGGCAATTGGGCGGCCGTTCGCAGGAAGGATGCGTAGACTGGTTCCAGACGGAAAACCACGTTCAGGTGGAGGGGCGTCCGATGAGTAGCCAATCGGGAGACCTGTGGAACTACTTGCAACAGATGCACCGTCAATGGGGGTCCTGGTTGCAGTCGGCGTCCGGGACGCAAACGGAAGCCAGTCGTCCAGACGGTGGGTTTCCATTCGCGTCGTTTGGCGCCGTGGATCGGTTTCCGCAGGAGTGGAGCCGCTTTTTGCCAGGGGTATTCGGTGGGGGCGGTGCCGAATCCGGTCCAATCCCCATGGACTTGTACGAAACCGACCGGGACGTCGTCGTGGTGCTCGAATTGCCGGGGTTGCGGTCCGCGGCGGACGCGTCGCTGAATCTGACGCGAAGCGAACTGTACGTGCGCGCCACCATTCCGCGCCTCGACACTGGCTCAGGCCGAATGCACGTGACCGAACGAAAGGCGGGCGCGGTCGAGCGCACCATTTCGCTTCCAGTTGCCGTCCGAACGACCGGAACGCGGGCGCGCTACGCCGCCGGATTGCTCGAAGTGCGGATGCAGAAGGAGCAGCGTGATCCGACAGCCCATCGTGCGGAGGTTCCGATTCAATTCGGACGGCTATGACAGGATCTGCGTCAGCCCGTTCAACAGCGTGTGCCACGTCGCTGCGTCGGATAGGTTCAGGGACCACACGGCGACCCCAGCCAAATTATCTTGATTCACGAGCTGCAACTTCCGCAGAACGGTCTGCGACGTCTCATACCAGACTTCCTCGTAGCCATCCGGCTTCGCGTACGTGGCGTACGCGACCCCCAGGTTGTCGTCCCAGCGGATGGTCGCTTGATGAGCTGTCAGAATCGATTGGATGTTGCTGTCCGGGACCGCTTCGTCGCTCACGCTGCCATCGCGGTGGACGTACCAGAAACGTGTGTAAAATGGCATGCCGAGGACCAACTTGGTCGCGGGGACGCCGGTGTCGAGCAGGTCCTCGACCGATTGCGTCACCCAGGGGAGGTCTGCTTCCGGCCCCGGTGTTTGGTCGCCTCCCCAGTGTTCGTCGTAAGCCATGAGTACCACGAAGTCCGCGTAGGCAGACAGGGCTGCGTGGAAGTAGGCCGACTCGTCGCGCAAAAACGCGATGTCCGGGGCGACGTCCACCGAGATGACGAGGTGAGCGGATACGGCTGCTGCATGGAGTTCCTTCATCAGCGCAGTGAAGCCAGCTCGGTCCCCCGCGCTGACCGCTTCAAAGTCGACGTTGATGCCGTCGAGCTGATTCGCCTGTGCCAGTTGAATCAGCTGCGCCACCAAATGGTGCCGGGACGCCGCGCGACTGAGGACCTGGTGGGTCAAGGTCGGGTTGAACTGGTTGTCGACGAGTGCCCAAACGTCGATGTGGTGCGCGTGCGCCCACTGCACCACGGCCGGTCGGATATCGCTGTGCACCGACCCGTCTGGGGAGGCCAGGCTGAGCCAGAGCGGGCTGACCGCCGTCAGCCCCGGGTTATCCTCCATCATCTGAATTTCCGCAGCGTCCGTGTTGTCGGGCAGCCAGCCGAGGACCACCTTGGACGAGCCGGACGGTTCATCCGCCAATGTCTGAAACAGACTGCCCTGGGCGTCGTTGCCGGTGGTTCCGGACGATGCAGACGGCAGCAGCTGTCCCAGCAACATCGCAATGGGGTTGAGCAACCCCCCGGCTGGAGGTTGCGTGCTCAGGGCGAGGGGGGCGAGGGTGGGGTCCTCCCCCTGTGATGCGTGACTGTAGCGGTCGGTTCCGACGAGCTCCGAGACGGTGACGCGGCCGAGTTGCGCAGCCTCCGTCTGGGCCAGCCAGTTCCAGGATGCCCCTCCCGCGAGGTACGCCGCCATCGCAAAGCATCCCGCACACACCACCAGCAATCCCATCCACGCCCGTGTCCACCGAGTCTGCAAGGGTGCTCTCGTCGACTTCATTCTCCCGCCTCCTCGTTGTCCCAGTCTATGAATCGAGGTGGTAGTTTAGAAGGACGCAGACAGGCACGGGACGTGCGGGATGCGGAACTTCCGACCGGTCGTTGGATTCCGGCCGGAATTTGCGTATGATAAAAGAGTTGATACAGCGCTTCCACAGAGCCGCAACAAACTCGAACAGAAGAGGAAGGTGGTCGCATGCCCGCGCTTTCCAGCAGCTGCTTGACCATCCATCGAATTGAACTGCCCACCCCGTTTCCTGTTGGCACGGTGAACGTGTACCTGTTGGAGGCTGGGCATCAACGCGTGCTCATCGACTGCGGCTTGAAGTACCCGCCCGCCCAGCGCGCGCTGGACGCCGGGTTGGCCGAACGGGGCCTCACGCTTCGCGACATCACAGCGCTGGTGCTGACCCATGGGCATGTAGATCACGTCGGTTGGGCGGCAGGGGTTCAGTCGGCGGGCGCGACCGTCTATGCGCCGCCTGGCGTCGACACCTGGCTCAATCCGTCCGGTCCGTGGGAGGCGTACCGAGCCGCCTTTTACACGACGCTCTACCGAAAACTCGGTGCGCCGAACGATGCCATCGAACAGGCGATGCGGACGTTTCAGTTTTACCAAACGTGCAACGACCGGTCGGTCGTCGACGTCGTCCTCTCGTATGGAGCGCCGTTGCCCATTTTGCCGAACTTCCAGGTGTTGCACGTACCTGGCCACGCCCAGCACGCCCTGGCACTGTGGGATGCGGAACAGGGGGTGTTGTTTGGCGGAGACCAAGTGCTCGCCCACATTTCCAGCAACCCCTTGATTGAACCGGTGATGACGGCGGAACGCGGCGAAGACGCCGAGCGGACGCAGAGTCTGCTGCAGTACCGGGAGAGCTTGCGGTTCCTTCGCAGCCTTCCCATCCGAACGGTATACCCAGGACACGGGGCCCCTTTTCACGACGTCGCGGATTGCATCGACGGATTTCTGGCGGGGCAGGAACGGCGGCGGGAAAAGTTCTGCCAGCTGTTGTCCCGGCGGCCCGCGACGGCGTACGAGCTTGCCGTGACGTACTTTGCCAGACACCGCGAACAGGTGTCGTTGATCTTATCGGAAACACTGGGATACTTGGATTGGCTCCGTGAAGAGGGGAGAGCCGTGTGCGAGGACGACGGCGGCGTCTGGGTCTGGAGAGCGGTCGCCGCCGACCAATGACCGAACTTCTCACTGCGAGCGCTGGAAAGTGCAAGCTGAAAGGTGGCGCGATGCACCCCCGTGCCGCCTCCGCCAGGAGGGGGAAGAGGCTGTCCACTCATTCTGGATTCGGCTGCCACGTCACTTCACCGTCTGCGAAATGCTCTTTCTTCCAAATTGGCACTTCGCGCTTCAATCGGTCGATGAGGAGTCGCGCGACGGTGAACGCATCGGCGCGGTGGGGGGCTGCAGCCGCGCAGATGACGGCGATGTCGGCCGGGATTAGATGGCCCACCCGGTGCCACTGCAAGGTTGCCACACCCGGGAACTGCGCGGAGATTTCCTCCGCCAGGCGTCGCATCTGCTTCTCCGCCATCGGAGCGTACGCTTCGTAGGACAGGTGGGTGGTCTGTTTGTCGCCTGTCCACTCGCGAACGGTGCCGCAGAACAACACCACCCCGCCGCAACGCGCGTCGACAAGGGTCTGGTAGGCCTCTGCGACGTCGAGCGGGTCTGTCGAGATGCGAATCGATGGGGCGGGTCCCGCCCCGCCCCCGACGGGGGGAATCAGGGCGATTTCGTCGTCCGGGTGGACAAGGTCGTCCGCTTTTGCGTACGCTTGATTCAGCGCGACGAGTGCACTCCGAATGTCGTCCGCCGCATCTGGGAAACGCTCGAGGAGGGCGTGCTGCAACTCCGCGACGGTGAGCTCCGGCGCGTCCAGCGGCAGGGACAGGCTGCGCGTTTCGAAGCGCTCCGCCAGTCCTGCAAACAGGCGTACCACAAACATTCACATTCCTCCGTTATGGCCAGGTGTCTTGCAGTCCGTTCCGACGACCGGCGGCGCCGGTCGTCCGACGTTATCAGGAGGTGCCCAATGACAGACCGAGAGAACGGCCTCACCCACTTTGACGAGGCGGGTCGCCCCGTCATGGTCGACGTCTCCAACAAGCCGGAGACGGCGCGGGTCGCTGTCGCGGAAGCACTCGTCCGCATGCGGGCCGAAACGCGGCAGCGCATCGAAGCGGAGGCCATCGCGAAGGGCGACGTCCGCGCGGTGAGCGAGTTAGCCGGCATCATGGCGGCTAAGCGAACGTCAGAGTTGATCCCGCTGTGTCATCCCTTGCCCTTGAGCAGTGTTCACGTACAAACCGAGTGGGTGGACGACGCGCCGCCGGGACCGGCCTTCGCAGACAGCCGGCTTCGCATCGTCGCGACCGTCAAGACCACCTATCGCACGGGCGTCGAGATGGAGGCCCTGACGGCCTGCAGCATCGCTGCGCTCACGGTGTACGACATGTGCAAAGCCGTCGACCGCAACATGTCGATTGAATCCGTCCGCCTCATCCACAAATCGGGCGGAAAGAGTGGCACCTTCGACGCTTAACGCGATTCATCGGCCGCCCGCGGGTCACAAGGCCCGGACCTGCCCGGTTCGCGCCTTGGGCCGGCGGCCCTGGGCGGGATCCGCTTGACCGGCCGTCCGCGCCAGCCTTCCCGCTTCAACTTCCCGCGCTTCTGATCTCGATAATACACAAACCCACCGAGGAAGGCCGTGCATAGAAACGCGAGCAGGAGTCCTGCCACGCTGAGCCACGCGTCGACCGCGCGTCCGTACGCCAACCAGTCGACGAGGTGGATGCGAACCAGGTTGAGCCCCTCGCCTGCGAGGAGAAACACCCCAATCACGATGGACCACGCGACGGCGTTGCGCACGGGAACCGACTCCTTCCACGGGTCTACCCGCATGATACCATACATGTCCTGCGGGCGGTTCCACCTGGGGCGGTGGAAAGGCTGGCCATCCCGTTTCGCGGTCCATTCGGTACAATGGATACGATGGGCGACGGCGGCACCCCCACCGTTCAGGTGGGTGGATCCGCCGATAGACCTAGGAGGCGTTGCGATGGATGTGGTGATTGTCGGGGCGGGTGTCGGTGGACGTAAACTGTTAGAAGCGCTGGTGGACCACCCGGAGGTGACGGTTCGCTGCGTGATGGACGCCGAGCCGGAAGCGCCGGGGATGCAGTTGGCTCGGGAACGCGGCATTCCTGTCGCCACAGACTACCGCAGCGTGCTCGCTCACCCCGCAGCTACACCGTTCGACCTCATCCTGGAAGCGACTGGACAACCGGCAATCTACGCGGAGCTGGAGCGGTTCGCTGCCGCCGCCGGCGCTTCGGTGATCTCTGGGACCGCCCTGCGCTTCTTCATGCTGCTGTTGGAGGATAAGCTTCAGCTCATCGACGCGTTGCAGGCCGAGCAGAAGCTGGCGACGGAGGTGATGAACCTGCGAGAGGTCCAGACATTGCTCGAGGCCATCATCCAATCCACCCAGGACGCAATCTCGGTGGTCGACGCGGAGGGGCGCGGCATCCTCATCAATCCTGCCTACACGCGGCTGACCGGCCTTCGGCCAGAACAGGTCATCGGCAAGCCGGCGGACGTGGACATCGCGGAAGGGGAAAGCATGCACCTACGCGTCATCCGCACGCAAAAACCGGTCCGAAACATCCCGCTGAAGGTCGGACCGGCGAAGCGGGAGGTCCTCGTCGACGTCGCACCTATCCTCGTCGGCGGCGAGCTGAAGGGAAGTGTCGGCGTCATCCACGATGTGTCGGAGATCAAGCGTTTGACGGACGAACTGCGACGCGCCAATCACCTCATCCGCTCCGTGCAGGCGAAATACACCTTTGAGGATATCATTGGCCACAGTCCGGCCATGCTCCTCGCCAAGGAGCAGGCGCTGCGCGCTGCGCAGACCCCAGCCACCGTGCTCCTGCGCGGAGAATCCGGAACCGGCAAGGAGCTGTTTGCCCACGCCATTCACCACGAAAGCGACCGTTCCGGCCATCCCTTCATCCGGGTCAACTGCGCGGCCCTATCGGAATCCCTGTTGGAGAGTGAATTGTTTGGCTATGAAGAAGGCGCCTTCACCGGGGCCCGCCGAGGCGGTCGAGCCGGACTGTTCGAGGAAGCTTCCGGGGGCACGCTGTTTCTCGACGAGATCGGCGAAATGACCCCGGCCACCCAGGCCAAACTGCTTCGCGCGCTGCAAGAACAGGAGATTGTCCGCGTCGGCGGAACGCGCCCCATCTCCGTCGACGTCCGCCTGATTGCCGCGACCCACGTCCATCTCGAGCAGTCCGTGGCGAAAGGGCTGTTTCGCGAGGACCTGTACTACCGCCTGAATGTCTTGCCGATTCTGATTCCGCCCCTGCGCTACCGAAGGGAAGACATCGAAGAGATCTCCCGCTATATCCTCTATCGCCACAATCAAACCTATGGGCGAAACGTCGAACGCCTGGCGCCCGCGACGGTGGCAGCGCTTCAGGCGTACGATTGGCCGGGCAACGTGCGGGAACTGGAGAATGTGATTGGCCGCGCGATGATTCACATGGCCTACCACGAGACCGTCATGGAGGCCCACCATCTGCCGTCGCTGCAGCGGATGGACGCCGGTGCGAACGCCCGCGTCCCGGACGCTTGGCTGGGATGGGGACAGTCGCGGTTGCCGCTTCAGGAGATCATGCGGCGATTGGAGCGAGCGGTGATCTTGCAGACCTTGGAACAAACGGACGGCAACAAGACGGAAGCAGCGCGGCGACTGGGCATCTCGCTCCGGAGCCTGTATTATAAACTGAGCGAAGTGAGCGACACGCCTTGACAGTCGAATGCCCGGCACGCTACGATGCCGAGGGAGTTTGAAAACGCTTGCTTGCAACAAAATGCACAGTGTGCAAAGAATTGCACAACGACCCGGGCGGCTGGTACCCGGACCGCAAGGAGGCTGTCTTCCGCAGGGCCCATTCCAGCGAGGGAAGCGGCGAGATCCGCCAGTCCGCAGCCGTGCATCGAGACGTGCATCGAGCCGTGCATCGGAATGAGGAATCGGATTTGCACTTGGTGGCACAATTCTTGCTAGATTCTTTGATTGGGCGAACCAACACCGATTTCGGTCGGTAGAGAGACGCGAGGAGGAACCCACATGGACTTGTTTGGCTACCTGGAGAAGTACGACTACGAACAAGTGGTTTTTTGTCACGATGAGGCCGCCGGCCTCCGTGCCATCATCGCCATTCACGACACGACGCTTGGACCCGCGCTCGGCGGTTGCCGCATGTGGACCTACGCCTCGGAAGACGACGCGATTCTCGACGCGCTGCGACTGGCCCGCGGCATGACGTACAAGGCAGCAGCGGCTGGATTAAACCTTGGGGGCGGCAAGACCGTCGTGATTGGCGACCCCAAGAAGGACAAGAGTGAAGCGCTGTTCCGAGCGCTGGGTCGGTACATCCAGAGCCTCGGCGGCCGTTACATTACAGCGGAAGATGTGGGGACGACGGTTCAGGACATGGACCTCATCCATATGGAAACCCGGTTTGTGACCGGCGTTTCGAACGCGTACGGCTCTGGCGGCAACCCGAGCCCGATGACGGCCCTCGGCGTCTTTCGCGGCATCCAGGCCTCGGCGAAAGTGGCGTTGGGGAGCGACGACCTGGCCGGGCGCCGGGTCGCCGTCCAAGGCTTGGGCAGCGTCGGCTATGCAGTCGCTCGCTACCTCCGGGAGGCCGGGGCACAACTGGTCGTGACCGACATCAACGAGGACGCCTTGCGGCGCGCCCGTGAGGAGCTGGGTGCGACCGTGGTGGCACCGGGCGATATCTTCAGTCAGGACGTCGACATCTTCGCTCCGTGTGCGCTCGGTGCGGTCATCAACGACGACACCATCGACCGCCTGCGGTGCAAAGTCGTCGCGGGGTCCGCGAACAACCAGCTGGCGGAGGACTGGCACGGGGATATCCTGCACCAGCGTGGCATTCTGTACGCGCCGGACTACGTCATCAACGCCGGCGGGCTCATCAACGTGGCGGACGAGTTGGAGGGGTACAACGCCGAGCGCGCGAAGGGCAAGGTGGAGGGGATCTACCAAATTATGCTGGACCTCTACCGCATTGCGGAGACGCAGCGCATCCCGACCTACCAGGCTGCAGATCACCTCGCGGAAGCGCGCATCGCGAAGCTGAAGCAGGTTCGAAGCACGTACGTCCAACATTGACCGAGTCGTCCGGCGAGCGGGAATCGGAAGAGCGTGTGAGACGCCGTCTGCGGCGCGAGAGGGTGGAGATGTCGAGTGCCGGAAACAACGTATGATGTCGTCGTCATTGGCGGCGGCACGGGTGGCTACGTGGCGGCCATCCGCGCCGCACAACTCGGGATGAAAGCGGCGGTCGTCGAGCGCGACAAGCTGGGGGGCACGTGTCTGCACCGCGGCTGCATCCCCAGCAAGGCGCTGCTGCGCACGGCCGAGGTGTTCGCAACGGCCCGCGCGGCGGGAGAGTTTGGTGTCCGTGTGGAGGAGCCGAAACTGGATCTGGCTCAAGCGATGGCGCGCAAACAGAAGGTGGTCGACCAACTTCACCAAGGCGTGCAGTTCCTGATGAAGAAACACCAGATTGACGTATACCAGGGAACCGGACGCGTGATGGGCCCGTCCATCTTCTCGCCGCAGGCCGGGGCCGTGATGGTCGATTACGGAGCGGGTGAGACGCAGATCTTGTCGCCGCGGTTCACCTTGTTGGCAACCGGATCGCGCCCAAAACCACTTCCCGGACTTCCGTTTGACGGCAAGCGGGTGTTGTCCAGCGACGATGCCCTCGAGCTCGAGCACCTGCCGGCGTCCGCGCTCATTGTCGGTGCCGGGGCCATCGGCGTCGAGTGGGCGTCGCTGTTGTCAGATCTCGGGGTGGACGTCACGCTGGTGGAGTTCTTACCAACAGTTCTGCCGCAAGAGGACGCCGACGTATCGGCCGAAGTCCTGCGTCTCTTGAAGAAGCGCCGGGTTCGCGTCTTGACCGCAGCGCGCGTGTTGCCCGAGACGTATGAAGCGACCGACGACGGCCTGCGGATTGTCGTCGAGCAGGCGGACCGGCAGGAACCTCTGGCCGCCGCCTGCATGTTGGTGGCGGTGGGACGAGCACCCGTGGTCGACGACCTGGGGCTCGAGGCGACGGAAATCCAGGTCGAGCGCGGGACGGTACAGGTGGACGCAGACTACCGGACGGCGGAGTCGAACATCTTCGCCATTGGCGATGTCATTGGCGGCCTGCAACTGGCGCACGTGGCGGCCCACGAAGGCATCCACGCCGTGGAAGTGATGGCTGGCCGCCGACCTGCGCCCATCGACTACGCGCGCATCCCGCGCTGCACGTACGCGCGGCCGGAAGTTGCCAGCGTTGGCTTGACCGAGGCCGCGGCCGTCGAACAGGGATACCGGGTGAAAACCGGGAAATTCAACTTCCGCGCCAACGGCAAGGCGCTGGTGTACGGCGAACCCGACGGCTTCGTCAAAGTGGTCGCAGACGCGGACTCGGACGACGTGCTCGGCGTCCACCTGGTGGGACCGCACGTGACCAATCTGGTGTCCGAGGCGGGATTGGCCCTCGTGTTGAATGCGACGCCTTGGGAGATTGGGGGAGCCATTCACCCGCACCCGACACTTTCCGAAGCCATCGGCGAGGCCGCGTTGGCCGTCGACGGCTTGGCCATCCACGGCGCGTAAGGGCTGCAAGAGAGGTGCCGGATGTCAGACTGGGCGTGGGGACGGCCCGCGGCCCGCAGATCATCCCGAAACACACGAGGAGGCATTGATGTGACGACACCGAAACACCGGCAGGTCGGTCTGACGGACCAGCAGGTGGTCGATATGTACCGATACATGCTGCTCGCCCGCACGGTCGACGAGCGGATGTGGCTGCTGAACCGCGCGGGGAAGATCCCGTTTGTCATCTCCTGCCAAGGGCAGGAGGGGGCGCAGGCGGGGGCCGGTTTCGCACTGGATCCCAGCCGCGACTACATCGCCCCGTACTACCGCGACCTGTGCTTGGTCCTCATCTACGGTCATACGGCGCGGACGGAGCTGCTCTCGGCCTTCGGCAAGCCGGAGGACCCCAACAGCGGCGGTCGGCAGATGCCGGGTCATTTCGGTGACCGGCGCCGGCGTATCATCACCGGATCGAGCCCGGTCGGAACCCAGATCCCGCACGCCGTCGGGGCGGCGCTGGCAGCCCGCATGCGGGGCGAGGACTTCGTGAGCTACGTGTCCTTCGGCGAGGGGACGAGCAACCAAGGAGACTTTCACGAAGCCGCGAATTTCGCGGGCATCCACAAACTGCCAGTCATCTTCTTCTGCGAAAACAACCAGTACGCCATTTCGGTCCCGACCCAGAAGCAACTCGGCTGCGCGAACGTCGCGGACCGCGCCGCGGGGTACGGGTTTGAAGGCGTGGTGGTCGACGGGATGGATCCGCTCGAGGTCTACCGCGTGATGCGGGCGGCGGTGGAGAAGGCGCGATCGGGTGGCGGGCCGACGCTCGTCGAAGCGAAGACCTACCGTTTGGTGCCGCACTCCAGTGACGACGATGACCGCACCTACCGGAGCCGGGAAGAGGTCGAGGAAGCTCGCAGAGGGGATTCCCTGGTGCGGATGCGCAGCTATCTGTTGGCAGAGGGGTTGCTGGACGACGCTGCAGAGGCATCCATGAAACAGGCCATCCTGGACGAGGTGAACGAAGCCACCGCGTACGCCGAGGCAGCACCGCACGCGGCGCCGGAGACCCTGCTTCAACACGTCTACGCAGAGGGAGGTGGCGGGCCGTGGCAGTAAAGCAGTACATCGAGGCCATCCGGGATGCGCTCTTTGAAGAGATGCGGCGGGATGAGCGGGTGTTCGTGTTGGGCGAAGACGTCGGTGTGCGCGGCGGGGTGTTTCGCGTGACGGACGGGCTGTACGCCGAGTTCGGGGAGTACCGAGCACTCGACTTCCCGCTCACCGAGTCAGCGATTGTCGGGGTCGCGATTGGAGCGGCCGCGGCGGGGATGGTGCCGATTGCCGAGATTCAGTTCGCCGACTTCATCATGCCGGCGGTGAACCAGATCATTTCGGAAGCGGCGAAGTTCCACTACCGTTCGAACGGAGACTGGAACTGCCCAATTGTGATTCGGGCTCCGTACGGGGGCGGCATCCACGGTGCCCTGTACCACTCACAGTCGGTGGAAGCGCTGTTCACGCACGTACCAGGCCTGAAGATTGTCACGCCTGCCACGCCGTACGACGCGAAAGGATTGCTGAAGGCCGCCATTCGCGACCCGGACCCGGTGTTGTTTTTCGAGCACAAGAAACTGTACCGCTCCATCAAGGCGGAGGTGCCCGAGGGAGACTACACGGTTCCGATTGGGCGCGCAGCAGTCGTCCGGGAAGGAACGGACCTCACGGTCATCTCGTACGGGTACACCTTGCATCTCGCCCTGGAAGCCGCCGGCGAGTTGGCGAAACAAGGATTCGAGGCGGAGGTACTCGATCTGCGGACCCTGCGCCCACTCGACGAGTCGGCGATTCTCGCCGCCGCTCGGAAGACCGGCAAGGTGTTGATTGTGCACGAGGACAACAAGGTGTGCGGGGTTGGCGCGGAGGTCTCTGCGATGATTGCGGAGCACGCCCTGTTCGACCTCGACGCGCCGATCCGCCGGCTGGCCGGGCCGGAGGTGCCCGCGATGCCGTTTTCGCCGACGCTCGAGAAGGCGTACATGTTGACCGCGCAAAAGGTCTACGACGCGATGCTGGAGCTTGCGCGGTTCTGAGGAGCCGTGCGCAGGCGGCAGAGCCCTGGGCGGATTCTTCATCAGTGGACCGGTTGTGAGATGCGCGTTGCGGAAGAGGGAGTGTGAGCGATGCCGGACGTAAAGATGCCGCAGCTTGGCGAGAGTGTGACGGAAGGTACGATTGGCCGCTGGCTGAAATCGGTCGGTGACACCGTGGCGAAGTACGAACCGATTGCCGAAGTCGTGACCGACAAGGTGACCGCTGAAATTCCATCCGACTTCGACGGGGTGATGGAAGCGCTGCTGGTGGAGGAGGGCGCCACCGTTCAGGTGGGGACCGTCATCTGCCGGATTGCCACCGAAGCGGACAGCGCTGGAGACGAAGGCGCGGCGCCGCCGAGACGGGAGGCGCAGTCGGAGAACCCGGCAGTCGGCGCTGCTGCCAAGGAGGAACCGAATGGCCGCACCGGGCGGTCCGGGCGCTTTTCTCCCGCCGTCCTGCGGCTAGCGGAAGAACACGGCGTGGACTTGGCGCGGGTGGAAGGGACCGGGGAAGGCGGGCGCATCACGCGAAAGGACGTATTGCGCTACGTGGAGCAAGCCGGGCAGCAGCCACAGTCGCAGGCAAGCGAACCGCCGGTCGCGGACGACCGGTCTCGGCGTGTCGAGAGTGGCCGCGCGCCGGCCCACGATGCGCCACCCGTGGAGGCAGACCGAGGGGCGGCGCCGGCGCCAGCGGACGACGAGGTCTGGATAGAGCCTTCCCCCATCCGCAAGACGATTGCCCGTCGGATGGTGGAGAGCAAGCACAATGCACCGCACGCCTGGACCATGGTGGAGGCGGATGTATCGGGATTGGTGACGCTGCGCAACCGTGTGAAGGCCGACTTCAAGCGGCGCGAGGGCATTGACCTGACGTTCCTGCCGTTCTTCATCAAGGCGGTGGTCGAAGGGCTGAAGCGGTATCCGATGCTCAACGCTTCGTGGGTCGACGACAAGATTGTGCAGAAGCGGGCTATCCACATCTCCATCGCGGTAGCGACCGACGACGCGTTGGTGGTGCCGGTCATCCACCACGCGGACCGGTTGAGCATCGCTGGACTCGCCCACGCCGTGAACGAATTGGCGGCCAAGGCGAGGTCCGGCCGGTTGACCGTTGCGGACATGCAGGGCGGGACGTTCACCGTCAACAACACCGGTGCATTCGGCTCCATCCTGTCGCAACCGATCTTGAACGCGCCGCAAGCGGCCATCCTTTCGGTCGAATCCATTGTGAAGCGTCCGGTGGTGGTCGAGGGGGACGCGATTGCGGTGCGCAGTATGGTCAACCTCTGCCTGTCGCTCGACCACCGCGTTCTCGACGGGTGGTTGGCGGGCTCCTTCTTGAAGGCGGTACGGCAACGCCTCGAGACGTTCGGTGAGGACACGGCCATCTATTGAGTCGGCGACAGCCCTCGCGATACCGTGCGACGGGGCGCGATCCCTCTCCCCAAAAGGATGGTCCAAGCGGCCATCCTTTGCTTCTGTCGACGGTTGTTTTACACTAAGACGTGACGAGGGCCGTTTGGGTCCTGCGGTTCACGGACGGTCTCCACCGTCTGGGCGCGGGTCGGGAAAGGACGATGCACCATGGTAGAATCCAAGCTGTTGGAAAAGCAGCGGGCGAAAGAGCAAAAGATGCGGGAAATGGCAGCGAATCGGCCGGAGTGGCTGAAGGTACAGATCAAGACCGGTCCGAACTTCAAGGACCTCAAGGAGATCATGCGCGGCAAGTCACTGCACACCGTGTGCGAGGAGGCGCGCTGTCCGAACATCTACGAGTGCTGGGAGCACCGGACGGCGACGTTCATGATTCTCGGAGATGTGTGCACGCGCGCGTGTCGATTCTGCGCCGTGACGAGCGGGCGCCCGAGTCACCTCGATTGGGCGGAGCCAAAACGCGTGGCGGACGCGGTCGTCGACATGGGCCTGCAGCACGTCGTCGTGACCAGCGTCGCACGCGATGACCTGGCAGACGGTGGCGCGAGCGTGTTCGCAGCGACCATCCGGGCCATTCGCGAAGCGGTCCCGAGCTGCGGCGTGGAGGTCCTGATTCCCGACTTCATGGGGAACTGGGAAGCGCTGCGGACCGTGCTCGACGCGTCGCCGGATATCCTCAACCACAACATCGAGACCGTTCGACGACTGTCGGACCGCGTACGGTCCAAGGCGAAGTACGACCGGACGCTGGAACTGCTCCGCCGTTCCAAGGAGATGCGCCCGGATATCCGCACCAAGTGCAGCATCATGGTCGGTCTCGGCGAGACCGAGGCGGAAGTGTTGGAGACGATGGACGACCTGCGCGCGGTGGGTGTCGACATCCTCACCATCGGCCAGTACCTGCAGCCGACGAAGAAGCACCTGGTCGTCGAGCGCTTCTACACGCCGACGGAGTTTTTGCGGCTCCGCGGGGAAGGGCTCAAGCGCGGCTTCGCACACGTCGAGTCCGGGCCGATGGTGCGCAGTTCCTACCACGCGCACGAACAGGTCCAGCGGGCGAACGGCCTGCCACTGCAGTCCCTGCCCGCGGAAGCAAGGCAGCACCTCCTCGCGAGCGAGTCCCGGCCGCGTGTCCTCCAGGAGGGGGATGGACAGTGAGCGAAGGGCGCAGGGAGCTGTCGGGCGGCACGGCGCTGCAGTGGACGGGTCTCGGGCGTATGGACTACCGAAGCGCGGTCGCCCGCATGGACGAGCGGGCCGACGAGTTGTTGGCAGGCCATGACGACCGCCAGACGGTGTTCACCGTCGAGCATCCGCCCACCATCACCATCGGCAAAAACGGAACCGCAGACCACGTGGTGGCGCCGGCCGAGGTTCTGGCCCGGCGGGGCTTTCAAGTGTACGAGGTGGACCGCGGCGGCGATGTGACGTATCACGGGCCCGGACAACTGGTGGTCTACCCGGTGCTGCACCTGTCGCCGTGGGGGAACGACGTCGGCCGCTACGTCCGTATGTTGGAAGAGACGGTCATCGTGGCGCTCGCAGACGTCGGCATCGCGGGCTCGCGCATCGAGGGACTGCCCGGCGTCTGGGTCGGGACGGACAAGGTCTGCGCCATCGGCGCGCGGGTGCGGCGGCGCAAGACCGGAGAGTTTGTGACCAGTCACGGCCTGGCGCTGAACGTGCACACCGACCTGTCGCACTTTCAAACCATCATTCCGTGCGGCATTGCGGACAAGGGCGTCACGTCGGTCGAGCGCCTGCTCGGCCAGGAGGCGTCGCTGGCCGAATGGGAAGGCCGACTTCGCACTGCGTTTACGCAGATCTTCGACATGCCGGCGGTGGACGCGGGCGTCGTCGCCGAACAGGGAGGTGAGGCGTCGTGAGCCAGTTGGCCAGTGCAGGGACGTGGATTGCCGCGATTCTCGTGGTGCTGATGGGCGCCATGTGGGTTGCCGGCAGCATCGTCGGACGTCATCGCTGAACAGACGCGCGACCGACGCGCTGCGCGGCCGTGCAGCCGCGAGCGGCGGGGCTCGGGGAGGGACCGGATCGACATGTCGTTGCAAGATGCATATCGGGCGTGGCAGGACAAGACGGAAGCTGCGCTGGCGAAACGGCCGGAGCGCAAGGAAGCGTTTCACAACCACTCGGACATCCCCATCTCCCGCCTCTACACCCCGGCGGATGGCATCCAGTCCGAGGAAGCATATCTGCAGAAACTGGGGTTCCCGGGCGAGTATCCGTATACCCGCGGCATTCAACCGACGATGTACCGCGGGCGGTACTGGACGATGCGGCAGTACGCGGGGTATGGCTCGGCGGAGGAGACGAATGCGCGGTTCCGCTACCTGTTGGAGCAAGGCCAGACCGGTCTCAGTACGGCGTTTGACCTGCCGACGCAAATCGGGTATGACGCGGACGACCCGTTCGCACGCGGAGAAGTCGGAAAGGTCGGCGTCTCCATCTCCTCGCGTCTCGACATGGAGACGCTGCTCGAGAGGATTCCGCTCGACCAGGTGAGCACGTCGATGACCATCAACGCGCCGGCTTCCGTGCTGTTGGCAATGTATTTGGTTGTGGCCGAGCAACAGGGTGTGCCGTGGGACAAAGTGTCGGGGACGATTCAGAACGACATCCTGAAGGAGTACGTGGCCCGCGGCACGTACATCTTCCCGCCGAAGCCGTCGATGCGGCTGGTGACGGACGTGTTTGATTTCTGTGCGCGGGAAGTGCCGCTCTGGAATACCATCTCCATCAGCGGGTACCACATCCGCGAAGCGGGATCGACAGCGGTGCAAGAGCTCGCGTTCACGCTGGCGAACGCCATGGCCTACGTGCAAGCGGCTGTGGATGCGGGGCTTGCGGTGGACGACTTCGCGCCGCGACTGTCGTTTTTCTTCAATGCACACAACGACTTCTTCGAGGAAATCGCGAAGTTTCGCGCGGCGCGGCGGATGTGGTCGAAGATCATGCGCGAACGCTTCGGCGCAAAGAACCCCCGCTCGTGGCAGCTTCGATTCCATACGCAGACGGCAGGAAGCACGCTGACGGCGCAACAGCCGGACAACAACGTCGTGCGCGTCACGGTTCAGGCGATGGCGGCCGTCCTCGGCGGGACGCAGAGTCTGCACACGAACAGCCGCGACGAAGCGCTCGCGCTGCCGACCGAAGCGTCTGCTCGGCTGGCGCTGCGGACGCAACAGATCTTGGCGTACGAGAGTGGCCTGACAGACACCATTGATCCGCTGGCCGGCAGCTACTACGTCGAGCACCTCACCGACGAGGTGGAGGCGCGGGCTTGGCAATACATCGACCACATCGACCAGATGGGCGGCGCGGTCACCGCGATTGAGCAGGGATATATGCAGCAGGAGATCCACCAAGCGGCGTACGACACCCAGGTGGCGATTGAGCGCGGCGAGCAGGTCGTCGTCGGCGTCAACAAGTTTCAGATGGAGGAGCAGGAACGCCCCGAAATCCTCCGGGTTGATCCGGCACTGGGCCGCAAACAGGCTGAACGGCTTGCAAAGCTGCGCGCGGAGCGCCCGGCGGAGGCGCACGCGGCGGCGCTGACCGCATTGCGCCAAGCGGCGGAGGGCACGGCGAACCTCATGCCGTACCTGGTTGACGCCGTGCGCAAGTACGCGACCATCGGCGAGATCTGCAATGTGCTGCGGGACGTGTTTGGCGAGTACCACCCCAACCTGTTTTAGAAAGGAGCTTGACATCGGTGACACAGCCAATCCGGGTATTGGTCGCCAAGCCGGGTCTCGACGGGCATGACCGGGGCGCCTTGGTGATTGCCCAAGGACTGCGGGATCAGGGCATGGAAGTGATCTACACCGGGCTGCGCCAGACTCCGGAGCAAATTGCCAACACGGCGGTGCAGGAGGATGTGGCCTGCGTCGGGCTCTCCAGCCTCTCCGGCGCTCACTTGGAATTGTTTCCGGAGGTGGTGCGGCAGTTGCGGGCGCGCGGCGCAGAGGACATCCTCGTCGTCGGCGGTGGCGTGATACCCGACGAGGACATCCCAGCGCTGCAGGCGGCGGGAATTGCCCATGTCTTCACGCCGGGAACGCGGATTGAGGACGTCGCCGCCTTCATCCGAGCGCACGTGCACAACCACCTTCCGGCTGAGCACGCGGTACCCGGCGTGCTCCAGATTGACCACATCGGTATCGCCGTGCACAGTCTTGCATCCGCTTTGCCGATGTACACCCAACTGCTTGGTCTGACCGTCTACCACGAAGAGGTGATTGCGGACCAGCAGGTGCGGACGGCGTTCCTGCGCGTGGGCGAAACCGACCTGGAACTGCTTGAACCGACGGACGGCTCGGGGCCGATTGCGCAGTTTTTGCAGCGGCGCGGGCCCGGCATTCACCACATTGCGTACGCGGTTGCGGACATCGAAGCAAGTCTGCGGGCGGCCCGTGCTGCCGGGTACCGTTTGATTGACGAAGCGCCTCGGCCTGGCGGACACGGCAAGCAGATTGCCTTCCTGCACCCGAAGGATACGGGTGGCGTCTTGGTGGAGTTCTGCCAACGCGGAGTCGGGGCAGCCGAGGAGGGAGCCGTCGAATGATGGAGGACAAGGTGTACGAGCTCCAGGACCGGCGGCGAAAGGTGGAGTTGGGCGGCGGTGACAAGCGCATCCTGCAGCAGCACGAGCGCGGCAAGGGGACCGCTCGGGAGCGGATCGACTACCTCCTCGACGACGGGTCGTTCCGCGAGTTGAACCCGTTTTCCGCCACCCGTGCGCCGTACTTTGGCATGGATGAGGTGGACGCGCCGGGCGAAGGCGTGGTCACCGGATACGGGACCATCGATGGTCGCACCGTGTTCGTCTTCGCGCAAGATTTCACTGTGTTCGGCGGTGCGCTGGGTGAAGTTCACGCCCAGAAGATTGCGAAGGTCATGGACCTCGCAGCGAAGACGGGCGCGCCCATCATCGGCCTGAACGATTCGGGCGGTGCGCGGATTCAGGAAGGCGTGGTATCGCTGGATGGGTACGGACACGTCTTCTACCGCAATTCCATCTACTCGGGTGTCGTGCCGCAGATCTCGGTGATCATGGGACCGTGTGCGGGCGGTGCGGTGTATTCTCCGGCCATCACAGATTTCATCTTCATGGTCGAAGGCACCAGCCAGATGTTCATCACGGGCCCAAAGGTGATTGAAACGGTCACGGGGGAGCAGATCACCAGCGAGGCGTTGGGCGGCGCCAAGGTCCAGGAAGGCACGAGCGGTGTCGCACACTTCACGGGGCCGACCGAAGAGGCCGTGTTGGACGAGGTCCGCCGGCTGCTCCGCTTCTTGCCGCAGAGCTGCCAGGAGCAACCGCCGCAGGTGGCGTTTCACGGGAGACTGACACCCGATGAAGCCATGCTCGACCTGGTGCCGGAGGACGGGACCAAGGTGTACGACGTGAAGGACGTCATCGTGCGCCTGCTCGACGATGGCGATTTCCTCGAGGTCCAGCCGCTGTTCGCACGCAACGCGGTGGTGGGGTTCGGGCGCGTGGAGGGCCGGACCGTCGGCGTTGTGGCGAACCAGCCGAA
This sequence comes from Alicyclobacillus sp., assembly GCA_023511295.1. Lineage (GTDB taxonomy): Bacteria > Bacillota > Bacilli > Alicyclobacillales > Alicyclobacillaceae > JAIMBT01. Next base: position 102,080 of record JAIMBT010000008.1, read on the forward strand.
GTTCATGGCCGGCGGTCTCGACATCGACAGTTCGGACAAGATTGCGCGTTTCATTAGATTTTGTGACGCGTTCAACATCCCGCTCATCACGCTCGAGGACGTCACCGGCTTCATCCCAGGCGTGAAGCAGGAGCACGGCGGTATCATCCGCCACGGCGCGAAGATCCTCTACGCCTACTCGGAGGCAACGGTGCCGAAGATCACGGTGATCTTGCGCAAGGCCTACGGCGGGGCGTATGTCGCCCTGAACAGCAAGGCCATCGGGGCGGATCTGGTGTTCGCGTGGCCGGCCAGCGAGATAGCGGTGATGGGGCCAGAGGGCGCAGCGAACATCATCTACGCCCGAGAGATTGCGCAGAGTCCAGACCCGACGGCGCTGCGGGCCGCGAAGATTGCCGAGTACCGCGAGCGGTTCGCGAACCCGTACATAGCGGCCGCAGCCGGGATGGTGGACGACGTGATAGATCCGCGCGAGACGCGCATCAAGGTTGCGGAGGGCCTGCGCATGCTGCGCGGGAAACAAGAGGCGCGGCCGGCGAAGAAACACGGCAACATTCCGCTGTGAGGGAGGCGGCGACGTCGGAATTCCCATCGATTGAAGCGCTGTTTCTGGAATTGGTCCAGATACCGAGCCATTCCCTCCACGAAGGAGCGATGGCGAAGCGCTGTCGGGCGTTGCTCGAACAACTTGGCTGCACCGTCCAGGTGGACGACGCGGGCGCGGGCCTCGGCGGCGAGACAGGGAACGTGATTGCGCGGTTTCCAGGGGATGAGGCGGAAGACCCGGTGTTACTCACCGCGCACATGGATACGGTGCCGCCAGGCGAAGGCGTCCGTCCGGTGGTGGATCCCGATGGGACCGTGCACGGGGATGGGACAACGGTCCTCGGCGCGGACGACAAGGCGGGCGTGACGGCGATTCTGGCCGCCCTCAACCAGTTGCGGATGAAAGGGACACCGCATCCGCCGGTGGAGGTCGTCTTGACCATCGCCGAGGAGATGGGCTTGCAAGGTTCCCGGGCGCTGGACGTCCAACAGCTGCGGTCTCGGACCGGCCTGTGCCTGGATGCGGGCGGACCCGTCGGGAGCTTCGTCGTGGCCGGACCGACGCAGGTCCGGTGGAACGCAGAGTTCGTCGGACGCGCCGCTCACGCAGGTGTATCCCCAGAGCGTGGCGTGAGCGCCATCAAGATGGCGGCGGCTGCAGTCGCGAAGATGCCCCACGGGCGTATCAGCCCGCATACCACCGTCAACATCGGCAGTTTTGTGGGGGAAGGGCCGACGAATGTCGTCCGAGATCGGGTGACCCTCGTCGGCGAAGCCAGAGGGCTGGAGTCGAATGAGTTGGCGGACGTCCTCCGCGAGATTGAGAGCGGGTTCCGCGTGACTGCGGAGCGTTTGGGTGGGCAGGTCTCGTTTCACGCACGGACCGCGTACGAGCGCTTTCACTTTCCGGCGGACCATCCCCTGCGACAGCGCGTGGCGGCCGCGGCAGAGGCTGTGGGCTTCGTGCCGCAGGCCGTGCACAGCGGCGGCGGAAGCGACGCAAGCATCTTCACGCAGCGCGGCATCCCGACCATCAACCTCGGCGTGGGGTACGTCGACATTCATTCGACCCAGGAGCGGATCCAACTCGCGGACATCGAACGGCTGACCGCGTGGGTCGTCGCATGTTTAAGCCGTTCGCCTCAGGCGTCAGGGTGACCCGGTTGCGTCATCCGGCGCCTCACGCCGCATGCCGTATCGGGCCAAGTCACATACTACTTCCCGAATTCGGGAGGTGGTTCTATGGCGGACACCAAGAGCCGGGGTGCGTTTGGACTTCGAACCCCGCAGGCGGTCGGGGAGAGGGCCTCAGAACACAAGGGACGCACGCTGACCGTACCAGGGTTGACCCTCATCGGCATCGGGGGCATCATCGGGGCGGGGTTCTTCCTCGGCTCCGGTTTGCCCATCCACATGGCGGGTCCCGGGGTGTTGGTGGCCTACCTGCTCGGGGCGCTCATCACGGCGCAGGTCGTCGGGGCGTTGACATCCATGGCGGTACAGCATCCGGCCTCTGGCGCGTATCAAGAGTATCCGGCCAAGTACCTGGGACGATTCGCCGGGTACATGCAGGGCTGGACCTACTACCTCACGAGCCTCCTGACCATCGCCAGCGAAGCGGTTGCGATGGCTGTGTTTGTGCAGCTGTGGCTGCCCAATTGGCCGAGCCTGCTCCTCGCCGGCTTATTCGCGGCGGTTATCGTCGTGGTGAACGCCTTCGGCGTGCGCAGCTTTGAGCGGATTGAGAGCATCATGAGCGTCGTCAAGATTGGCGCGTTGGTCGGATTTATCGTGTACGGGGTGGTCATGCTGTGGTCGTTGCGCGCGGGCGGGCCGCACGCAGCGTTTCCGGCCACCCATGGGCTTCCCACTTCGTTTCTGCCGAACGGGTGGGGTGGCGTGCTGCAGAGCATGGTCGTGGTGATCTTCGCGTACGCAGGGATTGGCGTGTTCGCATCCGTCACCTCTGAGATGAAGAACCCGCGCGACATCGACCGGGCTGCCATTTGGACGGTGGTGGCGCTGGCGGTGATGTACATCGCGTCCGTCGGGTTCGTGCTGTGGCTGGTCCCCTGGCAGTCCATCTCGACCCATGCGAGCCCGTTCGTCGCGGCGCTTCGGGCGAGTGGTGCCACGGTGTTCGCCACGGTGTTCAACGCCGCCATCTTGGTAGCGGCCTTCAGCGTGATGGCGGGAGCCTTGTACTCCGCAAACCAGGTCCTTATCTCCCTCGGAGCATCGCGCGATGCTCCGCGGCAGGTGGTGCCAAGCCGCCATCACCGGACACCGTGGGTGGCGCTCGGCGCCAGTACGGTCCTGATTGCGGCGTTCCTCATCCTGTCGACGTTGCTTCCGGCCAATGTCTACAGCTTTCTCGTCAGCGCGTCCAGTTACTTCACGTTCTTCAACTGGCTGATGTTGGCCTTCTCGTTCTTAAAGTGGCGAAAACAGCCAGGTGCCGGGCCGCGGTTCGTCTCCAAGCTGGCGTTCGGCCAGCCTGTGTCGACTTGGGTGGCGATTGTCCTGCTCATCGGGCTGGCGGGGTATTCGGTCGTGCAGCCAGATCAGCGGGTCGGATTTTACGCGGCGGTCGGTATCGGGGCACTGCTCGCCGCCTTGTACTTCTTGGTGGCGAGGCGCCGGGCCGAGCCGCACCGCAGAGAGGATTTTTAACGTGACAGAAGCGAACCAGAAACTTGTCGAAACCAAGCAGGGCGCGCGCCGCGTCTACGACGGGGGCATCATTCGCGTCGAGCAGTGGCAGGTGATTCTGCCGAACGGCCGACCGGCCTCGCGCGACGTCGTCCTCCACCCCGGGGCGGTGGCCGTCCTTGCAGAACCAACTCCGGACGAGCTGCTGTTGGTGCGCCAGTACCGGACGGCCCCGGGCACGGTGCTGTACGAAATACCCGCCGGGAAGTTGGACGCCGGCGAATCTCCAGAAGCGTGTGCAGCCCGTGAATTGGCGGAAGAGACGGGGTATCAAGCGGCCCGTCTGCGCAGACTCTACGAATTCTACACGAGTCCCGGTTTCTCCGACGAGAAGATCTTCCTGTTTCACGCGACCCAGTTGCAACCGGGGCGTGTGCACCTCGATGAGGACGAATTCGTCACTGTTGAGGTTTGCCGGAAGGCGCACGTCCGGCGCTTGATGGAGGCGGGCTGTATCCAGGACGCCAAGACCCTCGTCGCGCTGCTCTGGTGGCTCGGTGGTGGACCGGCGTCGGAAGGCGGACGTCTCCATGTCTGAGGCCAAGCGTTACTTTGGGGATTTTCACATCCACGTCGGACGCTCGGCGGGACGGCCCGTCAAAATGGCCGCGGCTCCGTCGTTGACGCTGTCCGCCCTCGTGGATCACGCACGCGTGGAAAAAGGGCTCGACGTGGTGACCGTGATTGACGGGACGTGTACCCATGTCCTGGCCGAGCTCCAGGCGTGGCAGTCGGCAGGGCGGTTGGTCCCGCATGCCGGCGGCGGGTTGCTGTGCGAGAACGGATTACTGCTGATTCCCGGGGCGGAGGTCGAAGTTGCGGGTCCGTACGGGGGCGCCGCGCATTTCGGCTGTTGGTTTCCCACGTTGGAGGCGGCGGCAGCCTTCCACGATTGGCTGGCGGGTGTGCAGAAGAACCCCAGCCTGTCCTCCCAACGCGCGTCTGTGACGGCACGTGCGTTGCAGGAATCCGTCGGGGCCTTCGGCGGTTTGTTCATCGTCCACCACGCGTTCACCCCGCACAAGGGGCTGTACGGCAACTGTGTCGCGCGGATGGACGAGATGGTCGATCCGTCGAAGGTCGATGCCTTGGAACTGGGGCTGTCTGCCGACACCGATATGGCGGACTGTGTGAGCGAACTGGCAGAGCTGCCGTTTCTCAGCGACTCCGACGCCCATTCCCTCGCCAAAATCGCCCGTGAGTACAATGAACTGCAGTTGACCGAGGTCAGTTTTCGCGGCGTTCGGTGGGCGCTGACCGGTTCTGGCGAGAACCGGATGGTGGCAAACTACGGCTTACATCCGGCCTTGGGCAAGTACCACCGAACCCGCTGCAGGGTGTGTTCACGCGAACTCTCACCCGGTGCCGCTGCGTGCATTTGCGGCAGCACGAAGGTGACGCTCGGCGTGTGGGACCGTCTGATGGAAATCCGCGACCGAACCCAGCCGCACCATCCGCCGGGCCGCCCACCATACGTCCATCAGGTGCCGTTGGAGTTCATACCCGGACTGGGTCCGCGCGCCATGCGCCGGTTGCTCGACGCGTTCGGCACGGAGATGGCGGTCCTGCATGCGGCATCCCTGTCCGAGCTGCAGTCGGTTGTCGGCCCTGACTTGGCAGACCGGATTGACCGCGCCAGAACCGGTCGAGTCGCCTTTGAGACGGGTGGTGGTGGCACGTACGGTCGCTTGAACTTTCTTCCCTCGGTCTAAGCGGGAGCCTGTCCGCATACAAGTTGTAACAAGCCTTGGCGGACGGGGGGAGTTTGCGGTGCGGCTCGCGTTGGCTGGCGAGGTAGGGCGCATGTTTGGATATGCTCGGACGTCGTTTGTGACGTGGCGGCGGGAGACGACGGGGACCATGTCCTTCTTGGCCGGTGTGACCCTGTGCGGGTTGCTGTTTGGCGGCGTGGTCGCGGGTCAGCTCAACGCCTCGACAGCGGCCGTTTTGAATCAAGCGATGCAGCACTTCATTGCAGCCGTCCAGCACCACGATTTGCAGTCTGCACCGACCATCTGGTGGAGTCGCGCCTTTGCGGAGGCAGGTCTGTTCGGCGTGGTCTGGCTGAGCGGGCTATCGTTGCTCGGGTTGCCGGTCGTCGTGGTGACACTGTTTCTCCGCGCGTTTTGCGTCGGATTCTCGGTCGCCTATTCCGTGTTGACGTTTGGCTGGCACGGTTTCCTCATCGCCAGTCTGGTCATTTTTGCACATCAGGTGCTTGCCCTCGCAGGTCTGCTCGGCGCCGGGACGCTGGCGGTGCGGCTGTCCGGCTCGATTTTCCGGCGGTCGCTCGACATGAGTGCGATGCCGCGCGTCCTGGTGCGCTATACCGCCTGCGTCTGTCTGTGTCTGTGCCTGGCCTCGCTCGGGGCGGCCCTGCAGGTGTTCGCGGCACCACCTGTCCTCGGGGCGTTACTTCCACCCAGTTGACGGGAGGCCACGATGTGAATCCCGATGACGAGGAGGGAATCCCATGGCGCGCAAGTTTACAGACGTCAACGAGCCGTTCACATGCGTTCACTGCGGCACGCACGTGATGCCCTCCAAGCGCTCCTGCCGAAATCACTGCCCGACCTGCTTGTACTCGGTTCACCTCGACGTCAACCCGGGGGACCGGCTCGCCGACTGCGGCGGGCTGATGGCGCCGGTCCGGGTGGAATACAACCCTCGCAAGGGATACCAGATTGTCCACAGATGTCAGGTCTGCGGACATGAGCAGCGGAACATCGCCGCGTTGGATGATCCCGTTCAGCCCGATTCAATGGAAGCGGTATTAGAGCTGATGCGACAGGGGGGCGGGACGCCATGAGGCCTGCACCCCGTTCGTCGGAACCAGCGGCTCAGTTCCTTCGCGTCATGCGCCTGGTTGTGTTGTGGCTGGCAGCGTCCATCCTGCTCTTTGCGGTGCAGGCGCTGGCCACGCAAGGACTACACACCCGGCGATACGCAACGCCGTCCGCCCCGTTTGAATCGGTCCTGTCGCCGAGTGCAGCGGCGAATGGGGGTGGGACGGCCGCGTCCGCCCGGTTGGGAACGGATGCGGCACGGGGCGCCAAGGCGCCCGTCGGTGCGCAGATCCGCGTCTGGCTCGCGGACGCTGGTCGGTTGTACCAACAGATTCTGTCGGTGTGGTGGTACAGTGGCGGGTCGTGAGATGGACCGGCATGCGGGCGCAGGTGGAAACCTTGGCAGGAGAATGTCGAACGGTGTGGAATATCTCCGACGTGTTGGCCTGTCAACGGACCAGCGCCGGACATCCGATTGAAGGGGTACGTGCATGGACGATCGAATCGATGCCTTTGTCGAGTACCTAGCAGTGGAGCGCGGACTGTCACAGAACACGCTCGAATCGTACCGTCGGGACCTGGAAGGTTTCCTCCGTTTTCTCGGCGAGGGTGCAGCGCAGGCGGAGGTTCGGCGCCGGGATATTCTTGCATACCTGGGCCATCTTCGCCAGCTTGGCCGAGCGAACACCACGGTGTCGCGCAACCTGGCGAGTATTCGTTCGTTCTATCACTTTCTGCTACGAGAAGAATACATCGGGACAGATCCCACGGTGAACGTGGAGACGCCGAAGGTGGAGAAGCGGCTGCCCAAAGTGCTGACCGTGCACGAGGTGGAGCGCCTTCTCGCTGCGCCTGACTCGTCCACGGCGACGGGCTGTCGCGACCGCGCGATGCTCGAACTCCTGTACGGGACGGGCATCCGCGTGACAGAGTTGGTCTCGATTCAGTTGGATGACGTGAACCTCGGGGCAGGGTTTCTGCGCTGCTTTGGGAAGGGCGGCAAGGAGCGCATCATTCCCTTCGGAGAGGTCGCAAACCACGCGCTGACGGTGTACATCGAACACGGTCGACCGAGCTTGCAGCGAAACGAGGCGACACGCGCCCTGTTTTTAAACCACCTCGGCGCGCAGATGTCGCGTCAAGGCTTCTGGAAGATATTAAAAAAACACGCGGCGGCTGCGGAGATTGTGAAGGACATCACGCCGCACACCCTTCGCCACTCGTTCGCAACGCACCTGTTGGAGCGCGGTGCGGACCTTCGAGCTGTACAGGAAATGTTGGGCCATGCGGACATCTCGACGACCCAAATCTACACCCACCTAACCCGTGCGCGACTCAAGGAAGCGTACGCGGCGGCGCACCCCCGGGCTTAGGGGCGGATGCGGGCCGCGAGGTGACGGTACAGGCGGATGCATGAATCGGTGGTGAACCAACCACCTTAGCCCTTGAGAGGATGTCGTCCCCGATGGACCGCACAGCGGACGCGCGGCCCACGAGGCGAAGGAGGTTCCATACGTGTCTCGTCGTCGTTGGATATGGATTGTCTTGGACAGCGTCGGCATCGGGGCTGCGCCGGATGCGGACCGATACGGAGCGGCAGACGCCGACAGCAACACACTGCAGCATATCGCCGCGGCGACCGGTGGGCTAACGGTCCCGAACTTGGCGCGCCTCGGATTGGGACGTATCGACACCATCCCGGGTGTCCCGACCGATGCGGTCGTCGGGGCGTACGGGCGCATGCGCGAACAGTCCTTCGGAAAGGACACGACGAACGGACACTGGGAGTTCGTCGGGGTCGTTCTGGACCGCCCCCTGCCGGTGTATCCCGACGGTTTCCCTGCACGCATCATTGAGCCATTCGAGGCCTACGTGGGCAAACCGGTCCTGTGCAACAAACCGGCCTCGGGAACCGTCGTGATTGAGGAATTCGGGCCGTTGCACGAAGCGACCGGCCGCCCCATCGTCTATACGTCCGCCGACAGCGTGTTTCAGGTGGCGGCGCATGAAGAGGTTGTCCCACTGGAGCAACTGTACGACTGGTGCCGCTACGCTCGAAAGCTGCTCGACGGACCAGACGCAGTTGGGCGGGTGATTGCTCGTCCCTTTGTCGGCAAGCCAGGGGCGTATCGGAGGACCGGAGGGCGTCAAGACTTTTCGTTGTCGTTCGGCGACACCGTATTGAATCACCTCCAGGCGGCGGGGATTCCGGTCTGTGGGATTGGAAAGATTCACGACATCTACGGTGGCGCAGGCATCACCCGTGCGGTACATACGGAAGGCAACGAAGATGGCATGAATCGCGTGGTTGAAGCGATGGACCAACAGGAGGAAGGCCTCATTTACGCCAATCTCGTCGACTTTGACGCGCTCTACGGACACCGAAATGATCCCAAGGGATTCGCTGCCGCGGTGGAGGCGTTCGACCGGCGTCTGCCGGAAGTCACGGGGCGCATGCGGGCAGGAGACATCCTCTGCATCACGGCGGACCATGGATGTGACCCGACCGTTCCTGGGACGGACCATACGCGGGAGTACGTGCCCTTGTTGCTGTGGAGTCCCGAGATGACCGGGGCCATCGACCTCGGGGAGCGGGAGACCTTCGCGGATGTGGGCGCGACGCTCGCGGAGTACTTCGGCGTGCCGGGTACGGGGATGGGGACCAGCATGCTGGCGCAACTGCGTTGACCTGCGCCTGGCAACCTTGCCGGAAAGCTGCTGACATCACCGCGCCTCGCCTGACACATGCTGAGTGTGGAGGTGGTGGGCGATGCCGAAGGGTGTCCGCTGCAAGGTGGAGGAATGCGTATTTCACGATGAAGGCGACGGTTGCACGGCCCAGTCCATCGAAGTTCGGACCAACGGCAACGACATCGTCGGTACCCCGCGCGGTACGATGTGTGCGACGTTCCAATTTCACCATGTGAGAGGTGCCCAGAGAGATCCTGTCCATTCCTCCTAATTCGTTTCGGCGCCGGCAGAGCCGGCGCTTTTGTTTCGTCCAGGCGACCAGCCGTGATAGAAGCGTCAGCGGACGCGCACACTACGGGCAACGATGTCGGTGATTGTCAGCGACTGAAAGGAGATGTTGTCCATGCGTGTTCCGTTGGTGTTTTCCGCCGTGCTGGCGCTTCCCTTGCTGTCCCAGGGGCCGTCTGCGGTCGCGGCGACGCTGCCCCAGACGAACGTCCAGCAACCGGCGGTTCCAACCGTCCTTCCCAACGTTGAATTTCGCGTTCGCTCCGACGCTGGGGTGGATGGATTGAGTCTGGCGCAGCATTTGGCTCCAGAAGCCAAAGCCGCCGTGGTGATGGATTTTACCACCGGGAAGGTTTTGTTCGAAAAGGATGCGCATGAGCGTTTGCCGATTGCGAGTGTAACCAAGGTGATGACGCTGTTGTTGGTCATGGAGGCTATCGACAGCGGGAAGCTGCACCTGCAAGATCGCATCAAGGCCAGCGAACACGCGTCGAGCATGGGCGGTTCGCAAATTTTCCTCGAACCGGGCGAGTCGATGACCACCGCAGACCTTCTGAAGGGGATTGCGATGGCGTCCGCGAACGACGCGTGTGTGGCACTCGCAGAACACCTCGCTGGCAGTGAAGCCGCGTTTGTGGACCAGATGAATCAGCGGGCAAGGGCCCTGGGTCTGAAGGACACCCACTTCGTGAACACGAACGGTTTGCCGGCGGCAAACCACTACAGTTCCGCCTACGACGTCGCCATCCTATCCCGCGAGCTTTTGAAACATCCGCAGATTACACAGTTCACATCGAAGTACAGCGACTACCTGCGACAGGATTCCGACCATCCGTTCTGGCTGGTGAACACGAACAAGCTGGTGCGCTTCTATCCTGGTCTCGACGGCCTGAAGACCGGCTACACGGCCGATGCGAAATACTGCCTGTCAGCGACGGCAAAGCGGGACGGATTCCGCGTCATCACCGTCGTGCTCGGGGAACCGAAGGCAACCGTCCGCAATCGCGAAGTGAGCGAGCTGTTCAACTGGGCATTCGCGGAATACCAGTCGAAGCTGCTCTATCCAAAGGGCGCCCTGGTGCAAGAATTGGAGGTCCCGCACGGTACACCGGAAAAGATCCACGTTCTGACGGCAGATCAGGTCGGCGTGATTGCGCGCAAAGGAGAGAAGGCCGATTACCGTACGGAGCTGGAATTGGACAACGTATCCGCGCCTCTTGCGAAAGGTCAGGTGGTCGGAAAAATGCGGGTGAAACAGGGGGAAGAGGTGGTGGCTGAAGTACCCCTCGTCGCCGGCGAAGATGTGAAGAAGGCCGGGTTCCTGACCGGCCTGGGACGAACGGTCCGAGGTCTCATCACGTTCGGGAAATCGTAATCGGCAAGCGGCGGACTGCCGGGGCTGGTCAGAGCGTGAGCGGCTCTCCAGCCCCTTCCGACCGAGGCGGATCCATGGCGAGAGACCGGGCGAAGGCCTGTGCGCAGGCGACGAGTTCATCGGTCCGCCCGAGTTGCAGGAGGGCTTGTTGCAGGACGGAGAGTAGCTCCGCGTGGACGTTCAACGCTTCTGGTTCGATGGCGCTTTCGCCGAGGTTTCCCAAGGCCCGACGGGCCAATTTCGCAGCGACTTCCGTTGCACCCGATGCCAACTTCGCTTTGGCCAACACGCTCGCCGCGTGCAGTTCGACGAGCTTTGTACCAGCGAGCGAGAGCGCTTGCTCGGCATCCGTGAGCGCGTCCTGCACGCGGCCCAACGCGAGACGTGCCGTGGCGCGTTCGGCCAGGACGTTCGCGAACAGGTTCGGACGGACAACCAGGTCCGTGTCCGACTCCAACAGCTCGTTGAAGTAATCGAGGGCAGCAGCCGGCTGACCGGAACGGTTCAGGATGATGCCGTAGTTGATTTTGCACTGGTACATCCCGCGTGGGTTCCGAACAAACTGGTACATCCGTTCGGCGTCGCTGTTAAATTTGTACGCCAATTCGTAACTTCCGGTCCGCAAGTAGACGTTCGCCATGCCGTGCCAGATCATGGCCAGGTCGAGCCACGCTTCGTACCGCTCCGCTGCTTCCACCGCTTTTTCCAGGTAGAGCAGCGCCACATTGTCGTGCTTCAAGATGTAGCAAATCCGCCCGAGGTGGTAGTAGAGCTTGACAGACAGCGGCAAATCGAGATCTGGAAACCTCGACAGGACGCCCGCCCCGCGTTGCCAGTACATCCGCGCCAAGTTCGGCTGCCCAGCCCGGCGATACATGTTTCCGATGCTGTAGTAGCCTTGTACGGCGACCGTACCCTCACCGCGCTCCAGGGCCGAGAACACGAGTTGCTCGTACACGTTGGCGGCTTGTTCCAATTGTCCCAGGTGTTCGTAACACGTCGCCAGTTCGCTGTACAACACTTCGTCGCGATACACGGGCCGAACATGTGGAAGGGAGGCCTCGATGAGCGGCAAGGCTGCAGCGTAATCGCCTCGTTCCATCAAGGCTCGGCCCCGTCGATACGTCTGCAGGTGCTCACTCCGTACCGACAAACCCTCGGCGAAGTACTCCGGTGAAACCCCGAGGCGCTTCGCAAGGTCTTTCAGTAACGCGGCGGATGGAGCCACCTTCCCGGATTCAATCTGGCTGATCATGCTGGGGGTCACAAGGCCCCGACCCAATTGGGCTTGTGTCATCCGCCGGCGCTTTCGCAAGATGCGCAGGCGATCGCCGAGGGACAGTTCGTCCGATTCGTATACGGCGATATCTTCCGGCATATCATCCCTCTCCCAACTTGATCCCGATACGGATGGGACCGTTCCACGGAGTTTTCCTGTACATCCGCAGTCTACCACAAGTCCCAGGCGGTGCACAGGTGGTCTCCTTCACGCGGCGCGAGCGTGGATGGAACGTCTGCGGATTTCGTCTAGTTTTGTCGTCGGGCAGGAAATGCCGATATGAGGCGGAATTTCGAAGGTGGCGCCGCTTCGCGCCGAGCGTGTACGGAGAAAGGAGCGTCTTTCCTGTGGCGATTGAACGAGACGTCGTCGGTGGTGTCCTGGTGGTTCGGCTGGGCGGGGAACTGGATCATCACGCCGTCGAAACCCTGCGCGACGAGATTGAACAAAGCTTGGAGGAGACACGCTGTCGGGGTCTCGTCCTGTCGTTTCAAGGGATCGATTTCATGGACAGCTCGGGTCTTGGGCTGATTCTCGGCCGTTACCGCAGCGTTTCGGCGCGAGGGGGAAAAATGGCCCTGTGCAAGGTCAACCCCAACCTGCGCAAGATCTTCGAGCTGTCTGGAATCTACAAGATTGTCCCCGTTTTGGACGACGAACTGTCCGCCTTGCGAATGGTGAAGGAGGCGTAGACGATGGAATACGTGGGTCATTCCGTCCTGCAGAAGAACTATATGTACCTTTCGTTCCCCAGTCGTTCCGAGAACGAGTCGCTCGCCCGCGTCGCGGTCGCGGCGTTTGCGACGGCTTTGGACCCGACGTTGGAACAACTGACCGAGTTGAAGACGGCGGTGTCGGAAGCGGTCACCAACGCCATCATCCACGGTTACGAAGGGCAGGAAGGGGAAGTCCGCTTGCGCTGCGCGATTGAAGGGGGCGCGGTGGAAGTCGTGGTGGAAGACGACGGTGTCGGCATTGCGGACCTCGAGCAGGCGCGCCAACCAATGTACACCTCGCGGCCGGAGCTTGAACGATCCGGTATGGGGCTCACCATCATGGAAAACTTTGTCGATGCGTTGTGGATCGACTCCGTTCCGGGTCAGGGCACCTGTGTCCGTATGCGCAAGGTGATTCAACCTGATCCGGTCAGCCAGTAGCGGGAGTGGCGGCGATGGACCACGCGAAGGACACAGAGGCGCGAAAGTACTCTGACGACGAGATCCGGCAGCTCATCCGCGACAGCCAGGCCGGGCAGACCGCGGCCCGCGATGCGCTGGTGTTGGCCAATCAGCGCCTGGTGTGGGCCGTCGTGCAACGCTTTCTCGGGCGAGGCTATGACCCTGAGGACCTGTTTCAAATCGGGTGCATTGGTCTCATGAAGGCCATCGACAAGTTTGATCTCGCGTTCGACGTGAAGTTTTCCACGTATGCGGTTCCGATGATCATCGGCGAGATTCAACGGTTTCTCCGCGACGACAGCACGGTGAAGGTGAGCCGGAGCCTGAAAGAGACGGCCAAACACATTCGCCATGCGCGCGACGAGTTGGCGAAAAGGCTCGGTCGCCAGCCGCGCATCCACGAAATTGCCGAGGAACTGGGCATCGAACCTTCGGAAGTCGTATTCGCTCAGGAGGCCCTCCGCGCGCCGGCGTCGATTCACGAAACCGTCTACGAGAATGACGGCGACCCCATCTACTTGATGGACCAGATTGCTGAAGAGGAAAACGTCGGCTGGTTCGACAAGATTGCGCTGCACGAGATCTTGAACAAACTGCCGGAACGCGAGCGACTGATTGTCTACCTGCGCTTCTTCAAAGATAAGACGCAATCAGATGTTGCCCGAGTGCTCGGGATTTCGCAGGTGCAGGTATCGCGCCTGGAGAAACGAATCCTGCAGACGATTCGAGACGAGTTAACGTGACAAGGGTGAGACGGGTCCCGCAGGTGCGGCCGGAGGAGCGGCCGCGCCTTTTTTCGCATTGGGGCTCCCGTTGGTGGACACACTAACCAGCGGCAAGGAGGGGGCACCATGAAAGCAGCGAGTCGAGACGACAGGGTGACGTACCAACAGTTGGTTGACCGCAATCGGCCAGCGCGCCCCGTGGTCGCGAACACCATTCGAGCGTTCGTCGTCGGCGGGGGGATCTGTGTCATCGGTCAAGTTGTACAGACCGTGTTCGTGCGCTTTGGGCACTTCAGCCAAACGGACGCGGCCAACCCGACGGTCGCGGTGATGATCTTCCTGTCGGTCCTGTTCACGTCACTTGGAGTCTATGACCGGTTTGCACAGTGGGCGGGAGCAGGATCCGCTGTACCTGTCACCGGGTTTGCCAACACCATGGCCGCAGCCGCCATCGAACACCGCAGTGAAGGCTGGGTGGCTGGCATCGGCGGCAACATGTTCAAGTTGGCCGGACCCGTCATCGTCTACGGCGTCGTCAGTGCATTTGTCGTCGCCATCGTCCGCTTCGCACTGACTCATCTCTGATGGCGCTGGGGCTGCGCGTGAGAACCTGCGACTTGGGTCGGCAGGAGCATCCAGCATGAAGGGAAGAGGAGGGACGGAGATGCCGAAGGTCGGTCGTCAAACCTGGGTTTTTCCGAGTGCGCCGGGCGTGATTGCCACCGGTACCGTGGCCGGGAAAGTGGAGAGCGAAGGACCGCTCGGCGCGTGCTTTGACGTGCAGATCACCGAAGCTGGCATGCAGGGTCCGTCCTGGGAGAAAGACGAACAGGCGCTGTTCTATCGGGCCGCAGAGACGGCGCTTCGCAAGGCCAACCTCCGGCCGCAGGACCTAGATCTCGTGATTGGCGGAGATCTGAACGCCCAATTGACAGGGTTTTACTACGGTCTCCGAGAGATTGCGGCCCCGAAACTCGGCGTGTACAGCGCTTGTTCCACGTTCACAGAGTCCGTGGCAGTGGCGGCGCTGGCGCTGGAGGCGGGGTTCGCGGAACGGGTTCTGATTGGCGCCTGCAGCCACAACTCCAGTGCAGAGCGCCAGTTTCGCTTCCCGACGGAGTACGGCGTTCAGAAACCGGCGACCGCGCAGCGCACGGTGACCGGCGCAGGCGCTGCCGTGCTCTCACAAGAGGTTGCGCCGGTTGTGGTTACGGCGGCTACGATTGGTGAAGTTGTGGATTACGGCATCACGGACGCCTGGGAGTATGGGGCTGCGATGGCGCCAGCTGCAGCGCACACGATTGGCGCCCACCTGACGGACACCGGCCGGTCACTGGCCGATTTCGACTGCATCGCGACGGGCGATCTCGGCCGTATGGGGCATGCGCTCCTGCGGGACCTACTGGGGCAGGCCGGTCACGACCCAGGGGAATGCCTGACCGATTGTGGTCTCCTCATCTTCCGGCCGGACCAACCCGAGGTGATGGCCGGCGGCAGCGGCGCTGCGTGTTCTGCGCTGGTAACGCTGGGGCACCTGTTGGAACAGTTGAAAAACGGGAGTTGGCAGCGGATTTTGGTCTGTGCCACGGGCGCGCTGTTGTCACAGGTGATGTCTCAGCAGAAGGAGACCATCCCGTCCATCTCACACGCAATCGTCTTTGAACGCAGGGAGGTCAACCATGCATGAGCTGGACCATCTTCATCTGGGCCTTCTTGGTCGGCGGTGCCATTTGCGCCGTCGGTCAGTTGATCATGGATATCGGAAAACTCCCGCCGGGCAACGTGATGGTCATCCTGGTGGTGGCCGGGGCCATCCTGGACGGGTTGGGGTGGTATGATCCGCTCGTCCGCTTCGCTGGTGCGGGCGCTTCGGTGCCGATTACGAGTTTCGGGAACGCGTTGGTCCACGGCGCCTTGGCAGAGGCCAGTCGGCACGGCTGGATTGGCCTCATCACCGGCATCTTTGAGGTGACCAGCGCTGGGGTGTCGGCGGCCATCATCTTCGCCTTCCTCGCCTCGCTGGTCGCTCGCCCGAAAGGCTGATGGGGAAAAAGCGCGTGATCTTGGTGACCGACGGCGACACGTTGGCACGGCGCGCGCTGGAGATGGCGGCGAAGCGGCTTCACCTTCGCGTCATCTCTCGGACCGCGGGCAATCCGACGCGGTTGTCGGGGACGGAGATTGTCCGTTATGTCAAGCAGACACCGTACGACCCTGTGTTGGTGATGTTTGACGACAACGGGGACCTGCACCAGGCGGGCGGGGAAGAGGCGTTGCGCGTCCTGTGTTCGCATCCAGACATCGAAGTGATTGGGGCGCTGGCCGTTGCGTCCAACACGTCATCTGTCCAGGGCGTCGGGGTGGACTTCTCCATCGACGCGAGCGGACAGCGCGTGGAAACCGGCGTCGACAAGCTGGGTCGGCCCATCCCACGCTTTCTCGTCTTCGGCGATACGGTGGACGCGCTGCGGGACTTGGACCTGCCCGTGATTGTCGGGATTGGCGACATCGGCAAGATGCACGGCGCAGACGCACCCGAACGGGCTGCGCCGGTGACGACGGCCGCGATTGCCGCCATCCTCGATGCGTACGAACGGGCGCACCGCAGAACGCACGGCGGCCCGGGCAACCGCGGGTGATGCTGCATACACTGCTGGCAAGTCCCGAGAGAGGAGTGCGTTCCCGATGATGAGCGTGTTGTTGTTTCTGCCGCGCTTGTTTCGGTACTTTGGCATGTTTCAAACGGTGCTGGGCTTTGTCCGCCCGCTGTGGCCGCAGCTCTCCCGCATCTGGCGGCGACCGCTCCCGTCTGCTGCCTGACACCTCCGGCCCGGCACGGGTTTGACGCCCGTGCCGTCCGTCGGCAGGAATTGGGCGGAAACGCGCTCTGTTTCGCTTCTCCATCTCCCCGGAACTCGCCCATCCCAGCCTCGTCCCGTCCCCGGCACCATTCCAGTTGTGTGCTATAATGAACCCACCACACGAGCCCGGCTGTTCAGAGGGGCAGGGGAGTTGCCGCGTTGTTTCAGAATGTCCTGGACCCATCGTTTATCTTTCGTCTCATTGCGATTTTGGTCGGGTTGGTGTTGCACGAGTTTGCCCACGCGTTGGCGGCCGATTGGTTGGGGGACCGCACGGCTCGGCTGGCGGGGCGCGTCACGCTGAATCCGCTCGCCCATCTGGACCCCCTCGGTCTCATCATGATCTTGTTCGCGCCCATCGGCTGGGCCAAGCCGACACCGGTTGATCCTGGTCGTCTGCGCCACCCGCGGTCTGGCGCCGCGCTGGTCGCCCTGGCGGGGCCGGTCATGAACCTCCTCGTGGCGCTGGTCGGACTGTTGGTTCTGGTCAATGGGTTCCCAGCTCCCGTATCCCTCGTCGGCTTCTTGCCACAGGCACTGTGGTGGCTGGTGAGTGTCAACGCGTATCTGTTCATCTTCAACCTGATTCCCATCCCGCCACTCGACGGCGGGCATATCCTGAGCAACCTGTTGCCGTACCGCGCGGAGCGACGCTACCGGGTCCTCGAGGCGTATGGACCCTTTCTTTTGCTTTTGCTGGTCCTCATCCCGCCCATTCGAAACCACGTTCTGTACCCGCTGCTCAACGGTACGCTGGCGGTGCTGTTACACCTGTTCGGTATGCGCGGGGTCTGGTAGCCGAGGAGGAGATCGCCTGTGGCGTATGAGGTGGTGTTGGAACAGTTCACCGGTCCGCTGGATCTCTTGTTACACCTCATCCGAAGGCAGGAGATCAACATCCACGACATTCCCATGGCCCTCATTACGGAACAGTTCATGGACTACCTCCGTGCGATGGAGGAACTGTCGTTGGAGGTGACGAGTGAGTTTCTCGTCATGGCGGCCACCCTGTTGGCCATCAAGAGTCGCATGCTGCTGCCTCGGCGAAACCGCGAGCAGCCAGACGGAGAAGTCGCCGCGGAAGACCCCCGCGAGGAGCTGGTGCGGCAGTTGGTGGAGTACCAACGGGCTAAGTGGGCGGCCGGCGCCTTGAAATCGCGCGTCCAACTGCAGAGTCTCGTGTATACGCGGCCCCCTGCCGACCTGCGTCCGTATCGCCCGTCCGGCCCGCCGGTCACCGAGGTTTCGATGTGGGAGATGGTGGACGCCTTTCGGCGATTGCTGCTGCGCTTGCCGAAGGAGCCGAGGGTCGCTGAGATCAAAGGACAGGTCATCGCGGTCGAAGACCGAATGGAACTCGTGCAGACGCGGTTGCGCGCGTGGGGTCGGACAACGTTTACCACCTTGTTGCAGGGCGCCCGCACGCGCGCGGAACTGGTTGCGACGTTTCTGGCCGTGTTGGAACTGATGAAACTTCGCGTCATCCGATGCAGTCAAGCCGCGCCGTTCGCGGAGATTGAGATTGTGATGGAGGAGGCGCCGACGTGATTGTCTCGCTGCTCGGGCCACTGGAGGCGTTGTTGTTCGCCGCAGGAAGTGAGGGGATTGCCACGGACGAGCTGGCCCGCCTGCTGGATGTGCCGGTGGCTGAGGTACGGTCTCTCTGTGCGCAGCTCAAACAGACCTACGAAGACCGGGGGAGCGGGATTGACCTCGTGGAACTCGCCGGAGCTTGGCAGCTGGTGACACGGCCGGAACACGCTCCGTACCTCCGTCGCCTCGCAACCGCACCGAGCAATCCGGGGCTTAGTCAGGCCGCCCTTGAAGTGTTGGCCATTGTCGCCTACCGGCAGCCCATCAGCCGCGCCCAGGTGGAGGAGGTGCGCGGTGTCCAATCGGACAGCGTGCTGCAGACCTTGCTCCACCGGCAGTTGGTATGCGAAGTGGGCCGCATGGAGGCACCCGGTCGCCCCATCCTGTACGGGACCACGCCGCTGTTCCTGCAGGTCTTCGGACTGCGCAGCCTAGAGGATTTGCCACCCTTGCCGGAGGTGGACGTCTCCGAGGACGACCTCTCGCTGTTTCACATCGCACCGTCCGTCCCCCGAGACTAGCGCCATTCCGCCGTCAGCCGTGCATGATCTTCCCTCATCCGGGAACGATACAGCCGTCTGGAAGCTGAAGGTGGGAACGCCGCGTGATCTCGACATCCCTCATCCTCCTTGCGATTGCGCTCATCATCACCGGTCTGTTCTGTTCCAACATCCAGTTTGAGGCGAAGGTGCTGCAGCAGCAGGACCAAGTGGATGCGCAGGTCCGTGTTCAGGCTCTCTGGGGCATCGTCCGCTTCCACCGCTCGTTGCGCCAGCTGAACACCGTACCGACCCGGGAGGGCCTCGCGGTGGAGTCCGTGACGGGCCGAGACCCAACCCGCGCCACAGACCGCGCGTCCAGCGTCCACGCGTTCACGGCGCAGGAACTGTGGCACATCGTCCGGCACTTCGGGGCGTACCGCGCGTTGGCTCGCCGCTGCTGGCGTCCGCTTCGCGCGACCTTGGCCCGCGTGCGCGTGCCGACGCTGGAGGTTCGCGTCGAGCTGGGTACGGGGGACGCTGTGTCCACGGGTTGCTTGGTCGGTGCGGCGTGGGGCGTTCTCGGCATCGTGCTCGGCGGCCTGGAAGCGTTGGTGCGGCTCCAAACCCCGCCGCGACTGATGGTTCACCCGGAGTTTCGCGCGCCGACACTGCGCCTCGAGGGACGCTGTATAGGCCGCCTCCGGCTCGGATACGCTATCCTCGGAGCGATGCAGCTGTTCGTCACGTGGCACAGAAGCCGCAGGGACCTTGGCATCGAAACCCGGCAAGGCGAGGAGGACGAAGCATGGAGCACCCCATCCAAGGGCTGATGAAGACGGCCATGGAGAACATCCGCGAAATGGTCGACGTGAACACCATCATCGGCGATCCGGTGGAGACGCCGGACGGGACCGTCATTCTACCCGTGTCGCGCGTCGGATTTGGGTTTGCAGCGGGTGGGTCGGAGTTCGAGGGGCAGGGCTTAAAGAACAGCGCCCCGTCGGCAACAGACGGTCAGCACCCGTTCGGCGGCGGCTCGGGCGGCGGTGTGTCGATCATTCCCATCGGATTTCTCATTGTCAAAGGTGAGAACGTCCGCCTGCTCTCGACGGATAACCAGAACCAGTTGTACGACCGGTTGATTGACATGGCCCCACAGGTCGTGGAAAAAATCCAGTCGATGTTCAAGTCGGGGGCGGCGAAGCCGCCAGAGCCCGTGCCGACTGCGCACAGTCAGATGTAGGAGGGCCGCGGCGAATCCATCTCGCGCTGGACAACCAGTCGTAATTCTGTCCAAGCTGGCATACCCATGAAACAGACCTGAAACTCTGTTCCTGGGGGTGCCGGCTTGATTGATCTTATTTGGCTGTTGCTGTTCGTGTCCGGACTCGTCACGGCTGCCCTCACGGGCAAGATTGGCGCGGTGTCCCAAGCGGTACTGGGCGGTGCCGCCTCCGGCGTCGAGCTGGCCATCGGCCTCATCAGCGTGATCGCGTTCTGGCTCGGCATCATGAACATCGCGGAGAAGGCCGGCTTGGTCCAGGTGCTCGCGCGGTTGCTGAAGCCGGTCGGCCGCTTTCTGTACCCGTCGGTACCGGAAGACCACCCCGCGATGGGGAGCATTCTCGCCAACATGAGCGCCAACATCCTCGGCCTCGGCAACGCGGCCACGCCGCTCGGACTCAAGGCGATGCAGGAACTGCAGACGCTGAACGAAGACAAAGAAACGGCGAGTGACGCCATGTGCACCTTGCTCGCCATCAATACGGCGAGCATCTGCCTGATTCCGACGACCGTGATCGCCGTGCGCATGCAGTACGGATCGGCGCATCCAACCTCCATCGTCGGTACGACGTTTGTCGCGACCGCGATTGGCACGGCTGCGGCCATCATCTTGGACCGGCTGTTTCGTCGCCTGTCGAAACGGAGGCGATAGCGGTGCAAGCGTTCATTACGGCTGTCTCGGAGTGGATGTTGCCACTGCTCATCGCAGGCATCCTGGTGGCGGGTCTCGTCCGCAAGGTGCCGATCTACAACACGTTTGTCGACGGCGCGAAAAGCGGGTTCGGCACGTCCATCCGCCTGATTCCCCACCTGGTGGCCATGATGGTGGCGGTTCAGGTGTTTCGCGCGTCCGGAGCGATGGACCTTCTGATGCAAGGGCTGTCGCCGGTGCTTCACTGGTTGCACATCCCGCCAGAGGTCGCGCCGATGGGGCTGCTCCGGCCCATCACGAACATGGGGTCACTCGCGCTGATGGCGGATATCTTCAAAGTGCACGGACCAGATTCCTGGATTGGCCAGCTCGCTTCCACCATGCAGGCAGCCAGTGACACAACGCTCTACGTCGTCACCGTGTACTTTGGCAGTGTCGGGATTCGCAAGATGCGGTACGCCCTGAAAGTCGGCCTGCTGGCCGATTTAGCGAGCGTGCTCGGCAGTCTCGTCGCCGTCTATCTCCTGCTCGGGCCGATGCCGCATGCGTAGATGCACCGATTTGCGCGCTGGGCGATGCGAATGCTGACGAGTAGGCTATAATAGGGTAGAGATTTGGAACGCGATTCCTGAGGGAGATAGGATATGCCGGAACGGCTGCAGAAGGTGCTGGCGCGGGCTGGGATTGCTTCACGCCGCAAGAGTGAGGAATTAATCATCAGTGGTCGAGTGACGGTCGACCACCAGGTCGTGCAAGCGTTGGGTACGACGGTCGACCCATCACGTCAGGTCATCCATGTGGACGGCAAACCAATCGCAGCGCAAGATGTCACGTGCGTGTTGTTGCACAAGCCGGTCGCGTACGTGACGACAACACATGACCCAGAAGGCCGACGCACGGTCATGGACCTCGTCTCGGGTCTCGATGTACGGCTGTACCCCGTCGGGCGCTTGGACTACGACTCGAGCGGCCTGTTGTTGCTGACCAACGACGGTGCCCTCACAGAGCGGTTGCTGCACCCGCGGTATCACGTGGAGAAGACGTACCGGGTCACGGTGGTGGGCATGCCGGAGGCGTCCGCGTTGAAACGGCTGCAGCAAGGCATTGAACTGGACGACGGCGTCACGGCACCGGCGCAAGTGGTCGTCCTCCGGCATCACCCCAAAGAGTCCGTGCTCGAAGTGACCATCCACGAGGGACGGAATCGCCAAATCCGACGGATGTTCGAAGCCATCGGCAACCCAGTGAAGCGGCTCAAACGTATCCGCTTCGGTCCGCTGACCATCGACCGGCTGGCCTCTGGACATTGGCGACCGCTGCGGCCGGAGGAATGGGTTGCGCTGTATGCGGCGGTGGACCTCACGCCGCCGGAGTCGGCGGTCCGACCTGTGAAGCTGGGGTCGAACCAGCGGCACGGAACAGCGAGGAATCGGAGGGCTCCGATGGAGCGCCGGAAACGGTAGATCTGCCAAGCGGCACGCGACTGCGTGCCGCTTCACTGCGGGCGTCAGCCAGCGGATCGGCAGATGTCCGATGCGTAGGGAAGGGAGCGAGGACGAGATGGAACAGCAGCCGCACGTGTTGGTCGTCGACGACGAAGAGCGGATTCGGCGTTTGGTGCGCATGTACCTGGAACGCAGCGGATTCGAAGTGGACGAGGCTGCGGATGGGAGCGAAGCGCTCAGTATGGCGATGTCCAAACCTTACGCGCTGCTCATCCTGGACCTGATGCTGCCGGGCATGGACGGACGCGACGTCTGCGCCGAGGTTCGCAAGCACTCGGACGTCCCCATCATCATGCTCACCGCAGCCGGGGACGAAGCGCAACGCATTCACGGCTTTGAAATCGGCGCCGACGACTATGTGGTGAAACCGTTCAGCCCGCGGGAACTGGTGATGCGCGCAAAGGCGCTGTTGCGCCGTGCGTCGGAGTCGCCACGGCCCCATCCCGGCGTAGATCAGCTGATCACGTTTCCGGGCCTGGTGGTGCACCTGGACGCTCGTCGGGTCGAAGTGGAGGACGTGGAGATCAATCTGACCCCGAAGGAGTTTGATCTGCTCGTCTACATGGCCCAGCGCCCGGACAAGGTCTTCACGCGGGAGGAACTGTTGCGCGACGTCTGGAACTACCAATTTTACGGAGATCAACGAACGGTCGATACCCACATCAAGCGCCTTCGAGAGAAACTCGGCCAAGTGTCGGAGCGTGTGAGTCAGTACATTGGCACGGTCTGGGGCGTGGGCTATCGGTTTGAGGTCACGTCGTGATTCGCAACAGTATCGTCGCGAAGTTGTGGCTGACCATCGTCGGCATGGTCTGCGTCGTGCTGTTGTTGTTATCGCTACTTCTGCAGCAGTTTCTGGACAACTTCGTCTTTGAACAACAGACCAAGGAAATGACGCGCTTGGCTGCCAGCATTGCGACCCTGATTCGGCAGAATACCGACCTGGCCCGGGCAGAGGCGGTCGCCCTGCAGCTGGCGAAGGTCTCGGGAAACGCACACATATCGATGGCGATCCCGCTCGCTACCAACGCACATCTGGGGCGCATCTATCAGAGCTTGCCGGCTGCAGAACAGGCACAATTGCGACAAGGGCAACCGGTGGCCGTGCGTGGAGGCGTGATGGGCCACGATACGTTGGCCGTTTTCGAGTCCGTTCGGCCCGCGTACGCAAATGGGATGGGCTTGATTGTCGTCACCCAACCGGAAAGCGTGTTGGACGATCCCATGACCCGCATGCGCAACCTCATCGTGTTTGCGACGGCGTTGGGCATTCTGCTGACGACGGGGCTTGCGTTTGTGGTGTCGAAAAATTTGTCCCGGCCGCTGGTCCAGATGAACAGGGCGGCAGAACAGATGGCGAAAGGAAACTTTCGTCAGCGGGTGGAGGTCGTCACCACGGATGAGGTCGGCCGCTTGGGCCGAACGTTCAACCAGCTCGCGGGTGAGTTGCAACAGACCATCGCGGCGCTGTCCGTCGAAAAGGACCAGTTGAGCAGTATCCTCTCCTCGCTGGTCGACGGCGTGGTCGCTGCCGATTTGCGGGGCCGCATCCGCCTCATGAATCCGCCAGCTCGTAAACGCCTGCAGGCACTGCGAGAGCTGACGCACGACGACGATGGACCGGTGGAGACGCTCCCCAGCGGCCTGATGTCGATGCTCGCCACCGTGGTCGACTTGAACCAGACACAGGTGCGTCAGATGACCTGGCAGGGACGCGTGATTCATGCGACGATGACCCCACTCTACGAATCGGATGGAACAACGGTTCGCGGCGTGGTGTGCGTGTTTCGAGATATCACGGAAGAGCAGAAGTTGGACCGCCTCCGCAAGGACTTCATCGCCAACGTGTCGCACGAGCTGCGCACGCCACTGAGTATGATGCAGGGGTACGCCGAAGCGCTGTTGGACGAATTCGGCGACGACCCAGAGCAGCGCCGGGAATTGACGGGCATCATCCACGACGAGACCCTCCGCATGAAGCGACTGGTCAATGACCTGCTGAACCTGGCCCAGTTGGAATCCGGCCACTTTCACATGAACTTCGCGCGCGTCGACCTGAACCAGGTGGTCGGGCGGGTCGGGCGCAAGTTCCAAGCGCTCGCGGCGGAACGCGGGGTCGAGTTCGGCGTATCGCTGCCGGACGAGCATCCGGTCTGGGTGTGGGCCGACAGCGACCGCATGGAGCAGGTTTGTACCAATTTGGCGGACAACGCGCTGCGCCATACTCCCTCCGGCGGACGCGTGAACATCTCCGTCACCGCGCGCGAGCACACCGTGAAGCTCCGCGTGACAGACACTGGAACGGGTATCCCAGAGGCGGACCTGCCGTACATCTGGGAGCGCTTCTACAAGGCCGACAAAGCGCGAACGCGGGGGCAGTCCGGCGGTACGGGCTTGGGCCTCGCCATCACGCGACACATCGTGATGGAGCATGGTGGAGACATCATGGTGGAGAGCTGCGAGGGTCAAGGCACGACCTTTACCGTGACCCTGCCGGTGTTCCGGAATCCGGAGGATGAGCCCACGAACCATCCAGCGACCGACGACGAAGCGAGGTGAGTGCGATGGCATGGGTTTACTACTGCAAGCTGGTGGACACGCGGTTTCAAGCGTCGTGCCTCAAAGCTCGATTGGAGGCCGCGGAGGGCTGGAGTTACCGGCGCACACCTCGGTACATCGGTATCTTTCAGACGTCGACCGGAAAATACGGCATCAAGGCGCTGTGGTAGTTGGCCCGGACCCGTGGCGCGACACCGCACACCAGCCGCCTTCGACCCGAACAAGTTGTCTCTTCAGGAAGAACGGCCCAAGGCGGGCGGCCGCTTCGCGTGTGCAGCGCGTCGACGGCAGCCCGCTGCAGCAGGACGCTGGTTATGCCTCTGCATCCAGTTCTTGAACGAGTGGGCCGCGTTGCCCGAGCAGCTCAATCACCAACGTGAGCAGCTTGCGGTACGCCGTCGGCAAGGTGCTGAGGCGATGGGCCGCTTGCAGATAGGGCTGAGAGGATTCGTTGAGGATAAAATTCTGTAAGTATAGCGGGAGTTCCTCGGGAGAATCCTTCATATTGGACGGGTTGAAGTCCATCCGTTCGTCGCACAGGGCCGCCAGCGGTACGCCGAGTGCGTTGGACAGCCGAATCGCGTACTCCAAAGAGGGAAATCGCTTACAACGCTCGATGGAAGAGATGTGTGGCGTGGAGATGCCGGAGCGTAAAGACAGCTCTTGTTGGGACCACCTCCTCTCCAACCGATAGCGACGCACCTTGGGGCCAAATGACAGATTCACACGGATTCCCCCTGTTAATGAAAATTGTGGTCTCTATGGTTTGTAATATAATCGACGCACCTGCCTTTGTAAACATCAGTAGTTGAAGTTTATTAATATCTTGAAACATTCCTGCCGAGGTTTGTCGAAGCTTTGCAGCCTCGGCATCCGCCAGATGGGAGGGGGCGTGACCCAGCGCTTGGAGCGTCAAATTTGGGATATCGAACGGATTGCCGGTACACGCGACGCACAGATCGACCTGCGGCGTAGACTGCGGTCCGCTCGCCTCCAGGTCGCCATCACGGGCGCGGGCATGAGCCGGGCAAGTGGTCTGCCCCTGTTGTCGGAGACCGTCGCGGGTGTGCCGCTCCGCGAATTCTTTCGCCAGAGCATCCTCCGTGAACGTCCGCGCCGCTATTACGACCTCTACCGAGCCATTCTCTCGCGGTGGGGCACTGTTCGCCCAAATGCGGGGCATGTCGCCCTGGCACAAGCAGGGGTTTGGGTGATCACGCAGAACGTGGACGGACTCCATCGATTGGCCGGCAGTCGGCGGCTCATCGAACTGCACGGAAACTTCCGGGAGCTTCGGTGTGAGTCGTGCGGGGCCATTTTTCCCAGTGAACAGGTGTGGCGGGAGGCGGTGCCGAGGTGCGCGACGTGTACGGCCGTCCTGAAACCAGGGATTGTTTTGGAAGGCGAACAGGTTCGGCACGCCGCACTCGCGGCGGACTGGGTCGGGCAAGCGGATGTGCTGTGGGTGATTGGAACGAAGTTGGAGATGCGGCCCGTCGCGCAACTGCCCTCCGCTGTGCGCACCGGGACGATGGTCGTGCGCGTGAATCAATCATGCGAACGGTGGCTTCCGTACCTGTTGGGGCGGTGGGACGTTGGGGAGTGACCTGTGTCGGGCCTTCGGCGGCGGCGGTCGCCGGGAACGACCGCCGCTGCGCCGCTCGGGTTACCAGCGCGCGTCTCGGCCCCCGGTCACGAAGCCGATGGCGATGAACGCGCCCGCCATGCCTAGGAAGATGGTGGCGAGTGTTGCAGCCTGTTCAGAGAAGAAGACAGCCATCAGGGCAAAAATCACGCACATGATGGCGATGCCCGTGTAGTATTTGAACAATACGGCCACCTCCTGTCTTGCGTTTTACTGTTCCGGCAAATCTGCAGAATCGTTCACTAGACATAGGGTATCATGGTTTGGTTGTCAGGGCAATTGGCGACACTGGCGAGATCCACCCCGACGTCGTCCTGAATCCAATCGGACGGTTCGACGAGATTCGCCAAAATATGTAATCTAGGATTTACCTATTTCCTTCCCAGTGCACCTTCGCTATAATAGGTTCAGACTTTCCCATATCCTTTCTGCGACAGCGCTCCCTAATCTGGTTGGTTTACCACAGGGAGCGCTTGTCGTCGTCTCCGGCATTTCGTCAAACGTTGTCGGTGACCGCATCGGGTGGCGCTGGGTGTCGAAGCATGTGTGTCGTCTCGGTGCCGCCCCAGCGTTCGTGGTACAATGCCAGTGCACCAACACGCTCGTCTCCTGCAGAGGGGCGGCGGAGGAGGCGTTCCGGTGGACCGGTTCCTTTTTATCTCAGATCACAGTCGTAAAGCGAAGGCCGTACGGCAGACGTACGAGTACCTCCGCCATCATGTCGACGCCTCGCAGTGGGTGGAGAAGGTGTCGTGGGACGGGCTGCAGGGACACGACGGGATTCCGGTCCCGAAAGCGGATCGAAAACGGATTTTGGCTTTGAAGGTCCACGATGAGCACCTGAGTCCGTACATTCGGACGGACCTCAACCTCTTTCAGATGCACATGCTGGACGAACACATCGCGATGACGGTGTACCGAGCCGGAAACGGCTGGCTGATTGTCTACAACAACGTGAGCGATGGACCTCGGCCGTTTGGCAGCCAGGGTTACGACACCCGCTGAGGGCGGCGCCGCGATGGCCGGATGGCGCGGTCCACACGCCGCAGCGACCCCTCCAAGAGGAACAACAGGTAGCCAAACAGGATGAGGTCGGCCAGCCAGTTGGTGGATAGGGCGAACGTGTCGTACGTGCCGTGGGCGAGGGCTGGGACAATATACGCCTTCCAACGGGCGGACGGGTCCTCGTTGACCCGCGCGAAGTAAGATCCCATCCAGATTCCAAACATCAGGTGCGCCGGGACGGCGGTGACGGCTCGCAACACCACGGTCGCCACGCCGCCATGTGTGCAATACAGGATGTTTTCGACGGTGGCAAACCCGAGCGCGGTCGCCCCGGCGTAGACGATGGCATCGATGGGCGTGTGGACCCAACCGCGCCGCAGCGCGCCGCGTTCGACGATGGATGCTTTCAAAAACTCTTCCACCATTCCTGCGACGAAGAACCCCGTGACCAGCACAACCGGGACATTCAGTTCGGTCAACCACGTCCAGGTGTTCGAGTCGAGCATGATCCGCTCAATCAGCCCAGCTGGGAAGACGATGGCTGCACCTCGTACATACAGACTGAGGACGCGCCGCTTGGGCTCTGGGTGCAAGCGGTCACGCGTGTACAGCCAAATCATCAAGAGGCAGGCGGGCAACACAGCGAAGAGCGCGTAGATCACGGCGGCGGCCCCTTTCGGTATGGGCGGTCCCTGGGAATTACCGTGCGGTTTTGGCCCCGCAGGGTACGGTTCAGCCTCCGGCGCTAGTATGAACCCGTTTGTCCGTCTGGATTCAGGCGTGGGGACATGGAAGGAGACGAAGCGATATGACGCGGCAGTGGGGTGTGTCCGGCCCTGTGGAAGGTTTGGTCCACGCGGTGGAACCCATCAAACCAAGCGTGTCCGGCGGTGCGGCTGGCTCCAATGAAGCGCCTACCCGCGCTCACCACGCGCACTATCAAATCTCGTACGCGTTGTCGGTGGCCGGAGCGTCGATGGGCTTGGACGAGTGGCTGGGTCGGCGTATCCGTATCGCGTTTCGCGGAGAGAAGACGTGTATTCATTGCGGGCGCCGGGTTCGCAAGTTGTATCAAAGTGGTTATTGCTTTCCCTGTGTAACGACATTGGCGGAATGTGACCTGTGCATCGTCAAGCCGCACGAGTGCCACTATCACTTAGGAACGTGCCGAGATCCGCAGTTTGGCGACCAACACTGCATGATTCCGCATTACGTGTACCTCGCCGACAGCAGCCAGGTGAAGGTGGGCTTGACGAGAAAGGGCCGACAGTTGACCCGGTGGGTGGACCAGGGCGCGACGTCCGCTCTGCTGGTGGCAGAAGTTCCGACGCGCAAGGTAGCCGGCGAGTTGGAGATGGAGGTGGCAAAGCGACTGCCCGACAAAACCGACTGGCGGAAGATGCTGCGGGCGACGGGGGACACGGACGCGGACTTAGAGGCCGTACGGGCAGAGGTCGTCGCTCGACTGCCTGAGCCGTACCAGGCGTTTGTGCTCACTGACCAGCGCGCACGCGAGGTTTACCACTTTCACTACCCGCGGGGGGTGTCGTTTGAGCTGAAGGTTCGCTCCGTCACGCTCGATAAGGAACCCGTTGTCGACGGAACCCTCCTCGGCTGCAAAGGGCAGTACGTGTTGCTCGACAGCGGCGTTTGGAACGCCAAAAAACACGCGGGGTACCACGTCACAGTTGAACCGCTCGCCTAGACTGTCCCTTCGTCTTCGCCAGCTAAGGTTTGCAGGTGCTGTTTGACCAACTCGATGAGTGCGTCGACGGACGGCGCGTCCAATCGCGTGCCGTCCACGAACACGTATGGACGCCGCGCACACAGCTCACACTCGCTGAGACACGACGTCTCGAGGACGGACAGGCCGGGAAATACCTCCTCAAGCGCGTACAGGGCTTGCTGCGCGGCGGGGTTCGCGTCGCATACCTCGATGAGAGCGTACATGTCGTTCACCTTCCAATTTCGCAGTGTAACATGTCCAGGCGGGCGCCGCACGGCCCAACGCTTGGAAGTCTTGACTACAGCGCCGCTCACCGGGGCATCCTATCCGCAAGCTGGAACGAGGAGGAGTCTCATGTCCTGGATCTACGAAGCGCGCCTGTACGATTCCAAGTCGGTCGCCTCGTACGTGGCCATGTGTGTACGCGATGATCACTTGCTGCGAGGCACACCCAACGTAAAGGTTCAGGTTTACCGCACGCGGCGTGGAAATTACGGTGTACGCTATCAGCATTAATGGGACCTTCCCCCTTCGCCGCGTGCGCCGAGCCGGGGTTGGTTGCCGCCATACCCGTGTGCCGCAGCGGTCTGCCGCCCACCTTCCAACGCTACTCGCACCCTTTTGAGAGTTCAGGTACAATGAAATCAGATTCCATCTCGCCAGTTCATCCGAAGCCGAAGGGGTGCTCGCAAAAACATGGCGGACTCAATGACGCTCAAGTGGTGTCGCAAGAACCTTGAGGCACACAGCCAGGCCGTTTACGACCTGATCTTGGAGGAATACCCGCACGTGCAATGCGAAGTGGCAGATTGCGTCGATAAGTGCGGTTTGTGTACGGACGTCCCATTTGCCATTCGGAACAACGCCACCATCCTGGCCCGCGACCCGCGCGGCTTATACGCCAAGTTGAAGCAAGGGTTCGGCTTTTTGGAGAAGCCGCCGTTGCCAGGTTCCTACGACTACGCGATGGCTCAGCAAGCTGCAGAATCGGCAGGAACGGGGGAAGGCGAGCCGTCGTAAGGCCCGGTTGGGGTGTCCAGGTCGCATGGGCAGGTGTGGATTCGAGCGGCGACGGCTCACTGAACCCGTCTATCGGGAATACGATTGAACGAGAACGTTCAAGTTTGGTTCCCTGAGAGGTGACGGGCCATGGTCAGTCGTGCGCGAGCCGGGTCAGCGCAAAAGCGCAACGGTGTCGTTCTTCCAAATTTCGTAAGCCTGGTGAACCGATACCGCAAGGCGGTGGTCGGCATCGAGGTCATCCAGGAAACCGCCCCCCCGCCGGTCCGCCTGCTTCCGTTTGGAATTCCTTGGGATCGACCGGAACCCGACACCTTTCGGTCCGTCAACATCGGGACGGGATTCATCTTCGACCCTCACGGTCATATCTTGACCAACGAGCACGTGATTCACGGGGCCCGGACGGTCCTCTTGCGGCAATACGGCAAGAAGCAACAGGTGGAAGCGAACGTGGTCGCCGCAGATCACCGTCACGACATCGCGATTCTGGAAGCGCCGATTCAAACGCCTCCCACCATCCTGCGTCTCAGCAAGGCGAAGCGAGCACAGCCCGGCGAGTGGGTCGTGGCGATTGGGTCGCCGCTCGGGCTCGACCATACGGTCACCGTCGGAATCGTGAGCGCGGTGGCGCGGCCGCTCAAGATTGGAGACCGTGAGTATCCGAACTTATTGCAGACGGATGCAGCCATCAATCGCGGCAATAGCGGCGGTCCACTCATCAATCTGAAAGGCGAAGTGGTTGGGATGAACACCGCCGTCAGTCAAAGCTCTCAGGGCATCGGCTTTGCCATTGCGGCGGAAGTCCTGCACGAGACCGTCCAGCGTCTGTTGCACCGATGAACCGATGTTGCGGCCCGCCGCGAGTGGAAATGCGTCCATCGCTGTGAGCGGGCCAGGCGCCGAAGCGTCACGGAAACATTCACACTAGGGCGAACACATGACATTTCTATGTCGGCTCCCTCGGAGTCGACATTTTTTTGCGAGCGTTGGCAGGGGTCGGTTGACTTCGTCAGGGCCGGGATCGAAAATGTGGAAGGATCCGGGGCACCCTACACGTGAGCCGCAAACCGGCTTGCCAAGCAGGGTTCCACTGGAGTACGGACAAAGCGTCCGCAAAGATGCGATAGTGGAGTTGACTTCTCGACGTAAGGAGCTGAGGGCATGGCTGAGCGCGCAACAGGGAACACCGCCACATGGGGAAATTTCGCCGGCCCCAATTACGGATACGCGTTGGAGTTGTACGACCGCTACCTGGCAGATCCAAACGCTGTCGACGAGGAGACGCGTGCGTACTTTGAGCGGTACGGCGCTCCGGCGGCGGTGCCTGTAACCGAGACAGCAGGGACCGCTGGCTCGGGGGAATCCGTCAACAGCGCCCGGGTGCGAGCGACCGTGGCCGCCGTCGCTCTGGTGCGAAACATCCGCGAATACGGTCATCGAGCAGCGGACCTCAACCCGCTCGGCGTCGGAGAGCGGGACCAACGTGTCGCGGACCCGGCACAGTACGGCCTGTCGGAGGACGAGCTCGCCAGCATTCCGGCCGAGTGGATCATGGACCATCCACCCGCGACGGCGCGCACGGCCGCTGACGTGATTGCACATCTGCGCAGCGTCTACACCGGATCGCTCGGCTTCGACTTTCGCCACGTGCACGACGGGGAAGAACTGCAGTGGCTGACGCAGTACGTGGAGTCCGGTGAGGTGCGCCGTCCGCTGCCGCGCGAGGCGAAACAGGAGCTGTGGCGCCGGTTGGCGCAGGTGGAGTCGTTTGAGCACTTTTTGCACAAAACCTTCGTCGGGCAAAAACGGTTTTCCATCGAAGGGGTGGACATCCTGGTCCCGATGCTCGACTCGCTCGTCGAGGCGGCCATCGGCGAAGGGACCCGGCAAGTTGTCATGGGCATGGCGCACCGCGGGCGGCTCAACGTGTTAGCCCACGTGTTACGCAAGCCATATGCCGCCATCTTCTCCGAGTTTCATGCGTCGCCGAATAAGGAGCTGGTCCCGTCCGAGGGCTCGATGGGGATCAACTACGGGTGGACGGGTGACGTGAAGTACCACCTCGGCGCGCGCCACGTCGTGAGTGAGGGCGAGCTGGTCGAAGTCCGACTGTCGTTGGCGCACAATCCGAGTCATCTGGAATTCGTCAACCCGGTCGTCATCGGTTCCACGCGCGCGGAACAGGATGACCGGACCCACGGCGGCGCACCGGTCACCCGCGTCGACAAGGCGATCTCGGTGCTGGTCCACGGCGATGCCGCGTTCCCAGGTGAAGGTGTCGTCGCGGAAACGCTGAACATGTCGCGTTTGGCCGGCTACGAAGTGGGTGGCACGGTCCACATCATCGCGAACAACCAGCTTGGATTCACGGCCGAGTCCAACGAGAGTCGCTCGACGCGGTACGCCAGCGACCTGGCGAAGGGCTTTGAAATCCCGGTGGTGCACGTGAACGCGGACGACCCGGAAGCGTGCATCAACGCGATATGGTTCGCCTTTGCGTACCGCCAGCGGTTCCACAAGGACTTCCTGATTGACCTCGTGGGATACCGCCGGTATGGACACAATGAGATGGACGACCCATCCATGACCCAACCGCTGCTGTACGACATCATCAACCAGCACCCGACGGTCCGCGCACTCTATCAGGAGCGCCTCGTCCGAGAAGGGATCTTGACAGAGTCGGACTGCCAGGCGTGGGAGGCGAAGTTGGAACAGCAGCTGAAATCCGCGCTCGCCGAGGTGACATCGGGGGCGGTGCGGCAGACGGCCCCGGAACTCTCGCCAGAAGCCGACGACACCCTTCCGGAAACCGGTGTGGCAGCAGACGACCTGCGGCGCGTGAATCAGGAACTCCTTACGTGGCCGGAGGATTTCACCGCGTATCCGAAACTGGCGCGCATTTTGCAGCGACGGTCACAGTCTTTTGAAGCCGGTGGGACCGTGGACTGGGCGCACGCCGAGACCCTCGCCTTTGCCACCATCCTGGAGAACGGAACGCCGGTTCGGCTGACCGGTCAGGATTCGGAGCGCGGGACGTTCGGTCAACGCCATCTTGTGTTGCACGACGTCCGCACGGGCCGCCGCTATGCACCGCTGCAGCACTTGTCGACGGCGAAGGCGTCGTTCGACGTACACAACAGCCCCCTCTCGGAGACCGCCGTGATTGGCTTTGAGTACGGGTACGACGTGCACGCGCCGGAAGCGTTGGTGCTGTGGGAGGCGCAGTTCGGCGACTTCGCCAACGTGGGGCAAGTGTTGATTGACCAGTTCATCGCGTCGGGTCGGGCGAAGTGGGGACAGGAATCGGGCCTCGTCCTATTGTTGCCGCACGGGTACGAGGGACAGGGCCCCGAGCATTCGAGCGCTCGGCTGGAGCGCTACCTGCAGCTGTCCGCAGAGAACAACTGGGTGGTTGCGAACGTCACGACCAGTGCCCAGTACTTCCACCTGTTGCGGCTGCAGGCGCAGCGGTTGCTCACGTCGCCGCGACCACTTGTCCTGATGACGCCAAAGAGCCTGCTGCGCAATCCGAAGGCGGCTTCGCCGTGGGAGGCGCTGACGGCAGGTCGGTTCCAACGCGTGTTGGCAATCGGTTCCGCAGACGCTGCGAAGGTTCGGCGACTGGTGCTGTCCACAGGCAAGGTGGGCGTCGATCTCGAGACCGACCTCGAGAAATCCGGTCGAGCGGAATGGTTGGCTGTGGCGCGTGTTGAGCAGCTGTACCCATTTCCGGCGACCGAGTTGGCGGACCAAATCGCGCAGTTCCCGAATCTGCAGGAGATTGTGTGGCTGCAGGAAGAGCCGTTGAACATGGGTGCCTGGAGCTACGTCGAACCGCACTTGCGGAAACTGACGAAAGGAAACCTGCCGGTGGTCTATGTGGGCCGCAAAGCGCATGCCAGCCCAGCCGAAGGTCTGGCGGACGTGCACCAGACGGTGCAGGCGCAGATTGTACAGGCGGTGCAACAAGAGCAACTGGATACGGACGGAATGGCGTTCTAACGATTGGAGGAGGTTTCGGGATGGCGGATATACGAGTACCGGAATTAGGAGAATCGATCGTCGAAGCCACGGTGGGCAACTGGTTGAAGCAGGTTGGAGACCCGGTCAGTCAGGGTGAAGCCGTGGTTGAGTTGGAGACGGACAAGGTGAACGTCGAGGTGATCTCGGAGACGGATGGTGTCCTGCAGTCCATCGCGAAACAGACCGGGGACACCGTCGCCCCAGGTGACGTGATTGGCACGGTCGCACCAGGCGGTTCGGCCGCCGCGCCGAGTCCGACGGCGGCGGCGCCGCAAGCCGCACCACAGCCAGCCGCCGCGTCGGCGCCATCCGCGCCCGCAGCACCTGCAGCGCCTGTTGCTCCGGCGGCGGCGCAGAACGCGGGTGTGGACGGAACCACCATCCCGCCGCGAGCCACACCTGCGGTCAGACGCTTGGCGCTGGAACACGGCGTATCCTTGGATGCGATACAAGGTACGGGGGGCAATGGCCGCATCACGGAGGCGGATGTGTTGGCCGCCAAGGCGGGCACAACCAAGCCCGCCGCGGCAGCTGCAACCCCGGCCCCATCTGCAACGGCGCCGGCGGCAGCCTCCGGAAAACCGGAGGAGCGCGTACGCATGTCGCGCCGCCGCTTGACCATCGCAAAGCGCTTGGTCGAAGTCCAGCATACGGCCGCCATGCTCACCACGTTCAACGAGATCGATATGACGGCCGTGATGAACATCCGCAAGCGCAGGAAGGATGCATTCAAGGAGAAGAACGGCGTGGGACTCGGGTTCATGTCGTTCTTTACGAAGGCGGTCGTCGGCGCGCTGAAGGCGGAACCGCGCCTGAACGCAGAGATTCAGGGCGAAGACATGATCTTGAAGAAGTACTACGACATCGGTATCGCCGTTTCGACGGAGGGCGGTCTGGTGGTGCCCGTCGTGCGCGACGCAGACAAACTGACGTTCGCGGAGATTGAGCGGGAGATTGCGGATCTCGCTGCCAAAGCGCGCAGCAACAGCCTGAGCCTCGCAGACCTGCAAGGCGGCACCTTCACCATCACGAATGGCGGCGTGTTCGGCTCTCTGATGTCGACCCCCATTCTGAACGGGCCGCAGGTCGGCATCCTCGGAATGCACACTATCAAGGAGCGGCCGATTGCGGTGAACGGTCAAATCGAGATTCGGCCGATGATGTACGTCGCTCTGTCGTACGACCACCGTATCGTCGACGGATCGGAAGCGGTGCGCTTCCTGGTCAAGGTCAAGGAGTTGCTCGAGGACCCGGAACAGCTGTTGCTGGAAGGCTGAGCACGGGCGGGCCGGAGCGTTCGCTGACCCCACGGGGCTGCCGGAATGCCGCCGATGGCGGGTTCCACAGCCCCGTGTTGCTGGGGGGCAGCGGCTGGAGCAAGGGTTTGACAGCGGGCCAGAGTCGTGTGAAGATGAGCGTGAATTCGGTCGCAGGGAGGGGACGACATGGCATTTGAACAGGACGGGATTGCGCAGTACGACAAAGAGGAGTTGAAGGAGATCCTCGCCTCCGGCGCGCGCACCGTGATTGACGTGCGGACACCGGAGGAGTATGAGAACGGCCACATCCCGGGGGTCCCGCTGAAGCCGTTGCAAGAACTCGAGCAGTGGGCGCCGGAGCTCGACCCGGCGGGGTCGTACATCTTCGTGTGCCGCAGCGGCGCACGGTCGCAAAAAGCGTCTCAGATTCTGAAGGAACACGGCTTTGAGGACGTCGCAAACTTTCACGGCGGCATGCTCTCGTGGGATGGAGCGGTGGCAACTGGCTCGGACCGCGGCTAGGCGTGCGCGCCATAGAGCGGCGTCCAGATTGGCGCTTGGGTCAGCGAAGAAAGAACAACTGTTTCGCGTACGTGGCGCGAAGCGCCTCGAGAATCTCCGGCACATGCCCGGCGTGGGTCCACCCCCGCCGGGCCATTTCATCCGTGTGACTGTCCAATCGATAGTGTCCCGTGCGGTGCGCCACGCCGCGTTCCAGTTGCGGCCACGCATGTTGGTGCAACAGGGCGCGCAAGCGGTTGTGATCTGCTTGCGTGGAAAACACCCGGAACGACCCGTTCCGGAACACAATGACCACGGCCTTCGGCTCCATGGTAAAATCCTCTGGCTCTTCTCCGAACAGGAGATACACCGCTGTAATCGGCTGGGGTGCTGGCACGAAGGAACGCCTCCTCGGGCCCACTCTACAGAGGAAACCCGAAAAATGCAATGTGTGTTGTCCTCGGTGCAGAGCGCACCCCCGACCCGGGACAGCCGCCCGCTCGTTTCGAACGCGCTCGGCGTAAGGTGCCGGGACGGGAGATGAGCGCATTGGACTATCAAGATGTCTTGGCGGAACTCGGCGCAGCCTCTGCTCACCCGGGCGGGGGCGGAACGACGAAAGTGTGGCGTCGCGCAGTGTGCTGTGGCCCCGGGCAGTGTGTCCTCGACGTTGGCTGCGGCACAGGCAAGAGCCTCATTGATCTGTGCGCGGACAGTGGATGTGACGGCGTCGGGGTGGATATTCGGCCAAAGATGGTGGAAAAAGCAGCTCGCCGCGCACAGCAGCGCGCCGTCGCGAATGTCGCGTTCTTGGTCGCCTCCGCGACCCGTCTGCCGTTTACAGATGCGCAATTTGACGGTGCGTTCAGCGAATCGGTGAACGTTTTCCTCGAAGATCCGCTGGCGGCACTTCGCGAAGTGCGACGCGTACTGCGGCCGGGCGGTTGGTATGTGGACGTGGAGATGCTCGTGCTCCAGCCGGTGGATGCCACCTGGAGAGCCGGTGTCCGCCGCGTGTACGGGGCGAAGAACGTGCCAGATCAGCGAGGCTGGCGGCAGCTGTACAAGGAGGCCGGATTTGACAGCGTACAGGTGTTGCGGACGCAGTCCGTTCACCCCTTCGCTGGGATGGAACCTCCTGCAGGAGAGGACCCGGATTTGGTCAGCCCAGGCGCCTACGAGCGGCCGGAGGTGCTGGCGGCCCTGCGCGCCAACGCGGATTGGCTCGCGACGCAACATGGGCCGCTTGGCTTCGGCATCTTCCTGTGTCGAAAAAGTTAGCCATCCGTCCCGTTGCCTGGCCAATCGACAGGTACGGGCCGGAAGTCCACAAAGTCCGCACTGACCAGTTGGTACCGTACACCGGACCGCTCTGGCGGGCAGCGGTGCACGTGGGCGTGCCCATGCAGGTGGCCGTATACACAGACCGAGACCCGGTAGGTTTCCAGCAGGTCTGTAAACAAGGTCGATCCGCCGTCTGGCCCCAACGGCGGGTAGTGTATCATGCACACCAGCGGTCCTCCCAGGCGAGTGGCCGCTTCGAGCGACATCCGTAGGCGATGTGCCTCGCGTTCGTACAGCCGCCAGTCCTCCTCGGTGAACTGAGGGTGCGTGGGCAACAGCCAGCCGCGCGTCCCGCAGAGCGTGATGTCCGCGAGGCGCAACGCGTCGTTCTGCAGTGCATACAATCCGCTGGGCAGCGCCTTCCGCACTTTCCCGATCCCGTTCCACCAGTAGTCGTGGTTCCCGCGAATCAGGACCTTCTGCCCGGGCAGGTTGCCGAGGTACGCCAGGTCGAGCGCGGCCTCTGGCAGCGTCATGGCCCACGAAATGTCGCCGGGGACGAGGACGACGTCCTCGTCTCGGACAATTTGTTGCCAGTGGTCGCGAATCCGGGCCGCGTGATCTCGCCACTTGTCACCGAACACGTCCATCGGCTTCGCGCTTGCGCTGGCCAGGTGGAGATCTCCCAAAGCGTATAACATTCTTCGACCCCTTATCGACAGGCGGCTCCGTTCGCGGGATGCTGAGAGGGCACAACCAACATCCGCGCTGGGGGAATTTCGGATGTGGACGCCCGCACAACAGGCCGTCATTTCGCGGCTTTCGGGGAACACGGTGGTGTTCGCCGCACCTGGGAGCGGCAAGACCACGGTGCTCACGCACCATATTGTACACCAAGTCCGGTCAAGCCAAGTTCGCCCTCAGGAGGTACTGATGATTACGTACACGCGCCAAGGCGCGGTAGATCTGCGTGCTCGCCTCAGACAGGTGTCTGACGTGACAGACGCGCAGCGGGCCGCCTTTCGCGTCGGTACGTTTCACGCGGAGTGTTTTCGGATGATGCTGCAAGCCGGCGTGCCCGTGCAGCCCATCCTCGGTCAGCGCGAACAACTCCACTTGTTCTACCGCGCTTGCCAAGCCGTGGGACTATCGGGTTCGCAGGGGGCGTGGGAACTGGCGCGCATCGCGGCGCTCTGCAGAGCAGCGCAGCAGTCGGTGCCTCGCCGGTTTCGGTCCGCCATGCGTCGCTACGAGGCATTGAAACGGCGGATGGGACGGTGGGATTTCGACGATATCCTGGAGCGGTTTGCGGAGAAGGCGGACGTGTGGCTACAGCGGGTGCCACCCATTGGCTACGTCTTGGTCGACGAGTTTCAAGACGTCAACGGCGCCCAGTGGCACATTCTGAATCAGATCGTCGCGCATTTTTCAAGCCGTATCTTCATCGTCGGTGACGACGACCAGTCCATCTACGCGTTTCGGGGTGCCAGCCCGGACTGGCTGCTTCACTCGGTTCACCACTTCCCGAACACCGAAGCGGCAGAGCTTGCCGTCAACTTTCGCTCGGACCAGGAGATTGTTCGGGCCAGCAGTCGCCTCATTCAGCACAACCGCCAGCGAATGTCGAAGTCGTTTCGAGCGCACTCCATGCGGTCCGGGTTCGCAACCGTCACCATCTTTCGGGATGTATACCAGGAGGCCCAAGCCGTCGCACGTTGGCTCGCCGCAGTGGTCAACTCGCGTCCCGACGCCGAGGCGGCCGTCCTCGCTCGAACGCGGCGCCAGTTGGAACCGTGCATGGTTCACACGCCGCCGGCCGTACGCCACCGCGTATCCTGGGCGACCTTCCACGGCGCCAAGGGCCGTGAGTGGGATAGCGTCGCAGTGGTTGGCGCGGTGGAGGGCAACCCGTACTTGCGTGCCAGCGAGCGGACCGAGGAGGAGGAGCGACGACTGTTTTACGTGGCGATGACCCGAGCGCGGCATGCGCTTTGGGTCACCGTGCCGGGCCAAGCGGCAGGTGCCAGGATGCGGCCGGCGCGGTTCATCGACGAGGCCGCCCTGTTCCCGTCGGAAGAGCAGGAGGCTGTGCACCGCCTGCTCGAGGCACTGGCGCTCGGTTGGGACGGGCGCCATCCAATGCGTTGACGAAGCCCGTTTGCCATGCTATACTTGGCGCCGTCCATCAAAGACGGACGGCTTGCGGGTGTGGCGGAATTGGCAGACGCACCAGATTTAGGTTCTGGCGGGAAACCGTGGGGGTTCGAGTCCCTTCACCC
>JAIMBT010000039.1 GCA_023511295.1 Alicyclobacillus sp.
GGCCGGACTCGAACCGGCACGGTTTCCCGCACGATTTTGAGTCGTGTGCGTCTGCCAATTCCGCCACTTCGGCAACTCTGGCGTGCCCGGAGAGATTCGAACTCCCGACCTCTTGATTCGTAGTCAAGCACTCTATCCAGCTGAGCTACGGGCACACGGAACTTCGCCTTGCCTCGGTGACGCTCGCCCTCGGAGCGACAAGGCTTATTATACGATGGTGTGTCCGGAATTGCAACCTCTTTAATCCAACCTTTATTTTACATTCCAAACGGTGTGGATCCGCCCTCTCCCCCGCACCCGCCGTCAGGCGCGGCGGGACTGTGCGGCTGAGAGAATCGACGGGTCAGTCACCACTTCAATCACCGTGAACTTGTCGGCCTGCAACGCCTTGGAGAAGGCCGCCGGAAACGCTCGGTTGTCTGTCACGCGAACGCCGTACCCGCCAAACGCCTGTGCGACAGCGGCGAAGTCAGGATTGCCCAGTTCGGTGCCCGCCACGCGTCCTGGGAACATGCGCTCCTGGTGTGCCCGAATCGTCCCGTAAAGATGGTTATTGACAACGATGCTAACGAACCGCAGATGGTACCGACACGCCGTCTCCAGCTCGAACAGCGTCATCAGGAACCCCCCATCGCCGGAGAACGAAATAATCGGCCGGTCCGGATGCACCAAGGCCGCGCTGAGGGCAGCGGGTAGCCCGTAGCCCATGGCCCCTGAGGTTGGGCCGATGTACGTTCCCGCGTCCGAAAATCGATGGTAACGCACCAACCAGCTGTGGAAGTTCCCGGCATCCGTCGTCAGGATGGCGTCGTCCGGAACCAGCCGATTGAAGTCGGCCATCAGTTGGTCCATGTCCACGTAACGCTCGACCGGCTGAGCCGGTACCGCCCGGGTCGAAGCTGACGGTTCCCCACCATCGCCCGCCGGCTCTGACCCGAACCCAGATGACACGCGCGGGGTCGAGTGAGACAGGTAGGCCGCGTGCAAACCTTCAGTCCAATCCGTTCGTGTCGCCGCGACGTGGGAGACGGCGGGATCCGCCAACGCGACCGCGCGCAGCGCCTCGAGGAATCGCGCTGCGTCTGCCACCACGACCTCGCCCTGGATGTGGCCGGACCCAAGCGCGAGCGGATCGACGTCGATTGCGAACAGGCGGGCATCCGGCGAGACCAACTGGTAGTCCTGCGACGTCACCTGGGACAGCCGCGTTCCGACAGCGACCACGCAATCCGCCTGGCGAACGGCTTGAATCAGGTCCTGGCGCGGCCCGAGCCCCAACCACCCTGCGTAGCAGGGGTGCTCGTTCGGGAACGCGTCGAATCGGCGAAACGCAGTGACCGCCGGTATGCGGTACAGGTCGGCGATATCGGCGGCTGCGGCGGACGCCCGCGCGCGCAACACGCCGCCACCGACAATCATCACCGGTCTCTCTGCACCGAGCAGCGCCTCATGCACCGCGTGCACCGCTTCTGGAGTCGGCGCCGGCACACTGGCGCGTCCGCGCACCGAGGAACCATCGGTGGCCGGCACGGCTTGGTGGACAATGTCGTGCGGCAAAGAGACGACGACCGGCCCAGGCCGACCGGACTCCGCTACGAAAAAGGCGCGCGCGACCAACTCCGGGATGCGCGCTACGTCGCGGATCTCCACCGTCCACTTGCACAGTGGCCGGAACCACTCGTCCAACGCGACCTCCTGGAAGGCTTCCCGATCTTGAAACGCCTGCTCCACCTGCCCAAGAAACGCCACGACAGGTGTGGAGTCCTGACGGGCCGTGTGGAGCGCAATGGCGAGGTTGGCCGCACCCACACCTCGCGTCGCCATGCACACCCCGACGCGTCCGCTCGCTTTCGCGTACGCTTCGGCCATGAACCCGGCACCGCTCTCCTGCCGTGCGGAGATGAGCTGAATCTGCGGGTGATTGAGCAACCCATCGAGCACACCGAGGTAACTCTCTCCCGGCACACAGAAGACGTGCCGCACCCCTTCGCGGGCGATGGCCGCCGCCACCAGGTGACCGCCCGTGACCGGTTTCCCATCCATGTTTCCGCTCACTCCCCTCGCTGCATTGCAACCGTCTGCGGACGTCGAGCCGGCTTGACAGACCACCCCGTAGCGGCCTTCGCCCCGGTGGCGGGCGGTGTCTGTTCGGCTTGGGCTCCAGCGTCCCCCGCCCCCGTTGCCCCGAGCGAGATGTCCAACAGCGCGACCGCCAAATCCGATAAGGCGGCTGCAGACGCGGCCACCTGTTGAGCAGTGGCCATCTGCCCGGAAATCGCGTGCGACAGACTCTCGGTTTCGGCCGAGTTGACGTGCGCCACCGTTGCCATCGCCGCGACGGCGTCACTCAAGCTGGTCGTCTCGGCCAATCCTTGGGCCTGGGTGACCACTGTCTGCAGCTTGCCCTGTACCGATTGCACCGCGCACTCAATCTCGCCGAACAGCCGCCCCGCGTCTTCGACCACCTGCTTCCCGGCCTGTGCTTGTCGGCGGCTGTCGCGGATGGCGTCGACGGCCACCTGAATCTCGGATTCAATCTCGGTCAGGGATTCCGTCACCTGTCCGGCTGCTGCGGCGGAACGCTCCGCCAGCCGACGCACTTCGTCCGCCACCACCGCAAAACCTCTCCCTTGTTCTCCTGCCCGCGCGGCTTCAATCGCAGCGTTCAAGGCGAGCAAGTTGGTTCGCTCCGCGATATCCGTCATCGTCTCGACAATCCGGCCGATGTCCGTCGACCGTGTCCCCAAACCGGACATGACCGTCGACACACGGTGAAAACTGTCGACAATGTCGTCCATCTGTTGAGTCGCATGCTCGACGGCAACCCGCCCTCGCGAACACGCTTCCGTCGCACGACCCGATTCGGCGCCGAGGGCCCGCACGCCCGCCACCACCTCGTGCAGCCAAGCGTTCACCTCTTCAAGAACCTGCTGGCCCTGCCGCACCTTCTCGACTTGTTCGATGGTCCCCTGCGCGATGCGATCCACCGCCCGCGTCATTTCGGTCGCCCCATCACTCGTCTGCTCCGTTATGGCGCTCAGTTCCTGGGCGGCCGCCCCGACCTGAGCCGCGCTCTGTTGAATGGTCTGCAGCAAGATCGCTAAGCGTTGTTCCGCCAGACGCAAAGCTCCGTTTTCTGACCTCAAGCCCCGCACGGCCGCACGAGTCCACCAGACGACGCCCCCCAGCGCACAACACAAAAGGCCGGTACACGTCCAGGCCACCCACGCACCCATCCGTTCCCATCCTCTCCTGACTTCCAGTTCCCATGGACACGGCTCCATCCTATGATAACACGCAACCGACGCCCCCGTCCCAAGATTCCGACAGCCAAGCCAAGCGGTGCGCCAGAAATGAGAAGCGTCTGCCGTCATTGAAGACGGCAGACGCTGTGCAGTGGTGGGCCCAGGAGGACTCGAACCTCCGACCTCACGATTATCAGTCGTGCGCTCTAGCCAGCTGAGCTATGGGCCCGCGTTGGAGGGGACCCCCCAAACGTCGACTTGGCGGAGCTGACGGGATTCGAACCCGCGATCTCCTGCGTGACAGGCAGGCATGTTAGGCCTCTACACCACAGCTCCTTGTCCTATCGCGCCGCGATGGCAGCGACATTGCATACAATACCACGGACACGCCTTGCGAGGCAAGTGGAATTTTGTCGGACAGAAAGTAACCCCCGGTCCGGTTGCTTGCGGGCATCGGCTCGGTACCGGGGGAGACGCAACAGGCGCGAGGTCCACCGGTTCCCCCGCCCACTACTAGACTCCAAGCCGCTCGGCAATCGTTCGAGCGACGTACACGCCGCTGCTCGCCGCTTGGGAAATGCCGCGCGAGATGCCGGGCCCATCTCCCGCACAGAAGAGACCCTCCACCGCCGTCTCCAGTTGATGGTCCACCTCTGCGCGCGATGCGTAAAACTTCGCTTCCACCCCGTAGAACAGCGTGTGTTCGCTGGCAATCCCGGGCGTCACGTGATCCAGCGCCGACATCATCTCCTGCAGCGCCACCATCGTCTTGTACGGGAGCACCAGTCCGAGATCCCCCGGCACGGCTTCCGGCAGAGTGGGCTCGATGAACCCTTCCCGAATCCGATCCGGTGTACTCCGCCGCCCCTTCAGAATGTCACCGTACCGCTGTACGATGATGGACCCGTTCGACAGCTCGTTCGCATGCCGGCAGATCTGCTTGGCAAACTCGTTCGGCCGGTCAAACGGCTCCGTGAACTTGTGGCTGACGAGCAGCGCGAAGTTGGTGTTGTCCGTTCCCAGGGCAGGGTCTTTGTACGCGTGGCCGTTGGCGGCCATCACGCCGGTGTGATTCTCCACCACCACATGGCCCGACGGGTTGCTGCAGAACGTGCGCACCCGCAGCCCGGTTGACGGCGAGTGGAAGATGAACTTACCTTCGTACAGGTGCTCGTTGATCTCCTGCATCACCACGTTCGACGTTTCCACGCGCACTCCAATGTCGACCTGGTTGTTGGTCATCCGCAGGTTGTGGGCACGAAACAGCTCCGACAACCAGGTGGCCCCGTCGCGGCCGGGGGCGACAATCACGTAGGGTGCCCGAATCTCCTCGCCACCCTTCACCCGAATGCCCGCAATGCGGCCGTTTTCCATCAGAAGGTCTTCCACAAACGTCCGGAAGCGCAGGTCAACCTTCGTCTCCAGGTACGCAAAGATCTGGTTCATCAGTTCCAGGTTCTTGTCGGTTCCGATGTGCCGGACCTGAGCCCGCAACAACTTCAACCCTGCCCCAATGGCTTTCTTCTCAATCGCGGCAACGGCTGGTGTCGTCGGGTCCGTGATGGTCTCCGGCGCTCCATGTTGTAGGTTGATCTCGTCCACGTAGCGGATGAGTTCGAGCACGCGCGAAGCCGGCAGGTAGTCCGTCAGAAAGCCGCCGTACTCGGCTGTGATGTTGAA
This sequence comes from Alicyclobacillus sp., assembly GCA_023511295.1. GTDB lineage: Bacteria > Bacillota > Bacilli > Alicyclobacillales > Alicyclobacillaceae > JAIMBT01. The sequence continues at coordinate 4,926 of JAIMBT010000039.1, forward strand.
TTTGCCGTCGCTGAAACTCCCGGCGCCCCCTGCTCCATTGATCACGCCGCAGGCAGGCCAGCAACTCGCGTACGTTTTGATCTTGTTCGCCGGCGGGCACTTGTCGATCTTTCCCTCCATAATCGGACAGTGCCGGTACTTCGCCTCGACGCCTTTATCGACCAACAGGACCCGGGCCCGCGGCGCCTTCCGCGTAAACTCGTATGCGGCGTAGAGGCCGCCTGGTCCGGCACCGACAATAATCACATCGTAGTGGTTCCCCATGGTATCCTCTCCGTCCATCTGTGCCGATTCCCGAACATTTTATAACAAGCCCAATCATTTGTTCGGCTCTGAAGGCCGCCGATCATTATACTCCAGGACAGGCGTTCTTGTCACGCACTGGTGATCATGCAGAGGCAAAAGGGCGTTGCCAACACCGACGCGGACAGCGTATACTCGATACGAAGGAGATCTGCCAGCGATTTGAGAGAGGGGCGCCGACGATGAAAGTGACGACAGCCGCGGAAGAGGAGCTTCGCCGGTTGGCGGAGGCGGAACTTGGCGCCGGCGAATTCGTCCGCATTGGACGGTCGTATCAGTGCGGTACTTCGCGTTTCCAGTTGTCGGTCGATGACACCCAGACCGTGATGGACGAGCGGATCGACATCGGTGGAGTCCCCGTCGTCGTGGAACGCGCTTGCCTCGCCCTGTTGTCCGATTGCACCCTCGATTGGAACGGCGAGGGATTGATTTTTCTCGATCCGGTGGGCTCCGCGTGTTGACTGGGCTAGAACGGTACCACTGCTGCGCGAGTTGCATCCACTTTCGCGCCGAGCGTACCGGGGCGGGCGACCCGAAGATTCGCACCTATTGCCAGCGACTCGGCTACGATACGCGGCCTGACTACCAGTTTCGCTGCTGGCAGCCCAAGCCGAGGGTCGCCGAGCGCCTGCGGCGGCTTTCGGATGCGGGTGGACATTCCGGAGGGTGACCGAGCCCGTGCGATGCAAGCCGTCCGGGGACATCGTCCGGGCGTTGACCCGAGATGGAGCCCATACCCTCAGGCAATCCACACCCCCTGCACGAAATCTCCGTTTTTCCAGAACAGCCCGGCTGCGAACAGCACAACGACCAGCCAAACCATCCAGGGCTTGCGAAGCCATCGCGCGAGAAACGCGAACGCCGGAAACAGCATCAGGTCGAAGCGCGGCACGCTGAGCAGGTAGTCCGGGAGGTTGAGAGCGGGATCGGCCGAGATGACGAACGTCACGGCGAGCGCGTACAGCCACCATCCCCACAGCGTCAGCGACTTCCCGACGCACGCCAACCCGATGAGGAGCGTCAGCACGGCAAACCCCCACGTCATCGCCTCGAATTGCACGTACGATGCGCTCATCACAGCATGATCAGGATGCAACAGCAGATCTGCCGTGCCCGCAACGGTACGCCACGGAGGCGCAAAGTGACGGTTGAAGATGCGCTCCGCCTGCAGGAAGGCGAGGTAGTGCCCAAATCGGGCATGGAGCCATAGGCAGTACAGAGTGAACGCCGCGGGAGCCAGGAGAATCCACGCGACACGCGGGCTGACGCCTCGCCACCAGCGGATGGTCCAGAACTGGATGCCCGCGCCGCATTGACGAACATGCTCCAGCAACAAAATCACGCAAACCAGAATACCGGTGTTGCGCGTGAGTGTCGCCAGCGCTGCGAGGAGGTTTGCAAGTGCGAACCGTCCCGTTCTGCCGGCGTACACCGCGCCAATCAACAGGGCCATAAACAGCGCCTCTGTATAAACAGCTTCAAAATAGTACGCGGTCGGAAAAAACGCGTACAGGCCCATCGACCCAATCGCCGCGCGCAGGCCGAACGTCCGCATCACCAGCAACCCGAACAGACAGACGGCGCACGCGAACGCGATGGAGGACACCGCAACACCGCAGAATACAAAGGACCGGCCGGTCAGCGCGTGGAGCAAGCGCATGCATAACGGATAGACAGGCCAGAATGCCGTGTCCTTCAACCGGGTGTAGCCGACGGCGGCCAGCCGGATGTACCACGTCGCGTCCCAGTGACGATATCCGGTGAGAAAGAGCGTCCTCAACGTCACGGGCAGATGTCGGCGAAGGTCCGCGGTGGCGGCGGAAGCCACAAGCCAGAGGCGTTGTGCGATACAGATGAACAGGCCGACCATCACGACGGTCCATCGCTCCCGTCTGCCGAGGTTGTCTGTGGCCCCTGCTCCGTTCTCCTCCTCGCCCAAGTACGGCACACCTCCTGTTCTGCTGCGTTCGCCTGGAGATCCCCGGAGGCGTCGTTCCGCCTACGGTTCACAGCAACAGGCCTCACACCCGTGGTCGGATGTGAGGCCTGTCTGCCGTTTCGCCCGCCTGTGCTGGCGGACCCGGGCTCGCGGACTGTATCTGCCCGCTTCACCCACACTTCTGCTCTC
>JAIMBT010000040.1 GCA_023511295.1 Alicyclobacillus sp.
AGCCAACCCAACTGGCGCAGCGGGACGTACGTCTCCAGCCGCGGTCGGCCGGTGGCGATGCCGAGCCGAAACCCCGCACCTCGGAGCGTGCTGAGCAGCCTGGAAATCGCGTCTGCGGGCACCAGTGGCACCTCCTGCTGCAAAAACCCCCTCTTTCCGGACGGCGGGCCCTCGTAGTGCTCGTCGCCGAGATACCAAGCTTGGAACGCCTCGCGCCCGATGTCCCACAGTGCGTGCGCATCCGGCCCTTGCAGTCGCTCCGCCGTCCGCGCGAACAGGTCCGCCTTGTCCGCACAACCGTGAAACCACTCCGGAATTGCTGCGAACTGCACGGCGCCACCGTCGAGCGCGGGCCCCAGTGCGCGCAGGCCGTCGACCGTCCAGCGAGTGGGCATCCCCACTCCCGCGGCTTCCCACGCCGCCGCGAGTTGCGCCGCAAACTGCAAATAGACCATGTCCCAGTTCGCGTTGATGCCGCGTTGCTTCATGAAATCGAGGACCCGGTCGTCGTCGAACACGGCGGAGCGAATCGCTCGGATGGTCCGAGCATCCGGGTCCGGCCGGTACGCCGGCAGTCCCGGAACGGACAGCCCGAGGTAGGACGGGCTCGTGAGCAACTCCCACACCGTCAACGCAGAGGCATCGAAATAGCTCTCTTCGCTCAGCAACACACCGTCGATGTCAAAGAGGATGGTCGCTATCTGCGCCTGCTTCAGCCAGCCCGACCCGCTGTCTCTCTCTCGCACCGGTTGTATCTCTCCGTTCCATTCGTTCACGGCCTTCTCTCCTCACCTGCATTCGCGCTCGGCTTCAGTCCGACAAGGCGTCCGGTTTGCGCCGAAAGTCGTCCATGAACGCGCAGAGCCGCTCACACCACGCCAGCGGAACCGCGTTGTACAGCGACACGCGGATGCCGCCGACCGAGCGGTGCCCCGCAAGACCCACCAGTCCCACCGCTCGCGCCCGCTCCAGGAATGCCGCCTCGAGGGCGGGGGTCCGCAGGCGGAAGGTCACATTCATCGAGGAGCGCGATGTCGGTTCCACCACGCCCTCGTAGAACCCGTCACTGTCGTCGATGGCCGTATACACCATCCCCGCCTTCGCCCGGTTCCTGCGCTCCATCTCTGCCAGGCCGCCCTGCTTCAGCATCCACTGGGCGACCAACCCGACCACGTACACCGCGAATGTGGGCGGTGTGTTGTATGTCGATCTCGCCTTCACATGTACACCGTACCGGAAGATGGTGGGGATCTCACGGTTGGCGGCGGCTCGCTCCAGCCACGGCGCGTCGCAGATCACGAGTGTCACGCCAGCGGGGCCGAGGTTCTTCTGCGCACCCGCGTAGATGAGCCGGAAGCGGGAGACGTCCACCGGGCGTGAGCAGATGTCGCTCGACATGTCGGCGACGAGCGGGATCGATCGCGGTATCTCCGGCACACGGTGCCACTGTGAACCGACGATGGTGTTGTTCGTGGTGATGTGCACGTAGGCGTCATCCAGCGAGAAGTCCAGTTCGTCGTCCATCGGGATTTGCCGGTAGCCGATATCCTTCGAACTGCCGGCAATCCGGGCGCGGCCGAACGCTTGCGCTTCCTGCATCGCCTTCTCCGACCAAGACCCAGTCAACACGTAGCCCGCCTGGCCATCGGGGGGCAGCAGGTTCATCGGGACCATTGCGAACTGCTGGCTGGCGCCGCCCTGCAGGAAGAGGATGCTGTAGTGCGCAGGAATGCCAAGCAGCGTCCGCAGGGCCGTTTCCGCGTCTGCCTGCAGTTGTTCGTAGACTGCGCTGCGATGGCTCACCTCCATCACGGACATCCCCGTTCCGGCGTAGGACAATAGGTCGTCGCGCACCTGCTCCAGCACTTCAGTGGGGAGCGCCGCCGGTCCGGCGCCAAAGTTGCACACCTGTTCACGCGTGTTCGTTGGCATCGGTCACACCTCCTGCGGGGAGTTCAATCGCCTGTACGCGCCGCACGCCTGCAATCGCTGCGATGGCGTCGAGGATGTCGAATGGCACCGGTTTGTCGACCGACAGCAGCATCACCGCGTCGCCGCCGGAGTCGCGGCGGCCCACCTGCATCGCGGCGATATTCACTTCTGCCGCACCCAACAGCATGCCGATGCGGCCAATCATGCCCGGCTTGTCCTGGTGTTCTGTGTAGACCATGTGACCTTCCAGATCACAGTCAATCCGGTATCCGTCCACGCTGACAATCCGCGGCCCAATCCCGCTGTACAAGGTGCCTTCGACGGTGCGCGTCCGCTCGGCCGTCCGCGCCGCGATGATGACGACGTTGGTGAACACGCCGCTCTGCGCTTGCTTGACCTCGCGCACTCGCAACCCCGCGTCCTTCGCCAAGGCGGGGGCGTTCACGTAATTGACCTCGTCGCCGTGGCGCTGGGCGAGCAGTCCCTTCAGGATGGTCCGCGTCACGAACGACAGGTCCTGGTTCGCCAGGTCACCGGCGTAGGTGATCTCCAACTCGCCGATGGGACCGCGCTCCAACTGCCCGAGAAACGCTCCCAACTGCTCGCCGAGTGCGAGGTAGGGCGCCAGGTACGCCTGGCGCTCCGCTGTCAGCGACGGCAGGTTGACGGCGTTTTGAAACGGCTGTCCAGTGAGGACCTTGGCTACTTCCTCCGCCACCACGACGGCTACGTTCAACTGCGCCTCCTCCGTCGACGCGGCGATGTGCGGCGTGAAAACGACGTTTGGGCAGCTGCGCAGGGGATGGTCCGCTGGGAAAGGCTCGGTTTCAAACACGTCCAGGGCGGCGCCCGCCACGTGGCCAGACCGTAGTGCTTCGACCAGCGCCCGTTCGTCGACGATGCCGCCGCGGGCGCAGTTGACAATCCGTACGCCAGCTTTCATGTGCTTCAGCAGGTCCGCGTTCACGAGGTGGCGTGTCTCTTTGATAAGCGGAGTGTGGACGGTGACAAAGTCGGCTTGGGCCACCGCTGGGTACAGGTCCGCCCGGGTGACGCCGAGGGTTTCCGCCCGTTCATCGGTAAGGAACGGATCATACCCGATTACGGTCATGCCAAACGCCTTGGCTCGCCGCGCCACTTCGGTGCCAATCCGGCCCATTCCAATCACGGCGAGCGTCTTGCCGTGCAGCTCGACGCCGAGAAAGGCCTTGCGCTGCCACTGTCCGGCGGCGACGGAGGCGTGCGCCTGCGGAAGCATTCGAGCGACCGCGAGCAGCATCGCGAAGGTGTGCTCGGCGGCGGAGATGGTGTTCCCGTCCGGCGCGTTCAAGACAATCACGCCCCGCCGCGTCGCCGCCGCCACGTCGATGTTGTCCACACCGACCCCGGCCCGGCCAACCACCTTGAGGCGCGGTGCGGCCGCCAGGACGGCCTCCGTGACCCTGGACTGCGACCGCACCAAGAGGGCGTCCGCGTCTGCCACCGCGCGGGCGAGCTCCGCCTCGGACAATCCGGTCTGCACCTCCAACTGCAAGCCCGGTACGGCGCGCAAGCGCTCCAATCCCTGGACCGAGATGTCGTCTGCGACGAGCACCTTCATGTAGGAACCCTCCCTCATTCATCTGCATCGCCCGGCCCGGGTATGCAAAAACCGCCTGAACACGCGTCTGGAATCCAGACGGTTGCGCCCAGGCGGTCGGCGTTTCGTCCCTTCGCACTCCCTTGGGGTGCTCCCCAAATCCGCCAGTCGTGCGAAGTCCGTGTTTTGGGTTGGCGGCTGTCACCCCGAGCAGGGACGGCCAAACCGATGATGGCAATATGGTACCACGTATTTTGTAAATGGGAAGTCATACAATCTCTATTGGCGACTGAGATCGGCTTTTCGTGCGTATAGGGGCAGGGGAAGGCGGCGCGCAAGGGATGTTTGAGACGAAGTCATTGGGGCTACGCTGAGAGGGAAGGGTTGGTTCAGGCCAATCGGAGAGAGACGGGGGGGATTCCCATGACCGTCCGGCGCGCTGTCGTTATGACCACCGTCGTGGAGGTCGACCGACCTCCGTGTGACCACGGTTGCCACACGGTGGTGCGGTTGACGAACGTCCTCGACGACACAACGTGGGAGATGTGCCTGCTGTCGTTTGAAAACATGGCCGGGCGGGCGCTGTGGTTGATTGACCATCACGCTCGCGGGGGCTCTGGGATGTGCGACGACGCCCGGCCGTCGGGTTGATTCCCACTGCGCGCGAGGTCGGACAGCGTGCGAAACCGCCAGCCGCGTTCCGCCACGGCCTCCGCGAGACGCGGGATGAGGCGGATGACCGATTCCGGTGCGCCCGCCTCGGCTCCCCACGTTTCGTCGCTGTCGTGCAGGACGATGATACCGCCCGGGCGGAGCTTGCGGAGGATGCGCTCGAGCAGCACGTCCTCCGGCGTAACGCGCCAATCCCCGACCATCACGGACCAGGTGACGAGCCGGTGTGCCCGACAGGCGGGGGACAGGAGGGTGACGAGATTCAACAGTCCCCACGTCGGGCGGTACCAAGTCGTCTTGAGCCCCAATCGGGCCATCAACAGGCGGCTGGCGCCGTCCACCTGGTCCTTCGTCTGCCTAGGCGTGAGAAACGGCACCATCCAGTGGCGGTACCCGTGAATCTGTACCTCGTGGCCCTCGCTGCGCATCCGCGTCATCAAATCGCGGTTTCGAGCCGCCTTCTCCGCAATCACAAAAAACGTGGCCGGAATCTGCGCGTCCGCCAAGGCGTCCAAGAGCCGTGGCGTGTAGCGCGGGTCCGGCCCGTCGTCAAAGGTCAGGGCAACCTCCTGTTCCGAAGGCAGGCGGTAGACCGCGCGCTGCCGCAGCACGCGCACCCACAGGTTCGGCAGGCCCGCGTAGATGACCAACAGCGCGACAGCCGCGACCAACAGCCACAGGACAATCCATCCGAACATTGCCATGTCAAGACCTCGCTTGCAACGTCAAATCCAGCTTCCGATGCGCCGCACCAGCCCACCTCACGTCGGTTCCTACGACCTCCGGCTGGCCCGACCGGCGACCCGTCCCGCACCGCTTGCCGCGAGGGTCCGCCGATCTCGCTTCGGTGCCGCCTCCGCGGCGGTAACCCGGCCTGCTGCGTCTGCCGGGTGTGATGCGCGGTAGGCCGCAATCAAGTCCAGCACCGTCCTTGCGATCTCGCTGGCCGCCTCGGGCCGCTTCGCTCGACGCGCGTTTGCGCGCATCTCCTCGAGCCGCTCCGGATGCGTAGTGAGGTCTCCAATCAGCCGCCTCGCAGCGGGGAAATCCTTCGCCTTGACGGCGAACCCGTGATGGATGGCGAACTGCGCGTTGAAGTCCTCCTGACCGGGTATCGGTCGGTACACCAGCATGGGCAACTCCATCGTCATGCACTCGGACACGGTGATGCCGCCCGCCTTCGTGACAATCAGGTCTGCCATCGCCATCCATTCGTCGATGTTGGTCACGTAGCCGAGGATGCGAACCCGCTCTGTCTCGAGCGCCACCAGCTTTCGGTACAATCGCTCGTTTCGACCGCAGATGACGACGTACTGCGCGCCGTCCTGTTTCATCAGTTTCTCCCAATCGGAGATATCACCGAGCAGCCCGGCGCCGCCGCCCATCATCATGATGAGGGGAACGTCTGTGCGCAGTCCATGTTGGGCGCGAAGCTCGGTCCGCATCCCTGCCAGGTCCGATAGGGACCGCTCGACAAACTTCGAGCGGACGGGCATCCCGGGCGCCGAGATCTTCTCGCCAGGGACACCTCTCCCCATGAGCTCGCGCTTGATGTCCTCAGTCGCCACGAAGTACATATCGATATGTTTCTTCACCCACTGGCCGTTGGTCGTGTAATCGGTCAAGATACCGATGTTCGGAATCGACGTCCAGCCCATTTCGCGCAGTTCCGAGACAATTCCGGTTGGCACGGGGAAGGTGCTCACCACGGCATCGGGGGTGAACGAGCGGATTTGCTGTTTCATCCGCGTCAGCCCCAACTGATTCAGCCGCTTCTGCAGGGATGAATCTGGGTTCATGCGCGACATCGACTTGTAAAACAGGCCGTATAGGGACGGCATTTTCTGCACGCCCTGCAGTAACGTGAACGTGGCCACTGACCGAAACGTCGGGTTCAACCAGTCCACGTAATCAATCATCTTCACTTCCGCACCGTCGCGGCGGAGTGCTTCGCTCACGGCGGTCCCAGCCTGGTTGTGTCCTTCTCCGAATGAAGCTGTCAGCACCAGGACCCTTGGCAACGCTCTTCGCCTCCCGTCCATCCCGTGTGAGACCGCGACTCGCCTGGCGTAGGGGAGGCGAGCCCTTGGTTTAGGATATGGAGAGCCTGTCACGATTACGATAGCATGGATTCTCAGGGAATGCACGACTTGGCACACCGGCTGGCGTGAAACACCGTCCGGTGCGCGTATCCCGGTGCGCATATCGCCACCTGGTGCCCAAGTCGCCACAGAGGCATCCCATGGGTGCGACCGCGACCAGGGAAGTCGGCACTCCGCTCGTTCCAAAAATTTCACACCGAAAAGCCCTTGCAACGGACACGTCCCCCGTGGTAAATTAACATACGTTTCCGCCCACTGCATGGGGGTATAGCTCAGTTGGGAGAGCACCTGCCTTGCAAG
>JAIMBT010000041.1 GCA_023511295.1 Alicyclobacillus sp.
AGCCAACCCAACTGGCGCAGCGGGACGTACGTCTCCAGCCGCGGTCGGCCGGTGGCGATGCCGAGCCGAAACCCCGCTGCCCGGAGTGCGCTGAGCAGATTCCGAATCGTTTCGACGGGGGCCAGGGGCTCTTCCTGCTGCAAAAATCCCAGTTTCCCGGACGGCGGTCCCGCGTAGTGTTCGTCGCCGAGGTACCACGCCTGGAACGCCTCGCGCCCGACTTCCCATAACCCGTGCACATCCGGCCCCTGCAGCCGTTCCGCCGCTCGGGCGAACATGTCTGCCTTGTCCGCGCAGCCGGCGAACCACTCCGGGAACGCGGCAAACCGGACGGCCGCACCGTCGAGCTGGGGTCCCAGCGCGCGCAGGCCCTCCACCGTCCAGGCGGCGGGCAACTCCGGTTCTCCCGCAGCTTGCCGAAGGGCTGAGAGCTGCGCTGCAAACTGGAGGTAGACCATGTCCCAGTTCGCGTTAATCCCGCGTTGCTTCATGAAGTCGAGGACGCGGTCGTCGTCGAACACGGCGGATCGAATCTGGCGGACGGTCCCCTTGTCCGGGTCCGGCCGGTACGCCGGTACTCCCGGGACGGACATTCCCAAGTAAGACGGGCTCGTGAGCAACTCCCACACCGTCAGCGCCGACGCGTCGAAGTAGCCCTCTTCGCTCAGCAACACACCGTCCACGTCAAAAAGGATGGTCTCGACCCGAGCCTGCTTCAGCCACCCGGTCCGGCCGTTCCGCTCGCGCACAGGCTTCGCTTCTCCGTTCACTGTCTTCTCTCCTTACCTGCACTCGCGCGCATCGTCAATCCGACAACCCTTCCGCGTTGCGCCGAAAGTCGTCCATGAATGTGCACAGCCGCTCGCACCACGTCAGCGGGACTGCGTTGTACAGGGACACGCGGATGCCACCCACCGAGCGGTGCCCCGCGAGGCCGACCAGACCCGCCGCTCGCGCCCGCTCCAGAAACGCCGCTTCGAGGGCTGGCGTCGGCAGGCGAAAGGTCGCGTTCATCCAGGAGCGAGAAGTCGGCTCCACCACCGCCTGGTAGAACCCCTCACTGTCGTCGATGGCGGAGTAGACCTGTTCCGCCTTCGCGCGATTCCTGCGCTCCATCTCGAGCAAGCCGCCCTGTTGCAGCATCCACTTTGCGACCAATCCGACCATATACACGGCGAAGGTGGGCGGGGTGTTGTAGGTCGATCTCGCCTTCACATGCACACCGTACCGGAAGATGGCGGGGATCTCGCGGTCCCCGGCAGCGTGTTCTAGCCACGGCGCGTCGGCGACCACGACTGTCACGCCAGCTGGGCCGAGGTTCTTCTGCGCGCCAGCGTAAATGAGGCGGAAGCGCGCGACGTCCACCGGGTGTGAACAGATGTCGCTCGACATGTCGGCGACGAGCGGGATGGATCTCGGTATCTCCGGCACACGATGCCACTGCGAACCGACGATGGTGTTGTTCGTGGTGATGTGCACGTACGCGTCGTCCGGCGAGATGTCCAGTTCGTCGTCGGACGGGATGCGCCGGTATCCGGTGTCCTTCGTACTGCCAACAACCCGGACGCGGCCGAAGGTCTGCGCTTCCTTCATCGCCTTCTCCGACCAAGACCCGGTCAGCACGTAACCCGCCTGGCCGCCTTGCGGCAACAGGTTCATGGGGACCATCGCGAACTGCTGGCTGGCGCCGCCCTGCAGGAAGAGGACGGCGTAGTGCGCCGGAATCCCGAGCAACCTGCGCAAAGCCGCTTCCGCGTCTGCTTGCAACTGTTCATAGACTGCGCTGCGGTGGCTGATCTCCATCACGGACATCCCCGTCCCGGCGTAGGACAACAGGTCCTCTCGCACCTGCTCCAGCACCTCGGTCGGAAGCGCCGCCGGTCCGGCTCCAAAGTTGTACACGTGTTCACGCCCTCTGGTCGACATCTGCCACGCCTCCTCCGGGGAGTTCAATCGCCTGTACGCGCCGCACGCCGGCAATCGCCGCGACGGCGTCGAGGATATCGAATGGAACCGGCTTATCTACCGACAGGAGCATCACGGCATCGCCGCCGGAGTCGCGGCGACCGACTTGCATGGCGGCGATGTTCACTTCCGCCGCGCCCAACAGCATGCCGATACGGCCAATCATGCCGGGCTTGTCCTGATGTTCTGTGTAGACCATGTGGCCTTCGAGGTCACAGTCTATCCGGTACCCATCCACACCGACAATCCGTGGCCCGACGCCGCTGTACAGCGTGCCTTCGACGGCGCGCGTGCGGTCGGCGGTCCGCGCCGCGATGGCGACCAGGTTGGTGAAGACGCCGCTGTGCGCCTGCTTGACCTCGCGCACCCGCAGACCGGCGTCTTTCGCCATGGCCGGGGCGTTCACGTAGTTCACCTCGTCCCCGTGTCGCTGGGCGAGCAGTCCCTTCAGGAGGGTGCGGGTCACAAACGACAGGTCCTGGTTCGCCAAATCGCCTGCATAGGTGATTTCGATCTCGCCGATTGGACCGCGCTCCAACTGCCCGAGGAAGGCGCCCAACTGCTCACCGAGGGTGAGGTATGGCGCCAGATACGCCTGGCGCTCGGCCGTGAGCGACGGCAGGTTGACGGCATTTTGAAACGGCTGCCCGGTGAGGACGTTGGCGACTTCCTCCGCGACCACCAGTGCCACGTTCAACTGCGCTTCTTCGGTCGAGGCCGCGATGTGCGGCGTGAACACGACGTTCGGGCAGTTGCGCAGGGGGTGGTCGGCCGGAAACGGCTCGGTTTCAAACACGTCCAGCGCGGCGCCCGCCACGTGCCCGGACTGAAGCGCTTCGACCAACGCCCCTTCGTCCACGATGCCGCCGCGGGCGCAGTTGACAATCCGCACTCCGCGCTTCATGTGCTGCAGCAGGTCGGCGCTGACGAGGTGGCGCGTCTCCTTGATGAGCGGGGTGTGGACGGTGACGAAGTCGGCCCTTGCGACGGCCTGGTGGAGATCTGCCCGGGTCACCCCGAGTGCCTCGGCTCGCTCGTCGGTGAGGAACGGATCATACCCCATCACGGTCATGCCGAACGCCTTCGCCCGCTTTGCCACTTCGGTCCCAATCCGGCCCATCCCAATCACGGCGAGCGTCTTGCCGTGCAGTTCGACGCCGAGAAAAGCCTTGCGCTGCCACTGTCCGGCGGCGACAGAGGCGTGCGCCTGCGGCAGCATCCGCGCCACCGCGAGCAGCATGGCAAAGGTGTGCTCGGCGGCCGAGATGGTGTTTCCGTCTGGCGCATTGAGGACAATCACGCCCCGCCGCGTCGCGGCCGCGACGTCGATGTTGTCCACGCCGACACCGGCCCGGCCCACCACCTTCAGGCGCGGTGCGGCCGCCAGGACGGCCTCCGTCACGCGCGATTGCGACCGGACCAACAGGGCGTCCGCGTCCGCCACTGCCTCCGCGAGCTCCGCCTCCGACAACCCGGTCCGCACCTCCAACTGCAACCCAGGTACGGCCCGCAAGCGCTCCAATCCCTGGGCCGAGATGTCGTCTGCGACAAGTACCTTCATGCAGGAACCCTCCCTCATTCATCTGCGTCGCCCGGCCCGGGTATGCAAAAACCGCCTGAACACGCGTCTGGATTCCAGACGGTTGCGCCCAGGCGGTCGGCGTTTCGAGCCTTCGCACTCCCTTGGGGTGCTCCCCAAATCCGCCAGTCGTGCGAAGTCCGTGTTTGGGTTGGCGGGTCTCCCCGAGCGGGGACGGCCAAACCGATGATGGCAATATGGTACCACGTATTTTGCAAATGGGAAGCCATACAATCTCTAGTGGCGACAGAAGATCGGCTTCCGGTGAGTGCAAAGGCAGGCGATTCGGCGCGCGGGACGTTTGAAGCGAAGTCAGCGGGGCTACGCTGAGAGGGAAGGGTTGTTCCAGGCGAATCGGAGAGAGGCGGGGGGATTCCCATGACCGGCCTGCGCGCTGTCATTGTAACCACCGTCGTGGACGTCGACCACCCGCCGTGTGATCACGGTTGCCACACGGTGGTGCGGTTAACGAACATCCTCGACGACACGACGTGGGAGATGTGTCTGTTGTCGTTTGAAAACATGGTCGGGAGAGCCCTGTACTTGATTGACCATCACGCCCGCGGGGGTTCGGGGATGTGCGACGACGTCCGGTCATCGGGTTGATTCCCGCTGCCTGTGGCGGATCGCGCGAGGTCGGACAGGGTGCGAAAACGCCATCCACGTTCTGCCACCGCCGCGGCGAGGCGGGGGATGAGGCGGATGACGGACTCGGGTGCGCCTGCTTCGGCCCCCCAGGTTTCGTCGCTGTCGTGCAGGACGATGATACCGCCGGGACGGAGCTTGCGGAGGATGCGCTCGAGCAACACGTCCTCCGGCGTCACGCGCCAGTCGCCGACCATCACAGACCAGGTGACGAGCCGGTGCGACCGGCAGGCCGGCGACAGCAAGGTGACCAAATTCAACAGGCCCCAGGTCGGGCGGTACCAAGTCGTCTTGAGTCCCAATCGGGCCATCAACAGGCGACTCGCACCTTCGACCTGGTCCTTTGTCCGGGCGGGTGTGAGAAACGGGACCATCCAGTGGCGGTACCCGTGAATCTGTACCTCGTGGCCTTCGCTGCGCATCCGCGTCATCAAATCGCGGTTTCGGGCCGCCTTCTCTGCAATCACAAAAAACGTGGCCGGAATCTGCGCTTCCGCCAAGGCGTCCAAGAGCCGCGGCGTGTAGCGCGGGTCCGGCCCATCGTCAAAAGTCAGGGAAATCTCCCGTTCCGAAGGCAGACGGTAGACCGCGCGCTGCCGCAGCACGCGCACCCACAGGTTTGGCAGGCCCGCGTAGATCAGCCAAAGAGCGACAGCTGCGACCACCAGCCACAGGACAATCCATCCGAACATTGCCATGTCAAGACCTCTCTTGCAACGTCAAATCCAGCCGCAAAGGCGGGTGTTCGATGCCGGCTTGCCTATGACCGGCGATTCGCACGCGCAGCCGCCCGGCCCGCACCGCTTGCCGCGAGCGTCCGCCGATCTCGCTTCGGCACCGCCTCTGTCGCGGTCCCGCGAGCGGCACCGTCTACCGGGTGGGCAGCTCGGTAGGCGGCAATCAATTCGAGCACGGTCTTCGCAATCTCGCTGGCCGCCTCGGGCCGCTTCACTCGGCGCGCGTTCGCGCGCATCTCCGCGAGTCGTTCGGGGTGCGCGGTGAGATCGACAATCAGCCGCTTCGCCGCGGCGAAGTCCTTCGCTTTCACGGCAAATCCGTTATCGATGGCAAACTGTGCGTTGAAGTCCTCCTGACCGGGAATCGGGCGGTAGACAAGCATCGGCAGTTCCATCGTCATGCACTCGGAAACGGTGATGCCGCCCGCCTTCGTCACAATCAGGTCCGCCATCGCCATCCATTCGTCGATATTGGTGACGTAACCGAGGACGCGAACCCGGTCTGTCTCGAGCGCCACCAGTCGGCGGTACAACCGCTCGTTGCGTCCGCAGATGACGACGTACTGTGCGCCGTCCTGTTTCATCAGTTTCTCCCAGTCGGAGATGTCACCGAGCAGCCCGGCGCCGCCTCCCATCATCATGATGAGCGGGACGTCCGTGCGCAGTCCGCGTTGCACCCGCAGCTCGGCCCGCATCCCTGCCAGGTCCGATAGGGACCGCTCGACGAACTTCGAGCGGACGGGCATCCCCGGAGCCGAGATCTTCTCGCCAGGTACGCCTCTCCCCATGAGTTCACGCTTGATGTCCTCCGTCGCGACGAAGTACATGTCGATATGTTTCTTCACCCACTGGCCGTTGGTCGTGTAATCGGTCAGGATGCCGATGTTCGGTATCGACGTCCAACCCATCTCGCGCAGCTCCGAGACAATCCCAGTCGGCACGGGGAAGGTGCTCACCACGGCGTCTGGGGCAAAGGAGCGGATTTGTTGTTTCATCCGCGTCAGCCCCAACTGATTCAGCCGCTTCTGCAGAGAAGACTCCGGGTTCATGCGCGACATCGACTTGTAAAACAGGCCGTACAGCGACGGCATCTTCTGCACGCCCTGCAGCAACGTGAACGTGGCGACCGACCGAAACGTCGGGTTCAACCAGTCCACGTAATCAATCATCTTCACTTCTGCACCGTCGCGGCGGAGTGCCTCGCTCACGGCGGTCCCAGCCTGGTTGTGTCCTTCTCCGAATGAAGCGGTCAGTACCAGGACCCTTGGCAACGCTCCTCGCCTCCCGTCCATCCCATATGAGACCGCGACTCGCCTGGCGCAGGGGAGGCGAGCCTCTGGTTTAGGATATGGAGAGCCTGTCACGATTACGATAGCATGGATTCTCAGGGAATGCACGACTTGGTACACCGGCTGGCGCCACCGACACCGACCGTTGCACGCCCCTCCACAGGGGGTGCCTGGCGACAGGCGGGACGCGGGCAAACCCCCTGTTCCAAAATTTTCACAGCGAAAAGCCCTTGCAACGAACGGGCTCCCCGTGGTAAATTAACATACGTTTCCGCCCACTGCATGGGGGTATAGCTCAGTTGGGAGAGCACCTGCCTTGCAAG
>JAIMBT010000029.1 GCA_023511295.1 Alicyclobacillus sp.
ATTCTTCAACGCTGTTCCAGTTGGCCCGGGCCAACTGGAAATTCAACGAAAAAGAACTTCTACAACTATGATACGAGGAGGATTCCGTGTAGACGGTCTGTCCCGCTCGATTTTGGATGGTGCCGCCGGGATATTCGGCGACGGCCGCCTGCGCCTGAGCGAGGGTGTAAAACTGAGCCACGCGGTCGCCAGTTTTCGTATAGACCGTATAGTTGGCCTCTGCGTTCCACACGGTGCCGTCCCACTCGCTGTGCAACTCGAGCGCTAACAGCACCTGCTGGATGTACCAGATGGGGATAAAGGTCGTGGGTTTGCCAGACGAGGGATCTACCGCGACCTGCTTCGGCACGTCCCCGACCAGCGTCCGTCCGTTGATCTCAATCCGTAAAGGCCCCGTTTTTTGGTTCAACGTCGGCAGCGGTTGAACGGTGAACGGTGCTTGAATCTGCCAGGAAGACCCGGTCCATGTGTTCTGGATGTGCATCGCTTTCAGCAACTGCTCGACGTAGAAAAGCGGCATGTAGGTTGTTTTCTGATACGTGAACGCCGCGGGTGCGGACAATGGTTGGCCGTTTTCCTCAATCACCGTCCGACGCATGGACTGGGTAGCGGCATGACCGACCTCGCTAGGTAAGACCAACCCCGCACCGCAGCCAATCGTCGCCACCCAACCGCCAAACCACTTAATCATCGACCACTTCTGTCGTTCCGACATCTCCCAACCCCGCCTTCAAATATCTTGACGAGCTCGAAAAGATTCGCTTGTCGAGCCTGCGCCGACTCCGTTTCATAGACGGAATCATTCGTCGATTCGTGACAGGCACAGATGGTTTCCGACAGACCCCGGTAGGCCGCATCCGGTTCGCCAACGGGTTGGCTCACTCGGGACAGAAATCGCCCATGCCGTCAGTATACTGTGTCGAGTTCCGTTCGACACAAATCTATCCGACCCATCTCCGATTTTGTATACTTGAATCGGCCGTGCATCGGTGAGCGAAGCACAAGCACGCGACGCCGCCCAGGGCACGCACGCGCGAGGAGGTCCGGTAATGCGAACACTGAAAGGGTACCAGGCGCTGGACGTTGCAGCCGAATACCAGCTAGACCTATACGACCAATCCGAAGGCCGGCACGTCACCCTCGAGGAGGCACGCGCGAAAATCAGTCAGCGGGTAGATCCGGACCGGTTCGTACTCCGCAACTGGCCCGACTCGGACCGCGAGGCAGAAGAGGTCGTCCTGCAACTGTTCGAACTGGCCCTCGCGGAGCGCCAATTGTTGGACGCGCGCGTGGAAGACCTGGCTTCGGAACTGACAGCGGACAACCCTCTCCACCTGCAGGCCGCCGTGTCTGCCGCAGAGCGACTGGCAGACAGAGGCGCGCTGGAGGTCGTGTCCGGGCGCCGGGAAGACCCGGTGTACCGCCTTCCCGCGACGGTGTATCTGACGGACGCGTTCTTGGACCAACTGCGCAGTGTGGTCTGCGAGGACTGTGCGGACCTAGATCTGGCGGGCCCCTTCCACAAGTCCTGTCTCGCTTCGCTGATACAGTTTCTCCAAGACGGCAACTTCCGGCTGCGCGACGTGACGGAAGTGCGGGCGGACGACGGTGCGTCCCGGTTCCAACTCGGCGGTTCGCGCCGGGTGCCAGGACAGCTGTTGGCGAAGACGGTGACGGAGGCGAAGTCGCGGTGGCAATCCGTGGTGAAGCCGATGCTGCAGCGGACGCGCGACGCACAGTCCCGTGGCGCAGAAGCCTCGACAACCCGTTGGCGGGAGGACGCCTCGCCGCACACCGCCCCGGATGCGTCGCCCGGCGGTGCGCTGGGCCGCAGCGCCGAACGGCCTCGGCCGGCCACCGCAGAGACGGGTACCTGGTACCCGGAGGACGTGGCAGCCGCCGGGAATGGGGCGGGCGCGTCAGATTCCGGTACGCCGAACCGTGCCGACTGGACCACCGGTCGGCAACGAGTCACGAAGGAGCAGTTGATCTCGTACCTGGCGGAGATAGAGATTATCGACGAGAGCGGCGAGATCTCGGCGTTGCGGCGCGAACGCACCGCACTGTCGCAGAAGATAGCTGAGCGGGAACGCGACCTGTTGCGGCTCGAACGGGAAAAGGCATTCCTCGAGCGGCAGTGCGAAGAGATGAAGCGAGACCTCGACACGCTGGTTGAAGCGATGCAGATTGCCAAGCGACGCAGCCGCACTGAAACCACGGTCGTCGACGTCGACGAACCGTGACAGAGGCATCGCGGGCGGGCCCCCTCGGGCTCGCCCGTTCCCATCCCGCAGAGCCGGCCTCATCGCATCGACCGCGCCGTGCGCCAGTCAAGGAACGGTGAGTCGCGCAGCAGCACCGTCCGTCTTCCCTATTCGTCTCGGTCCTCGGGTCCCAACTCCGCGTCAATCCTGCGTTCAATCTCTTCGTCGGAGAGGTCAAACTCCCGCGCGAATTCTCGTGCGCGGCGGCGCTGTTCATAGTAGTAGGCGCGCAGTTGCGCCCGCGTTCGCCGGCGGCTGGCCGGGTTTCTCGCACCGGCACGGGACGTGACGCGAAACAGAAGAAAGCTGATGAGGCCAGTCGCGACGAGCATGAGCAGGCTGACCCACGGTGGTCCGAATCCGAAGGCAATCAAGCGCGTCCCTCCGCGAACGTGTTGGTCTGTCCCCTTATTGTGGCGTACGGCTAAGCCTGGTTGCAACCGACTCCCATCGGCAAACAACCTCTATACAGACGAGCGTCCCCGGAGGTAAAATGATTCGAGTACAGGAATTTTCACAAGCCGAAGGTGATACCGTGCCACTCTGGAAACGCAACCTGTTTGTCTGTTGGTTCGGGTCGTTTGCGACCACTGCCGGCATGAGCCTCATCACCCCGTTCCTGCCACTGTACATTCAGCAACTCGGCATCCACCAGACGGCTGCCGTCGAAAGCTGGTCCGGGATCGCCTTCGGGGCGACCTTTTTGTTGTCCGCCATCGTCTCTCCCGTATGGGGTCGATTGGCGGATAAGAAGGGCCGAAAGCTGATGCTGTTGCGGGCGAGCCTCGGGATGGCGGTGATCATCACCGCGATGGGATTCGTGCAGAACGTGTATGAACTGGTCGGGCTGCGGCTGTTGATGGGGGCCGTGTCGGGGTACATCTCCGCGGCCATCACCATGGTCGCGACACAGACGCCCAAAGAGCATGCGGGCTGGGCACTCGGAACGCTGTCGACCGGATCTGTCGGGGGGACCCTGTTGGGGCCGCTCATCGGCGGCTGGCTGGCCGAGGCCGTCGGTATCCGCAACGTGTTCTTCGTCACGGGTGCGCTGATGTTGGCCGCCTTTCTCGCGTCGCTCCTCTACGTGAAGGAGCGGTTCCAACCCACCCAGCAAGCGAGTTCGTCGTTTCGCGAGGTGTGGAAGCTGGTTCCGAACCCGGGCATGGTCATCTCGATGTTCGTCACGACGTTCGTCTTGCAACTGGCGAACATGTCGATTCAGCCGATTGTCACAGTGTACGTGCAGCAACTCTCTGGCAACAGCCAGCACGTCGCCCTCATCGCCGGCGTCGTCGTCGCGGCCGGGGGGCTCGCGAACGTACTGGCCGCCCCTCGGCTGGGCAAGCTCTCTGACAAGATTGGGGCCCAGAAGGTGTTGTTGGTGGCTCTCGTGGTCGCCGGCCTGTTGTTCATCCCGCAGGCGTTCGTGCACACGCCGTGGCAGTTGATGGGGTTGCGTTTCCTGTTGGGGATTGCGATGGCGGGACTGTTGCCGTCGGTCAACACCTTGGTGAAACGCAGCGCGCCAAACGAGATTGCCGGCCGCGTGTTCGGATACAACCAGTCGTTTCAGTACCTTGGAAACTTAGGCGGCTCCATCCTCGGCGGTCAGATGGCGGCTGCGCTCGGCATCCAGTCGGTGTTCTTCTCTACCGCCTTCCTGCTGTTGCTGAACGCCGTGTGGTTCTACAGTTCACAGCGACGACACACCGGCGGGCGGCGGCTCGCGACCTCGACCTCCGCGTAACCCAACCGGACGGAAGGAGGACGCCCGAGACCCGCGGGCGCCGCGCGACACCGTTCACAGCCACTTGCGCCGTCGAAACACATACAGCATGACCACTGTCAACAACACCATCACAAGGGCGACCATGCCGGTACCCCACCACGATTTCTGCATCGGCAGGGGCACGTTCATGCCAAAAATGCCGGTGATGAACGTGAGCGATGCCGTGAGCGTCGTGATGACCGTCAACACCCGCATCGTCTCATTGGTCTTCGCGGTTCCGAGCGATGAGTACGTCGCCAAGGCGCCGGATGTCAAGTCGTCGAACACCTCGATGGAGTCGGAAATTCGCTCCAGGTGGTCTGTCAAATCCATGTAGTACGGCTGGTTCTCGTGTCGCACCTCAAACGAGTGAATGGTGCCGACGCGCGCGAAAATACGCCGTTGCGGCTGCACGACTCGACGCAACAGGACAATCGTCTTGCGCAAGGCGAGGAACTCCTCGGTGATGGCCAGCGCTGGGTGCTCGTACATCTCATCCTCGAGTTCGTCAATCCGAACCGCAATCCGGTCCATAATCGGGAAATACGTATCCGTGATACCGTCGACGATGGCGTACAGCAGGTAATCGCCGCCACGCGTCATGTAGTACGGGTCATGCAAGGACCGGGCCGCGATGCGCCCGACGGACGGAATGGGGTTCTTGTGGACCGTTACGATGAAGTTCCGGCTGAGGAACACGTTCAGCTGCTCGCTGGTGATCTCGTTGTCGCTCTCCTCATCGTACTTCAGCGCGTGAAACTCGAAAAAATAGTATCCGTCGTAGCGGTCCACCTTGGAGCGCTGTGACTCGTGGATACAGTCCTCAACCGCCAACGGGTGAAACCCAAAGACGTCGGCGACCGCCTTTATCTCGTAGGGGCTCCAGTTGTAAATGTCAATCCACAGCAGACTGTCCTCGTGTTGTATCATCTCGCTGACCCGGTTGAGGTCCACGTCATGCACCATGCGGTTCTCTCGCGCATCGTAGTAATAGGTCTTGATCACCGCGAACCCCTCCTCGTCCGACGGATGTCTGCCTGTCGTGGGTGGAACAACCTGAGTGTACTTGCCGGAGGGCCCGTCGACAAGTCACCCAAGCCGCCCCGATGGGCCCCAGCGCGGCCGAGGAACCGCCGGTGGCCGACGCCACTCCGTTCAGTGTACCATCGAGAGGTGGGCCGCGGCCGTTGCAGCCGCCGGGACCGGTGTCCAACCGCAGACGTCGACCATCCACGCCGGGAAGGAGGCTGTGCCGTGGAACTTCAGGATTACATTTCGTCGCAGTTCGTGCGGCCCGATTCCGTTCGGGATGACGTGATGGCGCAGATCCGCGAACAGGGGATGCCGGAGATCTCCGTTCCGCCGGAGGTGGGACAGTTCCTCACCCTGCTCGTCCGCGTGTCGGGCGCGGAGCAGTTGCTCGAAGTGGGCACACTGGGCGGCTACAGTGCGATTTGCCTGCTGCGAGGAACCCGTCACAGCCGTCCATCCGCTCACCTCACGTCGCTCGAACTGAAACCCGAGTTTGCATCGGTTGCGAAGGCCAACCTGGCAGCCGCGGGGTATGGGGACCGGGTCACCATTCGCGTGGGACCGGCGCTGGACAGCTTACAAGCCCTGGTCGAGGAAGGTGCCCGTTTCGACTTCTTTCTGATTGATGCGGACAAAGGCAACTACATCCGCTACCTGGAATACGCCGTCCAGTTGGCGAACCCCGGCGCGGTCATTGTGGCGGACAACGCCCTGCGCGGGGGCAGAGTGTTGCGCGAGACCGATACCGCACCTTCGACGGTGGCGCTGCGGGCGTTCAACCATCTCGCTGCCTCCCACCCCCGCCTCGACGCGATGTTGCTCCCGCTCGGCGACGGCCTGGTTGTCGCACAGGTGCTGCCGGGGTCGGAAGGCGGTGTAAGGCCGTGACCGCGAACACCCCACCCAGCGCCCCGGACCTACCATCTGCCGTGACCGTTCCGGCGAAGCAGCGGCGCGGCACCGTCTGGCTCGCAGTCGGCATCGTTTTGGTCGCCTTCAACATGCGAGCGGGCATCACCTGTGTCGGGCCTGTGCTCGGTTCGATTCAGTCCGGACTGCAATTGTCGAACGGAGTGGCCGGGATGCTCACGACCGTGCCGCTCCTTGCCTTCGGCGCGCTCTCGCCGCTCGCCCCTCGCATGGGCGAACGGTTCGGACGAACGCGCGCCGTCGCCGTGGGACTCCTGGCGATTGGCCTCGGCGCCCTCATCCGCGTTCTCGGCGGGACCGCAGCACTCCTCGTCGGGACCGTCGTCTTAGGGCTCGGCGTCGCCCTGTGCAACGTGCTCCTGCCGGCACTCGTCAAGGAGCGGTTTCCGGCGCAGGTCGGCCTGATGACGAGCACCTATTCGACGGCCATGGGCCTGTTCGCCGCCATCGCATCCGGCGTGAGCGTCCCCTTGGCAGACGGTCTCGGCCTGGGTTGGCGGGGGGCCCTTTCCGTCTGGGGAGGCCTTGCGCTCGTCGCCATCGGCGCTTGGCTGCCGCAGGTGCGAAGCTCAAAAGCCGCGGGCGAGCGGGCCAACGCCACACCAGGGGACGTCTGGGTATTGGCGTCGACGGAAACGAAGCCGTCGCGCGATGTCTGGACGGCTGCATTAGCGTGGCAGGTCACGCTGTTCATGGGCCTCCAGTCGTTGCTCTTCTTCAGCCTGGTCACCTGGTTGCCGACACTCTTGCGGACCAAGGGGGTCGCTCCCGGCCTCGCCGGCTGGCTGCTGTTCGGTGTGCAGTTGGTGGGACTCCCCGCCACTTTTGTGGCACCCATCCTGGCGGACCGCATGCGCACACAGCGCAGCCTGGTCGCGGCGATTGCAGGTCTGTACGGCGCCGGGCTGGCGCTCCTGCAATGGGCCGAGGCCCTCGCGCCGCTGGTGTTGGCCTGCATCCTCGTCGGCCTGGCACAAGGGGCGTCCATCAGCCTGTCGCTGACCCTGCTCGGCCTGCGCTCGTCGAACGCCGTACAGGCTGCGGAACTGTCGGGGATGGCTCAGTCCGTGGGTTACCTGCTCGCCGCCTCCGGCCCCCTCTTGGTCGGTCTCCTGAACGACGCGAGCCGAGGCTGGAGCGTGCCGCTTTGGTTTCTCATCGCCGTGGACGCGGTGTTGCTGATGGCCGGACTCGGGGCGGGGCGGGATCAAAAAATCGGACAGGTCCACGCTCGGCACCCGTCTGTGCGATAATGGCCCTACGGATACACCTGTGCGCTTTGCGAAGGCGGAGCGCAGACGCGAGAGGAGACCGTCGATGAACATTCTCGAAGACCTGGAGTTTCGCGGGTTATTATTTCAGTGCAGTGCCCGCGAGGAATTGGAGCGAAAGTTGGCGGAGGGGCCGGTGCGCTTGTACATCGGATTTGACCCGACCGCAGACAGCCTGCACATCGGCAGCCTCTTGCCGATTCTCACCCTCCGCCGGTTTCAGCTGGCCGGACATCGGCCGATTGCCCTCGTCGGCGGCGCCACAGGGCTGATTGGCGACCCGAGCGGGCGCAAACAAGAGCGCCAATTGAACGATCTCGAGACGGTCGCAGGCTGGACGCGCAAGATTCAAGGCCAATTGTCCCGGTTCCTGGACTTCGACCACCCGGACACGGGCGCTATCGCGGTGAACAACCTGGATTGGACCGCAGATCTCGACGTCATCACGTTTCTGCGCGACGTGGGCAAGCACTTCAGCGTCAATACCATGTTGGCGCGGGAATCGGTCGCAACGCGGCTGGAAGGCGGAATCTCGTTCACCGAGTTCAGCTATATGCTGCTGCAGGCCCACGACTTCCTGGAGCTCTACCGACGGCATGGATGCACCCTGCAAGTGGGCGGTTCGGACCAATGGGGCAATATCGTCGGGGGCATTGACCTCATTCGCCGCGTCGCCGGCGAACAGGTATATGGGCTCACGGTCCCGCTCGTCACAAAGGCGGACGGGACAAAGTTCGGCAAGACGGAGTCCGGGGCTGTGTGGCTCGACGCGGAGAAGACGTCCGTGTACCAGTTTTACCAGTTCTGGCTGAACACACCGGACGCCGACGTGGTGAAGTTCCTCAAGTACTTCACCTTCCTCACGCCGGAGGAGATTGCGGACCTCGAACAATCCGTCGAGACAGATCCCGGTTCGCGACGCGCCCAGCGCACACTCGCGGAGCAGGTCACCACGCTCGTCCACGGCGCTGCGGCGACAGCCCGCGCCGTCCACCTGTCACAGGTGCTGTTCAGCGGCGAGGTTCAGGACCTCACCGCGGCCGAGTTGTCCGAGGTGTTCGCGGATGTCCCGTCGGCCACGATCTCCGCGAGCGAGGGGCTCGATATCGTGACGCTGCTGCTCGCGAGCGGCGCATGCCCATCGAAGCGACAAGCGCGGGAAGACATCGCGAGCGGGGCCATCTCCGTGAACGGCGTCCGGGTCACCGACGTGGAGCGGGTATTCGGAGCGCACGACCTTCTGGCGGACGCTTTCCTCGTCATCCGCCGCGGCAAGAAACGGTACTTCCTGCTGAAGGTGGAGTAACCCTATAGGCGCGGTCCGCGCGGCTCCATGCCGCGCGGCCGAAGCCGCGCTCGTTCCGAACACCGATTTCGTCATCTTCTGCTCCGCCCCTCGCCCCAAAAAAATCAGAGCGCGAATGAAACTGCACATTCGCGCTCTGATGGTTCCAAGCCTCCGGTCCACGCCGTACAGCGCAGTGTTAAAACACCATGGCGACGAACAAGATGGGCAGGTAGATGACCGACGCCAGGAACGTTCGCTTCGCCCAGCGCAACTGTCCGTCGCGCTCAAAGCACAGCCGAACGTTGAATGCGAGGAACACGAGGTTCGCGACGACGGCGACGAGCGTGTATTTCCATCCCAAGTGGCTGACGCGCGCGAAGCCCACGGCAACCAGTGCAAGTGCCACCGCATAGAGCAGGCTCTGGATTTTGGTCGACCGCTCGCCGCGCACCACTGGCATCATCGGGATGCCCGCGCGCGTGTAGTCCTCGTTCTTGTACAGCGCCAGCGCCCAGAAGTGAGGCGGCGTCCAGAGAAAGATGATGGCGAACATCAGCCACGCCGCCAAGCTCAGGTGCCCGGTCGCCCCAGCCCACCCAACCAACGGGGGAAACGCTCCAGCGCCGCCGCCAATCACGATGTTCTGCGGTGTCCGCCGTTTCAACCACATGGTGTAGATGACGGCGTAGTAGAACGCGCCGGCGAGCGTGGTCACCGCCGCCAGCCAGTTCACCGTAACCAACAGCCACGCGAACGACACCACCACGAGACCCATCCCGTAGACCAGCGCCGCCATCGGCGCGACCTCTCCATTCGGAATGGGTCTGTCCGCGGTGCGCGACATCACGCTGTCGATGTCGCGGTCGTACCACATGTTGATGGCGGCCGATCCCGCTCCGGACAGTCCCAGCCCGACGAGCGTGCAGACCAGCACCCGAACATTCGGCAGGCCGCGGTCCGCGAGCAACATCGCGCAGAACGCCGTGAACAGCAACAATCCCTGTATCTTCGGCTTCGTCAAGACAACGAAGCTGCGAACGGTCGAGCGAAAGTCCGCTGGGCGCAGGGTACCCGTACCCGGCCACTGGCGGTCGCCAGAACCGCTATGAGTCACCGTCATGGTGGCTCCCTCCTTCTCCCCTGTCGCAAACCGCGGACGACGTCCTTCGCAGCCGCCCCGGCATTGGCACGACAGAGCTCCTTGGATACAGTGTAGCGGAATTCGCGGACGACGTCATGCGCCGCCACCAACTGTCACAAAAATGTCCTCAGCCACCACCCCCTGACAGCGTTTACCGATCCCGTTGGCTCCATGCACCGCCTTCTCCAGCTGTCTGCTTGTCCAGTTTTGCACTGCCAGCTTGCGCGGTGGCAGGCCGCCTCCCATGAGGCAGCCCGCACACCCTCCGTCGATTCCCTTCGACTACCGCTGCTTCGACTGAAACGACTCGCGCACCAGGTGCCAATTCTGCGGAAAGCTGTAACCGAGCAGCCAGAACGAGAGCCCGCGCAAACCGAATTCATAGACGAGGTTCATCTTCAACGCCGCACTCATGGCGTCGTCAAACCACACCTCGTGGTCGGTTCCATCCGCACTTCGATAGCGGAACATCGGCGTCGAGGACGCAGCGTCCCACGTGATGGGCACCTGCTCTTGGTCCGCCAAGCCCTCTGCGCTGTTGTTGGCCATTCCCGCAGCCAGGCGGCCCTTTTGCCACGGAATCAGCCAGTCGTACCCGTACAGGGTCATACCCATCAGGACTTTGGCTGCTGGAATCTCCGACACGGCGTAGCGCACGGCGTTGCGAACCTCTGGATACGGTGCGACAGCCGTCGGAGGTCCGACGGCCGACATCCCACAACCCGTGCCTGTGTAGCCACCTCCGTCACCTCATCCATCCTCACGCGGTCGGACAGGCAAACCGATAGGCGACGCGGAGTGCCCGGCCATCCGCTTGGATGCCTTCCGTGAGCGCGACGAGGAGCGTGCGCGTCACGGCGACGTCTGTCACGGGGTAGGCGAGTGCGTCTGCCACCACACGGCGCAGCAACCACGGTGGGTCGGCCTCCGGCCAGCGTGCCAGCTCCGCGTCGAGCCCCGCCAGGCGATCTTGCAGTTCCCCCGCTCGCCGGTGCAGCCCGTCGGCGGCCGCGCGAAACGATGCCTCCGAGAGCCGATTCGCGGCGAATTGCTCCACCAGGGTGCGGTACGTTTGGTCGACCCGCGTCAACTGCTCGCCGAGGCGGCGTCGGGCGGCCTGCAGAGGCTCCAGCGGATCAAACCGGACGGCCCAGCCGAGGGCATCCCCCGCCGCCAGGACGTCCGCCCGAACACGCTCCAGCACCGCCGCCTCCACGCCGTCTGCCGGCAGGAAAGGCTGATGGCAGACCGATCTGCCCCGGTCCGCCTGTGCAACGCAGCGGTAGTAGCGCACACCGCGGGCGTTGGCGTGAACCGTCATCGCGCTGCCACAGCGACAGCGCAGCAGCCCGCGGCTGAGCAGGTGCAGGGCCCCGCTGCGCCCAGGCTGCTGCCGCCGGCTTGCGCGAATGGCGGCCGCTCGTTCGAAGGTGGCCCGGTCCACCAAGGCGGGATGGGCGTCACGGCAAATCGCCAGGTGCTGGGGATCCGCCACAGGGATGGTTCGGCGGCGACGCGTCAGCGGGTCCCCCTTCGCCGGCGCGGCCAGGACCCGTACCCGTCGGCCGTAGACCACGTCCCCCGCGTAGGCCGGGTTGCCGAGCACGCGCAGCACCGTGCGCTGCGTCCAGCGGCTTCCCGAGGCGGTGTACTGGCCGCGGCTGTTCAGCCACTCGGCAATCCGCCGCGCGCCGAGGCCGCGCAGATAGAGGTCGAAGATCTCCTGAATGACGGGCGCAAAGGCCTCATCCGGCTGCAGGTGCTGCGTGTCCGGATGGAGCACGTACCCATCCGGCGGCCGCCCGTTCCACTTCCCTTGCCGCGCCTTCTGCCGCGCACCCATCCGCACCCGCACGGCGGTCTTCTCCGACTCCGCCTGGGCCAGCGCACTGTGGATGGTAAACAGAAACTCCGCCCCGTCGCGCTGACTGTCGTAGTTCTCTTCCATCGACAGCACGCGAACCCCGCAAGCGAGCAGCGTTCGCAACATGACCAGCGCGTCCACCGTGTCGCGGGCGAACCGCGAGATGCCTTTGAAAAGCACCACCTGGAAACGGCCCTCGCGCGCATCTTGGATGAGGCGCTGCGCCTCGGTGCGCTTGACCAAGCTGGTGCCGCTCACGCCCGCGTCGACGTAGACCAGGTCCTCCGGGATATGCCACGCCTCCCCCGACTCCGCGCTACGCAGCCGCGCAATCTCCCGGCAAAAGCGGATCTGATGGTCAATCGATTCCCCCCGCACCTGCGACGCATCCGACACCCGGGCGTAGACGGCGCAGATGAGCATCGTTCAGCCCTCCCCGCGGGTTGAAGTGGTCGCGCCGTCCGCCGGGTCGCTGTGCGGTGGGCGGAGCCGTTCTGCCGCCGCCGCCGGTCCACGGCTCATGGCCCGGGCGACCGAAGGCGTCAGCACATCGAGCGCCCGCTGCAGTGACTCTGGAAGCGGCTCGGTGCCGTACGACGTGTGGACAATCCGAATCGGTTCCCCTCGCATCTGCATCCCCCCGCCAGATGGATATGAGCCGACAGATTGTACCGAGACGCCGTCCCGCTACAGCGACCTACTCTGCTTCCGGGTGAAGTTCGAAGGAGACTTCCGGCTGGACTTTTTGGATCACCAAGTCCTCGTCCCCTGGCATGAGGCGCTTGCCGGATTTCAGAATGTACCGAAGCCACCAGCCCGCCATCCACGACGTGACCAGCGCCAGCATCACGAGGATGGCAAAGAAGTTCTGGTTGATGATGCCGAGCGCGTACGCCGTCGAGGAGAGCACGATACCCGGCCCCCCGCGCGCGTTCATCGCGGCCGCGAAGTTGACGCTCGTCAAGTGGTCCGTCCGGATGACGCGGCAGGTGAAGTACACGACCAGTGACTGCACGACGGTCGCGAACAACAGGTACAACAGGAAGAACCCGACGTTGAAGTCCTTCGCCAGGTTCAGGTTCATCCCGACGAGGGCAAAGTACAGCGGGATGAAGAACGCGTACGAGATGCCCTGGATTCCACTCTCCAACTTTTGAAACAGGGCCGGCGGCAGGCTGAATTTGGTCGCCACGCCAGCAAGCAACGCACCGTACATGACGTCAACCTGGAGGTACCCAGCGATGTCGGAGAGCGCGAACAGGATGACGAGGAAGTACCCGAGGAACGACGCCCGGAACAGGAAGTTGGCTTTTTTCGACGTGATGCGCCGCAAGACCCACGGCACGACGGCGATGCAGACAACGAGGAACCCGAAGGTGATGACCAAGCTCTTCGACACCGCCCAGGCGTCAATGCCGTGGTGCCCACCGCCCGACACGATGCCGGACGCGATGGCGAGTGCCACCCACAGAATCAGGTCGTGAATCCCCGCGATGGCAATCACAATCTTCGCGAACCGCGAGTGCAAAATGCCGAGGTCTGCGAAGATCTTCGCGATGACCGGGATGGACGTGACCGCAATCGAGATCGCGACGACAATCTTGAGCGCCAGGACGTTCTGGTCGGGTCCGAGGAACTGGTGCGGGTCAAACACGTACGTCGACAGCCAACCGACGATGAACGGGATGACGGTCGATCCGACGATGATGGCAATCCCCGTCTTCACGTCTGCCTTCGCAAACCGCGACTGGAATTTGAGCCCCGCGGAGTAGAGCAGGAAGATGATTCCGAGCTGGTAAATCAGCCCGAACAAATTCCCTTCCGTGGGAAACCCCTGATACAGCCACGCGAAGGCTCCGGGGAGCAAGGTCCCCATGCAGGTCGGCCCGAGCAAGAGGCCGCCTGCCACCTCCCCAATCACCCGCGGGATGGCCAGGCGCTCCGCCACGTAGCCGAGCAGATTCGCCGCGGCGAGCAGGATGACCATCGCGAACAGAAACCGCGCCAAATCCGCTGCGCCTAAACTGAACATCTCCTCTACCTCCTCATTCGGTACGGTTGCCCAAGCTGTGGGGCAAGGTGACATACCGTATGAGGGACAGGGGGAAGGGTGTCCATGACAATCACCTACCCTGGACAAGCGTCCATGGCAGACGGGCGCAAAGTTCCACCGATGTCCCACCGGACAGATGGCCAGGGCCAGGTGGCCGGGACCTTCCGCGACAGCCCCCGTACAACAACAAGCTCCTACAAATCCAGCGGATCTGTAGGAGCCATTATCCCAAAGCGGCGTTTGCGGTGAGCTCCATCACCGTTTGCTCGGTTGTGGCGGACACCCGCGGTGACAGGACGACGGACGCAGGCGTCTGCTCTCAGTATAGCGATGCACCGGCAAGGAGCCGCGGCACCGGCCTACATCGCACGTCCGTTGCGCGCAGATGGGCCCACCCGCGCGGCGAATCTCAGTCGAGCGGCTTCAGTCGAGAGACAATCTCCTCGCGGCGCGGTTCCAGAAACGGCGGCAATACGACCCGCTCGCCGAGCGCATCCGGGTCCTCGTCGACCGCGAAGCCCGGTTCGTCGGTCGCAATCTCGAACAGGATACCGTTTGGCTCGCGGAAATACAGGCTGCGGAACCAGTAACGGTCGACCGGACCGCTGTTCGGCAGCCGGAACGAGCGAACCCGCTGAATCCACGCCTCGTATTCTTCGTACGTCGGCGTCCGAAACGCCACGTGGTGCACCCCGCCGGCCCCCAATTGTGCCGGCGGCAGGTCCGGTTGGACAACCACGTGCAGCTCGGCCTGCGGCCCTGTCGTGCCCATTTGAAACACGTGGACCGTGTCCCCAGGGGACTCCGGATGCGCGTAGGTTCGGACCTTCCGCAGGTTCATCACGGCCGTCAGTACCTCCTCGGTTCCGCGCAAGCTGGGGACACTGATGTAGATGGGCCCTTGACCCCGGACCTGATACGCGGCGGGAACGGGGCTGCGCTCCCACGCCACATGCGGGTCGCCGGCGCCGCCGTCATCGACCAAGGCGAGTCGTTGCCCCTCGGGGTCTTCCAGCCAGATGGCGGCCCGCCCGTCGACCTCCGTCACGCCGCTATGCCGAACGCCGTGCGTCGTCAACCAGTCCGCCCACCAAGCGAGCGCCGCCTGCCCGCTCACGCGAAGGCCGGTGCGAACGATGCTGTGGGTGCCCCGCTGCTCGGCGGGAAGGTCCCAATCGAAGAAGGTCAGGTCGTTACCGGGCGCCCCTCGCCTGTCTCCGCTGTAGAAGAGGTGATATGCGCTCACGTCGTCCTGATTGACGCTGCGCTTGACGAGGCGCAGCCCCATCACGTCTGTGTAGAACCGGTAATTCTCGCGAATCTGCGACGACACCGCCGTCAGATGGTGAAACCCTGTCAACTCCACCTTGATTCCCCCTGCCTCGACACCGTATCGGACGCGCGCGCCCTACCGGTATCTTACATCAACGGCACCCGATTCACCGAAGCGTGGGCGCAAGCGCGGCGCGAACGCGTGCGAAGGCGAGAACCGAACGGCGGCGGTGAAGGAGGTGGGCGGTCGCAGCTCGAATTCTCTGAGTGTACATAGCACCCGCCGCCTGGCGGAAGGAGGATGCGAAGATGGCGATTGACCGACTGTGGGACATCGCGACCTGGGGACAGCTGGTGTTTGATCCGCTCCGGCCCCGCCTCTACTTTACGGAATCGCGCCCGGACAAGCGCAAGAACCGGATGACCCACCGCATCATGATGATGCCGAGCGATGGGCCGGACCGCACACCGTCTCCCTTGACGGCCGGCCCCAGCGACCAGCGCCCAACCCCCTCGCCGGACGGCCAGTGGTTGGCCTTCCTCTCGCGCCGCTCCGGCAGCGCACAGGTGTGGCGGCTGCCGCTGCAGGGCGGTGAACCGGTGCAGGTCACCGCCATTCAGGGCGGCGTGAAGGATTTTCGCTGGTCGCCGCAAGGGAACGGGTTGGTCGTTGTAGCCCACATCGAAGATGGCGCCCTGCAACGGGAGCAGGCGGCGACCGAGCCTGGCGCCGATGCTTCCGAGGACGAACTCGACCGGTACTACAACCGCGATGTCCGCCACATCACGCACCAGTACTACAAGCTCGACGGCGAGGGGTTCTTCGACGCGGGCCGCGACCAGCTGGTGTGGGTCCCCCTCGACGGCGAAATGACGCTGTGGACCGACGGCAAGGACAACTACGCGGAACCGGTGTGGAGCCCGGACGGCGCGTTTGTGTACTGCTTGTACCGCGCCTATGACCCCGAGGGCCCGCACCCTGGCATCGTGCGGGTCAAGCGGTTTCATCTCGCCTCTGGCACGTGGACCCAACTGCCCTTGCCGGATTGGACCATCAGCGGGCTGCGGCTGTCGGAAGACGGGCGGCACCTCGCGTTTTGCGCGACGCAACCAAAGGACCTCGGCTACGGTCTCACCACGCTCTACCGACTGGACCTTGCGACGAATCAGCTCACCGACTTGTCCAGCCACCTGGACCGGTGTGTGGGCGACGAGAGTTCGACGGATGTCCCCGCCAGTTCCACGGCCAAACCGACCTGGCGAAGCGACAGCGTCCTGATGCTGCTCTCGGACGCCGGCCGCGTCACGCTGACGACATTCGCCGAGGGACGAGTGGAACGACTGTGGGATGCCAAACGGGTGGTCTACGATTTCTCCGTCCACGGCGACCAGGTCGCGCTGGCCGTCGCGGACGAGACCCACCCCTCCGGGATTGCCATCGCGCGGTTCGGCGATGCAGACGTGGACATCCACTACGCGCCGGTTCCGTGGACGGCGGAGGACGGACCGGTCGCACCCACCGAGCTGTGGGCGACCGAGTCGGATGGTACGCGCGTCCAGACGTGGGTTCTGCGCCCCCGCACCCCCGGCCCACACCCGACCATCTTGGAAGTTCACGGCGGGCCCATGGCGATGTACGGGTACCGTTACTTCCACGAGTTCCAATGCCTCGTCGCGGCAGGCTACGCCGTCGTCTACACGAATCCGCGCGGGTCGCAGGGCTACGGTCACGACTTTTGCTCCGCCATCATTGGGCAGTGGGGCGACAAAGACTACCGCGATGTGTTGGCCGGCCTGGATGCTGCACTGGCCGCCTTCCCAGACCTGGACGGCCACCGACTCGGCGTCGCTGGTGGCAGCTACGGCGGTTTCATGGTGAACTGGATGGTCTCGCACAATGATCGGTTCCAAGCAGCCGTGACGATGCGTTCGGTGGTCAACCGGTTCAGTGCGATGGGCTCGAGCGACATGGGCTGGCTGCGGGTGCCGCAATACGGAACGCGACCGTGGTGGGAGGACCCCGAGCCATACTGGCAGCAGTCGCCGCTGCGCTATGCGTCCAACATCCACACACCGCTCTTGATTGAGCACCAGGAGAAGGACTTCCGCCTGCCGATTGAGCAGGGCGAGCAGCTCTACAGCGCGCTCAAGTACCTCGGCCGAACCGTCGAGATGCTGCTATACCCGGACGAGTCGCACGGTATGAGCCGAAACGGCAAACCGTGGCACCGCATACACCGCCTGCGCGCCATCGTCGGTTGGTTTGACCGCTACCTGAAGGGGTGAAGGATAGCTCCTCCATTGTTTCCCAGGCACCTCCCGCCGCCGCCCCTGCAACCCCGCGCAGGGGCGGCGCGTCTATGGAGGCAAAGGAGGAATCGAGATGGCAAAATTCGTTTGGGTGGCGCCCGCGCTGATGGCGGGATTGGCGGCTATCTGGGGCGGGAACCAGCCGCTGGCGGGTGCTGCGTCCCCCGCGCAGCCGCCCGCCCGGGCACAGGTGCAGACGCGGACGGCACCCGACATCCCCGCTCCGCCGCCGGCTCCAGCTTACACCTTCTTCCATGGGCGTTGGCCAAGATCCGTGAGCATTCCCCTGGCCTTGCATCCGGACACACTTGTGGCGCAGCGGATGCCGGACGTTGTACCGCCGTCGCGAGCGGTGACGGTCTACCTGCCCCTCTACCCCGGGGCCAAGCGCGTGCAATCGGTTCCGGAAATCGCAGATATGGGCACCCCTCTTGACGGGGACCTGGTCGACGGCAGCCTGTATGCCGAATCGCCCGCATCCGAGGCGAGCATCCGGGCGTGGTACGTAAAGGAAATGCAGACGATTGGCTACACGTTGAGCGGCCAGGCGGAAGCGGCCCGGTACGGCCAGGTCACGTCGCGGGCGTACGAGTTTACGAAGCGGGGCATACCGGGCAATCCGACGCAGTTCCCGGACATCGAACTGCGGTTCCTCGAGCAGCCGCACGGTGGCCAAACGGTGTTTTCGCTGAAGGCGTCGTTCATCGTGGTGCCGCCACGGCCCAGGGACACCTACCTCTCCACCGACATCACGCGCGTCGTCCTGGATGACGGACAGAGGACCCAAACCGTGACGGATCACGCTTGGATTTCGCACGTCGTGGCGGAGATCAACCAACTGCCAGTACAGACGCCCGGTATCTCCAGCGGCGGGCCTGCGATTGCTGCCGGCAGTATCACCACCATCACAGCCACGTTCTACCCCGCCAGTGGCGACCCCATCCGCGTGGTGGACCATATCTACTTCGGCCCAGTCACCGTCGGTACGGACCCCACCGGGTTGGCGGGGACGGAGGCCCTTTGGTCGGCGCTCGTCGGCGTGTTCCAACCGCGCTGAGCCGCAACGGCATCGTGGGTACGCACACCCTGCCATCCTGTCCTCCCCACCTACGGGGCGGCCGGATGGCAGGTGTCGCCTGTGCTGGTTGTAACATTCATGTAACATTTCCGGTGCGGCGTGCGTCTGAGTGGGTAGAATCGCAACCCGCCCAGTGCGGGTGAGGGAGGCACGGCCCATGACCGACCAACTGCGCTGGTGGACGACCACTGGCTTTGTGTACCGCGACACCGCCGAACGCGACGTGGCGATGACGTTCATCGAAGTGGTGGAAGCCACGTCCCGGAGGAAAGTGGTGCGGCGCTTTCACGGTGCGGTTCCGCGCCAAACCGTTGACGGAACCACCGTCACCGTACACTTTCCCAGGGACGCCGGCCAGGTGAAGGCGCGCCCCAAGTCGTGGTCGCCCGGCCGCCTCACACACCTCTACTGGCCGGAGTCGCGGACCATGATTGAGGTGGTGCACGCGCCCCGGTACGCGTGCACGTGCGGCCGGACGCTGGTTTCCGACCTCCCCTACGCCTTCATGTGGTGCCCCTGCGGGCGCAAAGCCCAACCGGTGCCGGAGCCGCCGCGCACGGTCGAAGCCGAGCCGGACACCGGGCTGGTCGTCGAGTGGTGGCCGTAACCGCCCGGATGGAAGCACCGCCACCCTGCCCGACTTCCACCCGCATCCTGAAGGATGAATCACCGCGATGTATGCCAAAGTAAAAAGGCCACCTTCGCGGAAGAGAGGACACCCAGGATGCAGGTACGACGGCGCACCCGAATGGTGCTGGTCACCGCTGCTGGCGTCGGGATGGCGGTTTGGACGGCGGTTGGGCTCGGCCCCGACCGCCTGTCCACCATGGCGCTCGCACAGTCCGTACTCCGTGAGCTCTCACAGGGGCACCTGACGGGGGTTCACACAGGCCCTCCCGCCCGTATCGATATCACCCTCATCCAGCCCGGCGACATCCTGCTCTGCCACAACCCAGGTGGGGCGTACGGGTTTTGGACACACGCCGTCCTGTGCGTCAGCCGAGACGAGGTCATAGACGCCGACGACTTCGCCCGGGGTACCATCCGCCAGCCCGTCCGGCACTACCAGGCGTACGACGAAGTCCTGTTGCTTCGCCCGACGGTCCCGCTGGCCATGCGCCAGAACGCCGCCCGTGCGGCGGAACGCGCGCTCCACACGCCGTACGACCCCCTCGGCAGCCTGTTCGACCATCGTTCGGTTTACTGCAGCAAGCTGATTTGGCAGGCCTATGCCGACGCCGGTGTGGTCCTCTGCCCGGCGGCCGGTTGGGTGTTGCCAGATCAGTTGGCGGCAAGCCCGCGGCTGCGCCGAGTGGCAGACTGGAAGGCCCAAACCGTGGCGCGGCAGGTCCCGTCCGCAGAGGTAGGCGCTCGACCGGGGAACTCGGACCACGCCGCCGGAGAGGAGCGCTTGCGCCGTGGGGAGTGCGCTTCGGTTGTTTGCTAGCCGGTACGCGTGGTTGTCCCTTCTGTCGCTCAGCAGCCTGGCACATCCGTGGCTCCAGCGCGCGCTCGTTCTCGCGTGGACGGTGGAGATGGGGCGAGCGGTGGCACGGCGCGCGGGCCACGGTCGACCCATCGGCGTGCTGACCGCGGCAACGGTGAGTCAGTTGCCCGGGCTTGTCCTCGCGTGCGCCAGCGCCGCGTTCGCGCTGCGGGGTGAAACCAGCGAGTGGGCGAGCGGTCTTCTCGAAATCTGGTACCACCCGTTCGTCTGCGTGCTCGAGCTGCTGCCAGCGCGCGCTGTGTGGGCGTGGTCAGACCTGTTTCTCTGCGTCTGCCTCTTACCGTTCGGCTTCATCGCTGGCGCCGCGGGTCTTCTATGGTTCACCCGCCGCTGCCTGCGCCACAGGGCTGGGATTTTCTGAAGCC
This sequence comes from Alicyclobacillus sp., assembly GCA_023511295.1. Lineage (GTDB taxonomy): Bacteria > Bacillota > Bacilli > Alicyclobacillales > Alicyclobacillaceae > JAIMBT01. Next base: position 20,147 of record JAIMBT010000029.1, read on the forward strand.
ACCCTCGCCGATTTGCTGGACGCCGCCCGTGGTGCCGGATGTCGGCCATCGGTGGTCCGCCGGCCCACCCCCACTCGTAGCTCATCAGCATCACGAAATCCACCGCCGCCCCCAACGACCGGTCATCGAACACACCCACCCGGCTGTCATTCGGGTTGTCCCCTTGCTTCGGCGGAAGCGCCACGGAAATGGAGAGCCCCTGGCTGCGACAGGCGGCCGCCAACTCCTCCACGAACGCGGTGAACAGCGCGCGGTCGGACGGGCGCATCCGCTCGAAGTCAACCTGTATGCCGCCAAACCCGCGTTGTCGCGCCGTGGACAGCGCACTCTGGACCACCTTGCGGCGCAGGCTCGGATTCGCCATCACGGTGTGCGCGAGTTCCGTGTGAAACTGCGTGCCGTCGAAGTTGGTCACGGTCATCAACGGCTGAATGTTCGCGCGGCGCGCGGCACGAACCGCCTCGGTATCAGGCTGCGGGGTGAGTGTGCCGTCCGGCTTGACACTGTAATGAAACACGCTCAGATGCGTCAGCCGATCTGCCACCTCCCGCACCCGTCTCGCGTCGCTGGGCTTGCCTTCTGGCACCAGATACGCGTGAACGTCGATGGCGCGCCGCTGGCGGATGCGCCGTGGCACCGGAACCTCGGCGCCCGGCGCCAGCCGGATGGCGCCCGCGAGCGCATACCCTGCTCTGTCCGCGGGAGCGGTCGCTCCGAATGGCGCAGCAGCGGTCGTGGCCGAGGTCGCCAGGCCGGTGTCGCCGTTTGCCTGCGGCGCCTGCTCCGGAAGCATGTGAAGACCCGCTTCCCCGCCGACACTCGCTGCGCCTTCCGACGCCGCCGGATACCCAAGCCCCTCCGCCGGATGCCGAACCGCGCCGACCCATGCGGCCAACGCCGCTTCGCTCACGCCGATCCGCTCGGCGACACGGCGGACGGTGTCATCCGCCCGCCACGTGTAAACCTCCGCCAGCGTCGGTGGGCCCGGCGTCAACAGGTGTTGGCCTGGCACCAGCCGATTCTCGTCCGACAGTTCATTCAGGTGCAACAGTTGCTTGACCGTCGTGTTGTGTGCATCCGCAATGCCGCGCAGCGTATCGCCCGGCACCACGGTGTGAATCCACATGTGCGTTCACCACTCCTTCTCATGCTCGGCCCCTGCTGTCGCAGGGGCCCATCGCATTGGCATGATACGGATGGCATAGGCGAACGGCACCGTACAGGCGCCTAACTCAATACCGCCCGGGCAGTCCTTCTTCCAACACGCGGCGCCGCGACGACGCGACCACCAACGCGAGGTAACACGCCACCGCCGCCACGTCGCAACTGGCAATCACAAGGCCCATCGGCGCAACCGCGTGACTGCCCCGCACCCCGACAAGCGGCGCCACCAGCGCGCCGGACAGCATCTGTGGCAGTCCCATCAACGCCGACGCCTTCCCTGCGCGCTCACCCTGGCTCTGCATCGCGAGGGCGAACGTCGTCGTCCCGACCATCCCGACCGACGCCACGACGACGAACAGCGGCAGCAAGACCGCAGCGAGACCGGCGTGGCCGAGAAGCACCCCGAGCAGTACCAGACTCGCCGTGAACGCCGCGCCCAGGCCGACGTGTAGCAACCTCCGCTCGCCGACGCGCGAGGCGAACAGACCCGCGGACTGCGACGAGAGGATGATGCCGATCCCGTTGGTCGCAAACACCGCACTGAACACCTGCGGCGACACGCCGAACACGTTCTGCAGGACAAACGGCGACCCCGAGATGTAGGCGAACATGCCCGCGGAGACGAGCCCAGCGGACAGCGCGTAACCCATAAATCGCCGGTCGGTAAGCAACTGACCAAACGCCCGGAACGTCTCCCGAACGCCTCCGACGGACCGGCGTTCCACCGAGAGGCTCTCTGGCAATCCCATCGCGACAGCGCACCAGATGAGCGCGCCGATACCGGCGAGAACCAGGAACACACCATGCCAATCCGTGAAGCGCAACAATTGACCTCCGAGGACCGGCGCCACAATCGGGGCAGCACCGCTCACCAGTTGCAGCAGTGCGTAGAATTTCGTCAGTTCCGGGCCGCTGTACAGGTCTCGGACGACGGCGCGGGCGACAACGATTCCCGTCGCACCAGCCAGCCCCTGAATCAAGCGCAGGACGACGAGCGGCCAGATGGAGGGGCTCAAGGCGCAGAGCGCCGACACCAGGACGTAGACGGCGACACCAATGAGAAGCGGCCGCCGGCGGCCCATGGCGTCGCTGATGGGCCCCGCCAACACTTGTCCCAGGGCGAGGCCGAGCAGGCACGCCGTGAGGCTGAGCTGGGCGAGGGACGCGGGGGCACCGAGATTAACCGATAACCTCGGCAACGCCGGCAGGTACATGTCAATCGACAGCGGTGCAAAGGCGGTCAAAGAGCCGAGGATGAGTGCCCGCCGCAGGCGGGACGGTGCTGGATGGGACGGCTCTACACCACGGCCAACGTGCACAAAGACTCCTCCCTGCTGCATCAAACGTCTGTGGAGCTTGTCTTTCCGTGTCGCCGGACCCGGTCTAGTGGACCTTTGAATTCGGGGGTACCAGGACCTCTGCGACAGAATCCACGTATACGACCCGCCAGCCCGTCTGCGTCAAATAGGTCACGATGGAATCCCCGCTGGAGAACACCGCCGCCTGAAACTGGTACTGGTTGATGAGGCTTGGCGCGTCCGACCATACATTCTGCAAGGCCAGATAGTCCTCAAACACACCGTTGTTGAGGAAGATATCCGTCCGCCCATCGACAAACGTGGGGATGCCGCGCAGGATGAAGTAGCCCCCGAAGGAGTACTTGTCCAGGACGCGGGAGGTCAGGTGGTGCGCCTTCAGGTAGTTCACGGCCCCGACAGGATACGCCCCGCTGCTCCAGTGGTCTGACACGGGTCCGCTGACTTCGGACAATCGCGTACAGAAAAACCCGGCCCAGACCGCGAGCAGCAGCGCGTTGACGAGCCGCATGAGCGCAGACGGGCGATTGAGGGCGCGCAGCCAGTCGCTCGTCAACCCGGCGAGGAGCGGGACCACCGTGATGGCCAGATACGGCAGGAAGCGCTGGCTGACCAAGAACATCGCAAAGCTGCCGCCGAAGAACAGCACATCGCGCATCGGCACCGTGCGGAACCGGACCACCAGCACCAGCCCCACCACGAGGAGAAACGGCAGCACACCGTACTTGAACTCCTGCAGATGGAAGTTCGGCGAGTGCCACTCCATGATGTTGTCGGTCATCGTCGAGTTCGTGGACAGCAAGGCGTACGTGTAGGCCTTGAGGTGGTTCGGATTGAGCAACCCGACCACGCCCCCGATTGCCGCTGCCGCCAGCAACCGCCAGCGCGCACCGCGGGGTAGAACCGTCTTCGTCAACCGCCCGACTGGGGGGAGAAAACTGATGACCACCTCAAGGCAGAGCACCAGGGGGCCAATGATGGAGGACCCGTGGGCGTTCGCCCAGATCAACATGAGCGGGGGGACGAACCACAGTGCTCGAAACCGTCCCTCGCGAACCCGCTGAAGAATCAGCAAGAACACCGAGAACATCATGTACGAGACCATCTGCGGACGCATCGTCCAAAAGATGATGCCACCGAACACCGCACTGCACGCGAGGATGGCAGCCATCACCCGGTTGCCGCTGGACAAGCGGCTGGCGAGTCGGTACAGGGCCGCGACGGTGGCGGTCTCGATGCCGCACTGCAGCAGCCAAGTGGCTGTAAACCCAAAGTGGGTACCGAGCCAAGCGAACACCGCCTCAAACAGCCACTCCTGGGTCACCCACGGCAGCCCGCGGCTGGTCCAGGAGAACGGATCTGTCGTGGGGACGTGGTGGTGTGCGAGGATGTACAGCCCTGTCGCGTAGTGCCAAGGCGTATCCGGGTCATTGTACGCGTGCATGAAGTACATGGCGACGCCAAGGGTCCACGCCCCCAACAAAAGCCAGGGGACGCTGACCCAGCGCTTCCAGATGCTCAAACGGTGTCATCCTCCCCTGTTTGCGTTGGACGAACGAGATTCCGGTAGAGGACGGCCATCGCCACATTCTGCAGCGGTGTCACCAGGACCACGCCGACATCCGTGATCAGCGTGACCCACAGCGGTGCGTTGGACGCACCGGACAGTGCACCGAACAGCATACTGACGACGAACACGATGATCTCAATCAAAATAAAGAAACGCACCATCAAGCCGACCCGCCCTTCGGCGTACGCCGCCGACCGGCGCAGAGCGGCCCGAAAAGCGACGCCTTCGACGAACGTCACGGATGGCACGAACGCGAGCTTCATCGCCAGCCAGACGAGGATGCACACCGCGGTGACGCTGAGAATCACGAGTGCGGTCGTGACCGATGGCCGATTGAAACCGAGCGCTTGAAACAGGTACCCGATGAGGATCACCAAGCAGAAGGAAATGACGGTGGCCACAAAGTAGACGACGCCGCGCAACACGTCCGTTCCGGCGACCGCTGGCCACCGGCGCACGCTCCGAACAAACGCACGCCACCCCGACTGCCCAGGGTTCAACACAGCGGACAGCGTGGTGCCGTACAGCAGCGGCCCCATGACCAGCCCGTTGAGGAGGGCGAACACCACCGACAGGACGACGTCGCCCATCCGCTGCGAGATGAGCTGCCAGGCCGCTGCAGGCGTCGTTGCGGATGTCAGCAGCTGCGTGTACAGCGCTTGGTTGTCGACGTTGAACAAACCCTCCACGACCAGAAACGGGCCGAGGATGCAGAGGGTCACCAACAGCCACTTCGGATACGCCCGCAACAGGACGCGCAACGTCGATTGAAACACACTGCCCGCTGTCTGCAGCGGTGCTGGTGTCGTCATCCAGCTCTCCACCCCTTGCTGTACCTTACGCACCCGCCTCGGACGCGAGCCAAGGTGACCGCTTGTCTGTCATCTGGGTCAATGATAGCACACCTGGACAGGATGCACCTGGCATTCGGCTGCGGCTGGTGTGGCGCGGCCGGAGGGCCGCAGCGGGAAGGGGCAGTGACCAGGGGGTGGGAGGGAGCCGCCCAGTTAGGATTTCGACGGAATCACCACCAGGTAGGCCTCCATCGGCCCTTCGTGTTGCGCGTCCAGGTGTTCCGTGCACACCAAGCGGTGAAATCCGGGCAGTGACGCCTGGAAGTGCAGGGTTGTCACCTGGTTCCGGTGCACCACGGTCCGCAGGTTGTAGTCCTCCAGAAGGACCGGGTGGTCGTGACCTTTGAAGCCGCGAATCTGCAGGGTCACGTCGTCTCCTTGGTTGACGACGTACACGGCGGGATCAAATCGGTACACCTCGTGCTCTGCGCCGTCCTGCTTCGCCTTCAACTCGTTGGTCAAGATCTGGTACGTCACACTCGCTGCGTGCGCCTGCGGGACGCTCATCCCGCCGGCCACCCACGCCGCCGTCACACATCCGACGGCCCAAGCCGCCACAAGGTTCCTCCGCACAGCTGCCACTCCTTCTCGTGCCCGCGCGTCTCACGCGATGGTCGCTCGCGCGCGGACGGTCGGTCACTCGGGCACAGTTCGAGAGTGCCCGAGATCCTCGAAGATAGTGCGCACGAGCGCACCATCTCGCGCCTCAAGCTTCGCCGCGCATTCACGCGATGGTCGCTCGCGCGCGGACGGTCGGTCACTCGGGCACAGTTCGAGAGTGCCCGAGGTTCTCTAAGATAGTGCGCACGAGCGCACCATCTCGCGCCTCAAACTTCGCCGCGCATTCACGCGATGGTCGCTCGTGCGCGGACGGTCGGTCACTCGGGCACTCTCGTAGGATGCACCAATACGGAGCTGGCATACGTTTCCTGGTGTGGCCGATTTTCTTCGGGTGCGGCTTCAATCCCGGACTTGCGGTGCAGTTCCGCGTACAGTCCGCCCAGCGCCAACAGTTCTTCGTGCGTTCCGCGCTCGACGATGCGCCCGCGTTCCAGCACGAGGATGACATCCGCGTGCCGAATCGTCGCCAGGCGATGCGCAATCACGAGGGTGGTGCGGTTCTGCGAGACCGCCTGCAGGCCGATGTTGACCAGCTCCTCGGTTTGACTGTCGAGGCTCGCCGTCGCTTCGTCGAGGATGAGGATCTTCGGGTTCAAGGCGACGACCCGGGCGAACGCAATCAACTGCCGCTCCCCCATCGACAGGTTTGCGCCCTTGCCGTACAGCGGCGTGTCGTAACCGCGCGGGAGCCGCGAGATCATCTCGTGCGCGCCGACCGCCTTGGCGGAGGCCACGACCGTTTCGTCGGAGATGTCCGAGCGAAACAGCCGGATGTTGTCTGCGATGGTACCCGAGAAGAGGTACACGTCCTGCTGCACCAACCCAACCACGCGATGCAGGTCGCGTTGAGCCATCGTCCGGATGTCCCGTCCGTCGATGCAGATCTGGCCTTCGGTGGGGTCGTAAAACCGGGTCAGAAGGCTCATGATGGAGCTCTTCCCGGCCCCCGTCGCGCCGACGACACCAACCAACTGCCCCGGCTCGACCCGGAAATCGATGTGGTGCAGAACAGGACGTCCAGTCTGGTACGCGAACGACACGTCGCGAAACTCCACCAACCCGGCGACGTCGTCGACCACAACCGGGTCCGCCTGGATGGGCTCCTCGACGATGGGCTCGACCATGAACACCCGACCGATTCGATCCGCCGACACCATCGACGCCTGCAGGGTATTCCACTGCTGCGTCAGGGCGTTGATGGGCTGGAAGAACTGCCGGATATACGTGATGAACGCGTACAGCGTGCCAAACAGGATGGCGTGGCGCAACACGGCGGAACCACCGACCCACACGACGGCAGCGACGGCCAAGTTCCCGAGCAACTCGAAGGTGCGGTTGAACAGAACAGACACCTGGTAGTTCCAGACGTTCGCCTGGCGGTGGGCGCTGTTCAACACTTCGAAGGCGCGGGCCTGACGCCGCTCCTGGTGAAAGATCTGCGTAATCCTGATGCCCGCCAGGTTCTCCGCGAGGAACGCAACGATACTCGAGAGGCGCGTGCGGGTCACCTGGTACGCTTGGCGCAGGTGCTTGCGAAATGCCATCGAGATGCCAAACAGGATGGGAATCAGCACCATCGCGTACGACGCAATCCGCCAATCGAGTTCGAACATCGCGACAATGGTCATGAGGACGCTCAACCCGTCACGCACCATACTGAGGAAGAACTGTGTAAAGAACTGAGAAACCGTCTCCGTGTCGCTGGACACGTTCGTGACCAATCGGCCGATGGCCGTCTCGTCGAAGAACTTCATCGACTGCCGCTCGATGTGGCGAAACAGATCTAGTCGAATCTGCCGGATGATGCTCTGACCGCTGTACTGCAGGACCATGATCTGCGCGAAGCTCGCCAGCACACCGACCAGGACCAGGCCGACGTACAGCAGGCTGATGTGGAGAAGTCCAGTGTAGTTGTGCGCGCCGTTACTCAGGTCGCGATCAATCGCGACCTTCACCAGATACGGCTGGTACACGTTCGACAGGTTGAACACCACAACCAAGACAAAGACGATGAGAAACTGCATGCGAAACGGCTTCGCGTACGGGAGCAGTCGGAGCAGCGCTTTGAAGCTGCCCTGCGGCCGCTGGGCATACCGCTCGGTCACGTCGGCCGGGTTCGCCGGCTGCGCAGCGCCACGGCGCGTCTGCCCGGAAGAATCGGCGGGTCCGCTCATGCCGTCACCCCCTCCCCAGCCTGCAGTGCAACCATGGAGGCGTAGATGCCGCCAGCCGCCAACAGGCTCTCGTGGGTACCGCGCTCCACTACGCGACCGCCGTCCAGCACGATGATCTGGTCGGCATGCCGCACAGCGGACAACCGGTGCGCAATGATGATGTTCGTCTTGCCCTTGCGCAGCCGGTCGATGGACGCGATGATCCGCTTCTCCGTGTTCATATCGACGGCGGACAGGCTGTCATCGAGGATGAGGATGGGGGCGTTCTTGAGAAACGCCCGGGCAATCGCCGCCCGCTGCTTCTGGCCGCCGGAGAGCGACACGCCGCGCTCGCCCACCACCGTGTCGAGGCCGTCCGGAAACGTCTCAATCTCTTCGAGAAACGAAGCGTGGCGCGCTGCTTCGAGGAGTTCCTCGTCTGTCGGGTGTTCCTTCGAAAATCCGATGTTCTCACGGATGGTGGTGGAGAACAAAAAGCCATCCTGCGGCACGTATGCAATCGCTTCTCGCAACGTCACCAGCGCCAGGTCCCGGACGTCGTGGCCGTCGATGAAGACCGTGCCAGGGGGCGGATCGAAAATTCGTGGGAATAGGTTCACCAAGGTCGTCTTGCCTGCGCCGGTGCGCCCGACAATCCCCAGCGTCTGGCCCGGCTGAACTGAGAACGCCACGTCCTGCAGCGTCGGGACGTCTGCATCTTCATACTGGAACGACGGCAGGCGCACCTCGATGGCACCTTCGATGGTCTGAACTTCGATGGGGTGCTCCGGGTCCGTGATGCTCGGCAGCTCCGAGAACAGGACCCCCAGGCGCAGCAGGGAAGCGGAGGCGCGTTGGAAGTTGTTGAACACAAACCCGAGCTGCTGCAACGGCTGCATAATCATGCCGAGGTAGAGCGTGAACGCCACGAAGCCGCCCAATTGAATCTGCCGCGTGATGGTGAGATAGCCGCCGTACAACAGCGCAATGGCGAAACTCAGGGAGCCAAGAAACGGGATCACCGATTGAAACATCGCGGTCTTTCGGAATACACCCATCTGGCGCCGGACAATCTCGTCCACCCGGCGGGTGAACCGCAGGGCTTCGACGTCCTCGTTCGCCGTCGCCTTAATCAGTCGGATGGCGGTCAGGCTCTCTTCGGTCAATTCGGCCATATCCGACAGCGCTTCCTGCGCTCGGCGAGACGAGTCGCGGATCTTCGGGCCCCACCAGATGATGAACACCGGCAGGAACAGCAGCGGGATGATGCTGACCAGGGTCAGCTTCACGCTTACGGTCCGGAACGTCATCACCAGCGCTGCGGCGAGGAGGAACAGCGCGTTGGTGAGGATGTTCAGGCCCTGCGACAGCGCCTCGCGGACGGTTTGCACGTCGGTCATCGCGTGGTTCAACAGGTCCCCGATGCTTCGTTTCCGGAAGTACGCGGTCGGCAACAGCTCCCAGTGCTCAAACAGACGCTTGCGCAGCTGGTATTCGAAGATGCGCCCGAGCCGTCCGTTGCTCATCTGGCCGAAGCCGTACAGCACCACGTATCCGGCGCCGACGATAAACAGCAACCCGACGTAGTGGAGCACACCGGCCATCGTCAGCTGGTGCGCCTGCAGTCGGTCCGTGAACTGGCCGATGATGTTCGGGAACTGCACGGAGACGAATTCCGATACAACGATACACAGAAAGCCAAACGCATAGAGCCACTTGTGGGCCCACATATAGTCTCGCAACAAGTGCTTCGGGTCTTGCACCTTCGTCCGCTCCGTCACCGTTCCCCCCTATCCATAGGTATCCGCGTCAGGTCACAGCCGATTCCAGCTGCGCCCTCAGCGCCGCCTGTTGTAACTCGTACCCCGGTTTGCCGAGCAGTGCGAACATGTTGGTCTTGTACGCCTCGACACCGGGTTGGTCGAACGCGTTGACCCCCATCAACTGTCCGCTCATCGCGCAGGCGAGCTCAAAGAAGTAGAACAGTTGACCGAGGCTGCGCTCCGACATATCCGGCAATTCGACGAGCAGGTTGGGCACGCCGCCCGATGCGTGCGCCATCTGCGTCGCCAGACGGGCTTGGTCGTTGACCCAGTTGAACGGGCGCCCGGCCAAGTACTCCAAGCCGTCGTCCATCTGAGGAGCAGACGGTATCGCCAAGTCGCACGGAGGCTCCGTCAGGCGGAGGACCGTTTCGAACAGGTTGCGCCGACCTTCCTGGACAAACTGGCCGAGCGAGTGCAGGTCGGTCGTGTAACCTGCGGACGCCGGGAAGATCCCCTTCCCGTCCTTCCCTTCGCTTTCTCCGAACAGCTGCTTCCACCACTCCGCCACATACGCCAGTGCCGGCTCGTAATACGCGAATAGCTCCGTGGTCAGGCCTTTGCGGTAGAGTACGTTGCGGACTGCTGCGTAGCGGTACGCCGCATTTGCTGCCAAACGGGGGTCCGTTAGCGATTGTTCCGCCTCAGCGGCTCCTTGTAACAATTGGCCGATATCGACACCGATGGCGGCGAGCGGCAACAGCCCGACCGGTGTCAGGACGGAGTAGCGGCCGCCGACGTCGTCTGGAACCACGAAGGAAGGGTATCCTTCGACGTCTGCCAGATGCTTCAGCGCGCCGCGGGCTGCGTCGGTCGTCACGTAGATCTGTTTGCGCGCGGCTTCGTGCCCGGCGGTCTGCTCGAGCCATGCGCGCAACACGCGGAACGCCAACGCCGGCTCCGTGGTGGTCCCGGACTTTGAAATGACGTTGAGATAGACGCGTTTTCCCTCCAACGTCCGCAGCAGGTCGCGAAACCCGCGCGCACTCAGGTGATTTCCCGCGAAATACAATTCCGGCCCGCCGCGCAACGAACGCGGAAGTTGATTGTAGTACTGCGGTTTCAGAAACTCGAACGCGGCGCGAGCGCCGAGGTAGGACCCACCAATTCCAACCACGACCAATACATCGGCCTCGGAACGAATCGCCTCGGCGGCTTCCTCGAGTGCCTGCGTGCCCGCTGCCAGCGTGCGGCTGGCGAGGTCCAACCAGCCGAGAAAGTCGGCCCCGGCGACCTGGCGCCTTCGAAGCGCAGCATCGGCAGCCGCGACGGCAGGCTCTAGCAGTTCCAGTTCGGATTCACGGAAGGCCTCCCGCGCAAACCGCAAGTCGAGTTGTATCATCCGGTTCATCCCTTCGTTCAGCCCGCCGCTCCAGCGCCGGGAAATTATAACGTGCCACGAAATACCCGTTCTTGTCATATAGTACTTCTCTCGCCCGAAAACGCAAGGGGGCGAAAGCCTTACAACCAGCCCGCCAGCGCGTATGCGGCGACCGATCCGCCGGCGGCCAACAACGCGGGCCGCAGCTTGTACCGCGCGTACTCCATCACCGGCAGTTTCATCACCGTCGCCATCGCCACGGTGTTGTCGCTGAGCGGCGACACAAAGCCGCCGAAGGTGCCGCTCGCAAACACGGCGCCCGCAATCAGCGGCAGCGAGGCGTGGGTGCTCGCCGCGAGGGTGAAACCAAGTGGCATGAGGATGCCCCACGTGCCGAACGACGAGCCAATCACATAGGAGATGAGACAGCCGAACACGAACAGTGCCGGGGCAATCCACCGCGCCGGTACGAGTCCGCCGATGGCGTGCGCGGTGTACGTGGTAAAGCCGAGATCGGTCGAAACGGCAGACACCGCCCAAACAAGGCTGAGCAGGACAATGACCGCCATCATCTCGTTCCCGCCGGCGAGAAAGCCGAACATCGTCCGGTGCATCGGCTGGCGCGTGATGCTGTACCAGGTGACGCTCACGACGAGGGTGATCAACAGCGCCTGCAGCATGGCGCGGGCTGCGTTGGCCTGTACGAGGGCTTGCCACACGGTCCGGCCAGGGGCGTACCCGTTCCACCATGTGAGGACGAGCGTGAGCGACAACAGCAGTGCCAACGGGAACAGCAGGTTGAACGCCCGCGGCTGCGCCTTGGCAGCGACCGCTTCCATGCTGTCGGCTGGTTCGGATGCCTGGGTCTGGGATTCTCTCGGTGGCGCATCTGCGCCGCCCGGGTGTAACTCACCGGCTGCCTCCGCGGCAAAGCCACCGGTCGCCGAGATCATCGAATGGGTCACCCGGTGTCGACCGACGCCTGTCCGAGCGGCCGCGCGAGAAGAGCGGCGCGCACCCAAAAACGTGTCGAACAGGCCGTACGCGAGGATGAGGAGCGAGAAGAAGTTGAACGGCAGGCTGACCAACAGCAGGTGGTAGGGACCAAACGCCAACCCGTGGTGGCGGTTCGCCGTCCCGAGCAGACCGACCATATACCCGACGAAGACGGTGCCAAGCGGCACCAGGGCCGTGAGTGGCGTGGAGGTGAGGTCTATCACGAGGGCCACACGCTTCGCCGGTACCTGCAGTCGTTCGAAGACCTGCCGCACCACCGGCGCCACGGTGATGATACGAAAATCTGGCGCCATAAACGTACCCAGCGCAGACACCCAAGTCAGGGCGAACGCTCCGCGCGTGGTTCGAACCCGCTGGCTCATCCAGCGAGAGAACCCGCGAACGCCGCCCGTCACACGTACGAGCCCGACAAACGCGCCGAAACCGTACAGGAAGACAATCAAGCGGAGGTTGTCCGGGATGGCGAGTTCCTTGAGGATGTAGTCGATGGCGGCGTTGATGCCGCCGAGGAGTGTGGGGTGCAACATATACGAGCCCACGAGCAGGCCAATCATCAGTCCGGGCAGAACTTGGCGAGTGACGATGGCAATCGGAATGACCACCAGGAAGGGCATGAGCGACCAAAACGTTCCGTACACCCGTTTCGCCTCCTCGGCAGACCGCGGCTTGTGCCGCGATTCCACGGTTTCCCCGTCGCGGGATACGGAAAGATTGTTCTCATTCATGCCCAGTTCCATTCCTGGCGGCCATCCGTGCCGGGTTGGCGGGGCGCCGGAGGTACGGCGCGGACCCACCGGGTCGTTCCAGACGGGACGTGGTGCCGACGGTCATTCGCCCTTCTTGCGCAACATCTTGACGCCGAAGGCCTGGGGCAACAGGTAGACACCCGCGAGTCCAATCAGCACGTAGACGACTCGGCTCCATAAGGCGCCTGACCCGCCGAACACCATCGCCACGACATCCCACTGGAAGAGTCCCACCAGCAACCAGTTCAGCGCCCCAATGAAGATCAGCCACCACGCGATTCGCTCGACCATGTCCATCCCTCCCTACTTGTTCATATGTACAAGGGGGAAGGCATAGACCGAGCCGGCGACAGGATGTTCAAGGATTCTCACCGTGCGCGCCGCTGTTCGAGCCGCTCCACCTCCGCCAGTACCTCAGCCATCGTGGAGAGCGGCTTCTGACCGACCTTTTCCGTCATCTCCCGCGCCATCTCCGGGTCAGGTACGTACCAGATGGCATCCATCCCAAACGCTCGAGCTCCCTCCACATCCGCGCGGAAGTTGTCGCCAATCATCAGCGCGTCGGTCGGATGGACCTGCATCGCGTCGCACGCGGACTGATACACGCTCGGATGGGGTTTCGCCAACCCGACCAGCTCAGACACCGTGATGGAGTTCGGTGGAAAGTACGGCGCCAACCCGGTAATCCGGAGCTTGCGCTCCTGCAGGTCGGGTGACCCGTTCGTGATGATGCCCAGCCGATGTTGTCGGGCTAAGGCCTGGACCAGCGCCAAGGTTTCCGGGTATGCGAACAGGGTGGACTCGAACGTCTCGTCGTACGCGGCCTGAAAGGCGTCCGCCTCGTCCACCGTCCGAACCACACCGAGATCTCGCCACGTCCGCAAGAACCGCTCGCGCCGAAGGTCTTTCATCGTGATCTGGCGCTGGTCGTACTGCCCCCAGAGCTCCCCGTGGTGCGCCAGAAAGGTCGGGATAAACGCATCTGGCACGTTCCCCTGGTAGAGCCGGTCGATGACCTGTTGCAGCCCCAATCGGTACTGCCCGCGCGTGTCGACGAGGGTGTGATCTAGGTCCAAAAAGATGACGTCGTATCGTCCCATCCGTGTCTCCTCCGTTTCGCGCGTTTCTTTCGATCCCGATCGCGCAGCGTGCCTCCATACTATACCAGATGGCTGATATAATGGCGTCATGGCCTGCCGTAGCGGACGCGTTGCGACGGGTGTCGCGCGCGCCGCCAGACCTGCTTGCGCGTACAAGGTTGGACAGGAGGTACGGCGATGCCGAGAAGGGCGCTTGCAACCGCCTTTGCCGCCATCCAGTGGCTGGGCTTTATGTTTGCCAACACGGTCGTGATACCGCTCTCCGTGAGTCCTGCGTTTCACCTCACGGCTGCAGAGACCAGCGGCGTCATGGCGCGGTCGTTCATCGTCACGGGGCTCGCATGTCTGTTGCAAGCGTGGATGGGCCACCGCTTGCCGTTGATGGAGGGCCAGTCCGGCCTGTGGTGGGGGGTCCTCTTGACGCTCGCCTCCACCGGCACCGCCGGCGGACAATCGCTGGCGGCCATCGGCGGCAGCGCGGAAATGGGGATGTTGCTGGGCGGTGTTCTGTTGATGGTGTGCGGGTGGCTCGGGTTGCACCGCGTACTGAACCGGCTGTTCACCCCGATGGTGATGGCCGTCCTGTTGATTCTGCTCGCGTCACAACTCATCGACATCTTCTTCCACGGCATGATGGGCCTGTCCGGCAGCGAGCGCATTTCGCCCCATACGGCCCTGCTGTCGATTCTGCTCGTCGCCCTCGTGGGCACGCTGACGGTCGCCGGGCGCGGGTGGCTCAGCAACTTCTCCATCCTGATTGGCCTCGCGGTCGGTTGGGTGGCGTACGACGCATGGGTGGGCGGTGCGCCAGCTGTCGCGACACCGCAGTGGAGCGAGATTGCCCGGCCGTTTTCATGGGGCAACCCGGCGTTCAGCAGCGGCATCCTGCTCACCTGTGCCCTCACCGCTCTGCTCAACACCACGAACACCATCGCCACGCTTCGCGCGGCGGAACCCGTGTTCGACCAACCGCTGCCCGACCGCACGTACCAACGGTCGCTGTTCCTGTCCGGATTGTACACCGCCATCTCAGGTCCGCTCTCCCTCGTGGCGTACGCACCCTACACGTCGTCGATTGGGTTTCTGCGGACAACCCGCATCCTCGACCGTTTACCGTACGTCATCGGCGCTGGTCTGTTCGTCCTGCTCGGTGCGGTCCCGGGATGGGCCGCCTGGTTCGCGACGCTACCGGTCAGCGTGGGCGACGCCGTGTTGTTCGTGGCGTATTTGCAGTTGTTCGGTTCGGCGCTGGAAAACCTCCAGGGCACGAAGTTCACCTTCCGCACGGTTTACCGCATCGCGCTCCCGGTCCTGGCGGGACTCGCTATCCTGAGCACGCCGAAGACCGCCTTCGCAACGCTGCCGCCGTTCGCGGAGTCCATCCTCGGAAACGGGATGCTGGTCGGGATTTTGTTGTCCGTGCTTCTCGAGCATTGCGTCCCCTGGCAGCGGGTGAATGGCGTTGCGTCGCCCCACCCAGCAGATCCCTCCACGCACGCCGCACACGTCGACTAGCCTAGGTTCAGCGCCCGCCCACCGTACGTCCCCGAAACCTCGCGAACAGGAATTTTTCAACTTCACCCCGGGATATGCGAGCCTAAGACCCCGCACCTACCAGAACCACTTTCCACTTGACTGGAAGTCGTACCGAAGTCGTCCGGCCGTTCGAGAGATGCTCGACAATCACCATCTCCTTGTCCCCCGGCAGGAACTGCACGTTCGCGACGACCTGAGACGTGCGCGACCGAGAGCTGTCGACCAGTTCGAGTTGATCTCCGCCATCGAGTTGGTTGTACACCTGAAACAACTGGGCTGCCTCTGACGTCAACGCACCGTCCGGAATGGAGTGGCTGAGATGCACCACGGTGAACGGTTCTTCGATGCCCGTCGGGTCGTCCGTCAGTTCGGCCGTTCCGACGTGATGCTGGACGACGTACCTCGAAAATTCGGAACTCGTGTGCGCGCGGATATTCAGTGCCTGGATGGTCAAACTCGCAAACAGCCCGCCGAAACCGAGCACAAGGACGCCGCCAAGGATAAACCACATCCGCGACCGGCGGCGCGACGGAAGCCCGTCGCCTTGCGGTGAATGCCACACAGCCTCTGAACCTTCCATGTCGTCGAACTCCCTTCTGCCGGTTCTATTCAAAGGTAAACAGTCAGCGATATGGCGAACGGAACGGCGAAAAGAGGGAACGGCGAACCGCTCCCTCCCTCTCCGTCAGTTGTACAATCTATAAACGCCCTTCAACACACGCCCCGACGTACCCGTGACGGATACCCCCCTGCACCATCAAACTTGGAAGCTCGGGTCAAAGGCGTCGCGCAATCCATCGCCGATGAAGTTGATACACAGAATGGTGATGGTGATGAGCGCCGCCGGCGGAACCCAAGCGTACGGCTCGGTCGCCAACTGGAAGTAGCCCATCGCGTTCGACAACACGTCGCCCCAGGACGGCGTCGGCGGCGTCACGCCGAAGCCGATAACGGCCAGAGCCGCCTCGGAAGCAATCAGACCAGCGAAAAGGAACGTCGCCTGTACGACCAAGGTGCCCATGACACTGGGAATCATATGCCGGAAGATGATACGCATCGGACCGGCACCTGCCATCTTCGACGCGAGGACAAACTCGGAGTCGCGGAGGTTGAGGAACAAGCCACGTATCAAACGCGTCATACCCGGCCACGCCGTCAGTCCGATGACCCCAATCAACACCCACACGGACGTGCTGTTGAGAATCGCCGACAGGATGATGATGAGTAGGAGGAACGGGAAGTTAAACATGAAGTCGCAGACGCGCATCACGACCGAGTCTACCCAGCCCCCGTAGTAACCTGCGACACCGCCCAAGACCATCGAGATGACCATGACAATCAGCATGTCCATAAATCCAATCAACAGGTCAATCCGGCCACCGTACAGGTCGCGTGCAAACAGGTCCATACCAGACGTGTCCGTCCCCAGCAGGTGTCCATTTCCGGGGGGCGCGTCGGTGTGCGCCAGATCTTGCACCGTCGGACTCTGGTGGGTCAACAAGGGTGCGGCCAAGCTCATGATGACAATCAACAGCAGAATGACGGAACTCGCGATGGCCATCTTGTTGTACATGAACCGTTCCAACGCCATCCGCGTCGGGCTTTTGGACGGGCGACCCGCGCGCACCGTCACGCCTGCTTCTGTGGTGGTCGAGATATTCGTGCTCATTCGGGTCACCTCCTAGTTGTACCGAATCCGCGGGTCTGCCGCCGCGTAGGCGATGTCTGCGAGCAGGTTGCCGAGCAGGATAGCCACGGCAAACAGGACGGTCGTCGCCATGATGACGGGATAATCGCGCTGCTGGACCGCCGTGATGGTCAGCAAGCCCATCCCCTGGTACTGGAAGATACCTTCCAGGATAACGGAGCCGGCGACCAGACCGCCGAAGTCAAATCCAAAGAACGTGATGAGCGGAATCATCGCATTCCGAAGCACGTGCTTCCGAAATACGCTACCTTCGTCCAGCCCCTTCGCGTACGCGGTCCGAACGTAATCGCGGCGCGAGACCTCCAACACGGCACCACGGGTCTGACGACTGTAGAAGGCCAGACTGACGAGAGCAATCGAGATGGCCGGCAACAGGGCGTGGTATATATGGTCAATCAGCGAACCCGCGCCAGGGCCGGTACCCATCGAACCCTGCGAGGGGAAGATTCGAAGTTTAATCGCAAACACGTAAATCAGCAGAATCGCAAAGATGAACGACGGAACGGAGAACAGAATGAAACTGGCAGTCGATGTCGAGTAGTCGAAAGACGAGTAGGGCTTTCGCGATTGAAACAGGCCGAGTGGAATACCGATAATCAAGGTAAAAAATTCGGCAAGAATCGACATGATGAGCGTGTTCTTGATAGCCGGGCCGATGAGCGACAGCACCGACGTGTGCTGGCCGAAGCTAAAGCCCCAATTGCCAATCAGGAAGTTCCCAATCCAGTTCAGATACTGCTGGTAAAGCGGCAAATCCAGGCCGTTTGCGTGCAATAACTGCTGTTGCAACTGCTGCGGGTCCTTGATAGCCGGGTTCAGAATGGCTTCAATCGCGTTCCCAGGTGCCGCGTGCATCATCAGGAACGTCGCCACCGTGATGGCGAACAGCATGGGAATCATACCTAACAGGCGGCGCGCAATGTAGGTTCCCAATTGAGTACCTCCTTCTCAGGCTAGGGTGGAGCCACAGCGCCAGGCCAACCCCGTCACGTTGCCCCACCCTGCCGTCCGTTTGGAACCTTTCGTTCCTAAGCTGCGAGATTCTTGGTGTTTACTGCGACAGCCACCAGTCCTGGATGTTCAGCGGTCCCACAGCACTCCAGTCGTTCGCCGGGATGTTCAGCTTGCTGCTGTACGCGTACACGCTGTCTGGCGCCCAGAGGAAGATGTACGGCAGTTGCTGATTGACGTACAGCTGCCACTTGACCAGCGCCTGTTTGCGGTACGTCTTGTCGAACGCCTGCGCGCTGTAGGTCGCCTTGATGAGCGCGTCGTTCTTCGGGTCGGTCCAGCGCGGGAAGTTCATCGCGTCGGTGGACTGCCACAGGCCGCGGGGATCTGGATCCAAACTGAGGCTCCAGCCCATCAGCCACATCTGGATACTCTTGTCGTCCGTCTCGACCTTCTTCGCCAACGTGTTGAAGTCCATCGGCGTGTTCAGGACGACCTTGATGCCAATCTTCTTCAGGCTGTCCTGGATGGCGACCGCTTCCGCCTGCGTCGTCGGGCTGCCACTCGAGTACGAGAGCGTGAAGCTCAGGTCCTTGCCCGTGGAGGGATCTACGCGGTAGCCGTCCGACCCCATCTTGTAGCCCAGGCTGTCGAGGATCTGTCCCGCCTTCGTCGGGTCATAGTTGTACGGGTTCATGCCGTCCGCTGTCGTCGCGGCGGCCCAGCTGATGGGCGGCAACGGCCCGTTGATGGGCGTGCCAAGCCCCTTCAGGATACCCTGAATCATCGTGTTGCG
>JAIMBT010000009.1 GCA_023511295.1 Alicyclobacillus sp.
GGCCGTGTCGCGGAAGCGGACCCCTGTCTGCGGCGGCGTCCGCAGCAGGTTCCAAGCCGCCCATGCGAAGGCGAGGAGCGGGATCCACGCGAGGTACGCGCGGGGCGAGTCGGACAAAGAACCCTGGAACAACGGGAGCGTGTACGGCCCGACCGGCAGGGCAGCGCACAGGACCCAAACGAGGACAGCGCGAGGCCAGGGCAGGCCCCGCCGGAGCCATGCCCAAGCGCGCACGGTCATTTCGCCTTCGCGCCCCGCGCCTTGCGCCGGTAGACCACGATGGCGCCGCCAACCAGAACAGCCGGCAGAATCGCCGCGTACGGGGTTTCAGGTACGTCGGCGCTCCCACCGCGGCCGCCGCCAGGGCCTCCAGGCCCGCCCGGCCCACGGTGGTGGCTCGACACGGCGGACGGGTTCTGCGTGCTCGAAGCCGCATACGCAGGCATTCCCGTTCCGAGCAGCGCGGCGAACAGGGCGCAAGCGGCCGCCGCCAAGCGACACCAGGTAGGCAGGGTCACACGTCGTCTCATGAACAACACCTCGCTATTCGAGCCTCCAGCGGAAAGATTGTCGAGCAAATGTGGAAGACGTCGGACAAATCCGCTGCTCCCTATCCTACCCTATCTCTGTGGGAAATTCCAACAGATATCGCCAACCTTCAGATATCGCCAACCTTCGAACGGTCCTTTGCGGGCACCGTACGCTCGGGCGCCTGGCGGCGGCATCAACCCGCAGCCAGGCGCATCCCGTTGGTTCGGGTTACCGACGCACGGTCAGCGTCAGGGGTTTGCCGTTGATGTCCCAGTCCTTGGTCAGGTCGCCGCCGCCTGTCTCTCCGAACACGAACGACTCGACCAGCACCGTCGCGGCAATCTCTGCCTGGTTGTCGCGCAGAACGCGCAGGACCTCCTCGTCTCCGGCCGCCGCAAACGTCACCTTGTCGGTCACGTTGTAGTTGACCTCTTTGCGCATCATCTGCATCTTCGAGATCAGTTCCCGCACGAAGCCCTCCTCTATCAATTCGGGGGTGAGCGCCGTGTCCAGGCCGACGAAGCCGCGCGGCGTGACCACCAGCATCCCGGTAAAGGTCGGGTGGTACCGCAACTCCGCGTGCTCCGGGCCAATCCGCTGACCTTCCAGGTACACCGCCCCCTTCTGCTGGAATTCGCCAATCTGCGCTGGCGTGGCGTTCTTTGCCGCCTGGTTGAGCACCGGCACCAACCGCCCGTAATCCTGTCCGACCGCCTTGAGGTTGAGGAACAGCTCCGGTTTCGCCACTTCCCGGAGTTCGGTGAACACCAGTTGCTTTACGTTCAGCTCGTCGCAGAGGACGTCTCTGAACTTCTCCAAGACGCCCGCCTTGTCCGCGGACACGTAGAGCTTCGACAGCGGCTGCCGGGTTTTCATCTTCGTCTCGTTGCGCAGATGCCGTCCCGCTTCGACGACGTCCAGCACCTCGTCCATCTCAGAAAGCAGCGTGTGGTCGATACACGCCGGGTCGGCCTTCGGGTAATCGCACAGGTGTACGGAGAGCGGCTGTTGCGGGTCTGCGGACCGCGCGACGTTCTGGTAGATCTGCTCCGCGATGAACGGCGTCATCGGCGCGGCGAGCTTTGCCACGGCCACCAACACCTCGTACAGGGTACAAAAGGCAGCCGCCTTGTCCGCCTCCATGCCGCTCGCCCAAAATCGGTCCCGATTCCGCCGAACGTACCACGTTGAGAGGTCGTCGACGAGGCGCTGCAGCGCGCGCGCCGCCGAGGTGGCGTCGTAGGCTTCCATCCAGGCATCTATTTTCTGGATGGTGTCGTGCAAGCGCGCCAGAATCCACCGGTCCATCAGCGGCCGGTCTGCTATCGGCACATCGTGCGCCGCCGGATCGAACCCGTCGATGCTCGCGTAAAGCGCGTAGAACGCGTGCACATTCTGCAGCAGGTCGACAAACTTCGCCTTGCTCTCCGCGACGGCCCGGTGAAAGAAGCGCTGCGAGTTCCAGGGCTGCGTGTTGCTGAGGAAGTAGAAGCGCAGCGCGTCCGCGCCGTGCAGGTCGAACGCCTCGAACGGGTCAATCACGTTGCCCTTCGACTTCGACATCTTCTTCCCGCTCTCGTCGACCACGTGGCCGAGCACGAGCACGTTTTTGTACGGCGCGCGCCCGGTCATCAGGGTGGAGATGGCGAGCAGGCTGTAGAACCAGCCGCGCGTCTGGTCGATGGCCTCGCAGATGTAGTCGGCGGGGTAGAGCCGCCCGAACGCCTCCTGATTTTCAAACGGGTAGTGCAACTGAGCAAACGGCATGCTGCCGGAGTCGAACCAGACGTCAATCACCTCTGGTACGCGGCGCATCGTGCCTTTGCACCCGCATTCCCAGGTGATGTCGTCGATGTACGGCTTGTGCAGTTCCTTGGGCAGCTTCCCGGCTTTTTCCTCGAGTTCCTGGCGCGATCCGATGCAGACCTGTTCCCCGCATTGGTCGCACACCCAGATGGGCAGCGGCGTACCCCAGTAGCGGCTGCGCGAGAGGTTCCAGTCGACGAGGTTCTCGAGAAAGTTGCCCATGCGTCCTTCCTTGATGTGGTCTGGCATCCAGTTCACGCCGTTGGAGTTGGCGATGACCTGGTCCTTGACGTCCGTCATCCGGATGAACCAGCTGTCGATGGCGTAGTACAAGAGCCCCGTGTCGCACCGCCAGCAGTGCGGGTACGCGTGCTCGTGGCGGTGCTTTTCGTAGACCAGCCCGCGGGCGGACAGGTCCTTGACGATGTCGACGTTGAGGTCGTCATCGCGGACGAAGCGGCCGGCGAACAAGGTGACATCGTCCGTGAAACGCCCGGTCAGGTCGACGAAGTTACAGAAAACCAGGTCGTGCTCCTGGCAGACGCGGTAGTCGTCCTCGCCGAACGCCGGCGCCATGTGCACGACCCCCGTGCCGGATTCGTCGGTGACGTGCGTCGAGGTGACCACCACATGCTTCTTGCCGGGTTGGGCTACGAACGGGAACACGGGTTCATACCGCATGCCGGAGAGCTCCGCGCCGCGCTTGGTCTCTTCGACGCGGTCCCCGTCGCGCAGGAAGGCATCTTTCAGGCCCGCAGCGACCCAGTAGTCTTCGTTGTGTTCCGCCGAGTGGATGCGAACGTACTCGAGGTCCGGGTGTACGGCGAGTGCGACGTTGCTCGGCAACGTCCAGGGGGTCGTCGTCCAGGCCAAGATGAAGGTGGGGACGTCCGACGGGGTATCGAGCACGCGGAACTTCGCGGTCACCGTCAGGTCTTTCACGTTCGCGTAGCCCTGGGCGACCTCGTGGCTGGACAGGGTCGTCTCACAGTGCGGGCAGTAGGGACTCACGCGGTGCCCTTGGTAGAGCAGGCCCTTGTCGTAAACCGTGCGCAGGATGTGCCAGACCGACTCAATGTACTCGTCCTTCAGGGTCATGTAGGGGTGGTCGAGGTCGGTCCAGTAGGCCAGTCGTTCCGTCATCTCGCGCCAGGTCTTCTCGTAGGTCCAGACGCTGCGTTTGCACTCTTCGATGAAGCGCTCCACGCCAAACGCCTGTATCTGTTTCTTTCCGCTGATGCCGAACTTCTTCTCCACTTCAATCTCCACCGGCAGGCCGTGCGTATCCCAACCGGCTTTGCGTTCGACGTGGTACCCTTTCATCGTTCGGTAGCGCGGGTAGACATCCTTGAACAGCCGGGTCAGGACGTGGCCTGGGTGCGGTTTGCCGTTGGCCGTAGGCGGGCCTTCGTAGAACACCCACTCGGGACGTCCTTCCCGTTGTCGCTCACTTTGCTTGAACACGTCGTGTTCCTTCCAGAACGCGAGCACCTGCTCCTCCCGGACTTTGGCGGGTTGCTTGGCATCCACGCGCTGTACCATCTTCAGCATCCTCCTCATGCATTGCGGTCGTGTCTTCCGCAGGATGAAGGGTCTCTGCGGCTCATCGGTTCACCGCGTGAGACCACAAAAAAACCCGCCCCGCGAAGGGGCGAGATTCTCTCCCGCTGTACCACCCAACTTAGTGCGCCCGTACACGTCGTCCGAGCAACGTGCTGGCGCACTCCATCTGCCAGATCTTGCAGTCGCACGGCGCCTGCGCTGCGTCAATCTGCCCCACGGATAACGGATGGGTTCCGGTTTGCTGTACTGGCCCGCCGCCGCATCGGCCGCGGTGCGTTCCGCAAACGCCTCGGAGGGGATGTTCACCTGGCGGCCTGTGCGGGTTCCCAGCATCTCCCGCTCTCTGGAACAGGCACCACCCAGACTACTCGTCCTCGTCAACGGCTGTGGTTGCTTTCCATTCTGTTCAGCGCTCCGCGCCCAGCGTGGCAGACGGCGTGCACCGACCAGGAAGACAATTTACGGTGTATTGTAGCAAATCCGGTGTCGTCGCTCAACCGAGCGCACATGGCCTCGGCGAAGCGGGCCGCCGGGCGTTGCCGCCCTCGCGCGGCTACCGGATTCCGGCGCACAGTTCGCCTATCGCGGCCGCTGCGATGACGACCATCAAGTAGCAGAGACAGAAGCGTCCGTTCCACCGCATCACCTGGCTCGGCGGTACCCCAGAGACGCTGCCCGTAACGTTCAGCGTGGCGTTGAACGGGCTGACGATGAACGTCAGGACGCCGCCGCCGAGGAGGGCCACCGACAGCCACAGGGGTGAAAGGTGCAGGACCGAAGGGTGCAGGGCACTGCCGAGCAGTGAGATGGTCACGATGGGATGAAACCCGACCAGCGACAGGCACACGACCAGGACGGGAATGACGGAGATGAACAGAGCCGGGCCCAAGGTGCCCGAGAGCGTGACAAAGGCGCGATCGATGGGGTGCAGGAATCGGGAGTGCTGCAGCACGACTACGAAGAACCCGGCGGCGGTGAACACCGCGAACGTGTTCTGCAGCTTCTCCACCGACCGGCGATGTTTTGCCAATCCGGCCAGGAACGGCCGACGTTGCCCGATGAGGGCGCTCCAGACGAACGAGAACGGGACGGCGAGGACGGCAATCACGGAGATCATGGACCAACCCGTCAACCCCTGCAGGGCGAGCATGCCCACAATCAGGCATGCGACGGCGACGATGATCTGCCAGATCCCCCGGCCGCAGACGGGGGCAGCCGTGTGGCCGATGGGCGGCGTACCTGGCGCAGTCGCGGGGAAACCGGCGGGCGCCGAGGCCCGTTCCGCCAGGGCGGGGGCGGAATCAACGTCGGAGGCCGGCGCCGACGGATGGGATGGGCGAAAGCGGCTCGTAAAGTAGAGCGCGGCACTGAGCGGGAGGCCGGCCAAGCTGAGGACGAGCGACACGGGCCACACCTCCACCCAGGGAATGCGGGTCGCCGCCACCACGGCAGCGACCACTGCCGATACGGGGCTCCAGGTCAGCGGCATCGCGTACCCGGTCACCACGCTCTGAATCAAGAAGCGCTGCGGCTTGGTCGCGACGGACCGCTCCACCACGTCTTTGACGCTGTGGTACATCATCGGGATGGCCGCCACGTTCATCATCGACCCGAGCAGGTAGGACAGGGTGCTGACGGTGAGGTACAGTCGTCCGCCGCTGAGACGTCGCCCCCCCAGTGTGCTCGCCACCGTCTGTCCGTACCCCCCGACGGTCACGGGGATGGCGAGGACCGGGGCCATGGAAAAGAGGCTGAGCAGGCTCAGCATGCTGCCGAAGGAGTGGAAGATGAGCGCGGCGCTGAGGCGACTTTCAACGGCAACCACACCGCCTGCGGCGAGGAACAGGACGGAGAGCCACTTCGACGTCAGCGAGGCTGCCGGCCAGGCGAAGACGAGCGACAGGATGGAGACGGCGGCTGAGAGGGAATGGACCCAGCCGGCGTCGACGAACACGGACAGGATGTACGCGGCGACCGACGCCAGAAATACGGTGCCGCGCATCGCCTGCCAGTTCGCGCGCGCGGCCGGATGAACGGTGACCGCCACTTCGATGGCTCCTCTCTCCGGCAAAATCGCCGACTACCCAGAAAATTGGGCCATATATTGCATAGTGTATGCCAAATCTCCAGACATTCAACGCCGATACATCGACGGCCTGGCACGGCCAGGTGGAGCGACCCAGCGGAGGTGTGGCAGCACAGGGGAGGGATGCCGATGACGAACATCCGGGTCGTCCTGCACGCGGCAGACGGCAGCACACGCGAACAGTTCGTGCCGGCCGGGAGCAACCTGGTGGTGCTGGCGGGTCTGCGCCGCTTTCCAGGGCTCCGCTACTCCTGCGGGATGGGCCGATGCGGCCGGTGCGCTTCGCGCGTGCTGCAGGGGATGGAGGGATTGCCGCCCCCCAATTGGAAGGAAGAGCGCCTGCTCGGCGCCGACAAGTTAGCAGAGGGCTATCGGTTGCTCTGCCAACTCTACCTGAACAGCGACGTGGAGGTTGTCCAAGACCCGGTTCCGGTTCAACCGGCTTGGAAGCGCCAAGGTACGGAAAGGAGGGATCTGCGTGGGGTTCGTGTTGAGTGAGATGACCTGGCCCGAGGTGCGGGACGCGCTGCAGACCGCAGAGCTCGCCGTGATCCCCATCGGCGCGCACGAACAGCATGGGCCGCACCTTGTCGAATCGTGCGATGCGGTGCTGGCGGATCGGTTCTGTCGTCGACTGGTCGAGCGCCTGGCTCCGTACGCCGTGATGACACCGGTGATTCCGTTCGGAATCTCCATCCATCACATCCACTTTCCTGGGACCATCACCTTGCGTCCCGAGACGTTACTCTCGGTACTGCGCGACGTCGTCTGGTCGATGCAACAGCACGGGTTGAACAACTTCCTGATTGTCAACGCGCACGGCGGGAACCAGTCGCTGCTCGGGGTGGCTGCGGCTCAGCTGTCGAGTGAGCTGGGGGCGACCATCTGTTACGCCAAGACCACCGCGTCCGCGAAGCGCGCGGTTGCCGAGCACGTGCACTCGGAACTGTTTGGCCACAGCTGCGAGCGCGAGGTGTCGGAGGCGTTGTTCCTGGCACCGGAACTGGTTCGCAGCGAGTGCTTGGCCGCTGCTCGGCTGGTGCCGGGCCGCTGGCGCCAACTGCGGCCTGGCAAGCCGCTGCAGGGTTTTTACTACTACGACGAGATGACCGAGAACGGATGTCTCGGCGACGCACCCTCGGGCAGCCGGCAGGCGGGCGCGGAGATTGTGGAGGAAGCGCTGGTCCATCTGGCTGCGGAAGTCCGCGCGTACTTCGGCTTGCCGGACGCTGGACCGACCGGCGCGCGAACCGGCTCGTCCTTCGATGTGACGGAATCTTTGCACAGATCGTTTCACGCCCGGTGATAATCGGGCGGCAGGGGCAATAGGCATACAGTATCCGGGTGTGAACGCGGCGTTTGGTATACAACATCCCATCCGGTGAATCAGAGGAGGAATCGAACATGGCAGAACGGTTGTCTCGGGAAGCGTTCCGGCAGGAGATGGAGGAAGCCATCAAGGGCAAGCACTCGAAGGCGGCCCCGTTCAGCGTGGCCTGGGCGGAGGGGCGCTTGCAGCGCCAGCACTTCGCGCGTTGGGCAGAGAACCACTACCACTACGTCGGCCCGTTTGCCGATTACCTCGGTTACATCTACGCCAACACGCCGGACGCGTGTGAGGACGCCAAGGATTTCCTGCTCCAGAACATGTACGAAGAGGAGATCAGCGACATCCGGCACACCGACCTGCTCATCCGGTTCGCGGAAGCCTGCGGGACGACCGCGGAGGTTGTTCGCGACCCGACCCGCATGCTGCCGACCACACGTGGCCTGCAGAGCTGGTGCTACGCCCTCGCGATGCGGGAGCACTTCGTGGTCGCGACGGCTGCGCTCATCGTGGGACTGGAGTCGCAGGTGCCCGACATCTACCGCAAGCAGTTGCCGCCGCTCCTCGAAACCTACGGCTTCACCGAAGAGGAAGCGGAGTTCTTCTCGTTGCACATCGTCTCCGACGAGATCCACGGCGAGCGCGGCTATCAAATCGTCCTCGATTACGCGGATACACCGGAGCTCCAGCAGCGCTGCCTGCAGGTGATTCGAGACGGGGCCGCGATGCGCTGGGCGTACATGGACGGACTCTACCGCACCTACGTGCAGGCCGACCTCGAAGCCGTGAACGCGTAGGGGGCCTGAGGATGACGGAACACTCTCGCGACGCGTACCGCGGATGGATAGGCGGCGAGTGGAAGGCATCGGTGAGCGGAGAGTGGTTCGAGGACGTGAATCCGGCGGACACGTCGGACGTCCTCGGCCGCTTCCCGAACTTCACGGCAGACGAAGCGGCGGAGGCGGTCGAGGCGGCAGCGGCGGCATTCCCAGCGTGGGCGGAGGCGACGTGGACGGCCCGTGCAGGCGTGTTGTCCCGCGCTGCCGGTCTCCTCGACGCGCGCCGAGACGCGTACGCCGTGGAGTTGACGCGGGAAGAGGGCAAGCCCTTGTCTGCGGCCCGGTCGGAGGTACAGCGCGCGGCCGCGACGCTGCGATTCTACGCCGAGCACGGAATTTCCTTCGGGGGCGAGACCATCCCCTCGGACGACCGCGACAGCTTCGTCTTCACGTGGCGAGAGCCGCTCGGGGTGGTCAGCGTCATCACGCCGTGGAATTTTCCAATCTCCATCCCGGCGCGCAAGATTGCGCCGGCCCTGGTCGCGGGCAACGCCGTCGTGTTCAAACCGGCGTCGGACACGCCGCTCATCGCGCTGCGGCTGGTGGAGTGTCTGGTGGAGGCCGGACTGCCGCCGGGCGTCCTGAACTTCGTGACCGGCTCCGCCCGTCGCGTCGGGCCCGCCCTCGTCACGCACCCGGCGGTGCGGGCGGTGACCTTTACCGGATCGACCGCGAGTGGTGAAGCCATCCACCGTCAAGCGGCGATGACGACGCGGTTGCAGATGGAGTTGGGCGGGAAGAACCCGCTCGTCGTGCTCGCGGACGCGGACCTGGACACCGCCGTAGAGCTCGCCGTGCGCGGCGGCTACGAATTGACGGGCCAGGCGTGTACGGGAACCAGCCGCGTGTTGGTGGAGCAGCGCGTCTACCCGGGCTTCCTCGACCGCCTGGTTGACGCGGCGAAGCGCCTTCGCATCGGCAACGGCCTGACGCCGGGCGTGGAGGTGGGGCCCCTCGCCAACGCGCGGCAACTGGAGACTGTGCAGTCGTACGTCGCCATCGGGCAGGCGGAGGGTGCCCGGCTGGTCTACGGCGGAGAGGTGTGGCAGGAAGGCTCGTGTGGCCGCGGCTACTTCATGCGCCCGGCGGTGTTCGCGGACGTCACCTCCGAGATGCGGATTGCCAAGGAGGAGATCTTTGGTCCGGTGCTCGCCGTCGAGCCGGTGCCGGACCTTGATGCCGCCATCGCCTCGGCGAACGCGGTCGCGTACGGTCTCTCCGCGGCGGTCGTCACGCGCGACATCCGCCGTGCGCACCAATTCGTCCGGCGGATTCAGGCGGGCACAGTGAAGGTCAATCGGACGACGACCGGCAACCTGATTCAGGCGCCGTTTGGCGGGCTGAAGCAGTCGAGCACCGCGACCTTCCGGGAGTCTGGCCGCTTGGCGCTGGAGTTTTTCACGCAGACGAAGACCGTGTACTACGGAAGCTGACCGTGTCGGTCCCGAGCCGAGGCGGAGGAGGGGGTGCCGAGTGAAAGCGACCTTTCAGTTGGAACTGGAGGAGGCGCGTCTGCTGATTGAGGCTGCGAAACGCAAGGCGGAGGCCATCGGGGTCCCGGAGACGGTGGCCGTGGTGGACCAGGGCGGCCACCTGATAGCCCTCGAGCGGATGGACGGAGCGCGCATCACGGGGCCGGAGATTGCTATCGCCAAGGCGTTCACTGCGGCCGGGCACCGGCGGTCGACACACCTGTTTACGCGCCCGCCGACCGGTCCGGCGTTGCCGAACAACGAGGCGTACGGCATTGCACTGATGTTTCCGGGCCGGTTCGCGGTGTTTGTGGGCGGGTTTCCGATTGTCGTGGACGACGCGGTGATTGGCGGATTGGGGGTGAGCGGGGGCAACGGCGAGCAGGACACGGCAGTGGGTGTCGCGGCACTCGCGTGTTTGGCCGAGCGGCTGGCGCCGGCGGGACACTGCGTGCTGGCCGAGGCGGACATCAAGCGTTGACGGGCGGCTGTCGGACGACGACCCGCGAGAGGGGGAGGGTGCGGTGGCGCAGATCTACTTTAAGACCTCCGGGAAGCGGATTGAGATTGGGCCGGAGGGCGAAGCGCATATCCTGCGCAGCTCGATCCGGTACGGCGCGGGCCTGCCCTACCGGTGCGCCGGAGGGCGGTGCGGTACGTGCAAGCTGTTCGTCGAGTCGGGGATGGAGAACCTGTCGCCGGTGCGAAAGGCAGAGGAGCGCATGTTGGGACCGTTGATTGAACAGGGTTACCGTCTGGGTTGTCAGACCTACGCGCGGGGGGACTGCACCGTGAGTTGGACGCCGGCCCCGGCGGGCACGCGCGAATACGCGAAACTGCGAGCGTTCTGGGAGCGGGCCGACCTCTCGGAACGGACCCTCGCACACAGGAAGTGAGGCGGTTGGCGGAGGCAGAGCGGCCGAGCGTGTCGGAGGACTTTCGGCCGATTGAGGTCCGCGTGTACCACATCATTCGCGAACAGATCTTGTCCGGCGACCTCCGCGCCGGGACCCGGCTGATTGAGCGGGAGTTGGCCGAACAACTGTGCGTCAGCCGGACACCTGTGCGAGAAGCCCTGCGGAAGCTGGACTCCGAGGGTCTCATCCGCATCATCCCGCGCCGGGGCGGCGTCGTGTCAGAGCTGTCAGCGCACGAAGTCCTCGACATGTTCCGTATCCTCGAAGCCCTGGAGGTCCTGGCGGTGGAGCAGGCGGCGGAACGGATGGACGACGCCGCGCTGTCTGTGCTGGACGGGGTGGACGAGACGGATGCGGCCGCCATGCTGCAGGCCGTGCTCGTCGTCGCGAACAACCGCCGCCTGGAGGAGATGTTGCACGGGCTGCTCGATCTCATCCGCGCCACCGCGCGGATTGGCCGCGGGCAGCCAGGCCGATTTCAGGAAGCCGTCGAGGAGCACCGACGCATCCTCGCGGCCGTGAAAGCGGGGGATGCCGACACCGCCGCCCGTGCGGTGCGCCAGCACGTCCAACGCTCGATGCGGGCGTACGAGAGCGAGCGAAAACGGCCCCCACGTTCGGATTTGGGAAGCGCTTTCGACCACCTCGCAGAGGAGGATGGCAGGTGACGCCAGCCCACTGGGTCTATCTGCTCGGCGCCCTCGTGATCATCATCGCGATGATCTTCCGCAAGAACATCGTGGTGCCGAGCATTGTGTTCACCATCCTGGTCGCCTGGGTCTATAACGGATCGTTCGTCTTCGGAATCCAGTCCTTGTTCAACGCAGATCTATACGCAGCGAATCAGTTGTTCAACGTGTTTCTCGTCATCACCTTGATGGTCGGTATGCTGCGCGCCGCCAGTTCACTGGGAGCGGACCGCATCATGATTCGGCCGATTCAAAAGCTGATGGTGTCGCCGACCATCGCGTATCTGATCTTGGCGGCCGCGACCTTCGTCATCTCCTTGTTCTTCTGGCCGACTCCGGCGATCCCGCTGGTCGGCGCCCTGCTCATTCCGGCCGCGGTCCGCGCTGGACTCAGCCCAATGACCGCCGCCGTGGCGGTCGCGATGGCGGGGCAGGGGATGGCGCTGGCCGGTGACCTGGTGCTCCAGGCTGCGCCGAAGATCACCGCGACGGCCGCCGGGATTTCGCCGAATCTCATCCTCGGCAAGGCCGGACTGCTCACAGTGGTCACCGGCGTGATTGCCCTCGGGTTGGCGTTCGTCTTCCAGCGCAAGGAAGACCAAGCCTTCTCGCAGCGCAGTATCGAGGAGCGGATGCGCGTCGCCGGCATGTTGTCCATGGATCAGATGGCGGCCACCACCGAGACCGCGTCGGCACGGCGCCCGTCGGGCGGCAGCGCCCGGGTGTTGGCGGTCCTCATTCCGGTCGTGCTGCTGGCGGTGATTGTGGTGATGGTCACGCAACACATCACAGGCGGAGACGCCACGGCACTGCTCGGCGGGGCTGGCGCGGTGCTCCTGTGCGTCGCCGGGATGATGCACCGCGGCAAGGAGCGTCTGGCGGGCCTGGAAGCGGTCAGCGACTTTCTCGTCGACGGCTTCATCTTCGCATTCCGCGCGATGGGGCCGGTCATCCCGATTGCCGGGTTCTTCTTCCTCGGCGGTCCGGACGGCGCAGTGGCCATTCTCGGCAAGAACGCGCCGGGGTTCCTGTTTGACGCCGCGCTGCGGCTGGGCCACGCGCTCCCGCCAGGAAGTGCCATCGCAGCGTTCGGCGTGCTGATTCTCGGCATGCTGACGGGACTCGACGGTTCCGGGTTCGCCGGCCTGCCGCTGGTCGGTGCGACGGCCGGTGCTCTTGGGCACGGCAGTCCGGAAGTCGTGTCGATGCTCGGCGCCGTCGGCCAGATTGGCTCCGTCTGGACGGGGGGAGGCACCATCATCGCATGGTCCACCCTGGTCGCGGTGGCTGGGATTGCCGGTGTGAAGGTACAGGATTTGGTGAAGAAAAACTTCCTGCCGGTTGTGATTGGACTCGTGGTGAGCACCATCCTGGCCGTCATTCTATGGTGACCAAATTCAGATAATTCTGTACGGTTGTAGGAGGGCGGTTCCGTCGGGGAGCGACCGCGTCGTTTGCGGTGCGTTCTTCGCGGAACCGCTCGGTTTGTCCCTGGTTTCTGGCAGACGCGCGGGGGAACAGGGTATAATTTCGGCGAGGGGGAACCTGGCATGAATCCGTACGACAAGGCACACGAGTTGGCCCGAGCCGTACAAGCCCTGCCGCAGTACCAGGAACTGCGGGACCTGCGCCGGCGAATTGAGGGAGACCCGGCAACGCTCCGGATGCTGCAGGATTTTCGCGGGCGGCAGATGGAACTGCAGGCCAAGCAGTGGATGGGCCAAGAGATCCCGGCCGCGGAGGCGGAAACGCTCCGCAAGTTGGCCGAAGTCGTCTCGCTCAACCGGGACGTGAGTCAGTATCTCGAGCTCGAGGGGTACCTGGAACGCGTGCTGAGCGACGTTCAGGAGATCTTGATGAAGACGCTGGCCGACGCAATGCTCCCACTCGAGCCAGCAAAGACGGGAGGGGATGCACAGTGAAGTTGACCTTTCACGGACACGCGTGCTTCGAAGTGGAGGCGAGCGGGCACCGCGTGGTGATAGACCCGTTCCTCAGCCAGAACCCGGTGGCGGACATTGGGCCGGAATCGGTTCAAGTGGAAGCGATTCTGCTCACGCACGGCCATGGAGATCACATTGCGGATGCCGAAGTGATTGCGAGGAAGAACAACGCGGTGATTGTGGCGCCGAACGAAGTGGCGCTGTACTTTGGGTCAAAGGGCTTGACGGTCCATCCGATGGGCAACGGCGGGAAGTGGACGTTTCCGTTCGGAACGGTGAAGCTCACGCTGGCGTTTCACGGCGCGGGACTGGACGCTGACGGCCAGATTTTGCACGGTGGAAACCCTGCCGGCATCCTGCTCACGATGGGCGACCAGACGTTCTACCACGCGGGCGACACGGCCCTCTTCGGTGACATGCGCCTGATTGGGGACTTGAACCACATCGACGCGGCGGCCCTGCCGATTGGCGACAACTTCACCATGGGACCGGAGGACGCCGTACTGGCCGCGCAGTGGATCCACGCGGGCGTCACGATACCCATCCACTACAACACGTTCGATCTCATTCGACAAGACGGCGGGAAATTTGTGGAGAGCCTCGCAGCGCACGGCCTGAAAGGACACGTCATGGAACCCGGCTCGGTGCTCGAAATCTGACCGGCGTCTGGCGGGTGGACCCGCTCGGCCCACCCGCCGCCCGGCATCCTTCGTCAGTGTGCCTTGTCCGCCATCCGCACCATGATACCCGCCAACGTATGCTGTTCGTCCGGGGAGCTCGCATCCCACATCTGCTTGAGCAGCCGTTCTTGCGGGTTCTTTGGGTCGACCTTGTCGGCCAGAAACGATCCCATCTTCTGAGCGACCTGCGTGATCCGCTCGTTCGACATGCCCATCGCCTGCGCCTTGTCGACCTGTTCCCCCAAGAATTCTTTCCAGCGGTCAAAGTTCTCGAGGACGTTCTGGTCCAAAGCTACCCCTCCTTCTGATACGGCCCACAGTCCTTCCCGGGGGAATGACCGGTGCACATCCATAAGGTGCGCACAAACGCGGTGCCTATGCGAGGACGTTTCGGCAGCCGGCCTGGTCAACGGGTTCTTTGTGTGCCGCGTTCGGCATAGGATGCAGGAGAAGCGTGTCCAAGGAGGGGGATGCTGCATGCGCCGCAAGTTGAAGACCGTGCCTCACGCCCGAAACCGAGCCATCGTGTACAGCTGTGCCCTGATTGCAATGGGGGCCTATGCGCTACCGCGCATTCCGAAACTCGAGCACGGGCTGCCCGGGTCGTTCTCCATGCTCTGGATCTTGTTTGCCCTGTTGGCGTTGTGCGCCAACCTGTACTTCCTGTTTGGGGCGGACAAGGAGCGCAGCCGCATGCTGGAGGCGCAGGAGGTCGCGCCGGTCCGTCGGCGCGGGGGGCAATTGCCGGCCCGTACAGAGCAGCGCGGCCTGCGGTAGGGGTCTTCCGCAAACGTCGTCCGGCTGGAGACTCCAAACGGCCACCTGGCCATCCCCACTGTCTGACCGTGCGGCGACCCGTCTGGCACGAGATGGTGGTTGCGCTCGGCGTCGCCAACCGGACGCGGCTTCAGTCGTCCTCCTGGCCGTGCTTGCGCGTCGCCCAAACCAGTGCGATGGCGCCGAGCAGGCAGATCAGCATGGCGACGAGCGGATCAATCGCGCCGTTCATCCACTCCACATTTTCACCCCCTGCGGTCTCCGTCGCCTCGGCTCGACTGCAGCCAGTCCTTCTGCAGGGACGTACCGCGGATTCTGCGGTTGCGCACCTGACCGCTCTCGGGATCTGTCAGCATGCGGCCCCGGATGACGATGTCTTCCCCGAATTTGTCCCGTAAGCGGTCGGTGGCGTCGGTCAGACGACGAAGTTTCTCGACTTGAACTGGCCGGGCACCAGAGGGTGGCACCGCGCCTCCGGGTTGGAACGCGCTGGCCTCCAGGGTGTCAAACAGCGACAGCTGCACGCCGTCAGAGGGTCCAGGTTCGCCCAGTTGCCCGATGGCCACGCCGAGCAGCCGCACGGCGGCTCCTGGGCGGAGATGCTCCTGCAGCAGGGCCCGCGCGGTGGCGTAAATGTCCTCCGTGAGCTCCGTCCGCTCGGCGAGCGTCCGCGCCCGGGTCACCGTTCGGCGGGAGGCGTAGCGAATGGTGAGTTGGACCGTTCGGCCAGCGAGGCCGCGTCGGCGCAACCGCCGGCCAACCTGGTCCGACAGGTTCAGCAGTACGGTCTCGAGCGCCGCGAGGTCCGCGACGTCTCGCGAGAGCGTGATGGAGTGGCCGATGCTTTTGGGGGCGGCCGGATGGGCGACGACCGGACTGTCGTCCAGTCCAGCGGCCAACGCCCGCCAGCGCTCCCCGCGAACCCCGAAGTGCCGCCGAAGCAGGGCGGGGTCCGCGTGTGCCAGCTGTCCGATGGTGCGGATGGACAAACGCCGCAGGCGGGCCGCGCTCTTGTCGCCGACGCCGAACATCTGCTCGATGGGCAGCGGCCAGAGTCGCTCTTCGATTTCATCTGGCCACAGTTCCGTGACGCAAAGCGGCTTGCGCAGGTCGCTTGCCATCTTCGCTAGAAACTTGTTCGCACTCACCCCGATGGAACAAGGAATGCCGAGCTCTTGCAACAATCGCTGCTGAATCTCCTCGGCAATCGCCCTCGGCTGGCCGAACTGTCCACTCCCGCTCACATCCGCCCAGCACTCGTCGATGCTGAAGATCTCCACCTGCGGGGTGTAGGATAACACGACGTCGAACACTTGGCGGGAGATTCGGCGGTACAGGTCAAAATCGGGGTGAATCAGCGTGAGCTGCGGTGCAACGCGCAGGGCTTCCGCGACGGTCATCGTCGCCCGCACGCCAAGGGCGCGCGCTTCGTAACTCGCAGTGACGACGACGCCGTGGCGCGTCTCGGGGCTGCCGGCGACGGCGGTCGGCCGGCCGGCGTAGCGCGACGGCTCTGCCGCTGCGTGACAAGCGCAGTAGAAGGCGTTCATGTCGACGTGCAGGACCGCCCGCATCCTAGTCCCCCCGCTTTCGGTGCGGCCCGCTTCCGCCTGTGGAGCGGGCCCATTGCCATTCTAACGAAGCAGGATGGTACAATGCTACCAGTGCGGCATGGATGCGGGGGGAAGACCGTGAAGGAAAGTCGGCACCACAAAATCAAGGAGATTGTCAGCCAGCGAGAGATTGAGACCCAGGAGGAGCTGGTGCAGGCCCTGCAGGAGGCGGGGTTCACAGCGACGCAGGCGACGGTCTCCCGGGATATCAAGGAGTTGCAACTGATTAAGGTGGTCGGCAGCAGTGGGCGGTACAAGTACGCCATTCCGGTGACGACCACCACCTTTTCCTTGGATGGGATTCGCCGCAAGCTGACGGACGTATTCGTGTCGCTCGCGCGAGCCCAAAATCTGTTGGTCCTGAAGGTGCTTCCTGGAAACGCCCACTCCATCGGGGCGATGCTGGACGCCGTGGAGGTGGAGGGACTCCTCGGTACCATCGCCGGAGACGACACGTTGCTGCTGATTTGTCAGGACGAAGCGGCGGCGAGGTCCGTCGAGCAATCGCTGCGCGAGTAGCCACACGACAGGGAGGGATTCTCGGATGAACATTGCAAACTCTATCCTCGACTTGATTGGCCGGACACCGGTCGTCCGCCTGAACCGGGTTCCGGACCCGAACGGGGCGTCGGTGTACGTGAAGTTGGAGTCCTACAACCCCGCGGGCAGCGTCAAAGACCGACCGGCGCTCAACATGATTAACGAGGCGGAACGCGCCCTCAAGATTGAGCCCGGCCGCAGCACCATCATCGAACCGACCTCCGGCAACACTGGTATCGGTCTCGCCATGGTGTGCGCGGCAAAGGGCTATCGCTGTGTCATCACGATGCCGGACAACGCGACGGAGGAGCGAGTGAAGATTCTGAAGGCATACGGCGCAGAGGTGTATCTCACGCCTGCCAGTCAGCGGATGCCTGGGGCCATTGACAAGGCGAACGAGCTCGCCGCGACCATCCCTGACAGTTTCATCCCGATGCAGTTTGAGAATCCGGCCAATCCGGACGCTCACCGCGGTACAACGGCCGTGGAGATTCTCGAGGCGTTCGACGGTCAGCTCGATGCCTTTGTACTCACGGCCGGGACGGGCGGTACCGTGACGGGGACGGGCGAAGTGCTCAAACAGCGGATTCCTGGGTTGAAGATCTACGTTGTCGAGCCGGCCGGGTCGCCGGTCCTAGCGGGCGGTGAGCCCGGTCCGCACAAGATCCCCGGAACCGGCCCGGGATTCATCCCACCGGTCTTGAACCGCGACGTCTACGACGAACTGCTCCACATCGAGGACCAGGATGCGGAGGTCATGGCTCGTCGCCTGGCCGCTGAAGAGGGCATCCTGGTGGGACCGTCCGGCGCGGCGGCGGCGCATTTCGCGGTGGAGATTGCCAAGGGGTTGCGGCCAGAACAACGGGTGTTGTTCATGGCGCCAGATTCCGGAGAACGCTATCTGTCGTCCGATCTGTTCCCGCGATGAGCCGCCGTGGTACCGCTCGAAACGGGGGCGTATTATATTTTGAATTTGATTCAACCGAACTGAATCAAAGATAGGACTTCAGACCTATAGGAGTCCTCGGAATCCCCGGGTATACTGCAGTTGTGTAGTGGAGCTACACTGTACTGAACCCCTGATTGCGTGGCATTCACGCGAAACCTGCCTGGTCGTTGGGCAGGTTTTTTTGCGGCCTCCGGCGCCGAGTCCACCTGTGGCCTGGTCGCCGAGCGGCTCGGTGCGTTGTTTGCGCGAAAATGGGTGAAAAGCGGGCCGAGTTCACGGTACACTGGATGCGTGTGCGACGACGCCTCCTCGGCGCAGGTGAGCCGGTCTTTGAGTGTTGCCCGGGGCGATGCGCTGGGCTGAGTGCGCGACGAAATGTGAGTTCTGATGAAGGGATTGGGTTGACTGTGTCTACGACGGTTCGCAACACGCTGCTCGCTTTTCTGACGATGACGTCGGGTTGTGTCGACGCCATCAGCTTCCTCGCTTTGGGGCAGGTGTTCACCGCCGCCATGACCGGCAATACCGTGCTGTTTGGACTGGCTGTGGTCCACGCTGGAGGACTGCATTGGGTCGGGTACGCCGTGACGCTCGCCGGTTTCGTCTGCGGCGCAGCGGCGGGCACGCTGGTTCTCAACCGCCAACCGTCCGCCGGGTGGACCGCCGGCACGACCGTGTGTCTGACGCTGGAACTCGCGGCCTTGGTCCTGTTCGGGGTGCTCCAGTGGGTGATTCCGGACGCCGCGCACCAGATCACCGAGTGGCTTGTGTTGCTCCTCGCGTTCGCGATGGGATGTCAGGGGATTGCCGCTCGACGGGCTGGGGTGAACGGGGTCACCACAACGGTCATCACGAGTACGCTGACCGGCTTGGTGGAGGCCGTGATCGGCAATCTGAGCCGAGGCCGTACGGGCACCCCTGCCGCCGCTCGGCAGGGGCGTGCCGTCGTGACGGCGCCCGGATTGTCCGTATTCCTGTGGATTGCCGTGATTGTCGTGTACGGCATCGGCGCGGCCATCTGCGGCTCCTTGGAACTGCGCTGGCACCTGCAGGCGGTA
This sequence comes from Alicyclobacillus sp., assembly GCA_023511295.1. Taxonomy (GTDB): domain Bacteria; phylum Bacillota; class Bacilli; order Alicyclobacillales; family Alicyclobacillaceae; genus JAIMBT01. Next base: position 18,791 of record JAIMBT010000009.1, read on the forward strand.
TGGCTGCCGGCGGCGCTGGTGGCCGCCATCCTCGCAACCGACCTGACGACGCGGACCGGCAACCGCGACGCCAACCACAAAGGCACCGCATCCGCACGGCCTTGACGGCCGCAGAAGGCCGACCCCGGGTGTTGCTTATCCGCCGGGGTCGGCCAGCGTGACCTCACAGCACTCGGCGTTGCCGCGCTCGGCGACGCAGGGTTTCCACCCCGTACACGAGCAAACCCGCGCCAATGACGATGTCGACGTGCCACAGCGCGTGCAGCAGGCGAACGGAGTCCATGACCGCGTCCAAGCCTGGGATGTACGCCAGAATCAACAGGACCGCGCCGATGTAGGCGGTGAACGCGGCGTTCGAGATGCGGCGCTTCACGACGTCACCCCCCGGTCGACGACGGTGGACGGGGCGTCCGCTGCGGACCATCGAGCGGTCTGGAGGCCAATCAAACTGCCAGACGCCAGAAACAGGATGTGGACCAGGTAGTGGTGCACGGCTGTCGCCTCGGCCCAAGCCTCCACGCTTGGCCAAGCCCCGATGACGAGCACTGCGGCGGCGACGAGCATTGGGATAGGAACGTATTTCACGCTCGATTCCTCCTTGCGAGATGAGATGGACGCCGCCGCCCTGTGCGTGTCGGTCCGGACGCCGATTCGCGGCGATGTCCTATCTACTCTCGGTATGGACCAATCAGAGACGCGATATACACCGAAGGGAGACATCTCTTCCCAGCCGATGTGGTTCCCGCAGTGTTTCGCCTTGGCCGGGGGAAGGACCGCGTCAGACAGCGGGGTGGCGAAACTGGCCGTAGACCTCGGTGGTGGGGAGCACCGTGATGAACACGTGCGGGTCGATGGCGGTGCAGAGCTCTCGCATGTCGGTGAGCTCGAGGTTGGTGAGGGTGCACATCAACACTTTGGTATCGGCTTTCGTGTAAGATCCCGCCGCGTTCAACAAGGTGCTGCCGCGCCCAAGCCGCGCCCCGATGGCGGCGGAGATCTCGTCCGCCTTGGCACTGACAATCAGTGCGGTCTTGCGGTTCTGGTAGCTGAGGAGGGCGCTCATCACGCGCGCCGTGGTGAACATGGCGACCAAGGTGTACAAGCCTGCGTCGATGCCGAAGACGGTCATCGAGGCGAGGACAATCACGACGTTTAAGCCGAACGAGATGGACCCAACCGTACGGCCGGTCAAACGGCTGAACACGAGGCTGAGGATGTCCGTGCCGCCGGCCGACCCGCCGACGCGGATGATGAGGCCGGACGCAATCCCGGAGAGCACGCCGCCGTACAGGCTCATGATGAGCGGGTCGGTCACGGGAAGCCGGAAGTGCGGGTGCACCCAGTCCGTGAAGACCGAGAAGCCGACGATGCCGACGGCCGTCAGGAGGATAAACCGCCGACCGAGGTAACGGTAGCCGATGAAAAACAGCGGAATGTTGAGTAAGAAGTACATCGTCCCTATCGGCACGCGGACGAAGTGGTAGATGATCTGCGCCACGCCGGTCACCCCGCCGGCGAGGATGTGCGCGGGAACCAGAAAGCTGTTCACGGAGACCGCACTGGCGAGACACCCGATGAGCATAACGAGCGTGCGGACGACGGCGCGGCGCACAGGGTGACCGCCGCGCAACAGGGCGTCGATGTCCAGGGTGGGTTTGGGACGCTTGCCCATGGTTTGAATCATCCCTTCGAAATCGGGGGCCCTCGGGAGGACCGCTTGGCTCATGGCCGTCCGTCCAGACCCGTCAGACCGCAACCCCGTGTTTCAACGCCCTCAGTGTACCGAATTCCAGCCGAGGAGAATGTGCCAATTCGATGTCCGTTCGCGGCCCTGTGCGGCCGCCTGTCCATCGCCTGACGTTGTCGGTATAATGGGCCTGTCGAGCGGTGCGGAGGAGGCGGGAGACAGTTGGCGACCAAACAGGAGCGCATCGTTCACCACATTGCGCAACTCCCAGTCGGCTCGCGCATTAGTGTGCGGCGGATTGCCCGCGAGATGCATGTCAGTGAAGGGACGGCGTATCGGGCCATCAAAGAGGCCGAGGCACGGGGGCTGGTCAGCGCTGTGGACCGCATTGGCACCGTCCGTATCGAGCAGCCGGAGCGGCGGCACATCGAACAGCTCACGTTCGCTGAAGTCGTGAACATCGTGGACGGAAGTGTCCAAGGGGGGCACGCAGGGCTGCACAAGACGCTCTCGAAGTTTGTGATTGGTGCGATGCAGGTCGAGGCGGCCGTGCGCTACATCCAACCGGGCAGCCTGATGCTGGTTGGCAACCGCGAGGGCATCCAGCGCATTGCCCTCGAACACGGGGCGGCCGTGCTCGTGACCGGCGGTTTCTCTGCTCCGGAGGACGTGCGGCGCCTCGCGGACCGCCGCGAACTGCCCATCATCACGTGCAGCTACGACACGTTCACCACCGCGTCGCTCATCAACCGAGCCATCTACGACAGGCTCATCAAAAAGGATATCGTCCTGGTGGAGGACGTGGCGACGCAGGGACCGCTCGCGACGCTGCAGAAAGGACAACCTGTGTCGGATTACTTCACCCTGGTCGAAGAGACGGGGCACGCGAAGATTCCGATTGTCGACGACCGCGGCCGGCTGGCTGGCATCGTGACCGCGCGGGATGTGGCGGATGTGCCGGCAGACCGGCCTGTTGATCTGTACATGACCCGGCAGCCCTTCACAGTCACCCCAAAGACGCCGATTGCCTCCGCTGCACACCAGATGGTGTGGGAGGGCGTCGAACTGATGCCGGTCGTCGAGAACCGGAAGTTGGTCGGTGTCATCAGCCGCCAGGACGTCATCAAGGCGCTACAGCTGATGAGCCGGCAGCCGCACATGGCGGAAACCGTGGAAGGCACCGTGTTGCAGGGTTTCGAAGAGGTCACCGCAGATGACGGCGGCGTGGCGCTGGTCGGCCATGTCGGTCCGCCGCTCACCGGCCCGGGAGGCACCCTCTCCCTCGGGGCCCTGTGCACGTTGATGGAGAACTGTGCTGTGCTGACCGTCCATCGGCAGCGCAAGGCGGATGTGGTGCCGGAGAATATCACGCTGTACGCCCTCAAGCCTATCCCCATCGACGCCTCCCTCGAGGTGCGCGGACGCGTGATGGACTTCGGCCATCGCTTCGCGAAGGTGGAGGTGGAGGCGGTGGCCGGCGGGCAGCTGGTCGCCAAGGCACTGCTGACGACACAAACGCTGGAGAGGTGAGCCGGATGCCGGAGTTTGTACACCTGCACGTGCACAGCGAGTACTCGCTGCGGGAGAGTCCTTTGCGGCTGTCCGAAGCCGTGGACAGGGCGGCTTCGCTCGGGATGTCCGCGCTCGCCGTCACGGACACGAATGGACTCTACGGTGCCATCCCGTTCTACAATCAGGCGCGTGCGGCGGGGGTTCAGCCGATTGTCGGGGTCCAGTTGCAGGTGGCGCCAGCCGAGTGGTTGACGGAACCAGGCACATCGGGCCGTCCTTCCGGCGCAGGGGCTCACACCGTGTATGACACGGCCGTGTTCCTGGCGGAGGACTGGACGGGTTACCAGGCACTCGTGCGGTTGGTGACCGCCGCCCAGCAGCGCATCCGCAGACCGGTTGTCAGCTTCACCGAGTTGGCCGAGGCATCGAGTCACCTGTTGGCGCTCGTCGGTGGCGGGGAATCGGTCGTCCTGCGCGCCTTCTCGAGGGGCGCGCAGGACGAAGCCGCGTGGTGGTTGCGCCAGTGGCAAACGCACTGGCCGGCAGCGCGCCTGTACGTGGATGTCCAGGACCACGCGCTCGCCTGGGAGCGGCAGGGCCTGCCCGCCCTGGTGCGCTGGGCGCGCGAGCACGGGGTGCCCCTCGTCGCGACCAACGACGTGCATTACGGACGGCCGGAGGATGCAGACATCCAGCGGATCTTGGCGCAGCTCGACGGCGGGGCGGCTCTGCTCGAGGGGACCCGCTACCACCTCGCCAGCCCGGACGAGATGTGGCACCGCTTCGCGAAGTTACCGGAAGCGGCTCGCAACACCTTGGTCGTCGCGGAACGCTGTCGCTTCGAACTGCCCGAGCGGCGCCTGTTGCTGCCGCGGTATCCGACGGGTGGGGCGCCAGCCAGCGCCGTCTTGCGCCGGGCCGCCGAGGCCGGCGTGCGCCAGCGCTACGCACAGGTGACCGGGGCCGTGCGGGATCGGCTCGAATACGAGTTGTCTGTGATTGAGCGGCTAGGCTTTTCCGACTACTTTCTGGTGGTCGCGGACTTCATCCGTTTCGCCCACAAACACGGCATCTCGACGGGGCCCGGCCGGGGCTCCGCGGCCAGTTCCCTCGTCGCCTACGCGCTGCGCATCACGGATATCGATCCGCTGCGCCACAAACTCCTATTTGAGCGGTTCCTCAACCCCGAGCGCGTGAGTTGGCCGGACATCGACACCGACTTCGAGTACGAGCGCCGCGGTGAGGTGATTCAGTACGTCGTTGAGCGGTACGGGGTGGACCATGTGGCGCAGATTGGCACGTTCGGGACGCTGGCCGCGAAAGCAGCGCTGCGCGACGCCGGCCGGGCGATGAAAGTGGACAACCGCGTGGTCGACCAGTTGGCCCGGCAGGTCCCTTCGACACCGGGCATGACGTTGGCGCGCGCCCTGCAGGAGGTCGACGGTCTCTCCCGCGGCTTGGCGACCTCCAAGGAGGCCAAGGCGCTGTGGGACATCGCCTTACGCTTGGAAGGGCTGCCGCGCCACACCTCCACCCACGCCGCGGGGGTGTTGATATCGCCGGTGCCGCTCACAGATCTCGTCCCCACGCGACCGGGCGCGGACGGTACGCCCGTCACCCAGTACCCGATGGAAGTGGTGGAACAGCTCGGGCTGATGAAGATGGACTTTCTCGGGCTGACGACCCTGACCTTGATTGACCGCTGTTTGCAGAGCGTTGAGGCGCATACGGGCCAGAGAATCGATTGGCGGCGTGTGTCCACAGACGACCCCGCGACGTACGCGATGCTCTCGCGCGGCGAGGTGAGCGGCTGCTTCCAACTCGAATCCGCGGGCGTGCGCCGCGTGTTGCGGGACCTGCGGCCGAGTCGGTTCGACGACCTGGTTGCCGTCATCTCGCTCTACCGCCCCGGTCCGATGGAGAACATCCCGGCGTTCATCGCAGCCAAGCGCGGCCGGGCGCCGATTGTCTACCCGCATCCGGACCTTGAGCCGATTTTACAGGATACGTACGGCGTCATCGTATACCAGGAGCAGATTATGCAGATTGCGGCTCGCATGGCGGGATTCTCCCTGGGGCAAGCAGATCTCCTGCGGCGTGCCGTCGGCAAGAAACAGCGGGACGTCCTCGACGCCGAGCGGGCGCGTTTCGTCGCCGGGTGCGTCGACAAGGGGTATGCGCGGGACGTCGCGGAACACGTGTACGACCTGATTGTCCGCTTTGCCGACTACGGCTTCCCGCTCAGTCACGCCGCTGCCTACTCGGTCTTGACCTTCCGGACGGCCTACCTGCGGGCGCACTGGTTCCCGCACTTTATGGCCGCGCTGCTGTCGATGCACCTGGGAGACGACCGCAAGTGCGATACCTACCGGAAGGACGCCGAGCAACGCGGCGTGCACGTCCTCCCGCCCAGCGTGTCGCAGTCGGGGATGGAGTACACGGTGGACGCGGATGGGAACATCCGCACGGGCCTGTTGGCTGTCCGGGGGGTCGGCCGGGCGGCAGTGGAAGCCATCCTGACCGCCCGCGCGGCGCAACCGTTCGCGTCGCTGGCGGATTTCCTTCGGCGCGTGAACAGCCGCGCATGCAATCGTCGGGCGGTCGAAGGGCTGCTGGTCGCGGGCGCCCTTGCGGAATTTCTCCCTGAATTGTCGTCTGCCGCGGTACGCTTGCAGCTGCTGGAAGAGGCGTACCGGGAGGTTGAAGCGGGCGGCGCCACCGCGGGTCTGGACCTCGTGTTTGACAGCACTTGCGACCGTGAACCGCGGTTCGGCAGCGCCGTCGCGCCGGACACAGACCTTCCGGATGTCCTCTACATCCGGTACGACCCGCGCAACACGGAAACGCGAACGCTGGAGGCGGTTCGGAGGACGCTCCGCCTGTACCCTGGAGACACGCGGGTGGTGCTCTACAACCAGGCGGACGGCGGCGTCCGACTGCTCCATCCGTCGTGGTCCGTCGCGCTGGGACCGGAACTGGTGAGCGCACTCGAGGAGTTGGTCGGCGTGGGGAGCGTCAAGGTCGGCCGCCAGCCGCCTGGGGTGTCGGAATGACGCTGGCCAGTCAGCCTCTCGGCGGCGGTGGATACGGCGCGGACACGCGCGCATAGACTGAAAAGGTGTCTGCCATTGTGCATCGCGAAGAGAGGAGGCGCAACGTGACAGAACCAATGAATGTCGTGGAGGTGCTCCGCGCGCGCGGCGTGGCGGTCGACGAGATCAGCGAATTGGTGTATGACCTGCAGGCCAAGTACCACCCAGGGTTGACGCGTGAGGAATGCCGGGAGCACGTGTTGCATGTGCTGGAAAAGCGGGAGGTGCAACACGCGCTCTACACTGGGGTGGCACTCGATGAATTGGCAGAGCAACACCGTCTGCCGCAACCGCTGCAGGCCATCATGGAGCGAGACGAACCGCTCTACGGGATTGACGAGATCTTGGCGCTGTCCATCACCAACGTCTACGGGACGATTGGACTGACGAACTTCGGTTATCTGGACAAGTTGAAGAAGGGTGTCTTGGGGCGGCTGAACAACCATTCGTCGCAGATTCACGTGTTTCTCGACGACCTGGTGGCGGCCGTTGCCGCTGCCGCTGCAGCGCGGATGGCGCATCAACACGGTACCAGTGCAGAGTGACCCGGACGGTTCGAGGTTTGGCCGCAGATTTCTGGGTGTGGTATGCTGTGGACAACGCGTACGCTACAGGAGCGAATGAACGATGTGGACGGTTATTTACATCGCGCAATCCGAGAAGCAGGCAGGCTACATCCGCAGCCGACTTGAATCCGAAGGGTTTCTCGTACGCATTCGTCAAACCAACGTCGCCAAGCAACAGTTCGAGATCTTGGTGCCGGAGGGAGAACTCGAGGAGATTCAAGAGGTCCTGAACGACATTCTGCACGCATCGCTCTGACACGCTGGGCAGAATCGGCCGACGAAGCGTCGGGCGTCGAGGTGACAACGTGCTCAAGGATATCTTTAACAAGAAACGCCATTACGCCACCATCGCACAACCGCCGCGGCGGCAGGAACGCCGGCCTGCGGCCACCGCAGATCAGATTCCGGAAGGGCTGTTCAACAAATGCCCGACCTGCGGCGCACTGCTGATGTCGAAGGAGTTGCAGAAGCACGCGCACACCTGCCCGTCGTGCGGCCATCACTTCCCGGTTGGGGCGCAGGTCCGGATTGAGCTGACCCTCGATGCAGGGTCGTTTGTCGAAGAGGACGCTGGCGTCACGTCGGTCAATCCGCTGGCGTTTCCAGAGTACGAGGCGAAGCTGGCAAAGGCGCAGCAAGCGACCGCGCTCTTGGAGGGCGCGGTGACGGGCTGCGGTACCATCGGCGGATTCCAGGCGCGGATTGGCGTGATGGACCCGCGGTTCATCATGGGCAGCATGGGGTCCGCTGTGGGAGAGAAGTTGACCCGGGCCATGGAGCGGGCTTGCGCAGAGCGCGTGCCGTTGGTGTTGTTCACAGCCTCCGGCGGCGCCCGCATGCAGGAAGGCGTCCTGTCCCTGATGCAGATGGCGAAGACAAGCGTCGCGCTGGAGCGGATGCACGAGGCGGGGGTCCTCTTTGTCACCGTCATCACGCATCCCACCACCGGTGGCGTGAGCGCCAGCTTTGCCAGTCTCGGCGACATCATCCTGGCCGAGCCCGGAGCCATGTTCGGGTTTGCAGGGCGGCGGGTGATTGAGCAAACGATTCGGCAGACGCTTCCGGACGACTTTCAAACCGCAGAGTTCGTGCTGAAACACGGGATGATTGACAAGGTCGTCCACCGAATGGACCTGCGCGACACGCTGACGTCCATCCTGCGCATGCACGCCGCTGGAGGTGTGGAGAGTGGCCGGTAGCCTGGAGTTTGAACGACCCATCGCGGAGTTGCGCCGCAAGGTGGAGGAGCTGCGCGCCCTCGAGCGCACGAGCGGGATTGCCCTCGGCGATGAAATCGCCCGGTTGGAAGCGCGTATCGCCGACCTGAACGAGCAGGTGTACAGCGACCTGACACCGTGGCAGCGGGTTCAGGTGGCCCGCCAAGCGGGCCGGCCGACGACGCTGGAGTATATCCAAGGAATCTGCTCGGAGTTCATCGAGCTGCACGGGGACCGCAACTTCCGCGATGACCCGGCGATTGTCGGCGGTATCGGCCTGTTGGACGGCCTTCCGGTCACCTTCATCGGACACCAAAAGGGACGTGACACGAAGGAAAACATCCGCCGCAACTTCGGCATGGCCCATCCGGAAGGGTACCGGAAAGCCCTCCGGTTGATGCGGCAGGCAGAGAAATTCCACCGCCCCGTGGTGCTGTTCATCGACACGGCGGGCGCGTACCCCGGCGCGACGGCGGAAGAACGCGGGCAGAGCGAGGCCATCGCCGCGAACCTGCGGGCGATGGCGGGCCTGCGAACGCCGACCATCAGTGTCGTCACGGGCGAAGGCGGGAGCGGCGGTGCCCTTGGCCTCGGCGTGACGGACCGAATCTTCGTCCTCGAATACGCTTGGTACTCGGTGATTGCGCCTGAATCGGCGGCGTCCATCCTTTGGAAGGACAGTTCGCAGGCGCAGCGCGCAGCGGCGAGCATGCGCATCACGGCGCCGGATTTGGTGGAGTTGGGGATTGCCGACGGCATCATTCCCGAGCCCAAAGGCGGTGCGCAGAAGGACAAAGATCTGGCGATTTCCGCAGTGCGCGATAAACTGGTGGAAACGTTAGCAGAACTTGCTGATCTCCCTATTGCTGAACTGCTTCAGGCGAGGTACGATAAATACAGGGATATGGGGATCTACACAGAACGGTAAACCAGTGTCCACCGCCAGGTGGACACTGCCTTTATGGCTGCGGGACGAAATTTGTCCATCAGGGACCAATCCTGACACAGGAAGTTCGCGGGGCACGACCCCTTCACAGCGAACGGTGCCAGCGATGCGGACGGCGTGGGAAGGGAGAGTCGACGGACATGAAGAAGATTGCAGTCTTGACGAGTGGCGGCGACGCGCCGGGGATGAACGCCGCCGTTCGGGCCGTGGTTCGTGCCGGCATCTATCACGGTATGGAGGTGCTCGGCGTTCAGCGCGGGTACAGTGGACTCCTCCAGGAAGAGTTCACGCCGATGACGCTCGGGTCCGTGGCGGATACCATCCAGCGCGGCGGAACCGTCCTGTACACCGCCCGCTGCGAGGCTTTCAAAACAGAGGAAGGGCAAGACCGTGGGGCGGAGGTGCTGCGCAACCACGGTGTCGAAGGACTGGTGGTCATCGGCGGCGACGGATCGTTCCGGGGCGCTTTGGCGCTGCACCGGCGGGGGATTGCGACCGTCGGGGTCCCGGGAACCATCGACAACGACATTGCCTGTTGCGACGCGACCATCGGCTTCGACACAGCGGTCAACACGGCGATTGAAGCCATCGACAAGATCCGCGACACCGCCACCTCACATGAACGGACGTACGTCGTGGAAGTGATGGGGAGAAACGCAGGTGACATCGCGCTGCACGCGGGTCTCGCCGGCGGGGCCGAATCCATCCTCATCCCCGAACGGCCGTTCGTCATGGACGACATCATCCGCAAACTGGAGCGCGGTGTCTCGCGCGGCAAGAAACACTCCATCATCCTCGTGGCAGAAGGGGCCGGAAAAGGAATGGAGATTGGAAAGTACCTCGCCGAGCACACCGGGTTCGAGGTACGTGTCACCGTGCTCGGCCACATCCAACGCGGCGGGGCGCCGTCTGCAAAAGATCGGGTTCTCGCCAGCACGCTCGGTGCCTATGCGGTCGATTTGCTCCGGACCGGCGCCAGCGGTAAAATGGCGGCGACTCAGAATGGTGTGCTGGAGGCGGTCGACTTCGAGACGGTCTTCACCACACCGAGGCAGCCAGACCTGCGGCTGTACGAACTGGCGGACATGTTGGCCATCTGAGCACGGTCCGGGTCAGGGGCATCAGCGAACGGACAAGGAAACGATAGAAGGGATTTGAACCAATGCATCGCCGAACGAAGATTGTCTGCACTCTGGGTCCTGCGAGCGAATCTCCACAGATGTTGAAGGCGTTGATTGAAGCAGGCATGGACGTCGCGCGCCTGAATTTCTCCCATGGTACCTACGAAGAACACGCGATGCGGATTGCGCGCGTGCGGGAAGCGGCAGCGGCTGTCGGCAAGTACGTCGGCATCATGTTGGACATCAAGGGACCCAAAATCCGCACGGGCAAAATCCAGAACGGAGAAGTGGAACTTGTCGATGGCCGGCAGATTGTGCTCACGACCGACCCTGTCGAGTACGGCACCGCCGAGCGCGTCAGCATCTCGTACGAAGGGCTGGTGGAGGATGTCTACCCTGGTGCACCCATCCGGATTGACGATGGACTGATTGGCCTCGTCGTGGATGCGGTGCGGGGACACGATATCATCTGTACCGTCGTGAACGGTGGTCTCCTGAAGGACCGCAAAGGCATCAACGTCCCGGGTGTCACCCTGCGGATTCCGGGGGTCACCGAGAAGGACGCTGCCGATATTCGGTTTGGGATTGCGCAGGGTGTGGACTTTATCGCTGCGTCATTTGTCCGCAAGGCGGGCGATGTCCTCGAGGTCCGAAAGATTTTGGAAGAGGGCGGGCACGATGCGCTCATCATCGCGAAGATTGAGACCCAGGAAGGGCTCGAGCGGCTGCCGGAGATCATCGAGGCTGCGGACGGTGTGATGGTGGCGCGTGGTGACCTCGGTGTCGAGATTCCGACAGAGGAAGTCCCGCTCGCGCAAAAGCGAATGATTCAACTGTGCAACCGCGCTGGCAAACCGGTCATCACGGCGACACAGATGCTCGACTCCATGCAGCGCAACCCGCGCCCGACGCGGGCGGAAGCGAGCGACGTGGCGAACGCCATCTTTGACGGAACAGACGCCATCATGCTGAGCGGCGAGACGGCTGCCGGCAAGTATCCGCTGCAAGCCGTGCAGATGATGAACCAGATTGCGCTGCGCGCTGAGCAGGCGATTCAGTCCTCCGAGGTCGCGGGGCGGCACAGCACCCGCGCGGAGCGTACGGTCACAGACGCCATCGGCCACGCGATTGAGACGATGAGCGAGGAACTCGGCGTGAACGCCGTGGTGGTCGCGACGACGTCCGGTCACTCCGCGCGCGTCGTGTCCAAACACCGGCCGAAGGCGCTGGTGGTCGCGGCGACTCCGCGCGCATCGGTGGCGCGCCAGCTGACGGTCTCCCACGGCGTGTTCCCAGTCGTGGTGCCGGACGCGACGACCACGGACGAAGTGTTGGAGACCGCGGTACAAGGGGCACTGGACGGCGGGTACGTCGTCCCCGGCAACTTGGTCATTGTCGTGGCCGGTGTACCGGTTGGTCAGCGGGGCACGACGAACCTCCTCAAGGTGCACACCATCGGCGACGTGATTGCCACCGGGTCGGGTATCGGGCAGACGGCGGTCAGCGGGCGGGCGGTGGTGTCCAGTTCGAATGCCGATATCCTCGCACGGGTCGAAACCGGAGACATCTTGGTCACCGTCGGGACGGAGCGGGAGATTGTCCCGGCGATGGAGCGGGCCGCCGCCATCATCACGGAGGAAGGTGGACTCACTTCCCACGCCGCGGTGGTGGGTCTGACGCTCGGTAAGCCGGTGATTGTCGGCGCAGCAGGGGCGATGGCCGCGATTGAGGACGGCGAGCGCGTAACGGTGGATGCGGCTCGCGGCCTCGTGTATCGCGGACAAGCACACGTGCTGTAGCTGGCCTGGGCGGCCAAGTGGTTTCCGACAGACCGCCGGCGCTGGTTGCGCCGGCGGTTTCCGCGTGCTTCAGGCCCCCACGCCCCCACGTATCGCGCAGGAGTTGCGGTGCAGTCTGCCGAATCCTTCGGATGTCCCGATTCGAACGACATTTGAGGAGATGACGCGAGTGCATCCATTTCCGGAAGCTGGTTTACAAGACTTCTTTCGAACGTATTCCATCACCGGTTTTGCCGTCAGCAAGGACGAGCGAACCCTGGCGCTGTCCACGAACCTCGGCGGAACGTACAACGTGTGGGGGTTGGCGCTGCCCAACACCTACCCGTACCCCTTGACGTATCAAGACCAAACACCGCGTGCTCTGCAGTTCGACCCAGCGGGCCGCTACCTTCTCGTTGGGTTTGATCACGACGGCGACGAGCATGTGCAACTCTTCCTCGTCTCGCCAAATGGCGGGCAGTTGGTGCCGCTGCGCCAGGCGGAGGGCCGGTCGCACTTCTTCGCCGGGCTGTCGGAGGATGGGAATCGCGTCTATTACGCGTCCGACAAAGAGAACCACATGCACCTGAACGGCTATGTGTACGACATCGAGACCGGCCTGGAGCGGACCTTGTACGTCGGCTCCGAAGGCGCAACGTACATCGCCGCCATCTCGGATGACGAGCAGCACCTCGTCCTTGTCGCGCACCTCGCCAACACCAACATGCCCGCCTACCTGTGGACGGACGGCGTCCAGCAGCCGCTCATCCCCGGTGCGGATGAGCAGCACGTGAGCAGCAACGCGACGTTCTTCGACGGAGCGGTGTGGTTTACGACCAACTACCAGTCGGACCGCTCGTACCTCGCCCGGTACGACATCGCGGCTTGCACCTTCCAACGCGTCTACGCCCTGGACGACGCAGACCTGGACGACCTCCACATCCACAAGCCATCCCGGACTGCGTACCTCACGGCCTCGAGCGGCGTTGAGGATAGACTGGTTCGCTTCCACCTGGACAGTCGGCAGGCCGAAGTCATCGCCGCTCCGTTCGCCGTGATTCAGGAGATGCACGTCGGCGAGAGCGGGGCCCTGTATGCCCTCGGGCGGAGCGATATCGACCCATTCAACATCGCGCAGTTGACGCCGGACGGTGACTGGAGGCTGCTGACACATAACCGGGTGATGGGCATCTCGCGCGACGAGTTGTCGACTGCGGAAGTCTGCCGGTTCTCGTCGTTCGACGGCTTGGAGATTGAAGCGCTGTGGTTTCCTGCCAACCCGAAGACGCGCAACGGATACACCGTGGTCTGGCCGCATGGCGGGCCGCAGGCATCCGAACGGCGCGCGTTTCGCCCAGTGTTTCAGTACCTCGCGTATCGCGGGTACAACGTCTTTGCACCGAATTTTCGGGGTAGCTCAGGCTACGGTGCAAAGTTTGTCAAGATGGTGGAGGGCGATTGGGGGCATGGCCCGCGGTTGGATATGGTCGAAAGTATCGAATGGCTCCTCCGAGAGGGGCGCGCGGACCGCGACAAGCTGTTCCTGTTTGGCGGCAGTTACGGCGGGTACATGACGCTGCTCCTGCACGGTCGCCACGCCGATTACTTCCAGGCCTGCGTCGAGTTGTTCGGCCCGTCCAACCTGTTCACGTTCCTGGAGAGCGTTCCCGACCACTGGAAGCCGTCGATGAAGCAGTGGCTGGGAGATCCAGTGGAGGACCGAGATCGGCTGATTCAGGATTCCCCTATCACGTACTTGGACGGGATGACGAAACCGATGCTGGTGATTCAAGGCGCCAAGGACCCCCGAGTGGTCAAGGCTGAATCCGACCAAATCGTCGCGGCCCTGCGAGACAAAGGAGTGGAAGTGGAGTACATCGTCTTTGAGGACGAGGGCCACGGCTTCATGAAGAAGGAAAACGAGATCCGCGCGTACGGCAGCGCGGTGGCGTTCTTCGACCGGCATCGCAAGTAGCCTGCGTCGACCGCTTGAACCGCATCGCATGTGCGGCTCAGCTCGCCACGGACCCTGCGACACAGGCCTCGCTCCCTGGTGCCCACGCACGTCCAGCCCCGGCTGCATAGGATGCAACACGGGGCGATGCAGTCGCTGTCGTCTTCTGCTATCCAGCAGGCGCGGTGCCGAGACCCCTCGCTCCGGCGGCCTCATCCGGGCCGGTCTTCGTTGGAGGGAGGTGGAGGCGTATGTTGGGTGTGATTGCGTCCCATCCAGGCATGCTGATTGCGATGTGGGTGGCGTTGGTTGCCGTCGGGGTGGACATCCTGGTCCGGCTCATCAACAGTTTGCGCGGGTCCCTGGACGCTGAGCAGCTGGCGGTCGCCGTGACCCGACCGGTGCTCACCGACCTGTTCCCGCTCATTCTGCTGTCCGTGCTGTCCGCACTGCGCGGTACTCATCTGTACATCCTCATCTGGTTCTACGTCGCCGTTGTGCTGATTGTCATCCGCGTGTTGGTGCGTTTGGCCAAGGCCCTTCGGCGGTGAGTGAGCCTTTCGGACGCAGGGCCGCGTCCGGCGTTTGCCGGGCACGGCCCTGCTCGCGTGCGGTGAGCGTACGGTCGACGTGACGGTGCACGGGCGGCCCGTGGGAGCTCCGACCTACGCCCGCTGAAGGGAGGAGCCGCCGGACGCGTCCAATGGGTCAATCAACTTCCCAGGATTCATCCGCCCGTCGGGGTCCAGCGCGCGCTTCACGGCCTGCATCACGTCGAGTGCTGGACCGTGTTCCAGCGCCTGGTACTTCCGTTTGCCGAGGCCGACGCCGTGTTCACCCGTGCAGGTCCCCCCGACGGCGACGGCGCGCGCCACAAGTGCTGCGTTGAAGGCGTTCGCGCGCGCCAATTCCGCCGGGTCATCCGGTTGCACGGCGAGGCTGACGTGGAAGTTCCCGTCCCCCACGTGTCCGATGATGGCCCCGTGCACGCCGTGTTCCGTCAGCAACGCTTCGGCGTCCGCAATGGCCTCCGGCAGCTTCGACAAAGGGACGCACACGTCCGTCGCCATGTGTTTGCGCCCGGGGTACAGGCGCATGAAGGTGTGCGCAGCCTCGTGCCGAATCTCCCAGAGCTGGTTGCGCTCCGCCTCGTCTCCGACCGCCAGCCACTCCTGACACCCTTCGTCGCTGGCGATGCTCTGCGCCAACTCGACGGCCTCCCGGACAGCTTGCGGGGCGCCGCCAAACTCGAGAAACAGCGTCGGCTTCACGGCGTACGCCGTGCCGTTGACCTGGTTGAAAGCCGCGATGTAGGCCGGTGCGACCAACTCGACGCGCGTCACCGGTACGCCGCTGCCGACCAGCCCCACGGCGGTCTGCACGGCTTGCGCCACCGTCGAAAACACCGCGCGTGCCGCGAGCGTGCGCTCTGGGATGCCGACGAGTTTCAACCACAATTCTGTGAACACGCCGAGCGTGCCTTCCGACCCGACGAACAACCCCGTCAAGTTGTACCCCGAGGACGACTTTGCCGCGAGCGATCCGGTCCGAATCACCCGCCCATCCGCCAGTACGACCGTGATGGCGCGCACGTTGTCCCGCATGGCGCCGTAGCGGACGGTGGTGGTCCCGCTGGCGTTGGTGGCCGCCATCCCGCCGAGCGACGCATCCGCGCCTGGGTCGACCGGGAACATCAGGCCGTAGGAACGCAGCGCAGCGTTCAACTGTTTGCGCGTGACGCCGGGCTCCACTTGAACGAGGAAGTCGTCCGGCGAGATGGCGAGGATGCGGTTCATGCGCGACGTGTCGACCGTGATGCCGCCGCGAACCGGCACCACGTGGCCCTCCAGACTGCTGCCCACGCCGAACGGGACGACTGGAATCTGGTAGCGCTGTGAGACGCGCATCACGGCGACCACGTCGTCGGTGCTCTCCGGAAACACCACGGCGTCCGGTCGGTGCGGCGTGTGGTACGACTCGTCGTGACTGTGTAAGTCAAGGATGGAAGGACTCACCGAGACCTGTCCCGGGCGAAGGGCGTTCTCGAGTTCGCGGAGCCAATCGGACATCGCGCTCACCTCCATGCTGGGTGCTCCGCCGTGTTGGGGAGCGGGATCGAGATTCAGTATAGCGCATTGGAACCGCCGTGGGCGCCTGTTGGCACATCGTTGCAACAGTCGGTAGACATGCGGGCACGAGCCTGTTAAGGTACATTTTGGGGGACTTCGGGAAACGCAGGACAGCGGGAGGAGGGTGGTCTCTGCAACTCGAGACGTTCACAGCATTCGTTCAAAGATCACGGGAATGGATCCACCTCAGCTCCGGCCGTGCGGTATTGGCCGAGGCCGCCCGCACGTTCCGCGATGTGCTCGAGGTCCCGGCCGGGTATTTCGTCTACCAGAAGCATTTGGACAACAGGCCACCGGGGCCGTTTCAGACCTACCATTCGTGGGGTGCGTTCGCCACCGCACACGAACTGCCTTCCTCAGCCCAGCCGGGTGAGCAACCTCTGCTTGGTTCGCGAGCGTTGGACGTGCCTCTGGTATCCGGGTTGTTGGACCAGGGATGGTTGGAAACTGGGTGCTTTCCGACGTGGATTCGGCGCCTTCCGGAAGGCAGCGAGATCCGTCAAATGAGCGTCTGGTCCATCTACACCGGCGGACAGTTCAGCGGCGCGGCCGTGCTCGGCGACGTGTCGGGGACGCCGAGAGAAGATGGGCCCCTTCTCGCCCTCTGTGTCTCGCAGTTGGGGCTGGTGTTGGACGGCCTGTTGTCGCGCCGGGCGTGTGAGATGAGCGAGCGTCGCCTGCGGTTTCTCGTCGAGCACACGACCGACGGGGTGATGGAGACGGACGCCGACGGTCTCCTGGTACAGGTGAACGACCGGGTGTCGTACATGCTCGGTTATGGACCCTCGGAGCTGCGCACGCGGGCGCAGCGGATGGCGCTCGTTCACCCGACAGACGCAGATGAGGTTCGGGCCGCGCTTGCGACGGTCGAGCATGGCCATCCGGTCACGCGACCGCTGCGAGCGACGCACAAACTCGGGCACGACGTGTTCCTGCGCGTCACGTGGGTCCCGATTCTGGACGCAGAGCGGGTGGTCGGTACCTACGTGGTGCTGGCGGACATCACGGAGCTCGTCGCGGCCCAAGAACAACTGCGCGAAGCCGAAAAGCTCACATTGGTGGGGCAACTGGCCGCCGGGGTCGCCCATGAAATCCGCAATCCCTTGACCACCTTGCAGGGGTTCGTGAAGCTGATGGAGGAGCAGGGCTACCCGGCTAAATACTTGTCCATCATGCGCGCGGAGCTGGCGCGCATTCAGGGCGTGACGAATCAGTTGCTGATCTTGGGAAAACCCCAGTCCGTACCGGTGCGGAGTATCAATCTCGCAGCGGCGGTGGCCGACCTCGCGGCACAGATGCAGGGGGAGGCCGACGAACGAAGGGTTCACCTGGTGGTGCGGGGACCGGACGAAGTCTGGGTGTCGGGTGAGCGAGGGCAGCTGTCGGCAGCCATCGGCAACGTCATCCGCAATGCGCTCGAAGCAAGTCGCCCGCAGGCCGCGGTGGAGATTCGCGTGTCCGCGCAGCCGCCCTACGCGGTGGTGGAGGTGGATGACTGGGGCGACGGGATTGACCCGGAGCGGTTGCCCTCAGTCACGGCACCGTTTTACACGAGGAAACCGGAAGGGGTGGGGCTCGGCCTCACCGTGAGTCAGCGCATCGTGGCGGCGTACGGTGGCCGCCTCGAGGTGTCCAGCCAGCCCGGGGCGGGAACGCGCGTTTTCATCAGCCTGCCCCTGGCCGAAGGACCGGGGCCGGATTCGTGAGGTGCAGAGAACCATTGGGTGGGCAGGCGGGCCGCCGATGATTGCCATTTTCGCGCGGGGCCTCTATAATCGAGATCACCTTGGCCGAATATCGGCCCAACCTCCATTGGTCAGACGGCGATGAAAGAAGCGAGTACGTTCGCAACCACCGTACAGAGAGCTGGGGATAGGTGGAACCCCGGCCGGATGGGGCGGGCGGAATGGGTTCTGGAGCCAGCCACTGAACGCCAGTTTTGGCTGCGTAAGTGGACTCGGTGCCTCCGTTATCAGGCAGGCTGACTGACGTCGGCCACGAGTTGCGCGTGCCCGCCGATGTCGGGCAGCGAACATGGGTGGTACCGCGGAATCATCGTCCGTCCCATTGCGGGATTGGGCGTTTTTTCATTTTAAAGGGGGCTGTTCACGTGACACATCGCGTCTTTTCTGGAATTCAGCCGAGCGGCACGATGACCATCGGCAATTACCTCGGCGCCATGAAGAACTTCGTCAAGTTGCAGGAAACGGCGGATTGTCTGTTCTGCATCGTGGACCTGCACGCCATCACGGTGCCGCAGGACCCGCAGGCGTTGCGACAGAACACGTTGAACCTGGCAGCACTCTACCTCGCGGCCGGGATTGACCCCGAACGGGCGACCCTGTTCGTCCAATCGCACGTGCCGGCGCACGCGGAGCTGGGGTGGATGCTGCAGTGCGTCGCCTATTACGGGGAACTGGGCCGGATGACGCAGTTCAAGGACAAGTCCGCGAAGAAAGAGGTGGTCACGGCGGGACTGTTCACCTACCCCGCGTTGATGGCGGCGGACATCCTGCTCTACCAAACGACGCTCGTCCCGGTCGGCGAAGACCAGAAGCAGCACCTCGAGCTGACGCGGGACGTCGCGGAGCGGTTCAACAACAAGTACGGCGAGACGTTCACCATTCCCGAGCCGTACATCCCAGAGGTCGGCGGCCGCATCATGAGCCTGGAAGACCCCGGCAAGAAGATGAGCAAGAGCGACGAGAGTGCGGGGGCCTACATCTCGATGTTGGACGACCCGGCCGTCATCCGCAAAAAGATTGCGCGCGCGGTGACAGACTCTGAACGCGAGGTTCGGTATGACCCCGCCGCGAAGCCCGCCATCAGCAACCTCATGACCATCTACGCGCTGTGCGCGGATCTGTCGCTGGAAGCGGTGGAGCAACGCTATGCGGGACAGGGGTATGGCCCATTCAAGAAGGACTTGGCGGAGGTCGTGGTGGAGACGCTGGCGCCGATTCAAAGCCGGTACCAGGAACTGACTCGGTCTGGCGAGGTGGAGGTTCTGCTGCGCAAGGGTGCCGAGCGGGCGGCAGAGAAATGCGCGAACACGCTGCAGGCCGTCAAAGAGCGATTCGGGTTTCTCGCCTGAACCCGGGCGCGTCCCGTTGCCACATCTGGGCAATGTGGTATGATTTGTGGTGGCATGTTCACTCTCACACAAGGGAGGCTCTCTGATGGCACAACTTCCAGCGTTCCAACCTCCGACATCCGGAGATCCCATCACGCAAAAGGACGGAAAACTGAACGTCCCGGACCACCCCATCATCCCCTTCATCGAAGGCGATGGGACCGGCCCGGACATCTGGCGCGCCTCGCAGCGGGTGTTTGACGCCGCGGTCGAAAAGGTCTATAGCGGCAAGCGGAAAGTCGCTTGGTACGAGGTGTTCGCAGGCGAGAAGGCGTTCAACCAGTTCGGCGAGTGGCTGCCGGCGGACACGCTGACCGCTCTGTCGAAGTACATCGTCAGCATCAAGGGCCCGCTGACCACGCCGGTCGGAGGCGGCATCCGGTCGTTGAACGTCGCACTGCGGCAGGAGCTGGACCTGTACGTGTGCCAGCGCCCGGTGCGCTACTTCACGGGCGTACCGTCGCCCGTGAAGCACCCGGAACTGGTCGATATGGTGATCTTCCGCGAGAACTCGGAGGACATCTACGCGGGCGTCGAATGGGCAGAGGGGACGCCTGAAGTCAAGAAGGTCATCGAGTTCCTCCAAAACGAGATGGGCGTAAAGAAGATCCGCTTCCCAGAGACCTCCGGCATCGGTATCAAGCCGGTCTCGCGGGAAGGTACAGAGCGGCTGGTCAGTGCGGCGATTGAGTACGCGCTGGCGCATCGGCGCAAGAGCGTCACGCTGGTCCACAAGGGCAATATCATGAAGTTCACCGAAGGAGCCTTCAAAAACTGGGGTTACGAGGTCGCGGAAAAGCAGTACGGCGACCGGACCTTCACGTGGGCGGCGTACGACCGCATCAAGGAAGCGCAGGGCCAGGAAGCGGCGGATGCTGCACAGAAGGCGGCTGTTGCAGAAGGCAAGATTATCGTCAAGGACGTCATCGCAGACGCCTTCCTGCAACAGATCTTGACGCGTCCCGCGGAGTACGACGTGATTGCGACCATGAACCTGAACGGCGACTACGTGTCCGACGCGTTGGCCGCGCAGGTCGGCGGGATTGGCATCGCGCCGGGCGCGAACATCAACTACAAGACGGGGCACGCGGTGTTTGAGGCGACCCACGGCACGGCGCCGAAGTACGCGGGCCTCGACAAGGTCAACCCAGGCTCCGTCATCTTGTCTGGCGTGATGATGTTCGAGTTCATGGGTTGGCAGGAAGTCGCGGACACCATCACGGCGGCGCTGGAAAAGACCATCTCGCAGAAGAAGGTCACCTACGACTTCGCCCGCCTGATGGAAGGCGCGACGGAGTTGAAGACCTCCGAGTTCGCGGACGCCATTATCGCGAACCTGTGAGCCGGTGTCATCCGGGTGTATCCGGAAGTTCGAGTCCGTGTCTTTTCAGCAGGAGGCGGTCGAAGTGTTGAAGCGAAAGAAGATTACCGTCATCGGCGCGGGGTTCACCGGTGCGACGACCGCGTTCATGCTCGCGTCGAGGGAACTCGGTGACGTGGTCCTGCTCGACATCCCGCAACTCGAGAACGCCACCAAAGGGAAGGCGCTCGACATGCTGGAGGCGATGCCGGTCATCGGTTCTGACGTTCGCATCACCGGGACCGCCCACTACGAGGACACCGCGGATTCGGACCTGGTCATCATCACGGCTGGGGTTGCCCGCAAGCCGGGGATGAGCCGGGACGACCTCGTCACGACGAACGCTGGCATCGTGCGCTCGGTCACGGAGCAGGTGGTCCGGTATTCGCCGAATAGCATCCTGGTGGTCCTGAGCAACCCCGTCGATGCGATGACCTACGTCGCCTTCCGGGCGTCCGGTTTTCCGAGGGAGCGCGTCATCGGGCAAGCCGGGGTACTCGACACCGCCCGGTTCAACGCCTTCGTGGCAGCGGCGTTGAACGTGTCGGTGGCAGAGGTGCACGGCTTCGTACTCGGCGTTCACGGGGACGATATGGTGCCCCTCGTCCGCTATTCGAACGTCGGGGGTGTACCGCTGGAGCAGTTGCTGCCGAAGGACCAACTGGATGCCATCGTCGAACGCACGCGAACGGGCGGCGGCGAGATTGTCAACCTGCTCGGTAATGGCAGTGCGTACTACGCCCCGGCGGCGGCGCTCACGCAGATGGCGGAGGCCATCCTGAAAGACAAGCGGAGGTTGTTGCCGGCCATCGCGTACCTGACCGGGGAGTACGGGTACGACAACTTGTTTCTCGGCGTTCCCACCATCCTCGGGAGAAGCGGGATCGAGCAGATTGTCTCGCTCGAGTTGACACCGGACGAAAAGGCGGCGCTCGACCGCTCCGCTGCGTCCGTCCGGGCGGTCCTTCGCGTCGTCGACGGTGTGTGACGACCTGTCCGCCGCGTGAAGACACTCGGCGGGATGGTCCCTTCAACGGGATGTACATTGCAAAACCGCCCGAAGCGACGTCGGGCGGTTTTGCTTTTCTGTCCAGGCGGAGCCGGCGGTTCGGGATGTGTTACAATAGACCGCGGGACTCGGGTGCCCTCGCGCGTGTCCGGGTTCAGGACATGAAGAGAGGTGCGCCATGACGGACAGATCCGCCAAGCTGATGTTGATTGACGGCAACAGCATTACGTACCGCGCATTCTTTGCCCTGCCTCCACTGACCAACGCCAGCGGCCAGTACACCAACGCCGTGTTCGGCTTCACACAGATGCTGTTGAAGGTCCTCGAGGACGAACAACCGACGCATATCGCCGTGGCCTTCGACGCCGGGAAGGTGACCTTTCGCCACGATTACTACCATGCCTACAAGGGGACCCGGCAGAAGACGCCAGGCGAGCTCTCCGAACAGTTTCCACTGGTCCGGGAGGTGCTGGACGCGTTTGGCATCCGCGCCATCGAGTTGCCGACCTATGAAGCGGACGACATCATCGGCACCTTGGCGTCGGTGGCGGAGCGCCAAGGTGTGCAGACGGTGGTGGTTTCCGGGGACAAAGACCTGTTGCAGCTAGTGAGCGACAAGGTACACGCCATGCTGACGCGCAGAGGCGTGACCGACGTGGAGCGCTACACGCCGGCTGAGGTGGCAGAGCGATACGGGCTGCGGCCGGAACAGATTGTCGATTTGAAGGGGCTCATGGGAGACACGTCGGACAACATCCCCGGTGTGCCCGGGGTCGGCGAGAAGACGGCGCTCAAGCTGCTGCACCAGTTCGGGACGGTGGAGGCTGTCCTGGAACACGTGTCGGAGGTCTCAGGTGCGAAACTCCAGGAACGCTTGCGGGAACATCGCGAAGACGCGCTGCTATCGAAGCGGTTGGCGCTCATCTTCCGCGAGGTACCGATTGACGTGGAATTGGCGGATCTGCAGTTCAGCGGAATCCGCGTCGAACCGGTCCGACAGACCCTGCAGCGGCTGGGATTCAAGTCTTTGCTGGACAAGATAAGTAAGAGCGGACCGGCTGCTTCCGCAGGTGGCTCTCCGGTCCACGAGACGGCCATGGGCGACATCGCCGCGGCGGAGGCAGCAGGCGCGAGCGCGTCAGGCAATTCCGACGCGGGTGCGGCCATCCCGTCCGAGGTCCCGTATCGGCGCGTGACGACGCACGCGGAACTCGAAGCGTTCCTCGCCGAGCTGCAGAGTGACGTCGGTGTCCTCCCGGTTTGTGATGGTCCGGATTACCACACCGCCAACCTGATGGGATTCGCGGTCGGCTCGCGGGAGTTGTGCGCGTATATCTCCTTTGAGGGTGAACTCGAGACGCCGGACATCAAGGCCGTGTGGGGGCCGGAGTACGACAAGACGGTGTTCGATTTGAAGTCCCTGATGGTTCTGCTGGATGCTCATGGACACAGTCTGGCGCCGGATGGTACGTGGTTCGACGTGTTGGTCGGCAGTTACCTGCTCAATCCGTCGGACGGCGAGCTGACGCTTGGCGACATCCTGGCGCGTGAGTTGCACAAGGATGTCCCCAACTGCCGCTGGGACGCGGAGGACGACGTGGAGAGCAAGGCACAGGTCGCCGCGCTGTTGCCGGAGCTGCGTCAACACATCGAGAGCGGACTGCGCGAACAAGACATGGACGACCTGTACCACCGGATTGAACTGCCGCTCGAGTTTGTGCTCGCGAAGATGGAGTTGCTGGGCTTTCACGTGAACGCAGATCGATTGCGTCAGTTCGGCCGCGAGCTCGAAGCCAAGCTGGCGGCATTGACGGCGGACATCTACGCCCTGGCGGGAACCGAGTTCAACATCAATTCGCCGAAGCAACTTGGCGAGATCTTGTTCGACAAGCTGGGACTGCCAGCGTTGAAGAAGACGAAGACCGGCTACTCGACGAGCGCGGACGTGCTGGAAAAGCTTGCGCCGCAGCACGAGATTGTCGACAAGATCTTGGAGTTCCGCCAGGTGGGCAAGCTCCTGTCGACCTACGTCGAGGGGTTGCTCAAGGTCATCCGGCCGGAGACCGGCCGGGTCCACACGCGTTTTCACCAGGCTCTCACGGCCACCGGCCGCCTGTCTTCGAGCGAGCCCAACCTCCAGAACATCCCCATCCGCATGGAGGAGGGCCGCAAGCTGCGCCAGGCGTTTGAGCCGAGTTACGAGGACTGGGTCATCGTATCCGCCGACTACTCACAGATTGAACTGCGCATCCTCGCCCACCTGTCCGGCGACGAGGCTCTGGTGGAGGCGTTCCGGAATGATCTCGATATCCACACGAGCACCGCTGCGCTGGTGTTCGGTGTCCATCCCGATGGCGTCACGCCCCTCATGCGCCGGCAAGCGAAGGCGGTGAACTTCGGCATCGTGTACGGCATCAGCGACTACGGGCTCTCCCAGAACCTCAACATCCCGCGCGCGCAGGCGGGGCAATTCATCGAGGACTACTTCGCGAAGTTCCCCGGAGTGGCGCGATATATGAAGGAGATTGTGGAGACGGCGCGGGCGCAGGGGTACGTCACCACACTGCTCAACCGTCGTCGCTACCTGCGCGACATCCACAGCCGAAACTTCAACCTGCGCAGTTTCGCGGAGCGGACCGCGATGAATACACCCATCCAGGGGACGGCAGCCGACATCATCAAGCTCGCGATGGTTCGCATCGACGATGCCCTTCGGCGGTCGGGGTTGCAGGCGCGGATGCTGCTGCAGGTGCACGACGAGCTGATCTTCGAGTGCCCACAGGCCGAGGTCGACGACCTCTGCACGCTCGTCCGCGACAATATGGAGAACTGCCTGACCCTGAGTGTACCGCTGCGAGTGGATATCCACACAGGGCCCACCTGGTACGAGGCGAAGTGAGACGGCGATTCGCGTAACGACAGGGAGGGGGATGGGCATGCCGGAACTGCCAGAGGTCGAGACCGTTCGCCGCAGCCTCGAGGCGCTCATCGTCGGCAAGACGATGGCCTCCGTGGAGGTGCGCCTCGCCCGCATCATCCGGACGCCGCCCGACGCTGCTGCGTTCGCGGCCCTGTTGACCGGATGCCGCGTGGAGGCCGTCCGTCGGCGCGGCAAGTACCTGCTGTTTGAGGTGCCTCCTTGGACGCTCGTCTCCCATCTACGCATGGAAGGACAATACAGGCTGGCGTCGGCGTTGGAGCCGGAATCCCCCCACACGCACGTGGTGTTCCACTTTACCGACGGTACCGAGCTGCGCTACCGGGACGTTCGGCAGTTCGGCACGATGGACCTCGTGCGCGACTTGGCGGAAGCGCCAGAGGGGTTGCGGACGCTCGGGCCAGAGCCGTTTGATCCGCTGTTGACAGCGGCCGCCTTTTACGGCCGCATCCACGGACGCCAGGCGCCCATCAAGGCGGTGCTGCTCGACCAGACATGCCTGGCTGGACTTGGGAATATCTATGTGGATGAGGCGCTCTTTGCTGCGAGGATTCACCCGCAGCGCCCGGCAGATCGCGTCACGAAACGGGAAGCCTCGGTGCTGCTTCACGAAATTCGCGAGGTGCTGACGCGGGCCATCGAGGCCGGCGGGTCCTCGGTTCGCACGTACGTGAACGGGTACGGCCGTCACGGTGGTTTTCAAGTGGAGCTTTCCGTATACGGGCGAGAGGGACAACCTTGTCGCGTGTGCGGGACGGAGATTTTGAAGCTGCGCGTGGCTGGCCGCGGCACCCACGTGTGCCCGACTTGCCAAGGTCGGCCGAAGCAGCGTCGACGGCGGCGGAAGACCGCGCGACAGGGCGCGTGAAGGGAGTGCGGGGTTGTGATTGTGGGGCTGACTGGCGGAATTGCGACAGGGAAGAGTACGGTGACGCGCATCCTTCGAGGTCTCGGCGCTTACGTCGTTGACGCGGACGTTTGGGCGCGCCGCGTCGTGGAACCTGGGTCGGACGGACTGCGGCAAGTGGTGGCCGCCTTCGGCCCGGACATCCTTCAGCCGGACGGGTCCCTGGACCGCCGCGCGCTCGGACGGAGGGTGTTCGCGGACGACACAGCGCGGGCTCGGCTGAACGAGATCATCCATCCCTTGGTGCGAGCCGGGATGAAGGCGGAGACGGCCGCCTACCGCGCGGAACATCTGGAGCGCCCAGTGGTGTGGGATGTCCCGCTCCTGTTTGAGGGAGAGACGCAGCGGCTGGTCGACACCACCGTGTTGGTCTACGTGCCCGAGCACGTGCAGCTCGCTCGCCTGATGGCGCGCGACGGCTGCAGCGAGGCGGACGCTTGGGCTCGTATCCGCGCGCAGATGCCCATCGACGAGAAGCGGCGCCGCGCGGCATATGTGATTGACAACAGCGGGGAGCTGGCGGACACAAGGCGGCAGGTGGAGGTCCTCTGGCAGACCCTGTGCGACCGCATGGCCGGCGGAGAGGAAGGCGGGCAGTGAAGGTGGTCGTGTGGCGGCGCCGGGTGGTGGTGTCCATCGTGCTCCTCGTGGCCGTCGTGGGCCTCATCACGTCGAATCGATTTTGGCGGTGGATGTATCCCATCGGTTTCGAGGGACAGATTGTAGCGGCCGCCCACCAGAACGAGCTGGATCCCCTTCTGGTCGCCAGCGTCATCCGCGTCGAGAGCCAGTTCCACGAAGACGACGTGTCACACGCCGGTGCCATTGGCTTGATGCAACTGATGCCGCAGACGGCGCAGTGGATTGCGGTTCAGATGGCCGCGGAGGGGACGCCCTTGCCAGGCGGGCAGGCCGAGACGGAAACCAGTCAGTTGGCGAGTCCGGCGCTGAACATCCGGCTCGGCACATGGTACATCCGCTACCTGACGGAACAGTTCCACGGCAATACGGTCGCTGCCATCGCGGCGTACAACAGTGGTCCACAGCGAGTCAAGGGGTGGCTCGCGGCCGGAACCTGGGACGGGAAGTTGGCACACATCACGGACATTCCCGTGGGGGAAACGCGCCACTTCGTCGACCGCGTGTTCTACAACTACAGCTTGTACCGGCGCATCTACGGGAAGGACCCGCGGTGGCAGGTGACCGCATCGGCGGCGGACCATGCCCCGTGAGGTGCCTGGCGAAGCGGCAGGAAGTGTCAGTTGACACAGGCTGCTTCGCCTCCTATAATGAGGCTTGTCGCGAAAAACGCGTCGAGGTGGCGGAATCGGCAGACGCGCACGTTTGAGGGGCGTGTGGGGAAACCCGTGCGGGTTCAAGTCCCGCTCTCGACACCACAGAGTCTGATATAACAAGGGTTTTCGGGAAAATCGCCCGGAAACCCTTGTTGCCGTTTTTGAATCCGAGAAAAGCCTCCTCAATGATCAGGCGAAAGAGTGGCGATTTGTGAAATCACCTGTAGAGGTTTATCTGACAGACAGAGATGGCCGTGATGCGTGAACTCTCGGCTAAAGTCGGGTCTTGCAACCATCCATTCATCGTGTTGCTCTTGGAGGATAGCTCCCCCAAGACGGATGACAGATTCCCGATTCGGGAAGATCCCAACCACATCGAAGCGTCGCCTGAGTTCACGATTCAAACGCTCTAGCGGGTTGGTCGAGCAAATCTGCTTCCAATGCTCCTTGGGGAACACCATGTACTCCAGTACGTCTTCTTCAGTCCGCTCCAGCACATTCATCGCCTTCGAGAATTTCCCCTGAAGGTGCTCAACAACGACAGCCAGTTGCTGCTTGGCGGCTTCCTGTGTTGGCTAAGGCAAAGATCGTTCGGACAATCGACGAAACCATCGATTGGGACGCTCTCGGCACCTGGCTAACGCTCATACCTGTCGGGACCTACCAGAGGACTCACTTCCGCCGCCATCATTGCTTGGGCGAGGACTTTCAGCCCCTCTTTCAAGAAATCCACATCACCATCTTCGAATCCGATCTTACGAATGAGCTCCAAAAGTGCCATCTTGTCTGTAGAAGCCATCGATGTGCGTCCTCTACTGATTGCTCGTCACTTTTAGTAGATTGCACTCGATGGCTCTCTCGTCAAGATCCAGCCCCAGAATTTACACCACTACCCGAGACTAACGTTTACACCCACAGCATACTGGAATCTACTCGGTATCCAGCATCTTTCCGTTCGCCTGATGTTGCGTTGAAGCGAGTGCACTGTGTTTTCGGCCATAAAGAAAGTAAACCGCGAGACCAATGACAAACCATACCATGAAACCAATCCATGTCAGGCGCGACAGATGAACCATTAGGTAGCCCACAAAGATGACAGAGAGCACTGGAACGACCGGAACCCAAGGAACTCGGAAAGAACGCTGAAGATTCGGCTGTGTCTTGCGCAGCACCAAAACGCCGATTGATACTGCAATGAATGCCCACATAGTTCCGATATTAGTTAACTCAGCCAACTGCCCCAAAGGGATAAAACCAGCGAACAACGCCACGATAATTCCCACTGTCCAACTTGAAAACCCAGGGATCTGCGTTTTTGGATTCACCGAAGATAGTATCTTAGGGAGCAGGCCATCGCGACTGATCGAATACAAGAGTCGACTTTGGCCGAAACTCATAACTAATAGAACTGTGGTAATGCCTAGGAGGGCAGCCACTGAAATCAAGCCAGCAAACCAATCTTGATGAACGAACTGCATTGCAAACGCAACTGGGTCTTTCACATCGAGGTGTGTATATGGAACAATTCCGGTTAAAACCAGAGAAACAGCAACGTACAAAACAGTACAAATAAGAAGCGAGGCAATAATCCCAATTGGCATATCACGCTGGGGATTTCGTACTTCCTCTGCAGCCGTTGAGACAGCATCGAACCCAATGTTGGCGTAGAATACCGTCGCGGCACCAGTAATTACACCGCTGATGCCAAATGGCATGAAGGGTGACCAATTCACTGGTTTCACATAGAAGAGTCCTACAAATATGAATAAGAGTACTACACTGACCTTTATCAGAACAATTAAAGTGTTAAAATTTGCGGATTGTTTAACACCCCGTGTTAACAAAAAAGTAATAAGTAACATAATGGCCGCTGCCGGTAAATCAAAATACGTGCCTTTTGCAGGGTTGTAGGCACTTGACAGAAACGCCGGCAGATTGAGGCCGAAGCCAGCAAGTAATCCTTGGAAGTACCCTGACCATCCGCTCGCAACCGATGCGCATGCTAAACCGTATTCCAAAATGAGATCCCATCCTAAAACCCACGCAATAATTTCCCCAAACGTTGCGTAACTATATGTGTATGCACTCCCGGAAACCGGTACTGTTGAAGCGAATTCCGAGTAACATAGAGCAGCAAACACGCACGCAATACCGGAAATAATGAAAGAAATGGCCAGCCCAGGTCCGGAGTGCTCTGCCGCAACCACCCCTGTCAGTACAAATATACCCGTTCCGATAATCGCGCCGATTCCCAATAGTGTAAGATCAAATGCGCCCAATGTCTTCTTGAGCTTTGACCGTTCTCTGGAATCGTCGATAAAATCGGCTACCGATTTTTTGCGAAATAAGCTCATCATGTTGTTGAACCACTCCTTTTTGTGGAAACTCCTTACCTAAGGTAAAAGAACATTTGTAGTGGTTTCCAGCCGACCGTCAGTGGTAGCCACGTCTCCGCGAAGCGATTTTACGATGCTGAACTGATAATGAAAACAATCAGTGATCTTCTAGCTCATTGGAAACCTGCTGTATTGACATCACTCTCCTTCCTGCACTAAAGCACTCACCGCAAAAATAAAAGAGACACATACGAAGAAAGCTCCTCGTGTGTCTCTGTCTTTGAACCTGAGAGTTCCCTTTCGCTGACAACGTGGTTTGTTGTCAATCTAAAGTTGCCCCGTCGGTAGCCGAGAGCCGGCTTTTCCAGAGTTGCATCGTACAGCGCTACTCAACCTGAGAGATTCTGTGCTCGCTGAGGAAGGTCACACATTGCCCCATCGGTGGTATGGTATATACACTCTCACGCTGGACTCATCTGCACAACGGTTTGCAATTTTGCACATAATAACATAGTTCCATTTACCTGACAACCCATATTGGTAGTGCCCCGTCAACTGGTGCAAATTATTTGCGGGCAACCCCTTAGTATCGGCTTCTTATGCAAAACGGACGTTGGCGCCATCAATTGCTGTCCGTCAGTACCGGCGAGTCCGTCATATACTCTCAACTGGAGTAGCGTCGTGGGACGATCCGCTCATCGTTCTGCTCGTGGATAATGGCTCCTAAGACGTTGTGCGGATTCCCGGTTCGGGAAGATTCCGACCACATCCAAGCGCTGCCTGAGTTGACGGTTCAGACGCTCTAGCGGGTTCGTCGGGCAAATCTGCTTCAGTTCTCTTTTGGGAACCTCATTTACGCCGGTACCACGCTCCAATACATCCATTGCGTTCGGGAATTTCCCCTGAAGTTGCTTAACAACAACAGCAGTTGCTGCCTGGCGGCTTCCTGTGTTGGTTGGGTAAAACTTGTCCAGACAACCACGGTACCATCGACTGTGACGCTCTTGATAGCTGGCTAAAGATTATATTGCAGTCTCGCATGAAGGCCGCTGGTGACTGGTTGGGAACAAGTACTTTTAGGTATGTACTAATGAAAACATAGATGGTAACATATAAGAAGTGTATGTAATCTGCAGTTTGAAGAGTCATACGGCAGTCGGCCTAACGTTTCCTGGGTATTGCAAGTATAGAAGTTAGGCTGTTTGGTCGCCGCGTGCTCCATGTCGTATCGTTGCCGACTCAGCAAGCTTGCTAAGCGCGATCATTCAGGGGGAACAAGGGGGGAGAAGGTGTGATTCCAGCATTATTTATCGCCCACGGAGCGCCACTCTTGGCTATCGAAGAGAATGATTACACGCGGTTTTTGGGACAACTGGGGAAACGATTGCCTCGCCCTCAGGCTATCGTATTGTTTTCCGCACACTGGGTGGCGGGTACTGAACAGGTCAGTGAGGTAGAGCAGTACGATACGATGTACGACTTTGGCGGGTTCTCTGATGCGCTGTACCAGACGAAGTACGCTGCTAGAGGAAGCCGACAAATTGCACAGCAGATAGAGGGCTTATTGAGGGCGAATGGGGTCCCGTTTGAGGTAGAGCGCAAGCGTGGACTGGACCACGGTGCTTGGGTTGTCCTACGTCTGCTCTACCCAAGTGGCGACATACCAGTTGTGGAAATGTCGGTTAATCCGCGTCTGTCTCCAGAGCAGCAGTACAAGATCGGACGGTCGTTGGCAACGTTGAGATCCAACGACGTTTTGGTGATCGGCAGTGGAGGAACGGTACACAACTTGCGTGCATTACAGTGGCAAAGCGATGAAGTTCATGAATGGGCGCTTGAATTTGATCGATGGCTAGAGACGCATCTGAAGCAGTGGGATTTGGACGCATTGTACCGTTACGATACTTTGGCGCCAGGTGCTGCTCTCGCCGTGCCTCTTGATGGGAATGATCACTTTATCCCAATATTTTACGCAATGGGTGCCGCGGATGACCGACGCAGGGCATCGTTGCTACACCGGAGTTATCGGTATGGGAACCTCAGTCACAGTGTCTGGCAGTTTGGGTGAACCACGAAACAGGACATACTGGATAAGTACGCATGCGAGTGCGCGCAAGTGATGGATAACAGTTACGAATACCCTGGGGCGACGATGCCCGATTCCAGCAGTCAGGTGGAAGGCCAGACAACCGGAGCCAAAAGTAATGCGACTTTGGGCTATGTTAGCTGGTATCCATGATTCGTCTCGGATGGATGAAGTCGGGTAAATATTGACAAATATATGCCTTGATCGCTGAAATCTTCGTACTGCCGCTTTTGTCCGTGGTTTGCAAGTGGAATTCCCGAAGGGATGATGCAAGGTGAGTGAAGAGGCTATTGAGTTCCTGAAGAAATTGATTCGTATCCGCTCCATTAATCCGCCTGGCAATGAAGGTGAAGTGGCTCAAGCTATCGCAGAGTTATTGGTGAAACACGGACTTGAAGCGAAGTGTCTTGAACTCGAGGAAGGGCGTGCCAACCTGGTAGGGTGGTTGCGTGGGAATTCAACATCCAATCGGAAACGAACCCTCGCTGTCTCGGGTCACATGGATGTTGTTCCTGCTGGACAGATCCCCTGGAGACATGACCCGTTCTCCGCTGACGAGGTTGACGGCAAAATTTATGGGCGTGGTACTGTTGACATGAAAGGTGGACTCGCTGCACTTGTTTTTGCGATGTTGGAACTAAAAGAAGAAGGTGCTGTCCTGAACGGGGATGTTCAGTTGCTGGCCACGGCGGGAGAAGAAGCGGGTGCGGTCGGTTCCAAACGTCTGTACGAGGCAGGCTATATGGATGAAGTAGACGCCCTACTTGTGGCCGAGCCCACGGGTGGCAAAATTATGGTTGCAAATAAAGGAGTCCTGTGGGTGGAGATCACCACGTACGGTAAAACCGCCCATGGCTCGCTTCCTCATGCAGGCATCAATGCAATTGCCCATATGAGCAGCATCCTCCACGCGTTATTCCATGAGTTCGAGATGAGTTATGAGCCTGATCCACTGCTTGGTGGTCCCACGTTCAGTGTGGATGTCATCGAAGGTGGTGTCAAGACGAACGTCGTGCCGGATCGTTGTCGAATTGAGATAGATTTTCGCACGGTGCCTTCTCAAAAACACGAACACATTTTAGAGGAGCTGCAACGTTTGATAGACGGCGTCCGAAGGTCCACACCTGACCTGAGAGCTGAAATGCGTGTGTTCAACGACTTGCCGTCTGTGCGAACGGACCCCGAAGACCCTTTTGTGCGAATTGTTCAGGAAGCTGTGCAGGAAGTTTACGGGGAAGAGCGCCCACTGAGCGGAGTCACAGCGTACACCGACTGCTCGCGGCTTGTTCCACCAGGGAGCAAACAGCAGCCGTTCGTCATCATCTGTGGTGCGGACACAGCTTTGGCGCATCAGCCAGACGAGTATATCGAAGTGGAAACGTTTTTGCAGTCCATTCAGTTGTATAAGACAATCATGAAAAAGTACTTATCCTAAATGCATGGGCTTTGGGTATGCAGCCCCCCCCAATTAGACGCTGAGGGGCGTGTGGGGAAACCCGTGCGGGTTCAAGTCCCGCTCTCGACACCACAGTGAAAAGGTGCGTCACGCATCGGAGTACGTCACGCACCGGAACAAAAGGGATTTCACGGTAGACCGTCGTGAAGTCCCTTTTTGCGTGTCACTCGACCGTTCTGGGCATGCTCGAGATGAGCCGAACTGCGACGAAACCTTTACGGCGGCTTTACAAAGCCTTAACAGTCGGTTGTTACGATGACCTTGCAAGCAGAGGAAGGCAATCCGGGGCGGCCGAAGCGGCCGACGACGAAGGAAGGTGCCGGTTCACGGTGCGGAGTATGAACGCATTGGAATCGAGTCGAATGAACAACCATCAATCGATTGAGCAAGCACTGGATAACGCGCCCCTTAGCATGTTCCATTTGCGCGCCATGTTGATTTCCGGTTTAGGATTTTTCACGGACGCTTACGACCTGTTCATCATCGGGGCCGCCCTGGTGCTGGTGAAAAGCGAATGGCATCTGAGCGGGACGATGGTCGGTTTGGTCGGGAGCACGACCTTGCTGGCCAATTTCCTCGGTGCACTCGTATTTGGCCGTCTGGCGGACATCCTGGGGCGGAAGAAGCTGTACGGACTGGTCGCGGCCATCATGTCGGTCGGTGCCATCTTGACGGCCTTCTCACCGAACATTTACTGGTTGATTGGCTTCCGCTTCTTGCTCGGCCTCGGTATCGGTGGCGACTATCCCATCAGCGCTGTGATTATGAGCGAGTACGCCAACGTGCGGGATCGCGGTAAGTTGGTCGGTATGGTGTTCTCGATGCAGGCGCTGGGGCTTATCGCGGGTCCCATGGTTGCCATCACCTTGCTGGCGACGGGGATGTCGCACGACCTCGCGTGGCGCATCATGCTCGGGCTCGGTGCACTGCCGGCGCTCAGCGTCATCTACGCTCGCCGGAAAATGCCGGAATCCCCTCGGTTTCAGGCGCAGGTGTTGGGCAAGTCGAGCGAGGCGGCCAACCAGATGCGGAGTTATACCAACGGTCAGGTCGGGGTCATGGAGGAGAGCGGATCAAAACCGGTCCCGGCACGGCTGAGCTTCCTACAGTTCATCACCAACCGGCGGATGCTCCTGACCCTCGTCGGTACGGCTGGCACGTGGTTCCTGTTCGACTACGCGTATTACGGGAATTCTATCTCCACACCGCTCATCATGAAAACCGTCGCGCCGCATGCGAGTCTGATTCAAAGTGAGGCCTGGACGCTGATTGTCTTCGCCATCGCAGCGGTGCCAGGATATGCCCTGGCGGTCCTGAAGGTGGACCGGATTGGACACAAGCGGCTGCAACTGATTGGTTTCACGGTCATGGGCCTGGCGTTTCTCGCGATGGGGGTGATCCCCGGCATTACGTCGATGGTCGTACCCTTCCTGGTCCTGTACGGCATCAGCTACTTCTTTGCGGAATTTGGACCCAACACGACGACCTTCATCCTCTCTGCCGAACTGTATCCCGTCAGTGTGCGGACGACGGCTCACGGATTGTCCGCTGGCGTCGCGAAAATCGGCGCGTTCATCGGTGTGTTCCTCTTCCCGGTGCTGACGAAAACGCTGGGACTGCACGGGACGTTCGTCATCACGTTCGTGTTCGCTGTACTCGGCACGCTGCTGACCCTGGTCCTGCCGGAGCCTGCCAATCGTTCCATTGAGACGCTCTCCAACACCGTGTCCAAAGCAGCCGTGTTAGAGCCTGGGCGAGCCCACTGACCGGCAGTCGGGCGAAGGCCGCGGCGCTAGTCGCGGGGCCCGGGCAGTGCCTGGTAGGGTCGGCCCTTCCAGGCGTCCGCCTGCCGTCTAAAGAAACGGCGTGCGGAGTCCACGGTCATACAGGTGTACAGAAAGCCGCACACCGGCAACAGCGGGGCGCACCAGGCCGAAACCCGGTACCAGCGCAGGATGGGCGCGAAGCTGACGGTCATCGCGAGCCAAGCGCCAAGGTTCAGACAGGCTGCGGCGAGGGCGGTTGCCGGTGCCGTGGAGGTTAGCGCCTGCCCCAGTGAGAGTAGGCTCAACACGACCGGGCCGGCGTAAAGGGTGAGCATGCCGATCACGGTGCCGAACAGCCACCAACCCGAGTACCGCAACTGGACGAAGGCGGATCTGGCGACCATATTCCAGACGTCCCGCAAGCCTGGATACGCGCGCAGGCTGGTGACGTCGTCCCCGAGTCCGAGCCACAGCGCACCGCCTCGCGACTGAACGAGTTTCGCCATCGCGCAGTCGTCAATGAGCGCCCCCGCCATGGGGGTAAGCCCGTCCTCCTGCTGCACGAAGTGGCTGCGAACCAGCAGACTCCCCCCGGCTGCGGCCGCGGTCTTGCGCGAACGCGTCGACACCCACCGAAACGGGTACAACTTCGCAAAAAAGTATACGAACGCTGGGATCATCAGCGCGCCCCAGAACGTCTCAAAGCGGAGCCGAACCATCAGCGAGACCAGGTCAAAGCCCTGGGTCTGGGCCTGTTCCACCAGTCGCGCGACGGAGTGCGGGGGATGGTGGATGTCCGCGTCCGTAAAGAGAAAAAACGCAGCGTCAGCCGGGGCGTTCCGGATGCCGGTGTGCATCGCCCATACCTTCCCGGCCCAGCCGGCGGGCAGGGGCGGGGCGGATACCACGGTTAGCCGCTCCGGATGGCGGGAGGCTGCGGCAATCCGCCGCGCGGCATCTGCCGTTCCATCGTCGCTGTGGTCGTCCACCAAGACCACGGAGAACGGCCCGTCGTACATTTGCTCCAGCAGTGCGCCGAGGGTGTGCGGCAGCATGTCGGCTTCGTTGCGCGCCGGTACGATGGCGCAGATGCTGGGCCACGCGCCGTCAAGAGAAGCGCCCTCCTTGGACGGGCGGGCATCCAAGCGCAGGTCCGTCCGCCAGTATCCACCTCGAAAAAACAGCAGCCAGAGCCAGGCGAGGAGCAGGACCCCGCCCGCAATGGCCGAAGCAGTGGCCATCCTGTTTCCTCCCTTCGTCGGTTAGACCCCTTGGGTCGCATGGCGATGTGCCATCGCCCACGCGTCCTGCGCGATGCGGCGGGCCGCGTCCGGATGGGCTATCTGGCGCGCACGGGCCGCCATCCGCCTCCGGAGCTGGTCATCCGCGAGCAGCATTTCCACCTCCGCACGCAACGTCTCGGGCGTCTTCGCGATGCGCGCCGCGCCGCGTCTCGCAGCAAAGCGCGCGTTGCCCAGCTCCTGCCCAGGGAGCGGGCGGTAGATGACCATGGGTCGTTCCAGTGCCAAGGCTTCGGACAGCGTGATGCCTCCAGCCTTCGTGATGACGATCTCGCTCGCCCGCATGAGGTCCGCGATGTTGTGCGCGAACCCGAGCACGCGGATGTCGTGTCCGCGTCCCTGCGGCGGCAGCGTCCGGAGCCGCTCCGCGAGGGCCTCGTCCCGCCCGCAGACCACCACCAACCGAAATACTTCGCGGGAATCGAGGAGGGCCTGACACGCTTCGTAGACACCCCCCAGGGTTCCGAGGGCACTGCACATGAACAGCACGGTCGGCACCTCCGGCCAGCGCAGCCGCGCGCGGGCGGTCGTCGGGGTACCGATGGCGGAGAACACGGGCCGTACCGGAATCCCGCTGACGGTGATCTTCGCGCTGTCCAAGCCGCGCTCGCACAGCGCCGCGCGCAGCAAGGGCGTTGGGACGTAGTAGTGGTCAAGCTCCGGCTGCACCCACTCGCCGTGGAGGACGTAGTCTGTGATGACCCCGAACACAGGCGCAATCGAGGCTCCCTGTTTGCGCATCGTCGACAATACCGCCATCGGCAGGGGGTGGGTACAGATGATCACCTTCGGCTGTAACTGCGTCAGCAGGTTGCGCAAGTTCTGCCGCCCGAGGCTGTACTCGATGTGGCTCCATCCCCACATGCCGGCTATCTGCGACGTCAAGTGGTAGACGCCCGCGTAGACCCACGGTGAGTGCTTGGACATGACCTTGTACAGACCGACTGTGGCGTGTTCGATGAAATCCGGAACGTACGCCAGATAGTCCAGCACCTGCGTTCGGCAGCCGGGCCAAACCGACTGCAGCGCTTCTTCGATGGCACGAGCCGACTGATGATGGCCTTCGCCGTATCCGGCGCTCAGAAGCAGGACGTCCAGTGTTTCGTTCATGCGAAGTACGCCTCCTGTTGTCTCCGGATCTATTGTATAAGTTATGCAGCCCATTTGGTATATTTCGGCTCGTTGCCTCGCTTGATCTACAATGGGGTCGAAGGGCTCCGCTGGTGCAAGGAGGCGAGAGACTGTGAAGAAGCACATTTCCCTTGCTGCCTTCTGGTTTTCCCTCAGTTTCCAACAGGCCGCACTCCTCACCATCGCCATTCCGGCTGCAGTCGACCGTTTGACACGGTCAGGTCACATCGTGTTGCTCGCGCAGCTGACGACCCTCGGCGACCTCCTCATGATGGCGGCCATGCCGCTCGTTGGGGCCCTGTCCGACCGCATCCGCATGCGAGGGGGGACCCGGCGGAGCGTCATGGTCGCAGGCGCAGCGGCGAACGGGGTGGGTCTGGTGGTCGGCGGTTCCGCGCACAACGTGCTCCTGTTCGCCGGCGGTTTCCTGCTCGCGATGCTCGGGCTGAGCGCCGCTGGCGCCACGTTCCAAGCCCTGATGCCGGAACTGGTCTCGCCGTCGGAATGGGGCAAGGGCTCCGGGTACATGGGGGTCGCGATGCTTCTCGGGAACGCCATCGGCCTCGCGCTCACCGGCTTTCTCCCGCTTTGGGCCGCGTTCGCCGCTATGATTGCCGTGACAGCCGGCGGGGCCCTCTACACCTGGTTCGGCGTCGCGGAGCCCGCCGTCGCTCGCCCCATCCGCCGACCCGTCGCTCGCCAGGCAGCGAAACCGACCGCGTTCTACTTCGTGTTTGCCGCTCGGTTCCTCGTGATGTTCGGCCAGACCTTGCTCATGACCTACGTCCTCTACGACTTCAGCGACGTGTTACACGTGGCGCGTCCGACCGAGCTGACGGCGGAGCTGTCTTTGCTCGCGTTGGTCGGCGCCGCGTTCGCGTCGCTCGGCGTTGGGGCGCTCTCGGACCGCGTGAACCGCGCGAAGATTGTCGCCGCGGCGACCCTTCCGATGGCCGGTGCGACCATCGCGTTCGGGTTTACCCACACACCGGCCGGCATGCTCTGCTTCGCCGTGGTCTACGGGGCCGGTTACGGCGCCTTCCTGTCCGTCGACTGGGCGCTCGCACTGGACACGATGCCGAGTTTGGACCACGTTGCGCGCAACCTCAGCCTGTGGGGCCTCGCTGCGGCACTGCCTTCCGTGATAGCCCCAGCGGTCGGAGGGCTCATCTTGCATCAACCCGGGTCGCTCGAGGTGTCGTATCAGCACTTGTACTGGCTGGCCGGAACCGCCATCTTCGCCGGTGCCGTGGTCGTCTGGTTCGCCGCAGACGACCCAGGGGACAGTCGCTGGTCCACCGTGTTGAGCCTGGCAGTCGCGGCGGTGCTCACGTTCGCGGTGACCCTCCGCTGTTCGGCTCGCCTGTACGGCCGACTTCCGAAGACTGGGTCGGTGCTCGTCGTGTCGAACCACGTCCACGACTTCGACGGCGCCTTCATCCCGCCCCGCCTGTACCTCCGCGGACGCTGGCGCCACCCTGTGTACACGGTCGCTTCGCAGCGGCTGTTTGAGGCCGGCTTTCTGGCCGTACGGAGTCCGCGCTGGCTGAGCCGGTGGCTGCGCGGTTTCAACGCGGGGCCCATCCTGCGGTTGATTGGCGTGCGCCCAATAGAGGACTCGCCGCGCCGACAGCCCCTGTTCAGTTGGGCTGGGAAGATCCGCCGCCTGGTCGGTGACGCCCGGCTGGCGGACGTGCTCCATGCGGAAGTGTTGGAAGACGCCGGGGTGGCTGCCGCGGACCTGCGGTTATCAGATCTCTATCGCCCCCAGTGGCTGTACCTCGCCCGCAAGACGGTGGCCCTGCGGGCCATCGCCGAGCCGCTGCGTGGTGAGCTCCGCGCCTCCATCGCGCCGCGCGTCACCGCACAGATAGACGCCATCTGCGACCTCTTGGCGCGCGGCCGTACGGTGTACGTCACGCCGGAGGGGCGGCTGACCGCGGATGGACGCATTGGGCCGTTCCACGCCGTGTTAGACCCCCTGGCCGCGACGGCTGACCGACTGTTCCTGTCGGCGGTGTCGTATGATCCGTTCCGCCCCGGCCGCATCGGCATTGAATGCCGAATTGTGCCATACACTGGTGGTGTAGACATGCCGACGGCACTGGCGGCCGCACGTCCCATCCACGCCAGCCATGCGCTCGTGGCGGCCCTGCACGACCAGGGTGGAGATGTCCTCCTCAGCGACGTGGTTCGCTCGGCCGAGCTGGCGCTGGCTGCCTTGCCGTCCGCTGCCAACTTGGCCACCGACCTGCGCAGGGACCGGCGGCGTGCGCTGGTGCGCACCGTGCGCCGCTTGGTGGAGAGAGGCTACCTCCAGCCGTGTGCGCCAGCGGTCGACGAGATGAATCTGGAGGGAACAGGCAGCGGCGTACGGTACCGGGTGCACACGCCGTGGCGCGACCGGCGGTTCGCACACGTGGCGGACCTGTTCCCTTGGTTGCACAATCAGTGGCTGGAAACCCGGGAAGCGCTGGAGAAATTGGACCGAGTTGACGACATAACGTTCGTTCACGTAAACTAGTGGTAAACTTGTACAATTCGATAACAATTTTGAGAGGAGGTGAATGTGCGTTGGTCGTGAATCCCGATATCCGCAGTCAGCGCAAGGCGGAGCATTTGGAGGCCGTGCGCACGCTCGGGGATGCGAAGGACAGGTCTTGGTTTGGCGACATCTCGTTGCTGCCGAACTGCGCGCCCGAGACTGATTGGAACGACGTGTCGCTCGCCACGGACCTGTGCGGCGTCCCGCTGTCCTCACCCATCATCATCAACGCGATGACGGGCGGGACGGACGAGGCGGAGGACATCAATCGTCGGTTGGCCCAAGCTGCGCGAAGGCACGGGTTGGCCATGGCGGTCGGTTCAGAAACGGCGGCGCTGCGAGACACCGCTTGGGCGCACACGTACACCGTCGTTCGGGAAGAAAATCCAGACGGTGTGGTGATAGCGAACGTCGGTATGAACTCCGAGCCGGACCTGGCGCGCCGCGCGGTGTCCCTGATTGGTGCCCAGTTGCTGCAGGTGCACTGGAATGTCGCACAGGAACTGTTCATGGCCGAGGGTGACCGGGATTTCCGCGGAGCGCTGGACCGCTTGGCCGAGACGGCAGGGACAGCGGGTGTCCCCGTCATCGCGAAAGAGGTCGGGCAGGGCGTCGCCGGGCCGGAGGCGGTGAAGTTTGTCGAGGCCGGCGTATCCGCGATTGACGTCGGCGGTCGGGGCGGGACGAATTTTATCGCCGTGGAAGCATGGCGCCGGAATCATTTATTGAGTGAACAGTGGCAGCAGTGGGGGCTGCCGACGCCCGTCACGCTCTGCGAGGTCCTCAGCGCCGTCGGCGGACAGGTGGACGTTGTCGCATCCGGCGGCATTCGCGATGGCCACGATATTGCCAAGGCCCTCGCGCTTGGAGCGTCAGCGGTCGGGATTGCGGGTCCGTTCCTGCGCCTCGTCAGCCAGCCGGATGGAGACGCGGCGCTCGACGCGT
The DNA here is from genome assembly GCA_023511295.1 of Alicyclobacillus sp. Taxonomy (GTDB): domain Bacteria; phylum Bacillota; class Bacilli; order Alicyclobacillales; family Alicyclobacillaceae; genus JAIMBT01. Next base: position 59,001 of record JAIMBT010000009.1, read on the forward strand.
ACATCGAGGAACTGCACTGGACGCTGCGCAGCCTGCTCGTGATGACAGGGAGCCGCAACTGGGACGAGTTGCAGCGGCGCCCGGTGGTCCTTGGCGGACGCGTCCGAGCCTGGCTGTCTGCCCGCGGCTTGGACGACTTCGCGGTCCGGCTGGGGACGCGGGCATAAGCGGCAACACGACAGACGAACACCGTCACACAAACGAACACAGCCAACGCATGGCATGGTTGCCGCAGGTCCGGAGGAGTCCGGGGGCTGCGGCGGTATCACCGGACCGCAGGAATCGCTCCGATTGTCGGACAGGGAAACGGCCTTGTGCGACCGTCTGTCCGAGATCGGCAGACAGGGGGATGGACAATGGGTCAGCCACTTGGCTTGACGATTGACATGGCGAAGTACGTGATGCGCCAAAAGTTGCGCGGACAGAAACGCTACCCGATGGTCCTGATGCTCGAACCAACAGAGATGTGCAACCTGACCTGTACGGGATGCGGGAAGATTCGGCAGAGTGAAGAGGTGCTGAAGAAGCGCCTGACGGCCGAGGACTGCTTCCGCGCCATCGACGAGTGCGGCGCACCGGCCGTCTCCATCGCCGGGGGCGAGCCGTTGATTCACCCGGAGATCGCCGACATTGTCAAAGGCATGCTGGCGCGCGGGAAACTCACCTTGCTGTGCACCAACGGAATTCTCCTGCACCGGATTTTGGACAAAATTGAGCCGCATCCGCGCTTCACCTTCGTATTCCACCTCGATGGCCCGCGCGAGCACCATGATCGGATGGTCGAGCGCAAAGGCGTGTTCGACATCGTGATGAAAGGCATCAAAGAGGCCAAGCGGCGTGGCTTCCGCGTCACGACGAATACCACGCTCTACAAAGGTGCAGATCCCATCGCGATTGGGCAGTTACTCCGCGAACTGACGGACATGGGCGTCGACAACTGTTTGGTCTCCCCAGCGTTCACCTACGAAGAAGTGGACCCGGCCAACAGCGGCATCTACTTGCACCGCAAGGACGCGAACCGCCTGATGCAGCAGGTGGTTGAGGCGGCCGGTCCAGGCGTGCACTACTACAACACGCCGATGTTCCTCGATTTCCTTCAGGGCAAAAAGGACCTGCGGTGTAAACCGTGGGGCAATCCGACCCGCGACCCGAAAGGGTGGAAGGGCCCCTGCTACCTCCTGACAGACAACCACTACGAAAGTTTCGACGAGATGATGCGTTCCACCAACTGGGAGGAATTTGGCTACGGCGAGAACCCGCGCTGCGCGAGTTGCATGATGCACAGCGGGTACGAGGCGTCCGCGATTGAGAAGATGACGCCGACCGACATGTGGCGGATGATGCGGTGGATGTTTGCATCCTGAGCCGCGTGCCGGGCGCGCGGCTGTGCCTGGCGCTGTCCGACGGGGTAGCCTCAGGCTCGCGAGGGTCTCTGCAGGTAGGTGTGGAGCGTGGTCATTTTGCTGTTGGCAGCGATGGCGTTTGAAGCGGCGCCGTTTCGGAAGCAGGACTGGCCGTCCGACCGCCGGGTGGTGCTTGCCGTGACTGGGGTGGGCCCGCGGGCGGCTCGTGCTTGCGCAGAGGCGCAGATTGCCGCTTGCCGACCCGACTGGGTTGTAGGTGTGGGCGTGTGCGGCGGGCTGGACGCCGCCTCCCGCATCGGCGACGCGGCGGTTCCGCTCGAACTGGTTTCGGATGACGGCGGGCGGCCGATTCCAACGGACGCCCGGCGGGTGCAGGGCGGCTCTGGACGCATGGTGTCGGTCCGCCGGGTCGCCAGCACGGTAGACGAGAAGCGGCGCTTGGCACAGCAGTACGAAGCGCGCTGGGTGGACCAGGAGTCGTACGCGTGGGGGACGGCTGCGCAGGCGGCTGGGGTGCCGTTTGTGGTGGTGCGAACCGTGCTCGATGCCGGGGCAGATGCGCTGCCCGGGTGGCGAAGGCCGAGTTCTTGGGCCAACGTCGCGCGTCTTCCGGCACAGGCCCTGCTCGCCCGGCGACACCTGACCGAAGTCGGGAGGCGGTTGGTATGCGAGCTCTCGTAACCGGAGCGTCCGGGTTTATCGGCTGGCACGTCGCTCGGGTGTTGCGGCGGGAGGGCCACGAGGTCCGCGCACTGGTTCGGCCGGGGACCCCTGCCGAGCGGCTGGAGCGTCTCGGCGTTGCAATCGCTCGCGGCGATCTCGCCACGGGGACCGGCTTGGCGGACGCGCTCGCGGGATGCGACGTGCTCTTCCACGTCGCGGCGCACTACTCCTTGCATCGTCGTGACCGGCGGGCCATGTACGCTGTGAATGTCGAGGGGACACGTCAGCTCCTCCTGGCAGCCAGGCGAGCAGGCCTAGACCGCGTGGTCTACACCAGCAGCACCGCGACCGTCGGCCTCACCGCCGACGCCTCGCCGGCGGATGAGACGCAGTTCGTGGAACCGGCCGCGGTGAAGAGCGACTACAAGCGCTCGAAGGTGTTGGCGGAGCGCGTGGTGTTGGCGGCGTGTCAGGATGGGATGGACATCGTTATCGTCAACCCCTCGACTCCGGTCGGACCTGGAGACGTCAAGCCGACGCCGACGGGGCGGATTGTCCTCGACACGATGACAGGCAAGATGCCTGCCTACGTCGAGACGGGCCTGAATCTGGTGTCTGTCGAGGACGTCGCGGAAGGTCACCTGCTGGCGCTGCACAAGGGCAGGTCGGGCGAGCGGTACATACTTGGCAACGAGAACCTGACCTTTGGCGACCTGGTCACGCGTATTTCCCGGTTGGCCGGCCGCCGTGCCCCGAACGTGCAGCTTCCACTCTGGGTGGCGTGGACCGCCGCGGTGGTGGACGAATACTTCGTTTCGCCCCTCGTCGGCCGGGCACCGCGAGTTCCGTTGGCGGGCGTGCAGTTGGCGAGGCGGCCGATGTACTTCACCGCAGCGAAGGCTGTACACGAACTGGGGCTGCCGCAGACGCCGGTGGACGCGGCACTGGCACAGGCCGTCGAGTGGTTTCGGCGGGAACGGGTGGATTTGGTTTCGGAAAGGGTGACGACGATTGAGCGTACAAATCTCTGAACCGCTGGCGACAGACGAGACGATTCAAGCCGCGGTGGAGTCTTTGCTGCGCCGCCAGCACCCGGACGGATACTGGTGGGCGCATCTGGAAACGAATGTCACGATGGAAGCCGAGTACGTCTTTCTGGCGCATTGTCTGGGGCGGCGGGACCGAGATCGGGAACAGAAACTGGCCCGCCATCTGCTCGCCCACCAGACGGAGGAAGGTGCGTGGGTCCTGTACCCCGGCGGACCGGGAGACCTCAACTGTACGGTCGAGGCCTACCTGGCCCTGAAGATGATGGGCCTGCGGGAAGACGCGGAGCCGATGGAGAAGGCGCGTGCCTTCGTTCGGTCCAACGGAGGAGCGGCAAGTACGCGGGTGTTCACCCGGATGTGGCTGGCGCTGCTCGGTCTGTACCCGTGGTCCCAGGTGCCCGTGGTCCCACCGGAGGTCATGTGGTTGCCGAAGTGGGCACCGCTCAACATCTACGACTTCGCGAGCTGGGCGCGGTCGACGATTGTGCCGCTGTCGGTCGTGATGTCGCGCAGACCGGTCTATCCGCTGCCGGATGGCATGGGGATTTCCGAACTGTACGTGGCTGGTGTGAAGCCCGTGCGCAAGGCGAAGGACGGGTGGGGGGACTTTTTCAACGGGATCGACCGCTTGCTCCAGCACTATCAGAAGTGGCCGTTCCACGTCGGTCGCATAGCGGCGGAGCGGCGGGCGATAGAGTGGGTGCTCGACCACCAGGAACGGGACGGGAACTGGGGGGGGATTCAGCCGCCGTGGTTCTACTCGCTCTTGGCGCTGAAAGCGGCGGGCCTCGAGCAGCACCCCGCGTTCGAGAAGGGGTGGGCGGCGCTCGAGACGTTCGGCGTGGAGACAGACGACGGGCGCTGGTGGTTCCACGCCTGTATCTCCCCGACGTGGGATACGGGGTTGTCGGTGTTGGCCTTGCGCCACGCGGGGTTGCCTGCGGACCACCCAGCACTCGTACGGGCGGGGGAGTGGTTGCTGGACCGCCAGATTTTCGCGGATGGCGACTGGAAGGTCCGGCGGCCAAACGCGAAAGGCGGGGGCTGGGCGTTCGAGTTTGTCAACGACCGCTACCCGGACACGGACGATACGGCGGTCATCCTCACCGCCTTGAACAAGCTGCGGCTCCCGGACGAGGAACGCCGCAAACGGGCCCTGACCGCCGGGTTCCGGTGGTTGACCGCGATGCAGAGCAAAAACGGTGGGTGGGGCGCCTTCGACGCCGATAACGCGTCGAACTGGCCGAATCGCATCCCGTTTTGCGACTTTGGCGCCGTGATTGACCCGCCGTCTGAAGACGTCACCGCCCACGTCCTGGAGTGTTACGGGACCTTCGGCTACGACGACGCCTGGAAGGTGGCCGAACGCGGCGTCGATTACCTGAAGCGGACGCAGCGTCCGGACGGATCTTGGTACGGGCGGTGGGGCGTGAACCACGTGTACGGTACGGGGGCCGTTTTGCCAGCGCTGGCCGCCATTGGCGTCGATCTCCGCGAACCGTGGGTGCAGCGCGCCCTCGATTGGCTCGAGGCACATCAGAACGAAGATGGCGGGTTTGGCGAGTCGTGTCGGTCGTACGAGGACCCGGCCTGGGTCGGCCGTGGGGAGAGCACGCCGTCGCAGACAGCGTGGGGTTTGCTCGGCCTGGTCACAGGCGGCCGGGCCAACTCGGAGGCGGCTCTGCGTGCCTACAGGTGGCTGCGAGATCACCAGCGCGAAGACGGCGGATGGGACGAAGTGCTGTATACAGGCACGGGGTTCCCCGGGGATTTCTACATCGGCTACCGCCTGTACGCCCAGGTGTTTCCGGTCATGGCCCTCGGCCGGTACCGGCAGGCGCTGCAGAGACTGTAGAGACAGGACAGAGGGCCGTGTGAGACGGTAGAGATGCAGGCACAGTCAGCAGAGGGGTGGGGTTGCGATGCAAGCCTCCGCCGCAGAAGTGAATGAGGCATTTGCATATTGTACGCAGGTCGCGACCAAGCACTATGAGAACTTTTCGGTCATCTCGTGGTTTCTGCCGAAGTCGTTGCAGCGGCACGTGTGCGCGTTGTACGCGTACTGCCGCGGGATCGACGACCTCGGCGACGAGCTTCAGGGAGACCGGCTGGCGGCCATCGCAGCGTGGGAGGCCGAGCTGAACCGGTGTTACGGTGGAGAACCGAGGCACCCGGTGTTCCGCGCGTTACAGGAGACGGTTCAAACCTTCTCGTTGGACCGGCAGGACTTCCTGAAGCTCATCGAGGCCAACCGGATGGACCAAGTCGTCAACCAGTTCGAGACCTATGAGGACCTTCGGCACTACTGCACCTGCTCTGCAGATCCCGTCGGCCACCTCGTACTGCAGTTGTTCGGGTATCGGGATGCGGATCGGTTGGAATTGTCCGATCACATCTGTACAGGTCTCCAACTGGCGAACTTCCTGCAGGACATCAGCGTCGATGTCCCGCGCGGTCGGCTCTACATCCCGCTCGAAGACCTGCGCCGCTTCGGCGTGACCCGGGACGACCTGGCAGCGGGGCGGTTTGACGACCGCGTGGCCGCTTTGATGGCGTTTGAGATAGATCGGACCCAGCGGCTCTTCGACGCCGGCCGCCCGTTGGAGCGGATGGTGCCGCGTCGGCTCGGCCTGCAACTGAGCCTGTACCGCCTGGGAGGACAAGCCATTTTGGACGCGCTCCGCCGCCGCGGCGGCAACCCGTTTCCGCGGCCCCGTGTGAGCAAGCGGACCAAGTTCCTGCTCGCGTGTCGCCTGTTGGTCCGCGCATAATCCCTTCACAGGGAATGTGCACCGCTGTGCGAAGGTTGGAATTGGCAGTATTGCGTAGGGGAGGTGACGGAACCGTGACGCTGGACGACGCCTATTCCGCCTGTAAGAGAATTGCTCGCCAGTCGGGAACCAGCTTTTACTACGGGATGACGCTGTTGCCCTTCATCAAACGCCGTTCGATGTACGCCGTGTACGCCTGGAGCCGCCTGTGCGACGACGCCGTCGACGAGTTTGCCGGAGACGAGGCCATCCGCCGCCTTGACGGCGTGCAAACGGTGTTGGAACGCGCCCTCAGTCCCTCGTATGACCGAGCGGATGACCCGCTCGTGTACGCCCTCGGGGACTCCATCCGCCGCTTTAGCCTGTCCCCGGAACCGTTTTACGGACTTTTGGAAGGCATGCGGATGGATATCGAACCACGCCTGTACCCAACGTTTGACGATTTGAAGGAGTACTTGAAACGCGTGGCCGGGACCATCGGCGAGCTGTGCGTCGGGATTTTCGGCGTGACCGACGCCGGCGCTCGGGCGCTCGCGGTGGACATGGGCATCGCGCTGCAGTTGACGAACATCCTCCGCGATTTGAAGGAGGATGTGGGGCGAGGTCGAATTTACTTGCCGGTCGACGAACTGGAGCGGTTCGGATACTCCATCGACGACCTCCAGCGGGCGCGCAGGACACCGGAATTCATTCAATTGATGTCATACCAGGTCGTGCGGGCGCACCACTACTACGACCGCGCCCGGCGGCTGTTTCACATGGTCGAGCCAGACGCGCTCCGTTGCATCAACGTGCTGTACATGGTCTACTACAAATTGCTGGAGCAGATTGAGGAAGACCAGTACAACGTGTTTGCGCGCCGCATCCGGGTTTCGACCCCTCGCAAACTCTGGCTGGTAGGAGAGTCTCTATGGCGTCCGAATCTGGTGTAAATGAAAGGCGGATGATGGTCATCGGCGCAGGGTGGGCCGGACTCGCGGCCGCGCAGCACCTCGTGTTGCATGCGTCTGGGCCGACCGCTGTCACGGTGGTGGAGGGACGGCCGCGAGCGGGGGGCCGGGCGTTCTCGTTTGCCGGCCCGACTGCACTGGAGGCACTCGACAACGGGCAGCACATCCTGCTGGGCTGCTGTGACCGCGTGATGCAGTTCCTGACGGCCATCGGGATGGGCCAGGTCGTCCGGTTTCAGCCGAGATTGCGGGTCCCTGTGTTCTGCAGCGGCCGCTGGTCCACCATCGCCAGCCGCGCGCTTCCAGGCGTCCTGCACCTCTTGCCGACACTGACCGGTTACCAGCACCTGTCCCGCGCCGAGCGCCTGGGGATGGTGCGGATGGTGCGCGCTCTCCAGGTCGACCCGGCGCCCCTCGACGACGTTTCATTCCGCGACTGGCTGCGCCGATATGGACAGAGCGACGCGGCCATTCGCCGCCTCTGGGATCTCGTCGGAGTCTCCGTGCTGAACACGCGCGCCGAGGAGGCGAGTGCAGGGCAGGCCGTGCGCGCCTTTCAGATGGGGGTTGTACGCAGCTGGCGGGCGGGGCGGCTCGGTTTTTTTCAGGTGCCGCTGGGCGATGTCGGAACGCGGGCTGCCGAATGGCTGCAGCGCCGGGGCGTCGACGTCCGGCTGAACACGTCGGTCCGCGAAGTCGTCGTGCGCGACGGCCGCGTCGCCGGCGTTCGCCTGCGCGACGGCCGGATGGTGCCTGCCGACACCGTGATTGCCGCGGTGCCGCCGGACGCCCTGCTGCGCATCCTGCCGGAGGCGGTCCGCCAGGACCGCTACTTCGGCGACCTGCGCCAATTAAAGTGGAGTCCCATTTTGAATGTCTATCTGCGGTTCGACCGACCCGTCCTGCGCGAGGACCTCGCCGCGTTCGCCGAGGGCACCAGCCAGTTCGTCTTCAATCGAGGCCGATTGCTCGGTCTGAAGGACGCGGACGGCAGCCTGCTCAGTGTGTCCATCAGCGCCGCCGACCTCATCCGGTCTCTCGACGCCGACGAAGTCGCGCGCCGAGTGGTGTCTGAAATTCGGGCGGCCTTTCCGGCTGCGCGGGATGCGAGCCTCGTGGCGTCCCGGACCATCTGGCAGCCCCAGGCCACCCTCCTTCAGTCCGCCGGGACGGCTCGGCTGCGCCGGTCATGCCGGACGCCTCTCCCCGGTTTGTGGCTGGCCGGGGATTGGACCGACACGGGGTGGCCCGCCTGTCTCGAAGGCGCCGTCCGGAGTGGCGAGGCGGCGGCCCGCGAGGCCGTCGGTACGGTCGCTTAAACCGGTCATTGGAATACAGAGAAAACGCGAAAAGCGAGGTGTTCGGTATGCTGCTCGACCAGGTGAATCACCCGAGCGATGTGAAGTCCCTCAGCCTGGAGGAACTGCACCAGCTGGCTCGCGAGATTCGCGACTTCCTGGTGGATTCCGTATCGAAGACGGGGGGGCATTTCGGCGCCAACCTGGGCGTGGTCGAGCTCACGCTGGCGCTGCACCGGGTGTACGACAGTCCTCGCGACAAGTTGGTGTGGGACGTCGGCCATCAGGCCTACGTACACAAGCTGCTGACCGGTCGGCGCGACCGGTTTCCAACGCTTCGGAAGTACGGCGGTATGGCGGGGTTTCCGAAGCGCAACGAGAGCGAACACGACGCATTTGGCGTGGGGCACGCCAGCACGTCCATCTCAGCAGCCCTCGGCATGGCGGTGGCGCGCGACCTCAACGGCGAGCACCACCGCGTGGTCTGTGTGATAGGGGACGGGGCGCTGACCGGCGGCATGGCGATGGAGGCGTTGAACCACGCGGGGGACATCGGCACCGACCTGACGGTGATCTTGAACGACAACGAGATGTCGATTGCGCCGAACGTCGGGGCCGTTTCCCGCTACCTGACCAAGGTTCGCACGGACCCCGCGTACTCGCGGGCGAAGGCGGAGGTGGAGCAGGCGCTGAGGCGCATGCCGGGGCTTGGGCCGCGCCTGACCAAGGCCCTGGAGCGCGTGAAGGACTCGCTTCGCAGTCTGGTTGTGGCGGGTCAGTTGTTCGAAGCGTTCGGATTCAAGTACTTCGGGCCAGTGGACGGACACGACCTGCCTGCCCTCATCCGCGTGTTGGAGGACGTCAAGCGTCTTCGTGGCCCCGTGCTGTTGCACGTCGTCACAGAGAAGGGCAAAGGCTACCCACTCGCGGAACAGGCGCCGGACAAGTTTCACGCGTGGCCGTCGAGTGCCCGCAAGAAGGCGGTGCCGGCGTATCACGAGGTGTTTTCGAACACGCTCATCGAGTTCGCGAAGTCGGACTCGCGCATCGTCGCCGTCACGGCGGCCATGCCATCCGGCACCGGACTCGACAAGTTCGCCAAGGTCTTTCCGAATCGGTGTTTTGACGTAGGGATTGCGGAGCAGCACGCCACGACCTTCTGTGCCGGTTTGGCAGCCGCTGGCAAGCGGCCGGTGTTCGCTGTGTACTCCACGTTCCTGCAGCGCGGCTACGACCAGGTGATTCACGACGTGTGCATTCAAAACCTGCCTGTCCTGTTCGCAGTGGACCGGGCCGGTTTGGTCGGGCAGGACGGAGAAACGCACCAAGGCGCGTTCGACATCGCGTACCTGCGGACCATCCCGAATATCACCGTGATGATGCCGAAGGACGAGAACGAGTTGCGGAACATGCTGTGGACCGGCCTGCACATCGACGGGCCGGTGGCGGTGCGCTACGCCAAGGCAGATGGATTGGGTGTCGAGCTGGACGCCCGGCCGCAGCCCCTCCCGGTGGGTCGCGCGGAGGTCGTTCGAACCGGCTCTGACCTCGCCATCCTCGCGCTCGGCCCGATGGTGCAGGTGGCGCAGCAACTGGCGGACACGCTCGCCACGCGGCACGGGATCTCGGCTGGTGTGGTGAACATGCGGTTTGTCAAGCCGCTCGACGCGGAGCTCGTGGTATCCCTCGGCAAACGGGGCGTACCCATGCTGACGCTGGAGGAGGCCTCGCGGGCGGGCGGTATGGGCAGTGCCGTGCTGGAAGCTCTGTCCGATGCGGGCGTGCTGACGCCGGTGTTGTGCCGCGGCCTGCCGGATCGCTTTATCGAACACGGGTCGCGCGATGACCAGTTGAAGGACGTCGACCTGACGGTCGAGGCGCTGTTGAAGGACGTATGGCGGCTCTTGGAGTCTGTGCCGACGAAGAACGTCAGCATCTGAGAGCCTCGGTCCTCGTTCGCGCCCGTCCGCCGGCGAGCGGCTGGGCGGAGACCCGGTGTCCGCATCCGGCCGACGATAGGATGGAAAGAGGAGGTTGTTCATGGACCCGAAGGTGCGCAGTCGCGCCATTCAGTACATCCGTACCTGGCTCGAGGAGCGGTACGCGGAGGGGGATGTGCCCGGTTTCGTGGTGGCCGTGTCGCAGCACGGCGAGTTGGTGTTCCAAGAAGCCTACGGCTATGCGGACCTGGAGCGAGGCATCCGGATGACGCCGCAACACGTGTTCCGCGTCGCATCCCACTCGAAGACGTTTACCGCGACCGCTGTGATGATGCTGGCGGAGGAAGGACGGCTGCGTGTGGACGACCGGGTGGTCGACTACATCCCGTGGCTCCGCGGGCACAAGGACCCGCGGTGGGCGAACGTGACGCTGCGCCAACTGCTCTCTCATGCAGCTGGTGTGATTCGCGACGGGGTGGACACAGACTACTGGGCCTTGGCCCGCCCGTTCCCGGACGCGCGTCGGTTTATCGAGGAGATGAAAGAAACCGATCTCGTCCTCGACAACAACACGAAGATGAAGTACACCAACTACGGCTACACGCTACTCGGCATGGTCATCGAGGCCGTTTCCGGGCAGACGTACCGCGACTTCGTGTGCGAGCGGATCATCCGGCCCCTCGGCCTTCAACACACGTTCCCGGACTACCGGCCAGACGACAATCAACCGGCCGCAGCAGACCTGGTGACCGGATACTCCCGCCCGGAGCCGAAGGCCCGCTTTCCGCTCCCGGCGATCTCCACACAAGCGATGGCCCCTGCGACCGGGTTCTGCTCGACGGCAGCGGACCTCTGTGCCTACTTCACGGCACAGATGGTCGGTTCTGGGCAGTTGCTATCCGACGAGTCGAAGAAAGAGATGCAACGCCCGGCGTGGCCGATGCTGAGCCCCGGGGCACCGCGCAACACGGACTACGGGCTCGGATTCATCATTCGCCGCTATGACAATCGGCAGGTGTTCGGGCACAGTGGCGGATTTCCCGGCTGTATCACGAATACCCTGGCCGATCCCCAGGATGGTTGGGTCGTCACCGCCCTCACGAACGCCATCGACGGGCCGGCGGAAGCCATTTTGTCCGGCGTGTACCGCGTCCTTCGGTGGTTCGACGAACACGCGAACGCCGACCCGCCCGGAGACTGGGCCATCCTCGAGGGGGTGTACGCCAACCTCTGGGGCCGCCTGCGGATGGTCGCAGCCGATGATGCCCTCGTGGCGGTGCATGCCCGCGGTTGGGATCCGCTCGCGATGGTGGAAAAGCTGGAGTGGGTCGAGGGCCATACATTCAAGATTGTGGAGACCAGCAGCAGTGCGTCGGAGGGCGAGCTTGTGCACGTTCACGTCCAGGACGGGCGCGTGGTGGACGTTCGCCACGGGGGCTCCACGCATTGGCCGATGGCAGCATGGCGCGAACGGATGGCCGAAGCCCAGGCAACGGGGTCACGGACGGGCGGGTGACGGATGTGTACCGTGCAGGTGCGGCGTGCTGCGTCCCCTGACACGCAGCACGCAAGCGCTCGGAGACTGCGAGAAGGCGGGTTGCACGGCGTTACGCCGTTCGTCGGTGCGTCACCAGCCAACGGAACCACAAGCCGATGGCCAGGATGGCGACGGTGAGCAGGCACTGACACGTGGTGCGCGGGACATCGTCGAGATTCCCAATGAACGCCTTCACGGCCGGAACGTCGAGGGTGAGGGCCGCGGCGGCCCAGGCCATCATACCGGCGCCGATGTGCAGAATCCACGTCTGTTTTTCGCACTGCTGGGACAGGAAGAGTGCGACGGCGACAAACAGCGGGATGGTTGCGAGGGATGCAACGATGAGCCACAGCCGGTCGCCCTTGAGTTCCGAACCGAGCCAGAACATGTTGTCGAGATTCCCGACGGTGGTGTAGAGCCACAACTTGGCGGTCTGCCACGGGGATGCCGCGCGGCCTGCGCCGATTTGGAGCGTGCGGATGCACATCCAGGACAGGAGCACAATCCCGATGAGGCGAAACGCGACGTTGTGCAGCATCCGGTCCACGCCGGCGGCGAGCACAATCTGGGTCGCCGCCAACAGCAGGCCGATGGTGATGACCATGGCCTTCTTCTGGCGCCATGTGCCATGGGGGAGCAACAGCCCGGCCAGCAGCGCGTTGTCGACGGCGACGATGCCGGCGATGACGATGATTCCTCCGAACGATGTCACGCGGATTCCACCCCGCTTCTCACGAAATAGGCCCCTGCTGGCATGGCATTCAAGCAGCAGGGGCCATTAGTCGCGCATTTGCGTGCGCGGACGGTTTACGGTGAGCTCCATCACCGGATTCAGTTGGTCTATACGTATGCGTCCATGGGGACAGGTATGTATCCGACGGCAGCAGACACCCGAACGGGAGCACCGTTTGGCTCCAACCGCATCGCTCCCGGAGTGTGCCTCCGGTCACCCGCGGTTGGCTCGCTACATACCGACTGTCGCGCAGCGGCCGACGCAGGCGCACGCGCAGGAGGACGAGGCTGGCTGCGAGTAAGCCGACGGACTTCATGCTCAGGGTCAGACCCCATCCGGCGGACCCAAACGTACGCCTCGCAAGGATGGGGCCGAGCACCTGCCACACCCCCATCTGGAGAAAGTTCATCGCCGTGAAGGCGGCAGTGGTCGACCAGATCCAGCGATGACTCCGGAAATACGACCAGCCGTCGCGCAGGTCCTGAAGGAGAGCGGTTTCCATCCCGCCGACCGGCGACGGCATCCGCACCTGCGCGAAACAGACGGCTGCGACGAGGAAGCTGCCCGCGTCAGCGGCGATGCCCCAACCTCCGCCGATGGTCGCGACCAACACCCCGGCAACCGTCGGACCGACCATCCGCGCAGCGCTCTGCGCCGTTCTGAGGAGGGCGTTGGCCTGTTTGATGTCGGATACCGCGACCAATTCCGGAACGATGCCCCTCAGCGCCGGCGAGGTGAACGCGCCGAGCACACCGTTGGCAGCCGCCAGTGGGAAGAGCCAAGCCGGGTTGAGCCCCGTTAGGACGATGGAGGCGACGCCAGCCTGGGCGAATCCGGAGCCGAGGTGACTGAGGACCAGCAGCCGGTCCCGCCGCATACGGTCCGCGGCACTGCCCCCCACCAACAAGAAGACGAGCTGAGGGAGGATCTCCGCTGCCAATACGAACCCAAGCAGGCGCTGGCCGTTCTGGGCCTGCAACACGGCGAAGGAGAGGGCGACTGGGGTCATGGCGCTGCCGAATAGCGACACCGTGCGTCCTGCGTAAAACCACTGAAATGGACGACTGGAAAGCGCACCTTGCGAGAACCGATGGGGAAGGTGCATCAAGCTGGGCTCCTCTCTCGTGTGAGATTCCGGCCGGTTCCCTTATCATATTTCGATATAAAAATCAAGAATAGACTTATATTTTGTCTCGTGTTAATCTCATAATAATGAAGATTCAATGGAAGAGGTCCTCGTTGAAGGGTGCCAGCGATCGAACATACGTTCGTTCTGGCGCGTTTGAAGCCCCGGGGCGAGTACGAAAATAGGTGAAGCGGCGTACGCTGGACGTACGTCTTTTTTGTACGCTCACCGTGGAACGGGAAGGGGGTCTCGCCACGTTGACGCGACGTGTGCGCGAAGAAATCAGTCCCTACCGGCAGCCCCTCCTTCGCTACCGGCATTGATAGCCCCGAATGCTATCCTACCCACCTCCCAGAATACGCGCGGCGTGTGATACGGGTGTGGACCGGCTGTGGAGAGATGTAAACCGGATCTGAAGGTCTCGTGAATTTCCTTCGTTGGATTCGGACAATTCTCCATAGTTCGCACGATTGCATTACAATCAAAGAGGGAACCAGACTGTGGAGAAGGAGCGGATGGGTGATGACTGCGATGGGCGAATTTCGGGTACCCCCGGTGATCTACTCTGGGCGCGGGTCTTTGCAAGCGCTTGCGACAGTGGCGCCGACGCTCGGCACAAAGGCGCTTGTTGTGACAGATCAAGTGATGTCCAATCTCGGTTATCCCGCACGCGTGTGTGAAATGCTGCATCACGCCGGGGTTGCGCACGCCGTGTACGCTGGTGTGAACACGGAGCCAACGGACGTGCACGTGGACGAGGGGCTGCAGCTGTTTCGAGATGCTCACTGCGACTTCATTGTCGCCATCGGCGGAGGGAGCTGCATCGACGCGGGCAAGGCCGTGGCCGTGATGGCTGTCCACGACGGGTACATTGGGGATTACATGGCCGAGCGCAAATGGTTCGACAACCAACCGGCACCGCTCGTCGCCATCCCGACGACGGCGGGGACCGGGTCAGAGGTGACCAGTGTCACCGTCATCACCAACACGCGGGACGACGTCAAGATGATGATCCGCCAACCGGCGCTCATTCCATCCGTCGCCATCGTCGATGCGGAGCTGACCTTGTCCTCGCCGCCGAAGGTGACGGCGGCCACCGGGATTGACGCGCTGTGCCACGCCGTGGAGGCGTACCTGTCACGGCGCCGTCAGCCGCTGACGGACGCGCTGGCCCTGTCGGCCATCGACAAGATCATGCGTTCCATCGAGCGCGCGTATGCCGACGGGCAGGACCTGGAGGCCCGGGAGCAAATGTCGATGGCCGCGATGCAGGCCGGCATGGCCTTCACGAACGCATCGGTCTGCTTGGTGCACGGCATGTCGCGACCCATCGGCGCGTTGTTTCACGTGCCGCACGGGATTTCGAACGCCATGCTGCTTCCGACCGTGCTGCGCTACTCCGCTCCAGATTGCGAGGACCGGCTTGCGGATATCGGGCGAACCCTGAACCCGGACCTGCGGAGTGTCTCCGACGAAGCGGCTGCAGCGGACGTTCTTCGACGGGTCGACCAGTTGTGCGCCAACCTGGCCATCCCGAACATGCAGCAGTGGGGGATCCATCCGGTCGCGTTCGAAGACGCCCTCGACAAGATGGCGACGGACGCCATCGCAAGCGGGAGTCCTGCCAACAACCCGAAGGTGCCGAGCCACGGTGAGATTGTCGAGTTGTACCGCGCGGCGTACAGCGCCCAATTCGCGGCCGTCCGCCCTTAGGGCTGACGGCAGGAATCGAGATCTGCCTTACGGCGACGACCCGTCGAACGCCCGAGCCACGCGGTCCAGGTGCTCCGTCATCCGGACCGCCGCCGCTGCGGGGTCGTGATCGACAATGGCCTGATACATCTGCTGGTGTTCCTCGAACAGCGCTGCGGCCGATGCCGCCTCCCGGTACAACCACAGCTTCCGCGTATCGCGCATCGTCCGCGCCATCGACCGGGACAGGCTCTCCATGAGGTTCACGAGCAGGCGGTTGTGCGACGCCCGCGCAATCGATTGGTGAAAGTGGATGTCGTGCAGTTGACTCATCTCTTCGTCTCCGACGGAGTGCCGCATCTGTTCGACGATTTGACCGAGCTCGGCGACGTCGGACTCCGTGCGCTCCATGGCCGCCAGTGAGATGGCTCCAACTTCCAGAATCTTCCGGACCTGCAGCAACTCCTTCAGTTCGGATGGCGACGTCAACCATCCCGCACCTGCCTCCCGGAACTGCTCCAATGTGCGTTGACGGACGTACGTGCCGCCACCTTGCACGGACTCAATCAGCCCCCGCGCTTTCAATAAGCTGAGCGCCTCCCGGATTGTCGACCTGCCCACCTGGTACCGCTTGGCCAACTGTTCAATCGTGTCCAACCGCGCTCCGGGCTTGTGGACGCCGTTCTCCACGTCGCGCCAGATTTGCTCTGCAATCCGTTCATACGCCTTTTGGCTGAGTTGCATGTTCTTCCTCCGTCTCGAAGCGTCTGATGGTCCGGCTTGACCTCGTACGCCTGGGCTGGGCCGTCGTCCTCTAGATCCACGATACCCCTACCCATCCCGCTTCCGCAATGTTACACTTCGTACAGGGAAATTGATCTGATGACATGATGAATATTGGGCATGGGGGGGCCGGCGGTGCGAGTCGAGGTTGTGGAACAGCTTCGCGAGATAGTCGATAGCGATGCGGTTCGGGTCAGCCCGAACGAGTTGTATGCGTATTCCTTCGATGCGACCCCGTTGGTGCAGGCGGAACCGGACGTGGTCGTCTTCCCGTCGACCACGGCGCAGGTGTCCCGGGTTCTCGCGCTGTGCAATGCGGAGCGCATCCCGGTCATTCCGCGCGGGTCCGGCACCAACTTGGCGGGTGGGACCATCCCGGTGGCGGGCGGCGTCGTCCTCAACATGACGCGGTTCAACCAAATCTACGAGATTGATGAGAAGAATTTGACGGCGACCGTTGGACCTGGGGTCATCACCGCTGATTTTCACCGCGCGGTGGAAGCGGTGGGCCTGTTCTATCCACCGGACCCCGGCAGCATGCGCGTCTCCACCATCGGGGGCAACGTGGCTCAGTGCGCCGGCGGGATGCGCGGCTTGAAGTACGGCGTCACCAAGGACTACGTGATGGGGTTGGAGTACGTCCTGCCGGACGGTCAGGTGCTGCGCTGCGGCGGGAAAAATTACAAGGATGTCGCGGGGTACGATTTGACGCGGTTGCTCGTCGGTTCCGAGGGCACGCTCGCCGTGCTCACTGAGTTGACGCTGAAGTTACTGCCGATGCCGGAGACCAAGATGACGTTGACGGTGTTCTGCAACAGTCTGGTGGATGCAGCCCGCGTCGTCGAGGAGGTGATTGCGGCGCGTATCACCCCGGCGACGATGGAGTTTCTCGACCAGGGAACGATGCACGTCGTCGACGATTTCGCGCACCTGGGGCTGCCGCGGGACGTCGCTGCGATGCTGTTGATTGAACAGGATGGGTCACCCGTGCAGGTTCAGCGGGACATAGAGCGGATTGCGGAGATTGCGCGGGCCGTCGGTGCCGCGGACGTGCAGTTGGCGGAGACACCGGAGGACGGGGCACGCCTGATGGCGGCCCGCCGGTCCGCTTTGGCGGCGCTTTCGAGATTGCGCCCAACCACCATCCTCGAGGACGCGACCGTACCGCGGGCTCGCCTGGCGGAGATGGTTCAGGCGGTGGTGGACATCGCGGCGAAATACCGCGTGCAGATCTGCACCTTTGGCCACGCCGGCGATGGGAATCTGCACCCGACCTGTCTGACGGACGAGCGGGACACCGATGAGATCCACCGCGTGGAGCAGGCCTTTGAGGAGATCTTCCGCACGGCCATGGAACTGGGGGGCACCATCACAGGAGAGCACGGTGTGGGGATGTCCAAGATGAAGTACTTGCCGCAGCGCGTAGGCCCCGGTGGCATCCAGTTGATGCAGGCCATCAAAGGGGCGTTTGACCCAAACGGGATCATGAATCCCGGCAAAGTCGTGGCTGGTTACCAGCCGCAGCGAGTGGTGGTGAGGCAATCGTGACGAGCGGGCAGCGTGCGCCGACGCCAGAGACGCAGCGGGGGCCGGTGACGGGTTCCGATGCGCCGGAGCGCCTCAAATTCGACATGGACGAACTGCTCAACTGCATGCACTGCGGATTCTGTCTGCCCGCGTGCCCGACGTACCAGCAGACGGGGCTGGAGACGTACAGCCCCCGCGGTCGGATTGGCTTGATGAAAGGCGTGGCGCAAGGAAAGTTGCCGATAGACGAGGAGTTTGAGCGAAACATGTACGCCTGCCTCGGCTGTCGGGCCTGCGAGACGGCTTGCCCGGCGGGCGTCCAGTACGGGCGTCTGATAGAGACCGCGCGAGAGGTGGTGGAGGACGTCAAGCGCCGCCGCGGTCGGCGGTCCTTCACCCGTCACCTCGTATTCAAACAGTTCTTCAACCACCCGCGTCGCATCCGGGTTGCAGGTGGCATCTTGTGGGCTGTCCAGGCGGCTGGGTTGCAGCGAGTGGCGACGAAGACCGGTTTGGTGCGCGTGTTGCCGCGGGAGATGGCGGAGATGCAGTCCGCGGTGGACACTGTGGCGTCCCCGTCGGAGCGAAAACGCCGGCCCTCTGTGATGGCGCCGGACGCGGGGGTTCAGAAAGCGGGTCGCGTCGGTCTGTTTACCGGCTGCATCATGGACGTGATGTTCTACGATACCAACCAGGCGACGGCGCGTCTGTTGAACAAGATTGGCTTTGAGGTCGTGTTTGTGGCTGGACAGGTCTGCTGCGGGGCGCTGCACGCGCATTCCGGAGAGAAAGTGGATGCCGTGGAACTTGCGAAGCGCAACATCGAGGCGTTTGAAGCGGCCGATGTGGACTTCATCGTGAACAACGCGGGCGGTTGCGGGGCTGCGCTCAAGGAATACGCCCACTGGCTGGCAGACGACCCGGTGTGGGCGGAGCGGGCGCACCGGTTTGTGGAGCGGACGCGAGACATCTGCGAGCTGCTGGCGGAACACACCCCGCTGCCGTTTCAGAGGCGAATCGAAGCGCGCGTCACCTACCAAGACTCGTGTCACCTGGCACACGGTCAAGGGGTTCGGCAGCAACCTCGGCAACTCATCCGGAGTGTCCCGGGCGTGCAGTACGTGGAGCTGACGAACGCAGACACGTGCTGCGGTTCCGCTGGCATCTACAACATCACCAATTGGGAGATGTCGATGCGGGTGTTGGACACGAAGATGGAGCACGTCCGGCGGACTGACGCGCACATTGTGGTGACCGCGAACCCCGGATGTCTGTTGCAGATGAAAAAGGGGATTCAACGAGCTGGCTTGGCGGACCGAATGGAGGCCGTGCACATCGTGGATTTCTTGGAGCGGGCGCTGGGCTCTGCAGCACCGCTCGGCTGAGGCGCGCGCGATGCGTCATGGGAAGCGGAATGACGGGTTCGCGTAGGATGCCTGACGAGTGGCGAGGTGACAGGTCGTGACAACGCAGCGTGCCAATGAAGTCAGTTGGCACGCTGCTTCCGCGCCGCCGTGCTCGCGTCGGAGCGAGCTAGGGGTTCGCTCTCTTTGGCACAAACGTGTGACAGCAGGTTTCGGCGGAATGCGCGGCGTTGTCCGCCTGTTGGCCGTTCATCATCCCGAACTCCACGTTCAGGTCGGCACTCGAATGGCGGTCGACCGTGACCAGGATGGACGACGCCACGCACTCATTGCCGCGCGCCCAGTATTCGCAGTTGGAGACGCTGCACTTCACTTCGACCTTCACAGGGCTCCCTCCCGGAGATGTGCGGATGTCACCAGCATGTCCGAAACTCCAGGCCGTGATGCGGCAGCGTCAACCGTGCGGGAACTCGACCACGCGGTTGATGGTCTGCACCGAGCGCCGGAACGCGAAATCCTGCCCCAACAGAACGTACGTTTCGCGCTCGGACTTCGACTCCTTTGCTTGAACTGCCTCCCATTCCTGCTCAATCAGCTTCTTCACAATCAGCAACTGCAGCTGGCCCATATCCTGTTGGCGATGGTGGTCCCACTCCGCCTCCAGTTGGCGCTGCATCAGCTCATCCACGTAGCGAGGAACATCATCCTCCATGTAGTGTTGGTAGGTGTGCCGGACTTCGGAATAGCGTGCGTCGTCGCTGTCAATCAGCATCAGTTGGTGACCGCGGTGATCCATCAGGAACCGCGACAGGAAGTACGCATCGTGGGCGTAGGCGTTGTGGACGAGCGAGTACTCCCCTTCGAACAGGTGTGTGCGTGGGTCATAGCGGTTCAGACAGGTGTAGGTTCCGTCCGTGTCGCAGACCAACAGGTTCGATTGGGTGTACATGCTGCTTTCCCTCCGTTTCCGGGTTTGCCCCGACCGATGGGTTTCCTTTTACAATATCGAGATTGCGGCGAGATCGTCAAAAATCGTCCGTCGCTTTGGGCTCGGGAATCCAGCGAAAATCCACCGAATCGCGCAAATACGTGCGTCGCGCACCCGCTCGCGACATACCGCCTACGAGCGCTCGCGCGCACACCAGTTGAATCCACCAAGGTATGCCAATACAATACATGCTGTGATTAGCACTCAGTGAACCAGAGTGCTAACAATCCCTCAATTTCCCGCATGGCGAGGAGGTATTTTCGGATGAGCACAGCCACCAAGACCCAACTACGGCCGTTGGCAGACCGGGTGGTGGTCCGCCCGCTGAAGCGCGACGAGAAGACGGCGAGCGGCCTGTACCTTCCGGACAACGCCAAGGAGAAGCCACAGGAAGGCGAAGTGATGGCCGTCGGGCCGGGGCGCTTCGAAGACGGCAAGCGCATTCCGCTGGATGTGCAGGTGGGGCAGCGGGTCGTGTACGCAAAGTACGCCGGGACGGAGATCAAGGTTGGCGACGAGGAACTCTTGATTCTTCGGGAATCCGACATTCTGGCCGTTTCGGAGTGACGATCGCCCAGCTCCGTGCGCACAAGCGGCACGGAGGCGACGTACCAGACTTTGACTGATTCACGGAGGAGGGAGTTGCAAGATGGCGAAGGATGTTCGTTTTCGGGAAGACGCGCGTCGGGCGATGCTTCGGGGTGTCGACGCGCTTGCAGACGCGGTCAAGGTGACCCTCGGGCCGAAGGGTCGGAACGTGGTGTTGGAGAAGAAATTCGGCTCCCCGCTCATCACGAATGACGGCGTCACGATTGCAAAGGAGATTGAACTTGAGGACCCGTTCGAGAAGATGGGCGCGCAACTGGTCAAAGAGGTGGCCACAAAGACCAATGACGTCGCCGGAGACGGCACCACCACGGCGACCGTACTCGCTCAGGCGATGATTCGCGAAGGATTGAAGAACGTCGCCGCCGGGGCCAACCCAATGGTCCTCAAGCGCGGCATCGAAAAGGCTGTACAGGCGGCGGTCGATGAGATTAAACGGATTGCGAAGCCCGTCCAGGGCCGTGAGAACATCGCACAGGTGGCCGCCATCTCCGCGGGCGACGAGTCCATCGGCGTGTTGATTGCAGACGCCATGGAGAAGGTCGGCAAGGACGGCGTCATCACGGTCGAGGAGTCGAAGGGCTTCAACACCGAGCTGGAAGTCGTGGAAGGTATGCAGTTCGACCGCGGCTACATCTCGCCGTACATGGTCACCGATTCCGATAAGATGGAGGCTGTCCTGGAAGACCCGTACATCCTCATCACCGACAAGAAGGTCAGCAACGTGCAGGACCTGCTCCCGGTGCTTGAGCGGATCGTGAAAACCGGTCGTCCGCTCCTGCTGATTGCGGAGGACGTGGAAGGCGAGGCGCTGGCGACCCTCGTGGTCAACAAGCTGCGCGGCACGTTCACCGCGGTGGCTGTGAAGGCTCCGGGCTTCGGCGACCGGCGGAAGGCGATGCTGCAGGACATCGGCATCTTGACCGGTGGTCAGGTGATCAGTGAAGAAGTCGGCCTCGAGCTCAAGAACACAGACCTGCCGCAACTCGGCCGTGCTCGTCAGGTACGCGTCAGCAAGGATGACACCATCATCGTCGATGGCGCTGGAGACAAGCAGGAGATTCAGGGCCGCATCAAGCAGATCAAGGCCCAGATTGAGGAGACCACCTCGGACTTTGACCGCGAGAAGCTGCAGGAGCGTTTGGCGAAACTGTCGGGCGGCGTCGCTGTGATAAAGGTCGGCGCGGCGACGGAGACCGAGCTGAAGGAGAAGAAGCTGCGCATCGAGGACGCCCTGAACGCGACCCGGGCAGCGGTCGAGGAGGGAATTGTCGCCGGTGGCGGCACAGCGCTGGTGAACGTGCTCGGAGCGCTGGATAAGGTGCAGGCGACCGGTGACGAGTTGACCGGCGTCAACCTGGTCCGCAAGGCCCTCGAGGCGCCGGTTCGTCAGATTGCGGATAACGCGGGCGTCGAGGGTTCCATCATCGTGGAGCGGCTGAAGAAGGAGTCCGTCGGCCACGGCTACAACGCTGCGACCGGGGAGTGGGTCGATATGTTGCAGGCAGGTATTGTCGATCCCGCCAAGGTCACCCGTTCGGCTCTGCAAAACGCGGCCAGTGTCTCCGCTCTGTTCTTGACCACCGAAGCGGTGGTTGCCGACAAGCCGGAGAAGGAAAAGGCACCGGCTGCCGGTGCTGGCATGGGCGACATGGACTATTGATAGGCTGGGCTGTTTCGCGAAACCCGGAACGACAGGCTCCCATCCCTGGGAGCCTGTCGGCGTTTCAACCGGCGGCGCTGGCCGCATACGGGACGCCATTTCGGGCACCGTACGACCGTACGCGGCCGGACCGAAGGCCCAGCCCTGTGGCGTTCGGGTCCGGGCGCGAATTGTTCGCCGAAAGGGGAGCGCGGCATGTCCGAGTCGAGCCAAGGTAAAAAACCCGAGCAGGTGGTCTGGGAGTCGTACCTCAAAGTGTGTGAAGCTGCCGGTAAGAAACCGACGGTGTCCGACTTCACCGCGTACGCGAAGGACTTGTTGCGGCGACTGTAGTCGCTTCATCCGTGCGGAGGGTCAACGCCACCAGTCGTCAAACGGGGACACCGGCAGGGCGCGCTTGTGCTGCGTCGCGTGGTACCTTCGCTCCAATTCCTGCGCGACGGCGGCATCCACCGCCTTGCCTTCCAGGTAGTCGTCAATTTGGTCGTAGGTCAGGCCTAACTCCGCTTCGTCGGCCTGTCCGGGCCGGTTGTCGAGCAGGTCCGCCGTCGGCACCTTCTCGTAGATGGGTGGTTCGGCGCCAAGGTGTTGGAGCAGCTCCTTGCCCTGGCGTTTGGTCAGGCCAGTCAGGGGCGTTACGTCGCATCCGCCGTCGCCGTACTTCGTGAAAAACCCGGTGATAGCCTCCGCCGCGTGGTCTGTGCCGACCACCAGCAGGCGCTCCATGGCCGCGATGGCGTACTGCGCCTTCATGCGTTCCCGCGCCTTCTCGTTACCCTTCACGAAATCGCTCATCGGTGTCCCCATGGCCGCTTCGTATGCGGCGGCGGAGGCATCCACCGCCGGCTGGATGTTCACCGTCCGCGTTTCGTCGGGACGGATAAAGGCGAGCGCGCGCACAGCGTCTGCTTCGTCACGCTGTACGCCGTACGGCAAACGTACGGCGATGAAGCGGTAGTCGCGCCCGGTTTCGCGGCGTAACTCTTCGACCGCCAACTGGGTCAGCCGCCCCGCCAGGGACGAGTCCTGCCCGCCGGAGATGCCGAGCACGTACCCCCGGTTGCCCGTCGCGGTCAGGTACTGCTTCAAGAATTCGATCCGCCGCCGCACCTCGACGGCTGCGTCAATCGTCGGGTGAACGTGCAGCTCCCGCTGTATCCGCTTTTGCCAATCTGCCATTCCCTGTCGACCTCCACGAGCGAAACCTCTCGGCACCGCGGGTTCCTGGCGGCACCGCGTCCGATGAACCTCATTATACACGCCCACGGTGGCCGTGCAGGATTCGCGTGCACGGGCCATGACACGGTGTCTCTCGAAAAGTGGTACAATCTGGGCTGTATCCGCGTTTCCAATGGAGGTGCTCGCATGGCGTTTCTCATCGTCGGCGGCGTACTCGGCTTTCTCGCTGTCGCCCTCGGCGCGTTTGCTGCGCACGGGCTTCGGGCGAAGGTCCCGCCAGATCGACTGGCGACGTTTCACACGGGCGCACAGTACCAGATGTATCATGCCCTCGCCCTGATAGCCTGCGGTATCTCGATGCGGCTTTGGCCGCCGGGTGCGTGGTTCGGCGCAGCGGGGTGGCTGTTCACGGTCGGCGTCATCCTGTTCGCTGGGAGCCTGTACCTGCTCTGTGTCAGCGGCAAACGATGGCTGGGAGCCATCACGCCGGTCGGCGGCCTGTGCTTTCTGGCAGGTTGGGTGTGTTTCGTCATCGCCTGCCTGCAGGCGTAACATCCTCCGTTTCGGTACAGTCGGCGGGGATGGCGCGCCACCCCCGCACTTGGGCGTCAGATGCCCTACTGGTCCCGGTCGGAGAGCAACCGCTGGTGGTCTTGCATGATGCACCGCCGCCACAACACGGGAACACCCGCCTGTTGACACGCATCCTCCGCTGCTTGGGAGCACCCCGGTTCCGTCCAAACCGCTTGAACACCCAGGCGGCGCACATCCTCCGGCAGAGAAGCCGGCGGGGCGTCGCTGTTGAGGAAAACGGCGAGCGCGTCCACCGGTCCCGGAACGTCGCCCAGACTGCGGTAGGTGGGAAACCCGAGGATGGCGTCGTCGCCTGCGGTGACGGGCGCCAAGTGGTAGCCTTGTGACTGCAGATACGATGCCACGTGATAGGACGGGTCGTCCGGTCGGGGCGATACGCCGAGAAGCGCGATGCGGGTCGCTTCGCTCAACAGTTGGCGAACTTGGGTGTCCGTCAGAGTTCCCGTAGCCGTGTCGACTTTCGCAGTTGTCATGGTTATCCATCACTCCTTCGAACACGTGTAGTATGAACGATCACCGCCGGCTCATCCGCTCCACTTGGCCTCTGCCCCTTGTCCGTCGCGCGGATATCACCGGCCCATCCAACGGGTTGGGCGCTGAAGCAGGGAGGAGGCCCACGGGTGTCGAATGGTGGCGTGTCAGAATTGGACGGGGATGGGGCGTCTTTCATGAATTCCAGTCTGTTGCGGAACTTCTTACACAGATCTCGACAGTGGGCACGGGCCACGCGCGGCGCCCAGCTGTTCGAGATGGCGGCGCGAGATTTGGCGGAGATTGCCGAGGTGGATTCCGGGTTCTTCGTCTATCAAAAACGGTGGCATGCCGAAGAAGGCATCCGGGTGTACGTCCCGTGGGGTGTGTTTGCCGGGCGCGAGGCTGCACTGCAGGGTCTGTTGGAGGAGGTATTGCAGGAACCGGCTTCCATTGAAGCCATCCTGGAGCGGTGGTTGCTTGCGGAGGACATCCCAGATCCTCGAATCCGCGGTTCCTGGGCCAACGACCCGCTGCTGGAAATTGGCGTGTGGCCGCTGTACTCGCGCGAACGGATGAACGGTGCACTCGTTGCCGCGCGGACAAAATCGGTGTCCAGCTTGCTGACGCCGGAAACGTCCGTGGCTCTCATGGATACCTGCGCTGCTCAGGTGTCGTTGGCACTCGACCTGATTCTGACCGGCCGAATTGCGGAGGACGCCAGTCAGCGAGACCTGCTCACGGGCGTGTTGAACCGACGCGGTTTGGAAGCTCGTTTGCCCGGTATGTTGGCTGGCGCGGAGGCCGCGGGCCAGACGTTGATGTTCGCGCTCATCGATGTGAACGACTTGAAAGCACTGAACGACGTGCACGGCCATCCGGCCGGCGATGCTGCGCTGCACGACATCGCGCAGCGGCTCGTGGGAGAGGTTGGGTCGACCGGAATCGTCGCCCGCATCGGCGGGGATGAGTTCGCGGCGCTGAGCCGTGTGCATGCCGCTGACGGTGCGGCGTTCGAACGGGCTTTGCAAGCGGCTGTGGTCAGCCCACGGCACGCGTGCACGGTCAGCGTCGGAACGGCCGTCTGGGGGATAGATGGGGAGACTTTGGAGTCGTGTTATGAGGTCGCGGACGGCCGGTTGTACGAACAGAAACGCCGACGTAAATCCCTGATTTCGCGGTGAGGAAGGTGAAGCGGACTTCAGGGGAGGCACTGAATCGCGTGTCCGTCGAAACCGGCGAGCGGTCGACACCAATCGACGCCGTTCGTCACAATTGTCACACACGCGTAACGACTGCCGCCGTATAATGGTGCATGTTGAGTCCAGCGGTCGACGGGACAAGCCCACTACGCCGCAGGACAGAGGAGATTTGCCACTGGCCGCGACCGGCGCACCGCTCGCACCCTGCACCCTTTCACCGACCACCTTGAGACGCGAAACGCGGCCCCGGCACCTTACGGAGAGAGGTTGGACTGTCCCCTATGAGCCATACGACGTCCGTCATCGAGTATCTGCGCCAAAAGATGATTGAGACCGCCGAGCGAGCGCAGAGCTTCACAGACCCGGCCGTGATTGCCGTCAGTCAGCGTTTAGATCAATTCCTGGTCCAAGAGCAGCAGCTGCAGCGACGGGCGCCCATGTCCGCCGACCACACCGGGACCGCGCCGCGGCGCGCGTTGGAGTCGACTTGGGGTGCGCCACTTCCTGGCTGGTTCTGTGCAGTGTCGCCCCGCCCATCCGCCCATTCCTGAAGCGGCCGGTACGGACCACACTCGGTTGAGACATGCATTCGAGTCGGCGTGTCGGTTTGTGTCCGTCCACCTGTCACGCAGTTGACGACGGCGCAGGAAGTGTGTCGATTGTGGAGATTTCTTCGCATGTGTCGATACCGATTGCACGCCCATCCACAATTTCTCCAAATTCGAAACATGAAATATACAAACCAATGCCACCCACCAGTCACATGCCGCGGGTAACATGGACTCAGGACAGCGGACGCGAACGCCTGCAAGCTCACGTCGGCGGCGTCCGTGGCTGTGTCGAGCACGCCATCGCCGCGGCGTGCTGGTGTTCCTTCGCATGCGACGATTTACGGGATGCTATCCCCGATGTTCGGTTGAACAAGGAGGATTGAGGCGGTTTGATGACGTCGGTTCCAGCTCGCAGCGTCACCCTTCGGATGCCCATGCGGATTGAGCGTCTCCCGGTGACCCGGTTCACGTGGCGCATTGTCCTGTTGGCAGGGCTTGCCTGGTTTATCGAATCGTTGAGTATCGGTTCGCTCGGAGTCGCACTCAACCCACTCCAGCAGGTCATGACCCTCTCTCCTGGCGAGATTGGCATCCTGACGGCTTCGTCCACGTTCGGTGTCGTGCTTGGACTGATTCCTGCCGGATTCCTCGCAGATAAACTGGGACGCAAGCGCGTCCTCGTCTGGGGCATCGTGGAGTACAGCCTCCTGACGCTGCTGTGCGCGGCGAGCCCGAATTACGCGACATTGCTGGTGCTGCGATTCCTGTCCGGTCTCGGCATGGGGGCCGTCTTTCCACTCCCGTACGCCATTGTGAGCGAGTTGGTCCAAAGCCGACAACGCACCCTGTTCAACGGTGTGATGGACGCATTTTTGTCCATCGGCTATTTCATTGCTCCGCTGCTTGGCCTCTTCATTCTCCCGAATTTCCCGGTCCACGTCGCGTGGCGCGTGTTTTTTGCGGTGTCTGCCCTACCCATCCTGTACGCGGGCGTCATCCGCCGGTGGCTCCCGGAGTCACCTCGCTGGTTGGAGCGGCACGGTCGGTATGAGGAAGCGGAGCGTGTGATGCGGCAGATTGAGGGGCATGTCCAGCGCCTCACGCGAGCACCTCTGCCGCCACTCACAAGGGAGAAAACCGTCGTTTCCGTGGTCGACACCCGCGTCTCCGCAGGGACACCATGGAACCGGTTGTACCGCCGGCGCACCGTGTCGCGGTGCGTGGCGGCCATCGGTACGTTCTTCATGTTCTACATCGTCATGACCTACATGCCGACCCTGTTCAGTCGGCAGGGTTTGTCGTTCGCGCACTCGTTGCTGTTTACCGCCATCATTACCGGTGCTGCGATTCCCGGCAAGTTGTTGAATGGCTGGTTGGCCGAGCACTTTGGCCGCAAGGCGACGTTTGTCGCCTTCATGGGGCTGGCTGGCGTGGCCGCTCTGTTCTTCGGGCTCGCCACCACGGCAACAGCCATGGTTCTCTACGCCTGCATCATGTCGTTCTTCGGCACCGGAGCATTCCCGGCACTGAAGATGTCGTACGCGGAGCAGTACCCAACGCACGTTCGGACGACGGGGGCGGCCACGGTGGAGACGCTCGGGCGGTTTGTCGGTGGCGTGGTGGGCTCCTACGCGATGCCCGTCCTCTTGAGCGAACCGCACGGTGTGGCCGTCGGTTTCTACGTGGTGAGTGCCGTGGCCCTTGTGGCCGTCGCAGTGGAGCTGTGCTTCTCGCCGGAAACCAAGCAGTCTACCTTAGAACAACTGGAAGCGAGTGTACGATAGATTGGCGAAAAAACACCTGTATGAGATTGACCTGATGCGGGCCTTCATCATGTTGAGCGTTCTGTCGGTGCACACGACTTCGTTCTTCAATTCCATGAACATCGATGGGACGCCGACCTTTTTGACGTTTGGCGCCATCATCACGGGATTGCACTACACCCGCGAGGCGTTCATGTTCATCACCGGGCTCGTGCTCTTTGTGACCTACTACCGGCGAGAATTTCACACGCTGCAGTTTTGGAAGAAACGGTTCCTGCTGATTGTCATCCCGTACATCGCGTTCAACATCCTCTACATCTTGTTTGCGGGTACGTATCAGCAAGGGTTCAGCTGGACTTGGCCGTACCTGTGGCATCAGTTGTGGTTTTACTTGGCGAGCGGAAATCAGTGGTTCCTGTACTACGTGTTGGTCTCCATTCAGTTGTACATCGTCTTCCCACTGCTCCTCTACGGCTTGCGCAAGTTTGAACGCTGGCATCTCCAGATTTTCATTGGAAGCTTCATCTTGCAGCTGCTGTTCATGGGGGTGGATAAGTTTTATCTGGAACACGTCAGTTACACGACCTTCGGGCCGGTGCTCGGCCAGATTGACCTGTACCGGGATCGGTTCATCCTGACCTACCAGTTCTGGTTCATCGCCGGGGGCATCGTCGCATGCCACTACGAGCGCATTCTGGCATTCGCCGACCGGCATCGTGTCGCCTTGCGCGCGTCTCTCGGCATTGCGCTCGCTGTCCTGTGGGGTCATTACTTCTTCGACCGATTGGTCTTGCATGAGCCGGAATCGCTGGCGGAGTTGGTCTTACAGCCCATCATGATTCCATACAGCCTGATTGCGGCTGCAAACATGTGGTACGCCGGCGTGTCCTGGGCTCGCCGCCGTGAACAGCCGGGCTGGCAGCGGTTCAGCTGGTTCGTGATGACGGCGGCCAACGCGTCGTTTGGCATCTTCTTGCTGCAGCCGTTTCCGCTGCACTACATGGAACAGACCATCATTGCGTTGGCCCGTCACGGGGTACCGGAGTGGATCCACTTCTGTCTCTGGCCGGTGTCCATCTTGTTTGTGTACCTGTCGGGCATGTTCATCGCGCATTGGATTGGAAAGGTTCCATACCTGGCGTATATCGTCGGCCGCAAGGTGAATGGGCCGAAGCCCCAGCAAGCCGTTCTCAAGAGAGGAGCTGAACTGAATGTCTGAACTCACCAGGTCCTTGCGGTCTGTTCTGGACTGCCCTGCGCCGTTGATACACGACCATCATCGCTGGTACGACACAGGCGAACTGCGCAGGGATGCCGACACCATCGGACGACTTCTCGACCGCGCCGGCGTCCGGCCCGGGCAACCGGTCGTCGTGGCGTATCCGAACTCCTACGCGTTTGCGGCGGTATACGCCGCACTGCTGTTACAGGGCATCCCGGTCGCCCCGGTCAACCCGGCCATCACGCCGGCGGAATTGGCGACGTTCCTGGAACGGAGCGGCGCGGTGTGCGGCTTCTTCACCGCTCGCCAGGCGGACGTGCTGCAGCAACTGGCAGAGAAGGCTGCAGTCGGCGGCGTGAGCTGGCCATTGCACACTGCGTTCGTCGGGCGTCCCGAGCACTCCCCCGTTCCGATGTGGCGCTGGTCGTGGACTGCCTCTGGATGGTTGCAGCAAGCCGTGGTGCCCGGCCCGCCGGACGAGGCGGACACGGATGCGAGGAACAGCTCGAAGACGGTGGAACCGGCGGATACGGACATCGGGGTGATGCTGTACACGTCGGGCACGACCGGTCGACCGAAGTGCGTGGGGTTGCAGCATCGCCACCTCCTTGCCACAGCGCGCCAGGTGGTGCGTTCACACGAGCTCACACCCGCTGATGTCACGTACTGCTTTTTGCCGCTCTTCCACATCAACGCGCAGGTGGTAGCGCTCTTGTCCACGTGGCTGTCGGGCGGGCGCGTCGTGATTGAACCGAAGTTCAGCGCGTCGCGCTTTTGGGCTGCCGTTGCCGAGCACGGGATCACGTGGGTCTCGGCCGTGCCGACGGTGATTGCCATCCTGCTCCGGACCGATGGACCGGAGCGGGCACCGGTCAGTTTACGGTTCGTCCGGTCCGCTTCGGCGCAACTCCCGGCACTGCACCAACGGAGCTTCGAGCGCCGCTTCCAGGTTCCCGTCATCCAATCCTATGGAATGACGGAAGCAGCCAGCCAAATCTGCGTGAATCCGATTGAGCCAGGCGCTGCAAAGGCCGGGTCCGTGGGATTGCCGTGCGGGGTCGAGCTGCGAATTGTGGACGGCGAAGATCGGCCGCTGCCGCCAGGCAGGGTGGGGGAGGTGGCGATTCGTGGAGCCAGCGTGATTGACCGCTATGAAGACCTCGGTGTGACCGACGACTTCCGGGGCGGCTGGTTCCATACAGGGGACCTGGGATACGTCGACGAAGAAGGGTTCGTCTTCCTGACCGGGCGGAAGAAGGAGATGATCAATCGCGCAGGCGAAAAGGTCAGTCCGTACGAGGTGGAGGACGCTATCCGAGCCCACCCCGCGGTGGCGCAGGTGGCCGTGATTGGCCTACCTGATCCGCTGTACGGCGAACGCATTGCGGCCTACGTGGTCCTGTCTGAGGGAGAGTGGGACGAGCAGACGGTGATTGCCGAGATTTACGAGACGTGTGACCAGACGCTGTCGCGTTTCAAGCGGCCGTCCGAGGTGGAAATTCTGCCGGCACTGCCGGCTGGGCCGACGGGCAAGGTGCAGCGCCACCTCTTGAAGCAGACGATTCTCGCCCGGCAGATCTCGTGAAGGGGCAAGGGCGGCGCCGCGTCCGCCAAACGGTGAAGTACCTGCTGGTCGGCCTGTGTGTCGGGGCCAGTTTTCTCGCCGGTCGGATGACGGCACTGCCTGTGAACGCCGCTGTGCCGTATCGCCCAAGCGAGAACATCAAGCCGTCGAAGGCGTTGAAGCAGGAACGGGTGTTGGTGATTGGCGGATCGATGGCGTATGGCTGGAAAGACCCGAACAACGACTCGTACATTCAACGGGCGTTCGACAGTCTGTCGAAGGCGACGGCAACCCAGTACACGGTGGTCAACGACGCGATTGTCGGCGCGTCCGCGCACGGGTACGCGAGCAAGCACCTCGAGGATTACAAGCGGACGATAGCGACCCTCAAGCCGAGTGTTGTGGTCATCTCGTGGGGCCTGTTGAACGACATCGCGCAAAAGACGACCGAGGCCGTGTTTCAGGCGGCCATCCGGGCGGAGATTGCACCGGCGCTCGACGCGCGAGCCCTCGTCCTCATCGTGACGCCGCCCGTTGTGCGCGCGAACGCAACGTACGCGGAACAGAAGACAATGAACTACATCGCGTGGGAAAAGGACGTCGTCGACTCGTACCGCAACCCGGATGTGGAGACCATCGACCTGTACGCGCAGATGATGCAGTACCTGAAGCTGCGGGGAGAGACGTACCAGCCGTATTACGGAGACAACTGGCACCCCAACCAGGCCGGGCATATCCTGGCTGGGACGCTGCTCGAGAACGACATCCTGTCGGACTTTGGACAAGGCCCACTCGGGTTCATCCGGTCGAAGACGGGCGCGTAACGGGCTGTCGGCCAAGGTCCGCCTGCCCGGGCCTTCCAGTGGTCAATTCCCTTCCGCAGACTGGCCGACAGCAAACTCCGCGGCGTCACCCACAGACGCGGACGGACGGTGCAGGCGACGCCGCCGGTTGAGAAGGAATCCCACGGCCACGACACCGGCGTATAGCGCCACAGCCCCGGCCGGGCAGACCCAGGTCAGCACATCGCTGCCGGAAAAGCGCTGGTACACGGTGTCCTCCGCCACCATCTGCCCAGCGAGATACGCGATGTAGGTCGCAGCCACGTAGACAATCCACTGCCATCGGCTCAGGATTCGGGCGATGAAATGGCTCCCGAAAATCAGGAACGGGATGGTGACCACGAGACTGGCTATCAAGACGGTGAGGCGTCCGCCCGCCACCCCGAGCATGGCGACGGCGTTGTCGAGGCTCATGACCAGGTCGGCCACCGCAATCATGCGAACCGCCTTCCACAGCTTGTCGGTTTCGGGAAGCGCACTTCCGTCGTCTGCCTCCGCCGGCCGCATGTGTTCCCAGACCAGATGGATGGCGACCCACAGCAGCAGCCCACCGGCCACCGTCTTCACAACGGGGATGCGGATGAGGTAGGAGCCCACGCACAGGAACACCATCAGTAACAGGATGGCAATGACGCTGCCCCACGCAATCGCTTTGGAACGAAGTTTCCCACTCAGCTTGTTGGCGGAAAGCGAGATGGCAAGCGTGTTGTCTCCAGACAGGATGAGGTTCACCAAAGCCGTATTCACGAATGCGAGAAACCAGGACATCTCAACCACCTCCGCTTCCCAAGATGATCCTTCGTACGCGTGTCAACGCATCAGGCGTCGCTTTGCCGAGCCTTCAGCCGTACTGGTGGTGCGCCCTCAAATGCCCGGGTGCCGCAAAAAAAGCGAGACTTCCAGCCCCTGTGGACTGTAAGTCTCGCTCATCGCGTCACTGGGACACCATGTAAGGCGCCGGGCATTCCGCCGTACTGACGGCGCGCTTAGACCTCAGACAACCAGCTTGCACCGCCAGCTGGTGCTTCGGCAGCTACTCCCTTACGATATTCACACCTCCACAATAGCCCAGACCGAGGGCCGCGTCAAGTTGCAGATACGGTTCGTCGCCTCACCGCGACAAGCTGGGCATGGCGGTTGACTCCGCCGGGCGGGGCGGTCCCAGTCGCCGGGAGACGCGGCGGACGTACAGAAAACAGAGGGCGCCAAAGGCGCAGCTGACCATGTCCACCTCGTACATCACCTTCGCGCCAGGGCCGTGCAAGAGAAACCCATTCAGGAGGTTGCCGACCACACCGGCCAGGCCGCCGCAGATCATCCCGAACAGACTCTGGGCCGTCGCCTGTAGCTGACGCTGGGCGAGGCGAGAGATGAAGTCGACGGCGACGACGTAGTAGAACCCGAACGACAACCCGTGCAACACCTGGATGGCGATGGCGACTGCGGGAATGGGGATGTAGGCCTGTACCGCCCAACGCACCACGTAGGCCAGGGAGGCGAGCATCAAGACATTTTCGCGGCCGAAGCGATGCATCGCGCGGGTCGCCAAGATCATGGACGGGACGTTGGTCGCAGATGCCAGCATGAACGCGACGCCCGTCAAGTTCAGTGATCCGCCCATTTGGTGGAACGTGATTGCGAAGTACGTGTTGAAGGCGGTCAGCGTCTGACTGAGCAAAAACCCGCCGAGCACGCAGCCGACGAAGCGGCGGTCTCGGATGAGGACCCGCAGTCCGGTCGAGATGGAAGGACCGACGCCAGGTTGGATGGCGGGGTTGTCCTTCGGCAGCGTGATGGCGGCCGCCGCCCCGAGCAAGGCAAACACGAGGTAGGGCGCGAACAGCGTCGTGGCAGGGAAATGCGCCATGTACAGGCCCCCGAGGTAGCCCCCGATGGAGAAACCCATGCTGCCAAAGAGGCGGATGGACCCGTAGGCAACGCCGTTCTCGCGCGCGGTCGCAACCGCGTAGGCGTCTGCAATCGGCGTCTGTGGCACAGAGAACATGTTGAACACGATGCTGATGAGCGTGACGAACCACAGCCAGTGGAGGTCGTAGAGGACCGCTGCAACACCCGGGACGAGGCAGCTCAGGATGAGGCTCAGACGGGTCATCCGAGACCGGTCCACGAAGACGCCCCAGAGCGGTTGCGCCAACACGGAGGCGGCGGTGCCGATGCCCATCACCACGCCAATCTCGCTACTCGAAAACCCGTTGTGGCCAAACAGAAGCGATAGATACGGCGTCAGGATACCGCCGGACAACCCCGTACACAGGTAAAACGCGCGAAGGCGCAGCAGATTGGCTCTCACGGTGGACGTCTCCCCAGGTGTTGGATTCGATGGCGTGCGGCTGCACCACCTTATCATACCGCAGGGAGTCGCGGTGTGGGGCTTCTCGTCCAACGGTGAATTGCGGTAGGATAAGGTGAGCGAGTCAATCGAAGATTTCGCGTTGCCGGACACTGTGGCGGACGGAACCATCCGCCGAAGGAAAGACAGGAGGATGACGATGGCGCAGCGGGGCGTATCGAGGATTGTGCCGATTTCCGGCGGGTTTCACGTTTGGACGCGGCAGGTTGGGGAGAGCCCGGTGAAGATGTTGCTGTTGCACGGCGGACCCGGGTTCAACCACGAGTATCTGGAGTGCTTCGCCGACTACCTCCCGCCAAACGGCGTGGAGATCTACTTCTACGACCAGCTCGGTTCGTACTACTCGGACCAGCCGGACGACGTGTCGCTCTGGAACACCGAGCGCTTTCGCGAGGAGGTTGAAGAGGTCCGGAGCTTTCTCGGCCTCGATTCGTTCTACCTGCTCGGGCAGTCTTGGGGCGGTCTGCTGGCCATCGAGTACGCGCTGAAGTACCAGTCCCACCTGCGCGGGCTCATCATCTCCAACATGACGGCGAGCATCCCGTCGTACGTGCGGTACATCAACGAGCTCCGTGAACGGCTGCCGCGGAATCTGGTGGACACCATGAAGCGGTACGAGGCGGACGGCGCG
Source organism: Alicyclobacillus sp. (assembly GCA_023511295.1). Taxonomy (GTDB): domain Bacteria; phylum Bacillota; class Bacilli; order Alicyclobacillales; family Alicyclobacillaceae; genus JAIMBT01. Next base: position 93,445 of record JAIMBT010000009.1, read on the forward strand.
TACGACGCGCCGGAGTACCAGGCGCTGCTCGACGAGCACCTGTACCGTCAGCATATCATTCGCAGCCAGCCCATGCCGGACCCAGTGGCGCGGGCGTTCGCGCACTTTAATCCGGCGGTGTACAACACCATGCAGGGGCCGAACGAGTTTGTGGTGACCGGGACGTTCCGGGATTGGGACCGCTGGGCGGACCTGGCTCACATTCAGGTGCCCACCCACCTCTTGGTCGGCCGTTACGACTCGATGTCGGTGGAGGATATCGAGGAGATGGGACGGCTCATCCCGGAGGCGACCGTCACCGTCTGCGAGAACGGCAGCCACCTGTCCATGTGGGATGACCAGGAAGCGTATTTTTCCGCCATTCTGGATTTTGTCCGCCGCGTCGAGACCGCCGTCCGCGCATCATCGCCCTCTCACGGAACCAAGTGAGGGGGCCTGCACCGGTACGGTCCGTGCCGGGTGCAGACCCCAATCTCTGCTTCATGACGCGCGTTAGCCCGGATGCGGCAGGTTTGGGTGTGCCTCCGTCAGTGCGTCCAAGTCCAGTGGCTTCCGCTTTGCGTTACGTGGACGTCCAGGTCGTTCAACAGGTTCGTCACGGTTGACAGCGGCAGGAACGTCGTCAACCCACCCGGCAGCGCCTCCGCCACCGCATCGCTCCGCAGCACAGCGCGGCCGTTGACCTCAATCTGCGCGGGCCCGCTGCCGGAGACTGCTGCGGGTCCGTGATACGCCGCGGACTGGATGTTCCACGTCGTTCCGTTCCACGAGGTCGATGTCCACCCCGCCCGCTTCATCGCCTGCATGACATCCCACAGCGACACGTACGTCTGTCCGGATTGCTCCAGGGTGGTCACGGCGCCACTCGCTTTGCCGTTGACCTGGAGGTCGAGGTGGCCGGTTGGTGGCAGGACGTCGACGACGACGTGAATGGCCGGCAGGTTGTCGCCGGGGTGGTCGGTCTGGTATGTCAGGAGCGGGATCCCGTACAGGTAAGGCAGGGTTTGTTGTCCCTTGTAGATGGACGGGTACAGGTCAACGTAGTGGAACCCGGGCGTGCCAGAGGCGACCAGCTGCACCTTCACGTCACCCTGTGAGTTGAACCCGCAGACGTATCCGATGGTACTGTTGTCGTAATCGACGGCGTACGTGTTGTCGTACTCCGTCCAACCGACACCGTGCAGTTCGACGGTGAAGGCTTGTCCGGCCGTGACCGTCGCTGGTGCGGACACGAGGGACGGGTAGATGCGAAACGTGGTGTCGCCTGCCACCGTCTGGCCGTCCAGCAACTGGATGGTATGCGCCGGCCCACCGAGATCGTTCGGCACTTGGAGCGACTTCGAGAAATCCCCATTCGCATCGGTGGTGACCGGCCCAAGGTCCAACTGCTTCTGCTGATACCCGTTCCCGGACACCCGGCTTCCCGCCATCGTGTTCCACACCACTTCGTACGTGTGGTTTGGGGTCAGCCCCGTTCCCGTCAGCGTGAACGACGACCCCACCGTCCCGCTGCCGACAGATGTGTGCAGGTGGTTCCCGACGGCCGGCGGGAGCGCCGGAAGCGGGTCGGACACGGTCTTCGGATGGCCCGGCGTCACCTCTACGTCGAAGGTGTAGTTGGGGCGCCAGCTGAACGGGGACTGCGCTGCGTTCAGGTACGCGCCCTCCACGCCGCCGACGACGAGCTGAATCGTGTGCAACCCAACGCCGCCTTCCGCCCGGACGGTGAAGTCCGCTTGGCCGCCGCTCGTCACCGCCGTGACGTTCCCCGTGAGGTGGTTGTCGTACAGCAGATCATAGTCGCTGGTGTAGGGGCCAACCCCCATCCCATCGACGTGGATGTGGAAGAACGCACCCTGTGGCTCCGTGGTGGTCGTGATGGTCGCGCGCGGTGCGACGTTGATGGATCCCGCCGCCACCACGTTGCCCTGGTCGTCGACCAGGCCGAGGAAGTGCGCGTCCCCGAATCCAGACGGGATTTGGAGCGATCCGCTCGCAGAGCCGCTCGCGTCGGTCTGCACGGACCCGAGTGTGATCTTCCCGGTTGTGTACGTGGCCCCGATGAAGTGTTCTGCCTGGGTTTGCCACTGCCCCTCATACGTTTCCCAAACGAGGTGCAGGGTGGTGTTGGCCGGCAGGCCGGCAGCGGACCACGTGACGGTGTCCCCCACCACCGCGTACGGTGCGCTGAGGATGAGCGGCGCTGGAACGGCCGGAACGGAGCCGAGCACGGCATATGGAGACGCCGAGTCATTGGACGTCGCACTTCCCCCGGACGAGGAACTGCTGCCGCCGGTCGTGTCCGCGAATGCGGGCGCTGCAGGGAGCGAGGCAGCGAGGCCGACGGCGATGACAGTGGCGGCGGCCCGCCGCCACGTTGCAGGGCTGGATGGAGTATGAGGGACGGAGGTTCGCTTCGACATAGGCTGCTTCCTTTCTGAGTTCGTCCGTACGTGGAACAAAGCAAAGCCCTGCCTGGGGGCAGGGCCTTCTGAATTAGTTCTGACCTGCAGCGGCCGGCGCGGTGTTGACGTTCAGCACGTTGCCAGCAAACGTCGCTTGTCGGTTGGAGATATTGACCAAGAACGTGAAGATGTCCGTCGAGATGTAGGTGGTATCTCGGTGGGTCGACGGGTCCTTCGCGACGTCTCCGGTGGTCTTGTACACGGTCTGACCGTTGATGACGACGCTGTACGGACCTTCGCCGCCCATGTTCGGGATCTTCGGGAGTTTGCTGTTCGTAACCGTCAGGGTGTGACCGTTCCACTGAACTGTGGAACCTTCGGCCTTGAGCAGTTGAATGATGGGATACAGCGGCACCGTCGCGCTGTTCTCCGGCAGGGTTGCAAGCGGTTTCGAGTTGAGCTCAATGGTGACGCTGTTGCCAACGACCATCGGCGGAATGCCGAGCGGGACGAAGAGCCCGGTGTGACCGTTGCCGTCATTGGCCGAGATGGTGTAGGGGAGAGCCGTTCCTGGCTTCGTGGTCGGTGGGATGACATACGTACCGACGAAGAACGTGCCGTGCGACGACATCTTCACCGTGTCCCCGTTCGCGAGGTTCACTGTGACTGTCGTGCCTGCCGGGAGTGCACTGCCGTCGGACTCCAACACCTGCGCGCGGAACACCACCATGTCGCCGGGGTGGAACGTGGCTTGCACTTGGCAGATACCGCTCAGCACGACGTCGCCGGAAACGGCGAGGCCGTTGACGGACGTCTGGGGAACGGCGGGTGACGCCGTCGAACTGTCGGCGGCAAATGCTGGGACGGGTGCGGCCAGGGGCAGCACCATCAGGGCGGCGGCTGGCAACCATTTGGAGAACTTCATACGTTTCCTCCTCAAATTCTGACGTGAGGTGCGTGAATTGTTGCCAAACCAGCCAACATATGCACACCTCGCATCCATTATAGCGCACGAATTCTATCGCACAACGGGTTTTGAGAGTTTTGGGAAAATCGTGTCGAACAACGGGAAAAGGGCGGTCCGGACGCTCGTGGCACAGCCTTGTTGTGCCCCAGCACCCGGACCGCCGGTCCCGATACCGCTGTGTCAGTAACTCAGCGCACCGAACGCCATAATCCAGATAGATCCGGCGACGATGGCAATGACGAACACCAATCCCAGCGCCAACATCCACGCGTGCCAGTTGGGTCCTTTGCTCTCCGTCACATGCATGAAGAAGAACAACTGGATGAAGATTTGTATCGCCCCGAGGATGAGAATCAGGGCAATCAACGACCCTGCGCCGAGCACGCGGTTCATCACGGCCCACAGCGCAATCAGCGTGAGGATGATGGAGAGCACAAACCCGATGACGGGGAGGGTAATCCCGTGCTGGCGGTGATGACTCGGCTCCCCGCTCGGTTGTTGCAGGCGTTCCTGATGTGTGCTCACGTCAGCTCAACTCCCCAATCAAATACACGACGGTGAAGATAAACACCCAGACGACGTCGAGGAAGTGCCAGTAGAGTCCGACGATGAACACCTTCCGCGCCGTGACGTGGGTGATCCCTTTGACGCCGAGTTGAATCATCAGGCACAGCATCCAAAGCAGCCCGAACGAGACGTGGCAGCCGTGCATGCCGACCAGTGTGAAGAAGGCGCTGAGGAAGGCGCTCCGCGACATCGTGGCGCCGCTCGCCACGTCCGCGACAAACTCGCTCACTTCCAACCCGATGAAACAGGCGCCGAGAATCCACGTGACCATCAGCCACCCGATGAGCGCGCCGCGGTGCCCGCGGCGCATCTCGTACGTCCCGATGCCGGACGTGAAGCTGCTCGTCAACAGGATGAGTGTCTCGGCCGTGAATCCTCGGACGTCGAACAACTGTGTCGGCGTCGGCCCCATGTTGGTGTGCCGGTAGAGAATCACGTATGTCGCGAACACGCAGGAGAACAGCAGCATGTCCGTCACGAGAAACACCCAGAACCCAAAGATTCGGAGCGCGTCGTCTTCGTGGGCGTACTCCAGCGGCAGGTCGTCGTGCGTGTCGACGGCTGGCAGTCGTTGTTCGAGGACAGACATCTTCAAGACCTCCCGTAGGCTGCTTCCGTTTCTTCAATCTCATGAACCGGGATGTAGAAGTCTGTGTCGAACTCGAAGGAGCGCAACACCAGACAGATTCCCACGCCGAGCAGGCCGATGATGGCCATCACGTACCAGTTGAAGGTCATGCCGAATCCGAAGACGAAGAACAACACGGACAGGATGAACGGACGACCCGAACTCTTCGGCATGTGGATGGGCCGCAACGGTTCGGTCGACTCCTGTACCGGCTCGCCGCGGCGCCGAGCTTCCTTCATCTCCCACCAGGCATCGCGGCTGTGGACCGTCGGGATGCGGGCGAAGTTGTAGTGTGGCGCAGGCGACGGCAGGGACCACTCCAGGGTCCGCCCATCCCACGGATCTCCGGTCGTGTCGCGCACACCGTGCAGCGCGCTCTGCACGATGTTCGCGGCAATCAGGATGAACCCGATGCCCATCATGTAGGCGCCGAGCGTGGAGATGAAGTTCCACGTCGTCCAGCCCATCCCGGGTGGGTAGGTGTAGATCCGCCGCGTCATGCCCATGTACCCGAGGAAGTACTGTGGCAGGAAGCACACGTAGAAACCGATGTTGAACCACCAGAAGGCGTGCCGGGCCAGTCGTTCGCCGAGCAGGAAACCAAACACCTTCGGCCACCAGTAGTACATCCCGGCAATCATCCCGTACACCGTGCCCCCGATGAGGACTTGGTGGAAGTGCGCAATCAGAAAGTAACTGTTGTGGTACTGGTAGTCCGCCGGAGCAACGGCGAGCATGACGCCGGTCGCACCGCCGATGGCGAAGTTCGGGACAAACCCGAGCGTCCAAAGCAGCGGCGGGGTCAAGCGGATGCGGCCGCGGAACAGGGTCATCAGCCAGTTGAACACCTTGACGCCTGTCGGGATGGCGATGATCATCGACGCGAGCGCAAAGAAACTGTTCACGCCCGGACCTGCGCCCATCGTGAAGAAGTGGTGCAGCCAGACCAGGTAGCTGATGACCGTGATGACCATCATCGACGCCACCATCGAGGCGTACCCGAACACCCGCTTCTTGGCAAACGTGGCGACGACCTCGGAGAACACGCCGAACGCCGGCAAGACGACGATGTACACCTCTGGATGGCCCCAGACCCAGAACAGGTTGACGTACATCATCGGGTTTCCACCCGCCAACATGGTGAAGAAGTGCGCCCCGGCGACGCGGTCAATCAGCAACAGGGCAAGCGCGGCGGTCAAGGCCGGAAACGCGACGATGATGAGCACGGAGGCCGACAGCACGGCCCAGCAGAACAGCGGCATGCGCATCAGGGTCATCCCGGGCGCCCGCATCCGCATGATGGTTACGAAGAAGTTGAGCCCGGTCGCCATGCTGCCGATACCGGTAATCTGCAGGGACAGCAAGTAGAAGTTTTCGCCAGGCCCGCGGTCAAACGGCAGGTCGGCGAGGGGCGGGTAGCTGACCCAGCCGGCGTCGGGGGAGCCGCCAATCACGAACGACAGGTTGAGCAGCATCGCCGCGACGAAGAACAGCCAGAAACTGATGGCGTTCAGGTACGGAAACGCGACGTCCCGCGCGCCAATCTGGAGGGGGACGACGATGTTGAACATGGCGAAGATGAACGGCATCGCCATGAACAAGATCATGAGCGTCCCGTGCGTGGTGAAGATCTCGTTGTAGTGCTGGGCCTGCAGAAATCGGCCGTTTGGCAACATCAACTGCGTGCGCATCAAGAGGGCGTCGACGCCGCCCCGGAACATCATCAAGAGCGCCGCAATCAGGTACATAATCCCAATCTTCTTGTGGTCGACTGTCGTCAACCACTCTTTCCACAGCCACTTCCACTTCTTGAAGTAGGTGAGGACGAACAAGATCGCCAGGCTGACAAGCACGATGGCGACGTCCGCGCCGTAGATCATCGGCTCACCCGTGACGAAGAAATGGGTTGCGAAATTGGTTACACTCGCCGGCATGGACTCTCCTACCTTCCTCGCAGTACTGAATCTGCGGCCAACGGCCGGTCAGTCGGTCGCCGTCTCCATCTTCTGCTTCATGTACATGCCGCCGTCTGTGCGGATGGTCTGTTCGAACAGCCCCTTCGGGAACGACGAGTACTGAAGCTGGCCGACCACGCTCTGTTGCTCGAGGGCTTTGTAGCCGGCGGTGGTCAAGGGAGGTGCCGTCCGCTTGACCTGTTGCGTCCACCGGTCAAAGTCCGCCGACGGCATGGCGATCACGTTGAAGCGCATATGCGCAAACCCGCGCCCCGTGAAGTTGGCTCCGCTGCCGAAGTACGTCCCCGGCCGGTCCGCCTGCAGCCACAGCCGCATCGCCATCCCGGGCATCGTGTACTCCTGGCCGCCGAGCTGTGGCACCCAGAAAGAGTTCATCGGCGCATGACTGGTCAGGACGAATTCGACGGGCCGACCTGCCGGAATACGGACGTAGTTCACCGTCGCGATGTTCTGTCCGGGGTACTGAAACAGCCACTTCCAGTCGAGCGAGGTGACCTGAATCGTCATGGGCGGACCGCTTGCCACGGGCGGCCGGACGAGTCGAAAGGTGTCTCGCACGGTGAAGGTGCCGAGAATCGCGATGATGAGTATCGGAATCCCCCACCAGATGATTTCGAGCGTCTTGCTCTCCGACCACTCCGGCTCGTACGGCGCCGTGTTCCCCGGCTTGTCCCGGTATCGCGTGACGATGAACGCCATCAGGGCAATGACGGGGATGACCACAATTCCGGTCAACACAAACGTCAACACAATCAGGTTTTTCTCCACATTGGCGACTGGACCAGCCGGATTTAAGATGAAGTACCGCTCCCCGCACCCGGTGCACAGCAGCGGTACGGCCGCCAGGACGCCCAGTCGGCGCAGCCGACGCAGCCCCATCTCGCTCATGAATGCCGCCACGCTCCTTTCAAGGTGTCTGGCCGCCCTGGCCGAAATAGAAGTGGCCGAAGTTCAAGTGGAGAAACTCCTGAACCTCGAGCAACACGAACGCCAGTGCGAGGACGATGATCACCGCCGCGGCGACACGGCGATGCACGGTCCTGCGGGTGCCTCCGGAATCGCGCTTTTGCTCATCCATTCATGTACCATTCCCTGTCCTCTGTAGATTCACGGCCTCGGCATCCAGCGCGGCCCGTTCAATGCAGAATGTAACCATCCCACCACCACAGCACCCCGCCAATCGCGAACAGGACCACCACCGTGAGGACGGTCGCCCAGATCACCAACCCTCCACCTTTGTTCGCGCGCTCACCCATGACGATTCACTCCTTTCTCAGTTCAGGTGTCCAGGTTAGTATGTTGTGTTCCGATTGGAATGATTCACCGGTGTGGCGAGTCCGGGGCGTTCTGGGGGATGCTGGGTACCGAAGGGCGACGGCGGTGCGTCCATGCGGTACTGGGTCCTGCGTTCTGGTATGATGGACACACAAGCCTGCGCGGTGCGCACCGCATGCCCAGACGCGCAGGTCAACGACAGGGCTGAGACGAGGTGAATTTCCATGAGACGCAGTCATCGTTGGTGGGCGACCGCAGCAGTGGCCGCCGTTGCGGTGGCGTTTGCGGCGGGTTGCGGCGGCGGCAACACGGCGTCGTCCAGCGGCGGCGGTAGCGGCAGCACCACGAATGCGACCGCTGTCGCAGGCAATGCAGCGAACGGGGTCAAGCTGTTCCAGCAGAACTGCTCCATGTGTCACTCCACCGGATCGAACACGGTGGTGGGGCCAGGGTTGGCGAACGTGTTCGATAAGAAGACGTTGCCAAACGGCAAGGCGATGAACGACCAGGACGTGATGGACTGGATTCGCACGGGCGGCGGGGGGATGCCCGGGTTTCCGCAGTTGTCGGACCAGCAGCGTGCGGACTTGGTGGCGTACCTGAAAACCTTGCACTGACGGTGGGGCCGGGGCCTGTGCGGGAATCGACGGGACCTCGGCCTTCCGACAGAGCGCACAGCCTGCAGAGGAGGATGGGCGATGAAGATGGACGGGGAGCGCCTCTGGAGCCGGTTGTCGGAATTGCACGCGTTTGGCGCGACGGCGGACGGCGGGGTCACGCGCTTTGCGTGGTCAGACGCCGAGCGACAGGCGAAGGACCGGGTGGCCGTGTGGATGCGGGAAGCCGGACTGGAGGTCCGCGAGGACGCCGCGGGCAACCTGATTGGACGGTGGTCAGGGCGGGAACCGGAGGCGCCGGTGCTCTTGGTGGGATCGCACCTCGACTCGGTGCCAAACGGCGGCGACTTCGACGGACCCCTCGGCGTGCTGTCGGCCATCGAGGCCGTCGATGCCTTGCGACGCGCCGGTCGGCAGCCGAGGCATCCGGTGGAAGTCATCGCCTTCACGGATGAGGAGGGCGCGCGGTTCCGCTATGGGATGACCGGTAGTCGCGCGGTGGCCGGAACCCTTCGACGAGAAGAGTTGGACGCACATACGGACGCCGACGGGACGACCATCGCGGCGGCGATGACGGCGTACGGATTGGAACCGGATCGAATCGGCGAGGCGGCGCGCGCGCCGGGGTCGGTCCTCGCCTACCTGGAGTTGCACATTGAGCAGGGTCAGGTGCTCGAGGCGGCCGGCCAACCGGTTGGTGTCGTGAGCGGCATTGCGGGTCCGCTGTGGCTGAAGTTCACAGTCGTGGGCCGAGCCGGGCACGCTGGAACGACGCCGATGCCGGGCCGTCGAGATGCGCTCGTCGCAGCGGCCGAGATGGTGCAGATGATGTCGGAAGAAGCCGCGGCCGAGGCGCGGACGGTGGCGACGGTCGGCCAGCTGTCGGTGCGCCGGGGCGGGGTCAACATCATCCCGGGCCAAGTGGAATTTACGCTAGACCTGCGGGACGTCGATGAAGCGGTGCGGGACCGGGTGGAACAGCGGATTCGCGCGCGGGTGGCGGAGATATGTGAGGCGCGGGGCGTCTCGTGCCAGGTGGAGGAGCTGCAGCGGGTCCCGCCCGTGCAGTGCAACGAAGCCTTACAGGCGGCCATCGTCGAGGCAGGCCGCGAACTGGGCCTGTCGCTTCCGACGGTGGTCAGCGGAGCGGGCCACGACGGGATGCAGTGTGCCGGGCGCTGGCCGATTGCGATGCTGTTCGCGCGGTCACGCGCTGGCATCAGCCACCACCCGGACGAATACACATCGCCGGAGGACTGCGCGCTCGCGGCCGAGATATTGGCGCGGACCGTGGCGCGCGTGGCCGGTGCCTGACGGCGGTCCCCTTGGGGCCTGTGACGGTGCGTGGCGTTTCAGCGAAGGACGCAAGCGTCCGCTTCGGGCTTGGACAGATTGTATCGATATTGGAGGTGCCAGGAGATGACGATGGTCGCAAGCAATCTGGACGCCTATGTGGATGCGGTGGTTTCCGACGTGGTGAGCTGGCGGAGATACCTGCACGCGCACCCGGAGCTCTCGTTTCAAGAGGAGCGTACGGCCCAATTCGTGTACGACACGCTCTGTGGGTTCGGCAACCTCATCCTCTCGCGGCCGACAAAGACCAGTGTCGTGGCGCGGCTCGTTGGCGGCCGCCCGGGCGGCGTGCTGGCCATTCGCGCCGATATGGACGCACTGCCCATTCGGGAGGAGAATGACTTCGAGTTTCGCTCCACCGTCGACGGCGTCATGCACGCCTGCGGCCACGACGGGCACACCGCGATGTTGCTCGGGACGGCCAAGATCCTGTCCGAGCTGCAGGCGGAGTTGCCCGGCGAGGTCCGCTTCCTGTTCCAACACGCAGAGGAGCTGTTCCCCGGGGGCGCACAGGAACTGGTGGACGCAGGGGTACTCGACGGCGTGGACCAAGTGATTGGCATTCACCTGTGGGCGCCGCTTGAGGTCGGCAAGATCGGCGTCCGGGCCGGCGCACTGATGGCTGCGCCGGACACGTTCGAGATCACCGTGATCGGCAAAGGCGGCCACGCGGCGCAGCCCCACCTGACGGTGGACGCCATCGCCATCGGCGCGCAGGTCGTCACGAACTTGCAGCACATCGTCTCGCGCCAGGTGGACCCGCTCGATCCGCTCGTCCTCTCGGTCACCACCTTCCACGCCGGTACGGCGGACAACGTCATCCCGGGTACGGTGGAAATCACCGGCACCGTGCGTTCTTTCCGACCGGACCTTCGGGAGGAAGTCCCGGCGTTGATGGAGCGCGTCGTCCGCGGCATCACCTCCGCGCACGGTGCCGACTACACCTTCTCGTACACGAAAGGGTACCGCCCGGTCTTGAACGACGCGGCGGTCGCAGAACGGCTACGCGCGTGTCTGGTGGACGCGTTTGGGGAAGCGGTGGTCGTCGACGCAACCCCGACCATGGGCGGCGAAGACTTCTCAGCGTACCAGTGGCGCGTGCCGGGGACGTTCTTCTTCGTCGGGGCGGGGAATCCGGAGCAGGGTATCACCTACCCGCACCACCACCCGCGGTTCACCGTCGATGAAGCCGCTCTTCCCATGGGCGTGAAGGCGTTCGTCACCGCCGCGTTTGCATTGAATCGGCAGGAATGAGGAGGGCCAGGCGGACGGCTCGATGTCGGGCCGCCCGCCCCCATGGGCTGCGGAGCAGCCTACCCGTCACGCTTCGACGGGTGCGGTGAGGACATCGACCAATTCCTCCAAATGCATCCCACGGGATGCCTTGACCAACACGACGCCGTCCTTCGGCAGGAGCTCCTGCAGGTCGGCCAAGAGCGAGGCCTTGTCTGGATAGTGGTAGACGGTGCGGACGCCACCCTGACGGGCCGCCTCGGCAATCCAGGCGGCGCGCGGTCCTACGCAAATCACGCTGTCGACGCCAAGGGCGGCACACGCCTCCCCGACCTCGCGGTGTCCCGGCTCTTCGTACTCGCCCAACTCGTACATGTCGCCGAGGATGGCGGCCGTAGGCTTGCCCTCCGCGATGTCCGTGAGGACTTTCAGACTGGCGCGCATCGACAGCGGGCTGGCGTTGTAGCAGTCGTCAATCACGCTCCGCCCGTCCACGCCTGGCAGCACCCGCAAGCGGCCTGCAGCCGGCGGGAGGGTGCGCAGTGCGTCGGCCATCGCATCGAGCGGGAGCCCGTGCAGGGCCCCGAGCAACAGGGCGCCGAGCGCATTGGTGACGTTCAAAACGCCGAAGGTCGGCAACTGGACTGTCGCCGACTGACCGAGGACGTCCGCGACAAAGCGAATCCCTTGCGAGGTGTGTACGATGTCCCGCGCCTTGGCGTGCGCTGCTTCGTGGATTCCGTACCAGTACACCTGGCCCCGGCACTTCTTTGCGATCCGCTCCAGCCACGGATCTCCATACGTCAACGCCGCTACGCCGGACTTCGGGATGGCTTCGAGGAGTTCGCCCTTCGCCTGCGCTATCTTCTCTTGACTCCCCAACAGCTCCAGATGGCTTTGCCCGATGTTCGTGATGATGCCCGCCGTCGGCCGCGCGATATCACACAGCTCGGCAATCTGGCCGAGCCCGCGCATCCCCATTTCGAGGATCATCGACCAGTTGCTCGGTTGCCGGCGCAGGATGGTGAGGGGCAAACCCAACTCCGTGTTGAAGTTGCCGTGCGTGGCCAAACACGGGCCGCCAACCGAGAACACCGTGGAGAGCATGTCTTTCGTCGTCGTCTTCCCGTTGCTCCCCGTCACGCCGATGACCGGACCCCGAAAGCTGCGCCGCTCGTGGCGGGCGAGCCGCTGGAGCGCGCGCAGCGGGTCTGAAACCTGGATGACCGGTACCTGCGGGTCCGCCACGACGACCTCCCGCGTGACGAGGACCGCTGTGGCACCCCGATCAATGGCCTGCGGGATGAACGCGTGACCGTCGTGTTGCTGTCCGGTAAAGGCGGCGAACAGGTCTCCCGACTGCAGCGTGCGGGTGTCGATACTCGCCCCGGTGATCACCGTTCGCGGCTTGCCTTGGCGGAGGACCCCTTCCACAATTCGAGTGAGTTCTACGGCGGAGAGCGCGAGCATCTCGATTCGTCACCTTCCCATGTGTGCGCGGCGGCTGCACCCATCCGTCCGGCCTGCGCACGCATTGTCGCGTTGTATCCTTGCAACGGGCTCTTGCGAAATCCGATGAGTCAACCGCATTGTAACACGTTGTGTATTGTATGAAGCCGCACCCCCTGTGGGCACACGGCAGACGATGCGCCCATACATTGTTCGCGTAGGCGACTTGTCGGGAATCCGGTATAATGGCCGCGTAAAGGAGTTGGCGGGATGACGAAGTCCATGCGCATCGGCGTGGTGTTTGGCGGAAAGTCGGGCGAGCACGAGGTTTCCATGGAATCGGCGAAGTCGGTGATGGCGGCGCTCGACCCGAACCGGTACGAGCTGGTACCCATCGCCATCGACAAACAGGGCCGCTGGCACGTCGGGACCGCGGCAACCGCGCTCCTCGCGGAGAGTGGTTGGAGCACACAGCGGACGCTTGCCTCGGGAGACCGCGGGTTGCAGGTCCGGCCGGGGAGCGTGTTGCCGGGGCCGATTGCAGATCAGATCGACGTGTTACTGCCGGTGTTGCACGGGACCTTCGGCGAGGACGGGTCCATCCAGGGGTTGTTCGAACTGTTGAACGTTCCCTACGTCGGGGCGGGGGTTGCGGCGTCCGCAGTCGGGATGGATAAGATTTTAATGAAGCGGGTGTTCGCGGCGGCAGGACTGCCCCAGGTGGCGTTCGTCGAAACCTCCCGCCGCACGTGGTCCGCAGACCCGGACGCCGTCCGGCGAGAAGTGGAGCAGAAGCTCGGTTACCCGTGCTTCGTGAAGCCGGCCAACCTCGGGTCGAGTGTGGGCATCTCCAAGGTCAAGGGGCCGAGCGAGCTGGCTGAGGCGATGTCACTTGCCGCCCAGTATGACCGGCGCATCATCGTGGAACAAGGGCTGGACGTCCGCGAGATTGAGGTGGCGGTCCTCGGCAACGAACAACCGCGCGTTTCGGTGCCGGGCGAGGTCCTGCCATCCAACGAGTTCTACGATTACCGCGCAAAATACCTGGATGGCAACTCAGATCTGGTGATTCCCGCAGACGTCACGGACGAACAGGCCGAGCAGATTCGCGCGTACGCTGTGCGCGCCTTTCGCGCCATCGACTGCGCTGGGCTCGCCCGAGTCGACTTTTTCATCGAACGAGCGAGTGGACGGGTCCTGGTGAACGAGATCAACACGATGCCTGGGTTCACGCAGTTCAGCATGTACCCAAAGCTGTGGGAAGCGTCCGGTTTGCCGTACGAGCAACTGCTCGACGCCCTGATTGAATTGGCACTGGAGCGTCACGAGGACCGGCTGAAGACCCGGCACGACTTCTCGAATTGACCCCTTTTTGGCCAGCGAAGCGGTCCACCCGCCGCCCCTCACGGGGCCGGGCGGACCGTCGGTTCAACCCTGCGCTGCGCAATCCTCGCACCCCACCTTCGAACCATCGACCAACGCGTCGATTTTTGCACGATTTCTCATTCCATTCTGTCGGCGTTTGTGGTTAAATCTCAATTACCTGGCGGCTTCACGCCCACAACAGCCGCCGAGGGGGAATCCGTGCGCGGAGCTTGTGCGGTCGCACAGGCCCAATCTTTCGCGTGCCTAAACAGAGGTGACCGGCGTGATAGACGTGTTTCGAAGGCTGCGCGGATTCTACCAACCGCACATCCGGTGGCTGTACTGGAGCCTCGGATTGTTGGTGTTTGCCACCGCGCTCGGGCTGGCCTACCCCTACCTGTTGAAGAGGATTGTCAACCAGGTCATCATCGCCCACCATTACGCCCAACTCCCGACTCTGGCGTTGATGATCTTGGGGGCAGCCGTCCTGAAAGGCGGGTTCAACTGGTCCTACCAATATGCAGGTCAATACTTTGGCAGTCACACGGGTTACGACCTGCGCAACCAGTTGTACCGCAAGTTGAACCGACAGCCGTTTCAGTACTACGACTCTGTGCACACGGGGGACTTGATGTCGCGTATGACGGCTGACCTGGACGCCCTGCGCATGTTCCTCGCGTTCGGCGCGAACGGCCTCGCCAGCTTGGTCCTCATCGTCGTCTTCGGCCTCGGCCTGATGTATTCCATGAACGTCTGGCTGGCGGTCGTCGTCACCTGTCTGATGCCCATCCTCGCCGTCACAGCCGTCCGCTTCGACAACCGCCTTCACCCGACCTACCAGCGGATACGCAAAACGCTCGGCGTACTCAACTCCGGGGTTCAGGAGAACATCATGGGCGTGCGGACGGTCAAGTCGTTCGCGAAGGAAGACAATGAAATCTCAAAGTTCCAGGTGCGCAACGGCGCGTACTTTGCGGCCAACATGGACGCGACGCAACTGTGGAAGCGCTTCTTTCCGTTCATCGAGTTTACGGGAAACTTCGGCGTGGTGGCGATTGTCCTCGTCGGCGGATGGCTGGTGATGCACCACCAGATGAACCTGGGAGATCTGGTCGCCTTTCTCAGTGTACTGTGGACCCTCATCTGGCCGATGTCCAATCTGGGGTTCCTGCTCAACAACCTGACGCAGGCCGTCGCTGCAGGGGAGCGGTTGCTGGAAATCCTGGATGCGCCTGATCCGCTCGCCGTGACGGGCCCGGCGCACGCCGCTGTGATGCGCGGAGAGGTGGTCTTCTCGGGCGTGTCCATGAAGTACGGCGATGAGCCGGTGATGGAGGACGTCACGTTTACCGCTCGAGCGGGCGAAACGATTGCGCTGCTCGGCCTGACCGGGGCCGGGAAGTCGACACTCGTCAACCTGCTGCCGCGCTTCTATGACGTCGCAGCGGGGTCGGTTCAAATCGACGGGGTGGACGTCCGGGCATGGGACCTCCAGGCGCTGCGTCGGCAGATTGCCGTCGTATTCCAGGAGCCGTTCCTCTTCTCGACCACCATCTTCTCGAACATCGCCTACGGCAACCCGGAGGCGACGCTCGAGGCCGTGCGCCAAGCGGCGGCGATGGCGGACGCGGCGGAGTTCATCGAGCAGTTGCCCGACGGGTATCACACCTTGGTCGGGGAGCGCGGCCTCGGGCTGTCGGGAGGGCAGAAGCAGCGGATTGCCCTGGCTCGCGCCATCCTCATGAACCCGGCGATCCTGGTCCTCGACGATGCGACGAGCGCGGTCGACATGGAGACCGAGTACAAGATTCAACAGGCGTTGCAGCGCGTGATGCAGGGCCGCACGACGTTTATCATCGCGCACCGCATCTCATCCGTGAAACGCGCGGACCAGATTCTCGTCCTTGATCGCGGCCGCATCGTGCAGCGCGGCCGCCACGAGGAACTGTTGGCGGACGAACACGGCCTGTACCGGCGCATCTTCGACATGCAGTTCCAAGATTTCGCGGCGGTCGCATCGGCGGGAGGCAGCGTCGGCGCTCTACGGGTGCTGTCGCAAAGGGGGAATGGCGAATGAGTCAGGCGCAAGTGGTGCAACGGCCAGAGCGGGTCTACACGGATGCGGAACTCCGGGCCCCGTTCATCTACCGCGACGACGAGGCCCTCGAAAAGAAGTTTCAACTCGGCCAGATGAAGCGGCTGTTCAAGTACGTGGCGAACCACCCGCGCCTGGTCGCCCTCGCGCTCATCGCAACCCTCGGCAACCTCTTTGCGACGCTGTTTGGGCCCTACATGGTGGGGCGGGCGATTGACGGTGCGATTGGTCAGGGGATGACAGGCGCGCTCGTGGCCGATGCGGTCATTCTCCTGCTGACGTACGCCCTCAATTACGTCGCGAGCCACTACCGCATCTACCTGACGAACTTGCTCGGGCAGACGGTGATTCAGCGGCTTCGTGAAGAGCTGTTCAGCCACGTGCAGCGGCTGTCACTCGGCTTTTTCGACGAGCGCCCCGCTGGCTCGGTGCTGGTTCGCATCATGAACGACGTCAACTCGCTGCAGGATCTGTTTACGAACGGCGTCATCAACAGCATCACCAACATCTTCACGCTCGTCGGTATTGTGGTGATTATGCTGTCGTTGAACGCCCGCCTGGCGCTCGTCACGTTTATCATCGTGCCCATCATGTTCGTCGTATCGACGCGCCTGACGCTCACCATCCGGCGCGCCTGGCAGCAGGTACGGCTGCGCCTGTCTCGACTCAACGCACACTTGGCGGAAGCCATCCAGGGTATGCGGGTGACGGAAGCCTACACGCGCCAATCGGAAAACCAGACGTTCTTCGAAGGGATGAACCGCGACTGGATGAACAGGTTCCTTCACGCGCAGCGGGTCAGCATCCTATTCGGCCCGATGGTGGACCTGACCAGCGCGGTGGGCAGCATGATCTTGTTCTGGTACGGCATCCACCTGTTGCGAGCTGGGTTGGTGACGGTTGGGTTGCTGGTTGCCTTTGCGAACTACCTAGGTAATTTTTGGCAGCCCATCTCGCAGTTGGGAAACTTGTACAACCAATTGCTCGTGGCGATGGCCTCGTCTGAGCGGATCTTCCAGTACCTCGATACGGAGGCCTCGGTCAAAGACCGTCTGGATGCGGAAGCCTTGCCCGAGATTCGCGGAGAGGTGGCATTCGAGCGTGTCACCTTCGAGTACGAACCGGGTCGCCGCGCGATTGAGGACGTCAGTTTCCGCGCGGAGCCGGGACAGACGATTGCGTTGGTCGGCCACACGGGGGCAGGCAAGAGCACCGTCATGAACCTGCTCGCACGGTTCTACGACCCGACCGGGGGCCGCATCCTCGTCGACGGCCACGATATCCGGGAGATGCGCAGCGACAGTCTGCGTTCGCAAATTGGCATTGTGTTGCAGGACACCTTCATTTTCTCCGGCACCATCCTGGACAACATCCGGTACGGAAACCCCGCGGCTTCGGACGATGACGTGATGGCGGCAGCGTGCGCCGTGTACGCGGACGAATTCATCCGCGAGTTGGAGAACGGATACCACACCGAGGTGCGCGAGCGCGGCAGCCGCTTGTCGATGGGACAGCGTCAACTGCTCTCCTTCGCTCGGGCTATCCTCGCAGATCCGCGCATCCTGGTCCTCGACGAGGCCACAGCCAGCATCGACACCTACACGGAGCATCTCATTCAGAAAGGCTTGCAGGTGTTGCTGGCCGGCCGCACGGCGTTCGTCGTCGCACACCGCCTGTCGACCATCCGAGAAGCGGACCAGATTCTCGTCTTTGATCACGGCCACATTGTCGAGCGGGGGACGCACAGCGAGTTGATGCAACTGCGCGGACATTACTACCAACTCGTCGAAGCGCAGTACCAGTTCCTCGCTTGACGCGCCAGAGGGTCGGAATCCAGCCCGCTTAGGGCCAAGTGGTGGTGGGCGCACAGGGGTGAAGCCGAATCCCGTCCTGCCAGAAATCGTGGTATGCTGGAACGAGACACAGACCCATGCGGTTGGCGCTGGCCACCCGCTTCCTCGGGCACGGGCTTCGGCCAGACCTCGGTTGCGGTGAGGATGGCGGGACGACGGACCGAGGATGGGCGTTGCAGGAGGCATGTGATGAAGATTCGCGTGTTTGATTCGGCTCGTTCTGCGGGGTTGTACGCGGCGAGCCTGATGGAGGCAGTCATCCTGCGGGAGGACAACCCCGTGCTCGGGCTGGCGACAGGCGGCACCGTGTTGCCGTGTTACCAAGCGTTTCGGGGATTGGTCTGGTGTGGCCTGGATCTCAGCCGGACCACCACCATCAACCTCGACGAGTACATCGGATTGGATGCCCAGCACCCGCAAAGCTACCATTATTTTATGGAACACAACCTTTTCGCCGGCTTGCCGTCTCGGCCGCGGGCCGTCCATATTCCGGACGGAACCGCGGGCGACTTGGAGCGCGAGTGCGCCCGTTACGATGATCTGATTCACCGCAACCCGATTGACTTCCAACTGCTCGGAATCGGGACGAACGGTCACATCGGTTTCAACGAACCTAGCCATTCCCTGCTCTCGCGCACGCACGTCGTCTCGCTCACCGAAGAGACCATTGCCAGCAACGCGCGTTTCTTCGAGCGTGTCGAAGACGTGCCGCGGCGAGCCCTCACGATGGGCGTGCAGTCCATCCTGCAAGCTCGCCAGATTGTACTGATGGCGTTCGGACGCGCCAAGGCGGACGTCGTGGCGCGCGCGGTTCAGGGAGAAGTACGGACCGACCTGCCGGCCACGATGCTGCAACTGCACCGAGACGTGACCTTCATCCTCGACGTGGACAGCGCATCGGCTCTGCCACGGGAGGTCTGGGGTGGGCACGCAGTGCTGTCTGACGCATCCGACGGCCCGGAACCCGGGCCCCTGCTGTCTCGCTCGTAGCGCCTGCCCGTGGGATGGACAAGAGCGTGGGAGGGCTGACGAAACCGTCGGTCCTCCCACGTTTGCGTGCACCCCTGCGACAAATTGACCGGTAATTCGACGGAAACGGAGGATTGAGAGTTTTAGTTCGGAGTGCTACCATAATTATGAAAGATCCGTCGAACCATGTGAGATGGAGGTGGAACGCGTGGGGGATTTACGAAGTTCGGTTCAGGTTCCGGTGACCGTTCTGGTCAACGGCCGCTCGTACACGGTGGACGTGGAACCGCGCTTGCTGTTGGTGCACCTGTTGCGAGATGTCCTCGGCTTGACGGGCACCCACATCGGTTGCGACACCAGCCAGTGCGGCGCGTGCACGGTCCTCGTCGACGGGAAAGCGGTGAAGTCGTGCACGATGCTGGCGGTTCAGGCTGACGGGTGTTCGGTCACCACCATCGAGGGCATCGGCAGCGTGGAGAACCTGCACCCGGTCCAGGAAGGTTTCTGGGAGAAACATGGCTTACAATGCGGTTTTTGTACACCGGGCGTGATCATGGCAGCGGCGGACTTGCTGCGGCAGCATCCCAACCCGACGGACGAGGAGATCCGCGAAGGGCTGGAAGGTGTCATCTGCCGCTGCACCGGCTATCAGAACATTGTTCGCGCGGTGCGCTACGCCGCCGAGCGGATGCAATCCGCGGACGGCGAGGTGGAGGTTGCCGCGACGGCCGGTTTGGACCGCGGTGAGGGCTCGCAAGGAGGTGCAACGTCGTGAGTGCTACCGTGTTTGGAAGTCAAGTCAAGCGCCGTGAGGACCCGCGCTTTATCACCGGGCGGGGACGCTACACGGACGACGTGCAGTTGCCAGGGATGCTCTATGCCGCCATCCTTCGGAGTCCGCACGCGCATGCGCGCATCGCGTCCATCGATACCTCGAAGGCTGCTCAGTTGCCAGGTGTCGTCCGGGTATACACGGGTGCCGATCTGCAAGACCGTATGGGGACCATTCCAACGGCTTGGCTGCCGCCGGAGTCGGACATCAAGACGGTGGCCCATCCAGCCCTCGCGGTTGACACGGTTCGGTACGTGGGGGACGGCGTGGCGATGGTCGTCGCAACAGACCGGTACACAGCGCGGGACGCGCTTGACCAGATCCACGTGCGCTACGAAGTCCTGCAGGCGGTGGCGGAGCAGGAGTTGGCGATGGCGCCCGGGGCACCGCAGCTTCACGCGGACGCGCCGAACAACATCGCGTTTCACTGGAAGGTCGGGAACGCGACGGACGAGGTGTTTGCGCAGGCGGAGGTGGTCGTGCGCCACCGCATCCGCCAGCAGCGTCTGGTGCCAAACCCGATGGAGCCGCGCGCATCCGCGGCCCAGTACGACCCGTCCACCGGCGAGCTGACCGTGTGGGTGACCTCGCAAAATCCGCATATTCACCGCTTCATCCTGTCCGGGGTCCTCGGTGTCCCGGAGCACAAGTTGCGCGTCGTCGCGACGGACGTGGGCGGTGGGTTCGGCGCAAAGATCGCCGTCTACCCAGACGAAGCCCTGGTCGGGTTTGCGGCTCGGGACCTGGGCCGACCTGTGAAGTGGACGGAAGACCGGCGTGAGCATTTCCTTGCGACGACGCACGGGCGCGACCAGGTGGAGGACATAGAATTGGCCGGGACGCGCGACGGAACACTCACGGCCATTCGCGTGAAGGCTCTGGCGAACATGGGGGCCTACCTGTCCACCGCGGCGCCGGGCGTGCCCACCATCTTATTCGGTCTGATTGTACCGGGTCCGTATCAGATTCCATACGCCGGTGCGGACGTGTACGGCGTGTTCACGAACACCACGCCAACGGACGCCTATCGCGGCGCCGGGCGGCCGGAGGCCACCTACCTGTTGGAGCGGATGGTCGACCTGTTCGCGCGCGAGATTGGCATGGACCCGGTCGAGGTTCGGCGCAAGAACCTCATCCCGAAAGACGCGTTTCCGTACCACAACGCGATGGGCCTCGAGTACGACAGCGGCGACTACCACCGCGCGCTGAACCGGGCACTCGAGATGGCCGGGTACGCCGACTTCCGGGCCCGTCAGCAGCAGTTGCGCGCAGCCGGCCGCTATGTGGGCGTGGGATGCACGACCTACGTCGAGATCTGCGGCCTCGGCCCGTCGCAGGTCGCAGGGGCTGTCGGGTTCCAAGGCGGCCTCTGGGAGAGTTCGACGGTCCGCGTGCATCCCTCCGGTAAGGTCACGGTGTTTACTGGCGCGTCCCCGCACGGCCAGGGAGAAGAGACCACATTTGCCCAGATTGTCGCTTCGAAGCTGCACATTCCAGTAGAGGACATCGAGGTCATCCACGGCGATACGGCCCGCATTGCGATGGGTTGGGGGACGTACGGGTCGCGCACCACGCCCGTGGGCGGCAGCGCACTGGCCGTGGCGACGGACCGCGTGATTGAAAAGGCGAAGAAGATTGCCGCGCACATGTTGGAAGTGTCAGAGGCGGATGTGGAGTTTGTCGACGGCAGCTTCCAGGCGAAAGGCGCGCCACAGCGCAGAGCCAGCTTCCAGGACGTCACCTTACAGGCATACCTTGCCTGGAACCTCCCGGCCGGTGTGGAGCCAGGACTCGAAGCGAGCGCATTTTATGACCCGGCCAACTTCACTTACTCGTTCGGGACCCACCTGTGCATGGTGGAGGTGGATGCGGAGACGGGCGACGTGACCATCGACCGCTACATCGCCGTGGACGACTGCGGCCGAGTCATCAATCCGATGATTGCGGAAGGCCAGGTGCACGGCGGGATTGTCCAGGGAATCGGCCAGGCTCTGTACGAGGGTGCGGTGTACGACGACCAAGCGCAGCTCCTGACCGGCACATGGATGGATTACGCGATGCCAAAGGCGCGGTTTTTCCCGAACTTTGAAACCGCGTTCACGGAGACGCCGTCGCCGCACAACCCGCTCGGCGTTAAGGGGATTGGGGAAACCGGCACGATTGCAGCCACCCCGACGGTGGTCAACGCGGTGCTGGACGCGCTCGCGCCGTTTGGCGTCCGGGAGATTCCCATGCCGCTGACGCCGCAACGCGTATGGCAGGCAATCCAGAACGGGAGGGAAGCTGAGTGATTCCGAGTGCTTTCACGTACGAGCGGGTGCACACGGTGGACGAGGCGCTGGCGAGCCTCGCGGCCAACCCGGAGGCCAAGCTGATTGCGGGCGGGCACAGCCTGCTGCCGCTGATGAAGATGCGGCTGGCCGCGCCGGCAGCGCTGGTGGACATCCAGGCTATCCGCAATCTACACGGCGTTCGCGAAGTCGACGGCCAGGTGGTGATTGGGGCGCTCACGACCCACGCGGAGATCTCCGCACACCCGGTGGTGCGGTCGCTGTTACCCGCGCTGGCGGAAGCCGCCGCACAGATTGGCGACCTGCAGGTGCGCAACCGCGGTACCATCGGTGGGAACCTCGCGCACGCCGACCCGTCGTCGGACCTTCCGGCCGTGGCGCTGGCGTACAACGCGACCCTCCGCGGGCTGAGCCCAGCGGGCGAGTTCGCGCTCCCCGCCGACGGCTTCTTCCTCGGCCCGCTCACCACCGCCATGCCGGAAGGAGCGGTGCTCACCGAGATCGCCTTCGACGTCCCGCCGGCTGGCACCCAGAGTGTTTATCAGAAAGTGCCACACCCCGCCTCGGGTTACGCGGTGGTCGGGGTTGCCGCCGTCATCGGGACGGACGAGAACGGCTGTTTCAACTACGTGCGCATCGGCGTGACCGGCGCGGGAGACGTCGCGTACCGCGCGGTCGCAGCGGAGGCGGCGCTGATGGGGCAGCCGCCGACCGACGAAGCGATACAGGCAGCTGCGGGGCATGCAGCGGAGGACGGCGTGATGGGCGAAGACCTGTACGCGTCCGCGGACTACCGGGCACACCTGGTACAGGTGCACACGGCCCGCGCCATACGGCGGGCGCTTCCGTAGAGCGAGGCAAAGGGGTCTGTCTGCGGTGGGGGCGCCGTCAGGCAGGCCCTTCCTCGGCTTGGGCGTGGATTTCCTGAGAGGGGCGGTTTGCGTGAACAACCCATTCACCTCCCCAGCGCAGTTGCAACGGGCATTGGATGAATCGGGATACGTCTGTGACACGCCGCTTGCGACGGCGTTGTTCCTCGCCATGGCTCTGGAACGCCCGCTGTTTCTCGAGGGCGAGGCCGGCGTCGGCAAGACCGAGCTCGCGAAGGCGGCATCGGCTGTGCTGGGCCGGCCGCTGGTCCGGTTGCAGTGCTACGAAGGGCTGGACAGCCGCAGCGCGCTGTACGAGTGGAACTATCCGAAGCAGATCTTGCACATCCGCATGATGGAGGCGTTGCGGGGGACGGGCGTTGGCCCGGAACCCGACCGACAGCTGCGCGTCGGCTGGGAGGGCGTGCATCCAGACGCGCTCTTCACGGAACCGTACCTGTTGGCGCGTCCCCTGCTGTCCGCCATCCGTCCGGACGGCCCGGCCCCCGTACTCCTGATTGACGAGGTGGACCGCAGCGACGAGGCGTTTGAGGCCTTCCTGTTGGAAGTTCTGGCGGAATACCAGGTGACCATTCCCGAACTCGGCACCATCCGGGCTGCTGAGCCGCCGCTCATCGTGCTCACGTCGAACCGCACGCGCGAGGTGCACGATGCGCTCAAGCGTCGCTGCTTCTACCACTGGCTTGACTTCCCGTCGTTCGAGAAGGAGCGCGCTATCGTGGAGCGGCTTGTGCCGGGGCTCGGGCGCGACCTGGCGACGGATGTCACAGCGTTCGTCCAGCGCCTGCGGCAGGAACCGCTGTTCAAGCGTCCTGGCCTCGCGGAGACGGTCAACTGGGCCGCGGCGCTGGAGCAACTCGGCGTCCGCCAACTGAATCCCGCCGAGGTCGAGGCGACCATCGGGTGCCTTCTCAAATACCGCGACGACCTCGACCTGATGTTGCAACCGGCGGATGGAGGCCTCTCCACCTTACAGCGCACCCTCGCGGAACTCGGAGTGCCGCGAGGGTCCGCGGGGTGACTAAGATGCGCGAACCGGCCAATCCTCTCCTCCCACACAACCTTCACGCCTTTCTGCGCAGCCTACGGCGTCTGGGGCTGCCGGTCGGTCCCGCTGAGCAGGCGCTCGCGTTGCGCGCACTGGCCGCCGTCGGGTGGGAGACGCCCGAAGTGACCGCATCCGCGGTCTGTGCAGTGGTCGCCACGCGCCCGGAGCACGTGCCGCTGTTTCGCGAGGCGTGGCGGCAGTTCCTGCTGCGCCTCCGGCGGCAGGACAGCCACGCCTGGGTCCTCGAGCGGACGCTGTCGACGAGTGTGGCACGGCTGCGCCAAACCAGGCACCGGCACCCGCAGATCTTCTGGATGACCGGCCCAGAGGGTGCGACCGGCGACGCGGCGAAGGAGCACGCCTCGGACGGGACATTGCGCCTGCAGACGGGTGCGAGCCGGTCGGCCGCCTGGAAAGCGGCCGACTTCGCGAAGTTGACCGAGGCGGAGCGGCGAGAGGCCGTCCGCTTTTCGGAGCGCGTGCCGCGGTTTTGGACGGGCAGCCGCCGTTATCGCCTGTGCCCGGCTGGCGCAGTGCCCGACCTGGCCGCGACCCTGCGGGAGGCCGCTCGCAAGGACACCTGGCTCCCGCTGCAGATGCGGCGTGCGCAGCGAGCCCAGCGAGCGGCAGTGTGGGTCGTGGATGTGAGCGGATCGATGGAGCCGTACAGCCGGATGGTTCTCTCGTTCGTACACAGCCTGCAGTTGGCCCGGGTGCCGCTCGAGCTGTTCGCCGTCAGTACGCAGTTGACTCGCGCAACCGCCACCTTGCGGACGTCCAATCCAGACCGCGCCCTCGCTGAGCTTGCCGCTCGAACTCCGGACTTCGCCGGCGGTACGCGGTTCGCCGACGCCCTCGCCGCGCTCTCCCGGGACTGGGCCCGCACGGTGATGCGGGGGGACCCCGTGCTGCTGTTGGTGACCGATGGGTTCGACTCGGGGGACCCGGCGCTCCTGGCTGACGCCTTGGCTCGGCTGCGGCACCGCAGTCGGCGGGTGGTGTGGTTGAACCCTGCCGCCGCCGACGCGAGTTACGCGCCCACGGCCCAAGCTGCCCGGGTTCTCGCAGCAACCGTAGACGATGCGTATCCTGCGTTCAGTTGGAGCGGGCTGGTACACGCGTGGCGGGAGACGTCGGTCCGCCAGCGCACCCGCCCCGTGCGGCCGGACGACCGGCGCTAGGGCGGCGGGTCAGCTGGCGCGTCTCGACTGCAGGGTGAGGACCACCACGGTGCCCACGATACAGAGGCCACCGACTACCGTGGCGGCGCCGAGCTGTGTGTGCAGCCAGACAACCGATGCCACAGCCGCGGAAAGCGGTTCAACACAGGCGAGGAGGCTGCTTTCGACCGGGGAGATGCGGCTCGTGCTCGAGAGGTAGAGGTAAAAGGCGACGAGCGTGCCGAGGATGACGACGAACGCAGCCAGCGCCCAGAACGCGCCGTCCGGGTGAACGCCGGCCATTCGCCAGGGCGGGGATTGCAGGGACGATACCACGCTGCCAATCAGCATGGCCCAGCCGATGACGGCGGGCGCTCCATGGACGCGCATCAGCCGCCCCGGCGCCACCGTGTAGATGGCGAGCGTGACGGCGGAAATCAGACCCCAGACCAGCGCGGCGGGCGGGACGACCACGGTGTGCCACGAGCCGTTGGTGACGAGCAGCAGCGTCCCGACCACCGCCAAGGCGAGGCCAGCGCTCTCCCATCGAGTGGGCCAGCGCCGCGCGTGCCAAGCTGCGTACAGCAGCACGAAGGCCGGCCCGAGGTACTGGAGGAACGTGGCCATGGCAGCGTTCCCGCGGGCGATGGACATCAGGTAGGAAAGCTGGACCATGTACAGACCGAGCACCGCAAACCCGAGCAGCGCCAACGCGTCCTTGGGCCGCGCCCAGACCGCGAATAAGCCGCGCACGCCCTGAGTGGCGAGCACGGTGGTCAGCAGGACGAGCCCCGAGAAGCCCATTCGGACATCGACCAGCCACGGTGCCGTCGCGTGGTAGGTGTCGAACAGCCGCTGCGAGGCGGTGCCGGAAAGGCCCCAGAGCGTGGCGCCAACCAGCACCATGCACACCCCGACGAAGCGGGGCGGCAACAGGCGGCCGCGACCTGCGCCGAGCTTTCTGGTTGGCGGAACCGGCGCGTTCAGCGGGGTGTCCATCGGTGTGTCCATGGGCGCCTCACCCCCGTACGATGGTCTGCCGGCGGTCTGGTCCCACTGAAACGTACGCCACCGGCACGCCCGTCCACGCCTCAACTCGCCGGACGAACGCCTGGGCCGCCGCCGGGAGCGACTCGAACGTGGTACAGTCGGACAAGTCCTCCCGCCACCCGGGCAGGGTCTCGTACACCGGCACCGCGCGTTCGAGTTGGTACGCCGGCAGCGGCCGTTCGTACCGCACGCCGTCCAACTCATAGGCAGTGCAGACCGCAACCTCGTCCAATCCGCTCAACACATCGAGCTTCATCAAGGCCAGGTCCGTGTACCCGTTCAGCCAGGCTCCGTAGCGCAGGGCCGGGATGTCGAGCCAGCCGCAATCCCGCCGCCTACCGGTGGTTGCGCCGTACTCGTGGCCCATCTCCTGCAGGTGCCGCGCTGTGTCGTCTTGCAGCAACGTCGGAAACGGGCCGGCCCCGACGGCGGTGGTGTACGCCTTCGTGATGCCGGTGACGCGGCGAATGGCCGTCGGCGGGATGCCTGCGCCAGCAGCGATGCCGCCGCTCGTCGGCGAAGATGAGGTGACAAACGGATAGACGCCCCAGTCGAGGTCGCGCATGACGCCGAGCTGCCCCTCGAGGAGGACCTTGCGCCCGCTCTGGACCGCCTCCTGGATGAGCGGCAAGGTGTCCGCAATGTAGGGCAACAGCTCCTCGCGCGCCTCCGCCAACTCGCTCCACATCTCTTCAAACGATCCCGACGCCTGTTCCATCCCGGGCATCCGCTCGAGTTTCATCCGGTACGCCCGCTCCACGCGGGTGCGGAAGTGCGCGAGATCTCGCATCTCGCCAATCTGGATGCCGAACCGCCCCGCCTTGTCCTGATACGCCGGGCCGATGCCCTGCAGCGTGGTGCCCACTTTGTTCGCCCGCAACTGCTCCTCGTATGCATCTTGCCAGATGTGAAACGGCAGAACCAGGTGCGCGCGCTCGGAGATCACCAGCCGCTTGGTGGCGATGCCACTCTGTTGGAGGGTGTGCAACTCCTTGACCAGGTTCCCAGGGTGAATCACCACGCCCGTCCCGAGTACGCAGGTGGTCTCTGGGTGGAAGATACCGGACGGAACCAGGTGCAGGGCGAACCGTCCGTGTTCGTTCACGATGGTATGTCCGGCGTTGCCGCCGCCTTGGAAGCGGATCACCATGTCGGCGTCCGCCGCAAAGTAATCGACCATCTTGCCCTTGCCTTCATCGCCGTACTGTGCGCCAACCACTGCGTGAACCATGCGGGTACCCCCCAGTTGCTGTCTCTCGAGTCGTCAATCGTCAACTGCAGTATAGGATTCCGCCGATGTATGTGTAAAATGAATTCGACGTATAGGGTGGATGCAAAATGCGTATCGTGAACGTTCTGTGCCAAAACGGGCGAGGCTGACTGGCGGGAGGGAGAAGCGGTGGCGGATCGACTCTACCGGACGTTGGTGCAGGTGGTGGAATCGGCCACGTTGGTGGAGGCTGCTGCCGTCCTGCACTTGACGCAACCGACCGTCTCGCGGCAACTGCAACAGTTGGAGTCCGACCTCGGACAACCGCTGTTTGACCGCATCGGCGGCCGGTTGGTGCTCACCCGCGCCGGTGAGCTCACGTACGAGATGGCGAAGCGGCTGATTGCGCTCGAGGAGAAGTTGCGGGAGGACCTGGCTTCACTGGCGAATCCAGAAGGCGGTACGGTCCACCTCGGCGCTGGGCTGACACCGGCCATCTACCTGTTGCCACCGGTGCTGGCGGCGTACCGACGGGCCCATCCGCGCGTGACGTTCCAACTGCGCACCGGGTCTTCCGGTGACCTGCTGGCGGCACTCCGACAGCGCGAGGTCGACGTCTGCATCGTGACGACGATGCCGGACGACACAGATCACCTGTCGATCACGCCCCTCTACCGCGACGACCTGCTTCTGGTGGCGCCTCCCAACCACCCGCTGGCCCTCCGGCCGGGGGTCACAGCGGCCGCCTTGGTCGATCAGCCGTTCATCCTGATGCCGCCGACATCGGGTTTGCGCCGGTTGGCGGAAGAGATCCTCGCGAGACCAGGACACGGGGTGACAGCGGCGCTCGAAGCGGATAGTCTAGAGAGTATCAATCGGCTGGTCCAAGCCGGAGTCGGCCTTTCGTTCCTGCCGAGGTCCTGCGTACAGGACGACTTGACGGCCGGCCGGCTGCGCGTCCTTCACCTGATGGATGACCCGCCGCGCTCACGTACGATTTCGGCGGTGTGCCGGCGTGATCTATCGATGACAGCGGCCGCCCGGCGGTTCGCAGACGAGTTGCCGAGTTGGTTTCAAAAACTGTACCGTTCCGTCGACCGGCTGTGACGGGGGCAGAACCCGGACGGACGGGCCGGCGTCGGAACCGCACGGATGGGATGGGGAGAACGTGAGTCTACGACCGATTGAATGGGACGATATCGTGCGCGCTGAGCAACGGATTCGCGGCAAGGTGGCGAAGACGCCGTTGGTGAAGGCGCATCGCTTGTCGGAGCGGCTGGGTCAGGAGGTCTACTTGAAGTGTGAAAACCTGCAGGTGACGGGGTCGTTCAAGGCGCGCGGCGCCACCAATTTCGTGCAGGCGCTGGCAACGGAGGGCGACGAGGGTCGCCAGCTCATTGGGGTGACCGCTGACCGCTCCGTACAGGGGGTGATCACCGGATCGAGCGGGAACCACGGCCAGGCCGTCGCCTATGCAGCGCAGCAGGTGGGCCTGCCGTGCGTGGTGGTCGTGCCGGAGGACGTGATAGGCGTCAAGGAACAGGCCATCCGCGGTTTCGGCGCGGAGGTGGTGCGTTGCGGCCGGACGTCGAGCGAGCGGATTGCGAAGGCGGAGGAGATTGCCGAGGCGCGCGGCTACGTGTTTGTCCCGCCGTACGACCACCCGCTGGTTGCGGCGGGGCAGGGAACGGCGGGTCTCGAGATTTTGCAACAGCGGCCGGACGTGCGGATGGTCTTCGTCCCGGTGGGCGGCGGGGGACTCATCAGCGGCGTTTCCACGGCGGTCAAGTCGCGGCTGCCGGGTTCGCAGGTGGTGGGCGCGGAGCCGGAACTGGCCAACGATACCTACCTGTCGCTGGAGGCAGGAAAGGTGGTGGACATCGGCGTCTCGACGACGGTGGCGGACGGCCTGCGGTCGAACCACCCTGGGCAGTACACCTTCCCGATTGTCCAGAAGCGGGTGGACCGGGTGACGCTGGTGTCTGAAGCCGCGATTTGGTCGGCGCTGCGGGATGTGCTGGCGGAGAAGCTGCTGGCGGAACCGTCCGGCGCGACGAGCGTCGCCGCCGCGGTGCGGGCAGCGGCGGAAGGATGGCTCGAAGGACCGGCGGTGTGCGTGATCAGCGGCGGCAACGCGGCGGCTGAGGTGTTGGTGGAGGCGCTGGCGTGACAGACTCCCCTGGCGCGAAGGCCAGTCTGGGACCGTCCGGGCGGCGACGCGGCGGGGGCGGGGCGCCTGCACGCGACAGCTGGCGTCGCCACGCCGTGCCGGCCGGTGCCCTGACCGCTCTGAACCTCCTCCTGCGCGGCGCTTGGCTGTGGTTCCTGCACCCGCCGCAGGTGGACGACTTCGATTGGTACTTCCACCACGCGGCTCAGATGGCGGCAGGCCAAGGTTATGTGTGGTACGGCCACCCGACCGCCTACTGGCCGATGGGCTATCCGTTCTTCCTGTCGCTGCTGTTCCGCGCGGTGGGCCCTTCGGTTGCGGCTGGCTTGGCCGCCAACGCTTTGTTCAGCGTCGCGATTGTTCTGTGCGTCTACGGCTTGACCTGGCAAGTGACGCGGTCGCGGGTGGCTGCGGTCTGTGCGGCTGCGGCGTACACCCTGTTGCCGAGCCAGGTGGAGTGGAACGCGGTCCTTGGGTCGGAAGAACTGTTCACGCTGCTCCTGGTTGCCTGCATCTGGTGCTTGGTCGCCAGCTGGGGGGCGCGGTCGGATGTGCCCACCGGTTCAGACCGGGTGAGCACATCCCGTTCGGCAGATCGCCTTCGCGGGGTCGGGCCGACGGTGGCTGCGGGGGTGCTGCTGGGGCTCGCCGCCGACGTTCGGCCGATTGTGCTGCTGTTCCCGGCCGCTGCGTGGCTGTTTCGCTGGCGGGTGGCGAAAGACGCGTGGCTTTCCGCACTGGGTTGGAGTGCGCTCTTTGCAGCCGGGATGGCGGCAGGCGTAGCGCCCGTCACCATCCGCAACGCGCTGGCGTTACATCACTTCGTCCTTGTATCGACAAACGGCGGCGTGAACCTGTGGCAGGGAACGCACGCCAACGGCTCATATTTTTGGTCGTGGAACCCGCACGTCAACCCGCTGCTGCCCTACGTTCAGGACGACGTGATGGAGAACCAGGTGGCGACACGGGCGGCCATCCAGTTCTACCTGCACCATCCGCTCCACCTCCTGTGGGGTGGGTTACTGAAGTGGTTCTTCTTGTACTGGGTAGACTGGAACGTGGTGAGCGTCACCTTCGCAGAACTTCCGAAGCGGTTCAGCCCTGCGGCGGTTCACGTGGCGATGTGGTTTGACACGGGGGTGTACTACCTCTGGATGGCCGCGTCCGTTCTCGGCATGTGCCGATGCGGCTCGGTGGGCGGAGGCGTGCGACCCTGGCACCGGGTGGCGCCGCCGCCAGGGCGAACCGTCTGGGTGTGGCTCCCGCTTTGGTACTGCGCCTACAACACGGCGATTTTCTTCTTCTTCCCGGCGTGGGACCGGTTTCGGTATCCCATGATGCCGTTTTTTGCAGTGTACGTCGGTGTATGGGGTGCGTCGCGGCTCGCGAGACGAAGGAAGGAGGAAGTCGATGGAGGACCAGCAACTGTGGCCTGACGGCGTACAGGTCGTGTGGTTGGACGACGTGACGGACAGCCAGCGCAACCTGGACCTGGAGTGGCAGTTGGGAGAAGCTGTGGCGCGGGGCGAACGGCCGCCCCTCATTCGCGTATGGCGGGCGGCCAACCGCCCGGGGATTGGCGTGACGCGCCGTGACGTAGCCGCTGGGCAGGGTGAGCAGGCCGCCGCCCGACTCCGTCAGGCGGGCTGGGACGTGGTCGTGCGCACGACAGGCGGCACCGCGGTCCCGCAGGGGCCAGGCGTGGTGCACGTGTCGTACCTGTTTCCGCGAACGGAGCGACGCGCCACGACCGATGCCTATTACCGTCTGCTGACGCGGCCGCTGCTCGCTTGGTTGGCGCAACTCGGGCTCGCGGGGGATACGGGGTCGGTCCCGGGTAGCTACTGTGACGGGACGTACAACGTGCTGGTCGGCGGGCGGAAGCTGGTTGGTACGGCGCAGGCGTGGCGCGGCGGCTTGGCGGGCACGCGCTCCAACCGGCCAGGGTACGTCCTCGCACACGCCTGTATGCCGGTCGACGTCGATGTGGATTGGGCGACAGATCTTATCAATCGCTTTTATGCGGACAGCGGCAGCGAGTACCGCGTTCAGCGGGAGACCTTCACGACCCTGCGACAGCTGGCGCCAGAGCGTTTCTCGGGGATGACACCCGCGGAATGCACCGCTTGGGTGGCAGAGCGGTGGGTCGAGTGGTACCGACGTTGGGCCTGATCTCAGTCCACCGTTCACGCACCAAGGCGGAAGGATGGTGACCGCACGGCTCGTCGATACCTGTTTGTATTTCG
Organism: Alicyclobacillus sp.; assembly: GCA_023511295.1. Taxonomy (GTDB): domain Bacteria; phylum Bacillota; class Bacilli; order Alicyclobacillales; family Alicyclobacillaceae; genus JAIMBT01. The sequence continues at coordinate 125,094 of JAIMBT010000009.1, forward strand.
ACAAAAATGTGATACCATACCATCTATCGCATCGCGCGAAGGGCGACCGCCCAGACGTGAGAACTTCCAAAAATCTACTGTTGTTACCGGTAAACTCAGCTTGAACAATATAGAAAACTTTTTTAGAATGAAACCGTTCCCGACAGGAAGTTGCTTCAATCGCCCTACGCCCAACGTGCACCGTCAACCTTGTGCAGTCCGCCGCGAGGCGGAAACTGGGAAAGATGATGGAATGTTTCCGCAAGTGGAGAGCATTTCTGTCGCGTATGGGTACGGTGGAGCACCGAACGCGTGAACGGGCGCGGACCATCCGGGCAACGCTTCGGAAACAATTGTCAGTCCATTTCTTGTCGGATTGTACGCTGAGAAGGTTACAGGCGCTTTACAAACGAGCGAACGACGGCTAGAATGACTTCAAAATATGCGAATTCATAGATTACCGTTCTCTGAGCCCTCGCTAATTTGCAAAGGGGAATGGAAGACGCCCCATTCGACGGCATGGCCCCGGCGAACAACAAACGGCAGGAGGTCTTGCAGTGGCTGAACCACTTCTGGCAATTCGCGATTTGAAGACCTATTTCATCAGCAAAGACGTACAGGTTCACGCCGTGGACGGGATTGACATCGACGTCTTTCCGCGGCAGATTGTCTGCATCGTCGGCGAATCCGGGTGCGGCAAGAGCATGACCTCGCTGTCCATCATGCGTTTGGTGCCGCAACCGCGCGGCAAGATTGTATCCGGCGAGATTCAGTTCGACGGCCGGGACCTGTTGAAGTTGACCGAGAAGCAGATGACCGACGTGCGCGGAAACGACATCTCGATGATTTTCCAAGAACCGATGACCGCGCTCAACCCGGTGTTGACCATCGGGGCGCAGATTACCGAAGTGCTCCTCCGCCACCGAAACATGACAAAGCGCGAGGCGATGGCGAAGGCGATTGAGATGCTTCAGTTTGTCGGTGTGCCGCGTGCCTCCGAAATCGTTCACGAATACCCGCACCAGTTGTCCGGCGGTTTGCGCCAACGTGTGATGATTGCGATGGCGATGGTGTGTGAGCCGAAGTTGCTGATTGCAGACGAGCCCACCACGGCCCTGGACGTGACCATTCAGGCCCAGGTCCTCGAGTTGATGAAGAAGATGCGGGAAGACTTCAACACCGCCATCATCCTCATCACGCACGACCTCGGCGTCGTGGCAGATATGGCCGACCACGTCGTCGTCATGTACGCAGGGCAGGTGGTCGAACAGGTGAATGCGGACGACCTGTTCCATTCCCCCTTGCATCCATATACGAAGGCGCTGTTGGAGTCCATCCCCTCTCTCGAAGAGGAGAAGGAAGTCTTGTACTCCATTCCGGGCACCGTTCCCGACGCCGCAGCCTACCCGGTCGGGTGTCGTTTTGCGGACCGTTGTCCGATTGCCCAGCCGAGCTGTCGGGAGAAGATGCCGGAGTTGAGAGAGGTCAAGCCAGGGCACTTCGTCCGCTGTGATCTTGTATGAAGGGACTGCTGACATGAGCGAGAACTTGACGGCTGTCGTGAATGACGCGTTGACGGCGAACTCGAGCGACAATCTGCTGGAGATTAAGAACTTGAAGAAATACTTTCCGATTACCGCGGGCCTGCTTCGGCGCACCGTCGGTCACGTGAAAGCGGTCGACGATGTCTCGTTCACGTTGAAGGCAGGGGAGACCCTCGGCATCGTAGGTGAGTCGGGTTGCGGTAAGTCGACCATGGGACGCATGGTCATGCGCGTGCTGGAACCGACCGATGGCAGCATCATCTTTGACGGGCAGGACATCACCAAGCTGGAGGGCAAGGAGTTGCGCCGAATTCGGCCCAAGTTCCAGATGGTGTTCCAGGACCCGTACGCATCGCTCAACCCGAAGATGGCGGTGGAGGAGATCATCGCTGAGCCGCTGGTCGTCAACAAGGCTGCAACCCGCAAGCAAGCCATCGAGCGCGTATCCCACCTCCTCGAGCGGGTGGGACTGCGCGGGGAAGACCGCCTGCGGTACCCGCATGAGTTTTCCGGCGGTCAGCGGCAGCGCATTGGGATTGCCCGGGCGCTGGCGTTGAATCCGAAGCTGATTGTCGCCGATGAAGCCGTGTCGGCTTTGGACGTATCCATCCAATCGCAGATCTTGAACCTGATGGTCGACCTGAAGAAGGAGTTCAATCTCTCCTATATCTTTATTTCGCATAACCTTGCCGTCGTTCGACACATCAGCGACCGGGTCGGGGTCATGTACCTCGGACACCTCGTTGAGTTCTCGGGGAAGGCGGACCTCTACAACCATCCGTTGCACCCATATACAGAGGCGCTGCTCTCGGCAGCACCGGAACCGAAACGCGAAAACCGGCGGGAGCGCATTATTCTGCAAGGCGATGTGCCGAGCCCGGCAAACCCACCCAAGGGCTGCCCGTTCCACACGCGTTGCCCGAAGGTGATGGATGTCTGCAGAAGTCAGCGTCCAGCGCTGCGTGAAGTGTCGCCTGGTCACCTGGTGGCTTGCCACCTGTACTGAGCGCACAGAGCCGGCGGTGGATGTTGATGATACAAAACTTTGGAGCATGGGGGTCACAAAATGAAGCGATTGGGCAAAGCTTCACTGGCGACAGTCGCCCTGGCGGCTTCGCTGACCATGCTGGTGGCCGGTTGCGGTTCCGGAAGCGGCGGAAACAGCGCCAACGGGACGGGCAACGGGACAGCAGCGGGCGGCGGTAACGGGACGACGAACACCAGCACCGCCAGCGGGCAGCCGGTTGACGGCGGCACCTTGACGATGGCGCAGGGCACCAAGTACAACGACGAGCTGATTCCGGCGATGGACGCCAGCTTGTACACGGCGAACGTCGTGAGCTACGCGTTTGATCCGCTGCTGACCATCGACAAGAACCTGAACTACATCCCGGACATCATCCAGAAATGGACCTGGTCTGCCGACAAGAAGACCATCACGATGGATATCAACCCGAACGCCAAG